>JAYZQJ010000077.1:0-48766 GCA_036149055.1 Myxococcota bacterium | reverse complement strand
GGGCGCCGCCCCCGGGGGCCCCCCCCCCCCCCCCGGGGGGCGCCGCGGGGGGTGCGCGCGGGCGCCCCGCGACCCCAGCGCGGGGCGCTGGGGGCCCTGCGGCACGCGCTCGCGCTTCGCGCTCGCTGGCCGCCTTTCTCCCTGCCTTCCGTTCGGTCAGCAGCTCGCGCTTGCGCTCGCTGGCCGCCTTTCTCCCTTCCGCAACCCGCTCCGCCTTCCGTTCGGTCAGCGGCTCGCGCTTCGCGCTCGCTGGCCGCCTTCGCCGGTCCGCTTCGTTTCGCGGCTCGGCTCGGCTCGCGCTCGCGCTCGTGCTCGCTGGCCCTCTCCGTGGCACGGCTCGCGCTGACTCAGGACGACTCGAGGATGCGGCGGGTTCGGGGCTGGGGTGAGGCTCTCGGCTCTCGGGGCTGGGGGAGCAGGAGGCCATCGGCTTCGGCGAGGGCTTCGGGGTCGAGGCGGACGCGGGGCGGGGGGCTCAGGGCGCCCCTGAGGGCGTCGGGCTGATCGGTGGCGATGATGGTGGTGCGTGGGCCGTCGCCTCGGTCCCAGGTGATGCGGACGGTCTCGCGGATCCCGCCGGCGCGGAAGGTGCGCACGCGGCCGTCTCGCGATTGGCGGAAGACGCCGCGGCCGACGAGGGCCTCGGTGGCGCGGTAGGGGGCGACGCGCACCTCGGTGATCTGGTGGCGGAGGATGCGGTCGACCCGAAGGCCGCATTGCACGTGCACGGCGCGGTCGGTGACCACCGTGCGGTAGCTGCCGTTCGCGATCTCGAGCGCGGCCGCGACCACCGCCGCGGCCGCCATCACGACCACGGTCGAGGTGTCGACGCCGAGCACCGCCATGGCAACGCAGAGCGCGGGTACCACGCTCACCCGCAGCAGGGTGCCACGGCTCCGCTGTCGATCCCGAAAGCGCACGGGCGCCTCCGGTCGCAGGATCTCACGCTCCAACGCGTCGGCTTCCATGACCCTCGGAGGCCACCGAGCCGACAGAGTTCCGACGATCTCACTCCGCCGCGCGAGTCCTCCGAATCACACCCGCCAGGTTGGATCCCCCTCCGGACGCCCCGGGAACGAATGGCTCTCGCCAAGCCGCAAAGGGACGAGCCGGCAACCGGTCGGCGACTCGCGCCACCCCGTCATCACCGCCACGCGGTCGCCACGAAGCCGGCGAGCCTTCCACCCCGTCGCCCCCAACCTCTTTGCGTCTTTGCGTCTTTGCGAGAGTAATTTGCCGACCTTCACTCCCCCGCCGGAGCGTCGGTAGCGGGCTCGGTCGCGGTCTCGGACTCCGTCTCGGCCGGAACCGGCTCGGGCTCGGGCTCCTGTCCGAGGACCGCCCTCGCGTCTTCGATGAACCCCGCCGCCACGCTCGCCGGGACCCGGACCCAGCTCCGGGTGGTGCCGGTGCGCGCGTAGTACGCGGCGCGCCCCACGCGCTGCATCTCGAGCTGGCCGAGGGCGCCGTCCTCGCCGCGCATCTCCATGCGGATCAGCGGCTCCGGCCGCTCGCTCGACGACTCCAGGTCGGCGCCGGGCGTCTCCTCGGGGCCGAGGTACTTCTGGACGCGCATGCGCGGGTAGCGCTGCAGCCAGTTGCCGAACAGCTCGTTCCGGCGATCCGGCGCGCCCGCGTCGACCCACTCGGCGCGCTGCGGGTCCAGGCGGTTGCGCTGGAGGAGGGTCCGCTCGGCGCCCCAGCCGCTCACCGTGAGCCGCTCCACCTCGCTCCACTCGAACGTGTGCAAGGCGCGCTGCATCAGCTGGTGCTCCGCCGACTCGAGCGGCTGGAGGCGGTCGCGGCCGACCAGGTAGGCCGCGCCGCTCTCGGACTGCACGTAGCGGTCGCCGTTGCCGTAGGCGCGCGCGCCGATCTGGAAGGTGGCGCTCCGGTCTCCGCAGCGCAGCGACAGCTCCCCCTCGGGCTCGGCCAGGCCGACGTCCTCGCGCTGCTGCTCGTCGAGGGTCCCGAGCGCGCGGGTCGCGCGCAGCGGCGCGAGCTGCTCGAGGAACTCCGCCACGTCGTCGGAGCCGACGAAGCGCGTCGTGCTCGGCTCCCCCTCCTCGGGCGTGCGCGTGACGGTGAGCCAGGTGAGGCGCTCGCCGTCTTCGCGGCTCAGCTCCATCGTCACCTCGCGCTCGCCGAGGGTCAGCGCCACCCGGTCGAGCGCGTCGGCATCACACTCGAAGATCGTGACCTCGCCGGGCGCCGCCGCCGACTCCTCGCCGGTCCACACGAGGTACGCGAGGGTGAGGCCGCCGAGGGCGAGGACCAGGTGCGCCAGAACGCTCTTCATGTTCATGACTACTCCTCCTCCTCGCTCTTCTTCGGCGCGGGCGGCGGGGGCTCGGGCGCGCGCTTCGGCGCCGGCTCCCGACCGCCGCGGCGCTGGCGACGCGCGAGCCAGATGCCCGCGAGCAGGAGCGGCAGCGGCGCGCCGAAGCTGGTCGCGTAGAACCAGGCCTCGTCCTCGTCGCGCGTGTGCTGGATCGGCACGTCCTCCTCGGTCTGGGTGGGCCCGAAGACCTCGTCCTCGCCGACCAGCCAGTTGAGCGCGTCCATCAGCACGAAGGCGTTGCCCTGGTTGCCGATCCACGCGTCGGTGATGAAGTCGCCGTCCGCCACCACCACCGCGCGGCCCTCCTGACCGTCTTCCCCGGGCACGGTCACCGCCGCCATGAGGTGGAAGCGAGGCTCGGTGGGCTCGCCGTCGCCCCGGGCGTGGTCCCCGTCGCGGTCGAGCCAGAAGCCGCCCTCGGTCCGGATCGGGAAGGTGACCTCGACCCCGTCGAGCTGCGCCGCGCCCTCGAGGCGCTGGAGCGCGCCGGCGCCGTCGAAGATGCTGGCCACGCGCGCCCGGTAGCGGTTCGCGAGGGTCACCGTCGGGTGCGCCGTGTAGTGGTTGGAGTAGACGACCTGGCGGTCGGCCTCGGTGCGGGTGCGCCGCACGTAGCTGCCGTCGCTGTGGAGCACGCCCTCGCGGAGCTCGAGCCCGAGCCCGGCGAGGAGCGGCCCGAGCGCATGGTCCGCGTCCGGGTCGACGAAGACCAGGAGCCGCCCGCCGCCTTCGACGTAGTCGAGCAGGCTCCGGGACTCCTCGGCCAGGAACGGCTCGCGCGGCCCGATCACCGCCACCGCGCGCGCGTCCTCCGGGACCCCGCTGGCGAGGCCCTGCGCGATGCCGAGCTCGCGCCGCTGGATGTTGCTCCGCTGGAGCGCCGCCACCAGCTCGGTCACCCGCGTCGGCGCCGGGTCTCCGTCGGTCGCGCTCGCGCTGCGCTCCCGGTGCCCGGTGGTCACGTGCAGGTCGCGCGGCCGCGTCGTGAGCTGGGCGAAGTGCTCCTGGAAGCGCCCGTCGAGGGTGCGCAGCCGGCTGCGCGCGGCCTCGAGGTCCTCGCCGATCTCGAAGCTCTCCGCCTGCTGCCCGTCGCCCTCCCCGCGCACCAGCAGCACGAAGCCGTTGCCCCGCACGCGGTGCTCGCGGACCAGCTCGGGCGCGAGGGCGTGATCCTTCACCTCGAGGGTCAGCGACTCCGACGCCGCGTCGAGCTCGGTGAAGTACGGCCGGAGCTGCTCGAGCACCTCGCTGACCTCGGGGTAGAGGAGCACCACCCGGACCGGCTCGTCCAGGCGCTGCACCAGCCGGATCGTCGTCTCGCTCGGCCGCGTGGTCTTGAAGTACGACAGATCCCAGCGCTTCTCTCGCTCGCTGCTGACGAACGCCAGGCTGGCCACGAACACGAGGGAGAGCGCGAGGCTCAGCCCGGTCCCGGCCGCGGCGCCGATCCGCCGCAGCTCGATCGCCTCCTCGATCGGCATCAACCGATAGGCGCTCTCCATCGCGAAGAGCGCGGCGCCGCTGACGATCAGGAGCGCGACCCACAGCGCGCCGAGGGCGCCGCCCGCGCGCTCGGCGGCCTCTCCCTCGAGGCCCATCCACGCGAGCCCGGCGTCGGTGCTCAGCGCGTAGAGCCCGAGCGCGAGGAGCACCCCGCCGGTCGCGACCGAGAGCCAGATCTCGACCTTGCGCCGCTGCCCGCGCGAGCGGCTGACCTGCCAGGCGCGCCATCCCGCCGCCGCCGCGAGGCACGTCAGCGCCAGGCCACGCCACCACCCGAGCTGGGCGTCGACGTCGCTCACCACGCGCTCGGCGACGAAGAGCAGCGCGAGGCCGAAGGGGAGCAGCAGCCCGACCCAGAAGCTCCGCCGCACCTCGATCTTGGGCTGGTCCGGCTCGCCCGGCCCGAGCACCTCCCAGGCGCCGTAGACCACGAGGAGCAGGAGCAGGAAGGCCGCCGCGCCGAGCACGCCGAAGAGCCGCGAGACCACCGCCAGCCCGATCAGCGCGGGCGCGCCCGCGATCATCTGTTGCTTCCGTCGACGGTCCATCAGCGCCACCTCTGGCTGGCGAGCACCTTCGTCGCGGCGAGGAGCGAGAGGTAGATCATGCCCAGGTAGAAGACGACGTCGCTCAGCTGCAGCAGGCCGCGCTGGAACGGCGAGAAGTGCTTGGTGTGCAGCGCGACGTAGGACAGCACCTCGGTCAGCGGCGGCTCGGCGATCTGACCCAGCGGCCAGCACAGCTCGAGGAGCCCCACGAAGAGCCCGCTCAGCAGCACGGCCAGGAACGGGTTCTTCGTCAGCGCCGACGCGAAGGTGCCGACCGCGAGCGTGGTCGCGCCGAGCAGGATCATGCCGAGGTAGCCGGCGCCGATGTGCCCCCAGCTGACCTTCCCGTTCACGAAGATCAGGGCGGGCAGGTAGAGCGACAGCAGGGTCAGCGCGGTCAGGAAGATCAGCGCCGAGAGGTACTTGCCGAGCACCACCTCGCCCTCGCGGATCGGCGAGGTGAAGAGGAGGACGTCGGTCCCCGTCCAGCGCTCCTCGGCGAGCAGGCGCATCGAGAAGACGACGCCGCCCAGCATCGTGACGATGCCCGCCCAGTAGAAGAAGATCCGGAGCACGTCGCTCGAGAGCTGCGGCTCCTCGCCGAGGGCGAAGGCGTTGAAGAGCAGGCCGTCGAGCAGGAGCACGCCCGCCGCGATGAAGTACCCGCTCGGGGTCCGCAGGTAGCTCCCGAGCTCGCGCTTGATGATGAGGCCGACGTTGCTCACGCGCGCACCTCCTCCTCCTCGCTCTCGCCCTGGCTGAGCCGAACGAAGACGTCCTCGAGCGCGCTCGTGGTGCGCTTGAGCCCGCGGAGGCCGAGCCCGGCCTGCACGACCCGGCTGGCGATCAGCTCGCGCGCCTCGGTCACGCTCTTGACCTTGACCCGCAGCACGTCGCCGGAGCCGCGGGTGAGCTCGACGATCTCGACGCCCTCCAGCGCGAGCGCCGCCCGCACGTCCGGCTCGTCGCCGCGCACCTCGAGCTCCACCCAGTGCGCGCTCAGCGCCTCCCGGTAGCCGGCCGGCCCCTCGGCCGCGCCGTGGATGAGCTCGTCCTCGGTCCCCTGCGCGACGATGCGGCCGTCGTGCAGCATCAGGATCCGGTCACAGGTCTGCTCGATCTCCGAGAGGATGTGGCTGGAGAGCAGGATCGTGTGCTCTCCGCGCAGCGAGCGGATGAGCGCCCGCATCTCGACGATCTGCACCGGGTCGAGCCCCTGGATCGGCTCGTCGAGGATTAGCAGCGCCGGCTCGTGCACGATGGCCTGCGCGATCCCGACCCGCTGCTGGTAGCCGTGACTGAGCGTGCCGATCGTCTGATCGCGCACCTGCTCGAGCCCGGTCTGGGCCATCACCTTCGGCAGCCGCGTCGCCAGCTTCTCCGCGTCCATGCGCCGGAGCTTGCCGGCGAAGCGGAGGAACTCCTCGACCCGCATCTCCGGGTAGAGGGGCGGCTCGTCCGGCAGGTAGCCGATCAGCTTGCGGATCTCGTGCGGCTGCTCCTCGACGTCGAAGCCGCGAATGGTCACGCGGCCCGAGGTGGGCAGGAGGAGACAGCTCAGGAGCCGCAGCGTGGTGCTCTTGCCGGCGCCGTTGAGCCCGAGGAACCCGACGCACTCGCCCTCCTCGATCCGGAAATCGAGGTCGCGCACGGCGGCGTTCCTGCCGTAGTACTTGGAGACGCGGTCGACGACGATCATCAGCTCCCTCGTCCAGCGCGAAACGTGCCGAAGATGGCCGTTAAGCACTCGCCGCGGACGGGTCAACCGTCCGCGGCGTGCTCGTACCACGAGGGAGCGGGGGAAGTCAGCGGCAGTTGGGCGCGACCCTTCCGTCCGAGCCGGTGTAGACGAACGCGTCGCTCACGTAGCCCGTCCCCACGAAGTCCCAGATGCGCGTGGTGCCGTAGGTGCCGGTGATGCGCTGACCGCGCTTCTGGCAGCGGATGCGCACCCGCTGACCGTCGGCGAGGGATCCCACCGCGCGGAAGCCGGTGCCCGGGCCGGAGCGCACGGTGAGCCGCGCGCCGTTGGTGTTCACGCGCCCCGGGTGCCCGGTGGCGCCGCCGCCGCCGCCTCCGCCTCCGCCTCCGCAGCGGTTCTGGCTGCGGTAGTTCCGGGTGCCGAAGAAGTGCGCGGTGCGGCCGTCGAACACCGGGCTGATGGCGGTGCCCCAGCGGCGCAGCTCGTAGTGGAGGTGCGGGCCCGACGATCCGCCGGTGTCGCCGACGGTGCCGATGCGCTGCCCCTGGCTCACCCGCTGCCCGACGCTGACGCCCTGGGATCGGAGGTGCGCGTAGCGGGTGCGGTAGCCGTTGCCGTGATCGATCTCGATCCAGCGCCCGTAGCTCCGGTTGCCGAGGTTCGAGACCACGGTGACCCGCCCGGCGGCGGCCGCGACCACCGGGTCCCCCACGTCGTTGGCGCGGTTGAAGTCGATGGAGCGCAGCGGGCTGTGGTTGGTGCGCGTCTGGCCCGCCCAGACCTGTCCGCAGGGGAACGGGAGCTGGAAGCGGGGCGCCCCGCTCAGCTCGAACGACGCCGTCTCGGTCTCCTCGCCCGCGTCGGGGGGATCGGCCGAGGGCTCGTCTTCGGGCGGGCCCTCGTCCCACCACTCGCCCTCCTCGGCGAGGGTGGACGCGGGGTCGGGGTCCGGCTCCCCGAGCTGCGCGGTGCAGCCGGCGAGCGGCAAGGAGGTCATCAGGAAGAGGCTGAGGGCTCTGGTGGTCGGCATGCCCACCGACTGTGCAAACGCCGTGCGCAGCCCCGCGGAGCCCGCCGCAGCCGCCGATCGCCAAGCGCGCCTGTCACCTCGGGGGAGCCCGGCGCCCGTCGCCCTCGCCCGGCGACCGGGATCTGGACGCCCCCCGAGCGCGGTTGCGGTGCACGGACCGCAGGCGGCGCCCACCGCGCTCCACGCTACCCGCGCGGGACGCTCCGCGGGTACCATGGGCCGCCTCCATGCCCCGGCTCGCCGCCTCGTCGCTGGCTCTCGTGGCGCTCCTCGCGGGGCCGGCCCGGGCCCACGCCTACCTCATCGACCTCAACGACGCGCGGGTGGTCGAGCACGGCACGATGGAGCTGGAGCTCCAGCCGATCGGCTACTGGCAGACGGTGATCGGCGAGGAGGAGCACTACCTCGTGGCGCCCTCGGCGCAGATCTACTGGGGCTTCGGGGAGGGCTGGGACGTCCTGCTGCTGACCCGCGGCTGGGCGCTCCTCGACGACGTGCCCGATCAGAGCCGCTACGCGCTCCAGGAGCAGATGATCGCGACCCGCACCCTGCTGGTCGACGGCGGCTACTCGAGCGAGGGCGAGCGAGACGGCATCAGCCTCGCGCTCCAGACCGGCCTGCTCCTGCCGGGGATCGAGGCGGAGACCGGCTTCGGCGCGACGCTGGCGCTGCTCTTCGCCCAGCGCTGGGACGCCGGGACCCTGCACCTGAACGTCTGGACCAACCTCACGCAGGAGCGGACCTTCGAGCTCTTCGTCGCGGCGGTCATCGAGGGCCCCGACGCGTGGCCGGTGATCCCGACCATCGAGGTCTGGTTCGACCTCGACGACGGCGAGCCGATGCTCAGCGGCATGCTCGGCGCGCTCATCCCGATCGGCGAGGAGTTCGCCCTGCAAGGCGGCGTGCGCATGGGAGGCTGGGAGGGCTGGCTCGACCTCGAGGTCCGCGTCTCGAGCTGGATCTACTGGGAGGTCTTCGAGCCGACCTGAGAACACGCACGGCCAAGCGAGGGCCGCCCGCTATGCTGCGGATCCACCCCAACAGGAGACCCCATGGCGAACATCCCGACCCCCGTGAACGAGCCCGTCCTCGGCTACGCGCCCGGATCCCCCGAGCGCTCCGAGCTGAAGAGCGCGCTCGAGGCGGTCGCCGCCGAGCAGGTCGAGATCCCGGTCGTCGCGGGCGGCGAGGAGATCCGGACCGGCGAGACGGTCGACGTGGTGATGCCGCACGCCCACCGCCACGTGCTGGCCAAGGCCCACGTGGCCAAGCGCGAGCACGTGCAGAAGGCGATCGACGCCTCGCAGAAGGTCGCCAAGAGCTGGGCGGAGACGCCGTTCGAGGATCGCGCGGCCATCTTCCTGCGCGCCGCCGACATGCTGACCGGCACCTGGCGACAGAAGGTCAACGCGGTGTGCATGCTCGGGCAGAGCAAGACGGCGCACCAGTCCGAGATCGACGCCGTCTGCGAGCTCGCGGACTTCTGGCGCTTCAACGTCGCCTTCGCCGAGCGCATCCACGCCGACCAGCCGCTCAGCGTGCGCGGCCAGTGGAACCGCATGGACCACCGGCCGCTCGAGGGCTTCGTGCTCGCGGTCTCGCCGTTCAACTTCCTGTCGATCTGCGCGAACCTGCCGACCGCGCCGATCCTGATGGGCAACGTGGCGCTGTGGAAGCCGGCCGACACCTCGCTCCGCGGCTGCTGGACGATGATGGAGCTGCTCCGCGAGGCGGGGCTGCCCGACGGCGTGCTCAACTTCATCCCCGGCCCGGGCCCCGAGCAGGGCGCGGCCGCGCTCGACAGCGAGCACCTCGCCGGCATCCACTTCACCGGCAGCACCAAGACCTTCCACACGCTCTGGAAGGGCGTCGCCGAGCGCCTCGAGACCTACCGCGCCTACCCGCGCGTCGTCGGCGAGACCGGCGGCAAGGACTTCATCGTCGCCCACCCGAGCGCCGACCCGATCCAGCTGGCGACCGCAATCAGCCGCGGCGCCTTCGAGTTCCAGGGCCAGAAGTGCTCGGCGGTCAGCCGGGTCTACATCCCGAAGAGCCTCTGGAAGACGGTGAGCGAGCGGGTCGCGGCGGACATGGCCGAGATGAAGGTCGGCGACGTGCGCGACTTCTCGAACTTCTGCGGCGCGGTCATCGACGAGCGCGCGTACGACAAGATCACCGGCTACATCGGCGTCGCCAAGGAGACGGCCGAGATCGTCGCCGGCGGTCACGCCGACAAGTCGGAGGGCTGGTTCGTGCACCCGACGCTGGTGAAGGTCGACGACCCGAAGCACCGCCTGATGCGCGAGGAGATCTTCGGCCCGGTCTGCACGGCCTACGTCTACGACGACGCCACGCCCTGGAGCGAGGTGCTCCAGATGGTCGACTCCACCTCCCCCTATGGCCTCACCGGCGCGGTGTTCTCGCGCGACCGCGAAGCGGTGCGGGAGGCCCTGGTCGGCCTGCGGCAGGCGGCCGGCAACTTCTACGTCAACGACAAGCCCACCGGCGCGGTCGTCTGTCAGCAGCCCTTCGGCGGCGGCCGTCAGAGCGGCACCAACGACAAGGCCGGGTTCCACTACAACCTGCTCCGCTGGGTCAGCCCGCGCTCCATCAAGGAGAACCTGCTGCCCCCGACCGACTGGCGCTACTCGTTCCTCGACGAGGGCTGAAGCGACCACCGCGACCCCACGTCGATCACTCGGGGGCGCCCTGGAGCGCCCAGGTGTAGAGGAGGCGGATGTCGTCCGGCGCGACCGGGGGCAGGCCGAGCGGCATGCCGGGCGGGGTGTCGTCGGGGGGCGCGAGCGCGGGCCCGAGGGGATCGGCGAGCACCCCGGCCTGATCTCGCGTCGCCTCCTCGTGTCGCCGGACGAGGCGCCAGACGAGGGGCGGCAGCCCGGTCTCGTCGGGCGCGAGGACCGAGCGGCGCGCGCCCCCGGGCAGCAGCACGCCGGCGCGCACGCCCTCCGGGCTCGAGAGATCGAGCGAGCTCGGCGCGAAGCCGAAGGTGGCGTTGGCCTCGCCGTCCGTGTGGGCGTGGCAGTGGATGCAGGAGCGGTCGAAGACCGCCCGCACCTCGGCGTAGCGCACGCGGCGGGAGAGCGGCTGGAGCTCGAGGGTCGGCCGGCGCGCGGCGGCGGGCCGCCCGGGGTCCACCAGGAAGAGGAAGTCGCGGATGACCCGCGCGTCCCCGTCGCTCAGCTGGGGGTGCGGCATCTCGGTGTTCGGGTCGATCGCGCGAGGGTTCCGGATCCAGGCGAGGGCGACGTCGGGCGTCATGCGGTCTCGCACGAAGCGCAGGTTCGGCGCCTCGAAAGCGGCGTCGCCGATCCGGCGGAGCGCGACCGGCGGCAGATGCACGCCGAAGTCCAGGTTGCCGAGCTCGTGGCAGGTCATGCACCCGGCGCGCTCGAAGGCGGCGCGCCCGGGGCCGACGTTGCCCGGGTCCGGCGCGGGCGACGCGGGGACCTCGACCTCCCCGGCCTGCGCGCGCAGGTAGCGCGTGATGAGGCGGGCGTCGTCCTCGGTGACCGGCAGCCGCGGCATCGTCTCCTCCATGCGCGGTCGGGCGTCGTGCGGGTTCTGCAGGTAGGACACGAGGTAGTCCTCGCGCAGGCGCCGGGTGACGTGCCGGAGGTCGGGGACGTGCAGGTAGTGCTGCACTCGCGGCGCCCGCCCCAGCCCGCTGCGCCGGGCGCCGACCACGCGCTCGTGACAGCCGACGCAGCTCTGCCGTCGGCTCACCCGCACGCCGGGCACGGTGTGGCACGTGGCGCAGCCGTAGCGCTCGACGGCCTCGCGCCCCGCGCTCTGCGCCGCGGCCGGCGACGCGAGGAGCGACGCCAGCACCAGGAGAGTCCAGCGCACGTCAGCCCACCGGCGGGGTGCGGCGGAGGCCGAGGGTGTAGTCGAGCCGGTCGAAGCTCTCGGTGAGGTCGGCGTACTCCCCGCGCAGCCCGGCGGCGCGGGTGGCGGCCGCCGCCCGCTGATCGTCGTCCCGGCTGGTGCGGGCGATGATCTGCTGCGCGCCGTAGCAGGCCACCTGGGACCAGCGATCGCTGCAGACCTGGTCGGCCGCGGCGGACGCGGCGGTGAAGGCGGCGCCGCGGGAGCCGCGCAGGAACAGCGCCGAGGCGAGCCCCACCCTGGCCCCCGGCCCGACCTGGTCCGGCCACCGTCGCAAGGCCTTGCGATAGTTCACGACCGCGCTCCGCGTCTCGCCGAGGCGGAGCTGCGCCTCCGCGAGGGTGACGATGGCGGACGGGCGCTCCCAGTCCGCGACGTCGCCGCGCCGGAGCGCGTCGATGAGGAGATCACGGGCGCCCTCGGCGTCCCCGCCCTCCATCGCGTAGTAGGCCTCGTCGACCAGCGTCTCTTCGCCCCCGCCGCAGAACTCGACGTCCTCCTCGAAGTAGTCGTCCTCTTCCAGGTACTCCGCGCCCGCGGACGCGAGGGCCTCGTCCTGGGCGTAGGCGATCGGGCTGGCGACGAGGGCGAGAAAGACGGCGGCGACGAGCGTTCGGGTCATGGCTTCCTCCGCCCACCCTCCACTACAGCCCGCGTGCCAACCGCCCTGGCCCCGCGGATCGGGGCCGTTCACGCCCCGCGGCGTGGCACGTCAGCCGCGCCGCGTGTCCTCACTCCCACGCGTCAGCCGCTGAACTTGCCCCAGGGCAGCCCGCGGTCCGCGGGGTCGCGGAGCTCCCACGCGGCGAGCGTGATCGCCTCCAGCCGCCCCCGCAGGCAGGCCTTGCAGGCGAACGGCCCCGCCCCCTCCGCGCCGGTCGAGGCGACCGCGTCGACCTCCTCTCCGCAGAGATCGCAGCGCGCCTCCGCCTCCTCGTCCAGCGTGCGCGTCCCCTCCCGAACCGTGCCTCGCCCCGCGACTCGAACCTCGATCATCGAGCACCTCCCCGGACCCCTTCTATCACCCGAACACCTCGTCGAAGAAGCGCCGCATCGACGCCCACGAGCGTCGGTCCGCCTCGGCGTCGTAGACGGTGCCGAAGTCGGGATCGTTCGCGTTCGGGTTGGTGAAGGCGTGCATCACCCCGGGGTAGGCCTGCAGCGCCCAGTCGCCGCCGATCCGCTTCATCTCCGCGGCGAACGCGCCGACGTCGCTCGGCGGGACCATCGGGTCGTCCTGGCCGTGCAGCACGAGGATCCGAGCGCGCGGGGTGGCCTCGAGCGGCTCACCGACCTTCAGCAGGCCGTGGAAGCTGACCACCCCGCGCAGCGGCAAGCCCATGCGCGCGCCGAGGATCGCGCACAGCCCGCCGAAGCAGAACCCGATCATGCCCACGCGGTCCGGATCCACGCCGTCGAGCCCGCGCACCGTCTGGAACGCCGCGGTGAGCCGACGCCGGAGCTCGGGTGGGTCCGCGATCAGCGCGTTCATCAGCGCGCCGCTGCTCTCGCGGTCGGTGCCGCGGCGGCCGACGCCATAGAGATCGATCGCGGCGCCGACCCAGCCCAGCTCGGCGAGCGCGCGCGCCTTGTCCTCGGCGAAGCGGTCGCGGCCGCCCCAGGCGTGCGCCACCAGCACGGCGGGCGCGGGCCCCGCTCGCTCCGGTCGCGCGACGAAGGCGTCGAAGGCGACGTCGCCTTCGGTGTAGGAGACGTGCTCGGTGCGCATCGGACGAGTCTACCGCACCTCAGCGTCGCACGGCCCAGAGCACCTCGGTCGTGTGCACCGCGCCGCGATCGACGACGAGGTGCTGGTAGCCCATCGACATGCGCACGTCGGAGGCGTGCTGACCGAACTGTCGCCAGGTGTAGTGGGTCAGCTCGCCGACGGTGAGGATGGCGTTGTGCGGGTCGTTGTCGGCCTCGCCGTTGATGCCGAGGCGGAGGAAGTGCGAGAGGTAGCCGCCCGCCTGGAAGCGCCCGGCGACCGCGCTCGTCACGTCCTCCTCGCTGGAGAACATGCCCACCCGCCCAGGCCGCGTGATCACGTCCTTGGCGAAGCCGCCGGCGAAGCACGCGTCGATGGCGACCAGCGCCACCCGCGCGTTCACTCCGTCGAAGAGCTGCCCGAGCTCGTCGTCCATCATGCGGCCGTCGTGGAGCAGCAGGTACTCGTCCTGCCGGTCGAGCTCCCGGGTGTCGGTCGACGAGTCGGTCTGGCCGCCGTGCCCGGAGTAGAAGAACACGAGCACGTCGTCGGGCCGGATGCGCTGCGCGATGGTCTGCATCGCCTGGCGCAGGTTGGCGGTCGTGGCCTGCCCGTCGGTCAGCAAGAACTCCTGCCCGGACGGCATGTTGCCCTGGTTGCGCACCGCCTCGGCCAGCTTGCGCGCGTCGTTCGCGCACTCGGGGAGGTCGTTGACGCTGCCCGGGTAGTCGGTGATGCCCGCGAAGAGGCCCCAGACGCGCCCGGTCTCGCCCGGAGCGGCGGCCGGCCCGGTGGACGGCGGCGGCGCGACGACGCTCTGCCCCTCGGTGACCACGAGGCGGTAGCTGCCGGTCTCCCCCGGGCGGTAGCTGGTGACCGTGATCGTGTAGTCGCCCGGCTCCGCCACCGGGATGTCGAGCCCGCTGTTCAGCGACTGCCCGGGCGTGAGGTCGTCGTTGTCCTCCTGGTGACCGCTCGGCGAGCGCACGATCAGGTAGGTGTCGAAGTCGCTCGACTCCAGCCGGATCTGGACCGCGCTCTGCGGCGTGAACGACATCGTGAAGGTGTCGGCGAGCTCCCCGCTCTGGAGCGTACGGTCCCCCTGCGCGAGCGTGCCGGTCTCGGTGCGCGCGCCGGCCGGGGTCGGCGTCGCGGTCGGGGTCGGGGTCGGGGTCGGGGTCGGGGTGGCGGTCGCGCCGCTCCCGTTCGCCTGCGGCGCCGAGCCCGTCCCGGTCGAGGGCGCGCCCCGCAGCACCAGCGCGTAGCGCCCCGTCTCGCCCGGCCGGTAGCTCGTCACCACCACCCGGTAGCGGCCGCCCTGCTCCACCTGAAGGTCCATGCCCGCGTTCAGCGTCTGCCCCGGCACCATGTCGTCGTTGTCGCGCTGCGCGCCGCTCGGCGGGTGCACGATCAGATAGGTGTCGAAGTCGTCCGACTGCGCCTCGAGGTGCACGCGGCTTCCCGCCGGCCACTCGAAGGTGTGCTCGTCCATGTACTCGCCGCTCTGCAGCGTGGTGTCGCCCTCGGCCAGGCTGCCCTCGATCCGCTGCTCCGGGCCGCTCGGGGCGTCGGCGGGGGCGGTGGCGCGCGAGGTCAGCACCTTCAGCTCGTAGGGCCCGACCTCGCCGGCGCGGTAGCTCGTGGCCACGATCCGGTAGGTGCCGGCGGTCCCGAGCGGCATCGTCAGGCGCGAGTTGAGCGTGCCCGCGTGGTCGTCGTTCTCCCAGTGCTGGCCGCCCGGCCCGTCCACCCGGAGGAAGGTGTCGAAGGCGCTCGACTCCAGCTCGACCGCGACCTCGCCAGCCTGCGGCGCGTCCACCGTCAGCTCGTAGACGTCGTAGCGCTCGCCGCTCGGGAGCGTCGGGTCGTTCTGCGCCAGGTTGCCGGTCACCCGATCGCCCACCCGGATCGGGAGCGCGCGGGGCTGGGGGCTCGCGCTCGGCGTCGGGTTCGCGGCCGGCGTGGTGCCCTGGGCCTGGGCCGGCTGCACCGGCGGCGTGTCCCGCCCGGCGCCCCGGAGCCGGTCGAGGATCTCGCTGAACTGATGGTGCGCGCGGGCGAGGAGCGGCGCCGCCTCCGCCTCCGCGCTCTCCACCGACACCGTGTAGGCGGCGCCCTGCCGCCCGATGACCTGCACGTTGTAGTTGCCGGCGTTCGGCGCGCGGTAGACGTGGCCCTCGCCCTGGAGCGTGTGCCCGCTGGGCGAGACGACCGAGGTGCGGAGCTCCGCGTCCCCGGTGGGCTGCACCCGGATGCGCCCGGCCGCGCTCAGCCGCACCACGTAGGCGTCGAAGAGCTCGCCGCCGGTCAGCGTGTGATCGCCCTGGGCCAGCTCTCCCTGCGCCGAGCGGCCCGCGGTGAGCACCGGCACCGACTCCCCGTTCTCCTCCACGCGCCGGGCGACGAGGCGGTAGGCGCCCTCCCCCTGGTCGGCGTAGGCGCGCACCTCGATCTTCATCTGGCCGGCCGCGGGCGCGATCAGCTCGAGCTGGGAGCGGGTGCGGTCCCCCTGCCAGTCGTCGTTGACCAGCGCGCCGCTCCCCGGCGGGGTGACCTCCAGGAAGGGATCGAAGGCGTCGCTGGTCAGCTCGACGAGCACGCGCTCGCCCTCGGCGACCTGCACGAAGTAGCGGTCGTAGCGCCCTCGCCCGTCGCTCGCGTCGGAGCCGGCGAGCTCGCCCGCCTCCTCGAGGAGCGGCCCCGCGGGCGCGGCCGGCGTCTCCTCGACGCTCTCGGCCGTCTGCTCCGCCGCCGACGAGGTCTCCTCCTCGTCGCCCCCACACGCGATCAGCGTCAGGGCCAGCGCTCCGCGCGCCACCCACCCCCGCGCCAACCCCCCCAGCGCCACCCACCCGCGAGTCTTCTGCATGGCCCGAACCATACCCGCATCAGCTTGACAGGGCCCAGGGCGGAGAAGATGGTCCCCAGCCTGATGACGAGCGCCGCCGCGAAACAGCCGACCCTCTTCGGGCATCCGACGGGTCTGTTCCAGCTCTTCTTCGCCGAGATGTGGGAGCGCTTCTCCTACTACGGCATGCGCGCGCTGCTCTTGTTCTACATGATCAAGGGCTTCCTCGGGCTCAACGACGGCGAGGCCTACGGCGTCTACGGCGCGTACACCGCGCTCGTCTACATGACGCCCTACTTCGGCGGCATGCTGGCCGATCGGCTGCTGGGGCGTCGGCGGGCGGTCATCGTGGGTGGGCTCTTGATGGCGGCGGGTCACCTCCTCATGACCATCGAGAACCGCTGGGCATTCTTCGCGGCGCTCGCTTTGCTCATCGCCGGCAACGGCTTCTTCAAGCCGAACATCTCCACGATCGTCGGCGAGCTCTACCCGAAGACCAGCGACAAGAAGGACGCGGGCTTCACGATCTTCTACATGGGGATCAACCTCGGCGCGGCGATGAGCCCCATCATCTGCGGCTACGTCGGCGAGACCTACGGCTGGCACTGGGGCTTCGGGCTGGCGACCGCCGGCATGGCGATCGGCGTCGCCGTCTTCGTCGCGCCGACCCTCCTGACCCAGATCCTCATCGGCGGCGGCGTGGCGGCCACCGCGCTCGCGGTGCCCTTCCTCCAGGACTCACCGCTGCAGCTGATGGTGCGCCTGCTCCTCGCGGTGATGCTGCTGATCGCCGGCGTGGTCGCCATCCGCGCGCTGAGCAAGGGCCCCCTGCCCGACGACGCGGGCGCGCCCCCGGACCCCGCGGCCCTGAAGAAGAAGCTGCTGGGCTTCCTGCCCGCGGAGATGGCCGTCTACCTGGGCACCGGCCTGGCGGTGGTCGCCTTCACCTTCATCGTGCAGGACGGCTCGGCCGCCGGCTGGGTGCTCAACATCACCGGCGTGCTCTTCTTCGTCTACGTCATCTACGACATGGTGACGAAGTGCACGAAGATCGAGCGGCACCGCTTGATCGTCGTGCTGACGATCTTCTTCTTCAACATGTTCTTCTGGGCCTGCTTCGAGCAGGCGGGCACCAGCCTCAACAACTGGACCGACCGCAACATCGACCGGGTCGACGAGACGGCGCAGGTCGAGACCGGACAGGTCGGCGAGACGATCCGGTTCCGCGTCTCGCCGGCCGCCACCGGCGACCTCGCCGACCTGCCGCTCCTCTCCCAGGAGCAGCTCGGCAAGGTCAACGGGGATCCGGCGATGGGCGAGCTGATCGCCGACGCGATCCGGACGGTCGAGGAGCACCGGAACCGGACCCGGGATCCCGAGTCGCGCGCGAGCGAGGAGGACATCGTGGGCCTCCAGCAGCGCGTGCGCGACAGCGACGTGCTCACGATGACCGGCCTGACCTACCTGCGCGCCGCCGCCGGCCCCGAGATGAACGGCGCGGACGTGCTCGAGTGGCGAGTGGTGGAGGGCAACGTCGGCATGGGGCTCGGCGAGTCCGAGATCCCGGCCAGCGAGTTCCAGGCCGCCAACCCGGTCTACATCATCATCTTCGGCCTCCCGCTGAGCGCGCTCTGGGCGTTCCTCGCCGCCCGGCGGCGAGACCCGAGCACCCCGGTCAAGTTCGGCCTCGGCATCGCGCAGCTCGGGCTCGGCTTCCTCGTCTTCTACTGGGGCGCGCAGAACGCCGACGCGCGCGGCATGTCGTCGATGGCCTTCCTCCTGGTGGGGTGGCTCTTCGTGACGACGGGCGAGCTCTTCTCGTCTCCGGTCGGCCTGTCGATGGTCACCAAGCTCTCGCCCGGCCGGCTGGTGAGCAGCATCATGGGCGGGTGGTTCCTCGCCACCGCGTTCTCGAACTACCTCGCGGCCGTGATCGCGACGTTCACCGGGGTCTCTCACGGAGACGAGGGGCTGCAGTTCATCCCCGCGCCGGCCGAGACCGCGCAGACCTACGGCGACGTCTTCGGCATCATCGGCGTGACCGCGCTGGGCGCGGCGGTGGTGCTGCTCGCCCTCTCCCCGCTCCTCAAGCGCGGCATGCACCCGGACCACGAGGACACGGCGCAGCCCGCGGAGTTCTGAGGCCGGCGTGAGCGCGCGCCGCGGCCAGATCGCCTTCGCGAGCTCGCTGCTCTGCGCGGTCTGCGCGGCGGGCGGCGCGGTCACCGCGTTCCTGGTCGCGCCCCGGGCGGCGATGGCGGTCCTCGCGATCTCCGCCTGCGCCGCCTTCGTCGCGCTGGTCCTCGGCTTCGTCTCGCTCCGCGGCGATCGTTTCGCGCACTCGCTGGGCGCCATCGTGGCCAGCCTCGTGGTGCTGGTCACCGTCGGCCTGGCGTTCGGCGCGGTCAGCGTCCGGAGCTTCGTCGCCGCGGTGCAGGAGGGGCAGCGCCCCCAGCCGATCGAAGACGAGGCCTTCCGCTTCCGCTTGACCCCGCCGACCGACGACACCGAGATGTTCGATCGCGAGCGGATCGGGGCGCTGCACCCGCGCGCGGTCGCCGGCTACCGGATCCAGGGCGTGCACGAAGCCGACCACGCCGACCTCGTGGTGGCGGTGTTCGTGGAGCCCACCTACGGCCTCCCCCTCGCCGACGCGGCCGCGCTGCAGCTGCCAGAGATCGCGGAGGTCAACGTGTCCTGGCGGTCCGCGCTCGAGCCCACGCGGCTGGACGGCCGCGAGGCGCTGCGGGCGCGTCAGCAGGTCACCGACGACGACGGCATCCGGTGGCGCGAGCTCACCTTCCTCGTGGACCGCGGCCACCTGTACGTCCTGCTCGCCCAGCGGTACGGCGACGCGCCGACCGGCGAGCCATGGTTCCCGCGGGCGCACTCGTCGTTCACGCTGCTCGGGGGCGAGATCGCCGACGACGAGTCGTACCCGTCCGTCGACGCGCGCGGCGCGGGCTGGTCACTCGAGCAAGGCACCTTCCACAGCCGCGCCTGGGGCGTCTCGTTCGAGGGCGACGAGAGGTGGGAGCTGCTGCCCGGCTCGACCGCGAGCGCGACCTGGGATGGCGCGTTCCTCGTGGTCCGTCGACGCCGACCGGAGGTGATCGCGCGGCTCGCGGCGCTCCCGACCACCGGCCGCACGGAGGCAGAGGTGCGCGCCGATCCCCACTGGGCGGCGCCCGCCGCGACCGAAGCGCCCCCGCTGACGCTCGATCTGGCCGGCGGGCGGGTGACCTTCGCCGCCGTCCACGAGGAGGCGGCCTGGCCGCACCAGGGCCGCGCCGGGTGGCTGCCGATGGAGGGCCGCGCCATCTCGCTCCAGGTCTTCGCGCCGACCCTGGAGGCCGCCGACGCCGCGCTGCGGGAGCTCACCCCACGCGTCTCCTCCGGACCGCGCGACCCCTCGTTCGAGTCCTGGACGCACGTCGGGCCCGAACACTGGGTGCGGGGAGACACCCTCTGGTTCGAAGGCGAGCGCGTGTCGTGGACGCGTCCCTCCTCCGCGTGGCGCGCTCGGGTGACCGGCTTCGAGTGGCTCGGCCCGGCGGGCGTCTCGGTTCGAGAGCTCGCGCGCCTGGAGGCGCCCGCGCTCGGGATCGTGGGCCATCTACGCTGGCGCGCCGGGCAGAGCGACGCGGTCGCCGGCGAGCCGTTCGGGGCGGGGCGGATCATGCGCACGCCCGACCCTCCGAGCGGGCTCGTGCACGTGAGCGCCTGGTGGAGCGACGGCGAGGGCGAGTGGGAGATCGACCTGCGCGGCAGCGCGAGCGACGTCGCGACTCATGACGCGGCCATACGCGCGGCCCTGCAGGGGCTGCGCATCGACACCGCGCCGCCGGCGAGCGGCTTCGGAGAGGACGGGGCCTACCGCGACCCGCGCCTCGGCTTCACCTTCACCTCGTCCCGACCGCTCGACGGCCCCTTCGACATCGACGGCCACGAGGCGGGGATCTGGCTCTCGCTCGACCAGGAGGGCGGCACCGCGGCCCTCCTCGCGTCTCCCCGCGACGGGGGCTCGGCGGCGGAGCAGGCCCGGAGCCTGGTGGTCGCCGCGTTCCCGATGGCGCGCCTCGGGCCGCCGTCCCCGGAGCCCGCTCGCCTCGGCGACTGCGCGCCCGCGACCGCGGCGCGCCAGGAGACGCCGATGGGTCTCGGCGGCAGCCTGCTCGTCCACTGCGAGGCGCACGGCGTGCTCTACGTGCTCTACGCCTACCGGGGCCCGGGCGGCGCGGAGGTGGAGTCGCTCGGCGACGGCCTGAGGCTTCAGTAGACGAGGCCGAGCGGGTCGACCTGGTCCTGGAGCGCGGGGGAGACGGCGCAGCCATAGATCGGCAGCGGCGCCACGCGCTCTCCGTCGGCCAGCGCGCGCACGATCGCCTCGTCTCGCGGATCCACCGCGGCCGGGAGCGCGTAGTAGCCGCCGACGTAGGCGATCTCGTCCTCGGCGACCACGAAGAGCGGCGCCGCGTCGAGGCCGAGGGTCTCGGAGAGCGCCTCGGGGGTGCGTCGCGCGAAGCGGTAGCCTCGCCGCCGCGCCTCGGCCGCGCGCTCCGGGTCGGCGCCCACGTAGAGGATCAGCTCGTCGACGCCGGCCTGCGCCCCGCGCTCCATGAGGTGCGCCCAGAGCGACCGCGTGCAGGAGCAGCGCTCGTAGAGGACGTGCAGCCGGAAGGCGCCGTCGCCGCGTCGCAGCGCGGACACTCCGTCGCGAAGACGCGCGCCGTCGGTCGGCGACGGCATCGCCACCACGTGGCTGACCATCAGCGAGGCCACGATCGCGAGCGTGACCGGCAACCAGAGTGTCAGCGCGGCCTTGCCGAGCCGCTCCTTCGCGACCGGGCTCACCGCGCCTCCGCTCGCGTCTGCGCTCGCGTCTGCGCCCTCGCCCGCTCCAGCTCCCGCACGATCCGGCTCGGACTGCTCGGCCGCAGCAGGGTCGCGACGACCCGCGCCTCGTCGTCGACCACGAACACGCTGGTCGGGTGATCGAGCCGCGCGCCCTCCCCCTCGGCCATGCGCCCGCCGAGGGCGGCGGTGAACGCGGTGAGCGCCTCCCGCGAGCCGGTGACGCCGATCAGCCGCGGGTGGAAGGCGCTCACGTACGCTCGCACCCGGTCCACGTCGTCGTGCTCCGGGTCGACGCTCACGAACACGACCTGCGCGTCGCCGATCCGGTCGAGCGCCGGCGCCAGCACGCCGAGGGTCGTCGGGCAGACGTCGGGGCAGCGCGTGTAGCCGAGGAAGACGAGGCTGAAGCGCCCGCGGAGGCGGCCCTCGTCGAACGGCTCGCCGCGATGATCGCGGAGCGAGAAGGCCCCGAGCGGCCGCGGCGGAGACAGCGGCACGTAGGTCCGGGTCGCCGCCGCCAGCTCCTCACTCCGGTCGTCCGCCGGCCGCCCGGACACGAAGGCGGTGACGAACGACGCCGCCGCGGCGAAGACGAGGATTTGCCAGCGAAGCGCCACCCGAGGCCTCAACGGTTCCGGATCGATGGAATTGAGAGCGGCCGCCTCAAGCCGTGGAGGGTCGCGGCCGTTGCGGCGTCTCATGGACGACGGAGAGAAGAGCGAGCGCGGTCTCGGCGCGCTCTGGCGCTACCTGGCCCTCCCGGCCGAGGTCACGGAGTTCGAGCGCGCCTATCTGCGCAAGGTGAACCGGATCGGGCTGTGGTTCTTCCTCGCCCACCCGCCGGTCTTCGTCGCCATCGCCTACTTCAACGACACCGGCCCGCTCAGCGCGGTCGCGCTCTCGGCGCTGGTGCTCGCCGGCCCGGTGATCGCCGCGCGCACGCTCAGCCACCCTCGCGCCCACGCCGTCGTCTTCGGCGTCACCGCGATGCTGATGGGCGGCCTCCTCGTGCACTTCGGGCAGGGCCCGGTGCAGATCGAGATGCACTTCTACTTCTTCGTGCTCCTCGCGCTCCTCGCCCTCTACGGCAACCCGATGTCCATCCTCGCCGCCGCGGTGACGGTGGCCGCGCACCACGCGATCCTCTGGGTCGTGCTGCCGAGCAGCGTCTTCAACTACGACGCGCCGTTCTGGGTGGTCGGCGTGCACGCGCTCTTCGTGGTGCTCGAGAGCACCGCCGCCATCTACGTGGCGCGGAGCTTCTTCGACAACGTCATCGGGCTCGAGAAGATCGTCGCCGCGCGCACCGCCGCGCTCGACGCGCGCAACGCGCAGATGAAGCTCGTGCTCGACAACGTGGAGCAGGGCTTCCTCACCATGGACCGCGACGCCGTGCTCTCGGCCGAGCACTCGAGGGTGGTCGAGACCTGGTTCGACGACGTCGAGGGCGGGGCCCCCTTCGCCGCGCTCCTCCGCCAGGCCAGCCCGGAGGCCGCGACCTGGTTCGAGCTCGGCTGGGAGGAGGTCCTCGCCGGCTTCATGCCGCTCGAGCTGACCCTGCATCAGCTCCCCCGCGCGCTGAAGACCGACGGCCGCGAGCTCGAGCTCGACTATCGACCGATCGGCGGCGAGGACTTCGAGCGGGTGCTGGTGGTGATCACCGACGCGACCGCCCGCCGGGCTCGCGAGCGCGCCGAGCGGACGGAGCGCGAGCTCTTCGCCCTCTTCAAGAGGATCGTCACCGACAAGAACGGCGTGCTCGAGTTCTACCTGGAGGCGCGCGAGCTGGTGGCGCACATCACGGCCGGTGACGCCGAGCCCGCGGTCCTGAAGCGCTGGCTGCACACCCTCAAGGGCAACGCGGGCATCTACGGGCTCCAGTCCATCGCCGATCTCTGCCACGCGATGGAGACCCGCATGGCCGAGGAGAGCGCGCCCCCCGGTGACGCCGAGAAGGCCGAGCTGAAGGCGCGCTGGGACGAGATCGGCGAGCGCCTCGGCGCGCTGCTCGGCGAGCAGAAGCCGCGCATCGAGCTCGACGACGAGGAGTACCGCGCCTTCCTCGCCGCGGTGGCCCACGGCACCTCCCACGACGAGCTCGCGAAGATCGCCTCGGAGTGGAAGCTCGAGCCCACCCGGCACCGGCTCACGCGGATCGCCGATCAGGCCCGCGGGATCGCCGAGCGGCTCGGCAAGGAGGTCGAGGTCGAGCTCGAGCCCAACGATCTCCGGCTCCCGGCGGAGGGCTACCAGTCGTTCTGGAGCGCGTTCGTGCACGTCGTGCGCAACGCGGTCGACCACGGGATCGAGCCGGCGAACGATCGGCAGGAGCTCGGCAAGCCCGCCGAGGGCCACCTCCGCCTCGCCACCCGCGCCGAGGCGGATCGGGTCGTGGTGGAGATCGCCGACGACGGCCGCGGCATCGACTGGGACGAGGTCCGCCGCGTGGCCGCGCTGAGCGGACACCCGGCCAACTCGCAGGACGAGCTGCGCTCGGCGCTCTTCGCCGACGGGGTCACCACCCGCGCCGCCGTCAGCGAGCTGTCGGGGCGCGGCGTCGGCATGGGCGCGGTGCTCGCGGCGACGGAGCAGCTCGGCGGCGACGTCAGCATCGACACCGCCGCCGGCCGGGGCACCGTGGTCCGCTTCAGCCTCCCCGCTCCGAGCGTGGCGCCGGCGGAGGCCTGACGCTCACACCAGCTTGTCGAGGAGGGCGCGGTCGCCCTGGATGGCGCAGCGCTGCATGTAGAAGCGCAGGCCGCGCTCGCCGCCCAGCTCCTCGCCGCCGCCCGCGCGCCCGGGGCCGCCGTGGACGCAGCTCGGGAGCACGAGCCCGGGGCTGATCGCCTGGTCCGCGACCTTCTTGGTGCCGAGCAGGATGCGGCCGCTGTAGGGCGCGAGCGCGAGGACCAGCTCCGAGGCGAGCTTCCGGTCGTCGCCGTAGACGCTCGCCACCAGGCCGCCGCCGCCGCGCGAGACGAGCTCGACCACCTCGTCGACGTCGGTCCAGGGCATCAGCGTCGAGCAGGGCCCGAAGACCTCGTGCTCGTGCACCGCCGCCGCCTCTCCGGGGGCGTCGGCGCGGAGCAGGGTGGGCGCGACGAAGAAGCCCTTGGAGGCGTCGGCGTCGACGACCTCGGGCGCGCCGCCGCCGTAGACGACCTTCGCGCCCGCGGCCTTCAGCTTCTCGATGCCGGCCTGGAAGTCCTGGTGCTGCTGCTGGGTCGCGAGCGGCCCCATGCGGACGTCCTTGCTCGCCGGGTTCCCGATCGGGATCTGGTCGAGGCGCTCCGAGAGGTCCGCGATCACCCAGTCGATGTGGCTGGCGTGCACGAACACGCGCCGGGTGGCGGTGCACTTCTGGCCCGCCTTCTGGGTCATCTCGGTGACCACGTCCCGGAGGAACATCTGGTAGGTGTCGTCGTCGACCTCCTCGGTGAGGACGGCGGCGTTCAGGCTGTCCGCCTCGACGTTCACCCGGGTCGAGCGCGACAGCACGTTCTCGAGGCCGCGGAGCTTCAGGCCGGTGTCGGCGGAGCCGGTGAAGGCGAGCGCGTCCTGCTCGCCGAGGTGGCTCAGCAGGTCGCCGGTCGAGCCGCAGACGAACTGCACCGCGCCGCGCGGGATCTCGCCGGTCTCGACCATCTTCTCCATCACCCGGAAGGCGAGCAGCGAGGTCGAGGTGGCGGGCTTGGTGATCACCGGGACGCCGGCGAGCAGCGCGACCGCGAGCTTCTCCGCGAGGCCCCAGGCGGGGAAGTTGAACGCGTTGACGTGGACCGCCACGCCGCGGAGCGGCACCCAGACGTGCTTGCCGAAGAAGCGGGCGCTCTGGGTGAGCTGCTCGCTCTCCTCGCCGAGCACCTTGGCGTCGCCGAGCTTCTTCCCGAGGCCCGCGTAGTACGCGAGCGTGCCACTGGCGCCGTCGATGTCGAACTTGGCGTCGCCGCGGGTGGTGCCGCCGCTCCGGATCGAGTCCTCGATGAGCTCCTCGCGGGCGGCGTGAATGGCCTTGCTGAGCGCCTTCAGCACCTTGCCGCGCTCGGCGAAGGTCATGCCGCGCAGGGCCGGGCCGCCCACCTCGCGGGCGTGGCGCACGACCTCCCCGAAGTCGACGCCGCCGGTGCCGGTCTTGGCGATCGCCTCGCCGGTGGTCGGGTCGACGAGCGTCGCCATGTCGCCCTGGCCTTCGACCCACTCGCCTCGCAGATAGCTCTTCAGCGTGATCATGGGCGGGAGCCTAGCCCGGGCGCGCGGCGCGCCACGTGATGTTCCGCAGACGGGCTGGACCGTGCCAGCGCGCACGGACCGGGGCGGCTTTGTCGCGCCTGGCACAATCGACGGCCCCACCCTTCCCGGAGCCGCGATTGGCCCCTATCCTGCACGGCGACTCGGCATGCGGTGGGGGACCTGGACGATCGGTTGGCTCGCGGCGGCGGCGCTCCTCGGCGCGGTCGTCATCAGCCCGGCGCGCTCGCAGACGACCGCGCTCGAGGACTTCTCGGGCACCTGGCGGCTCGACGGCCGGCGGCAGGTCGACCGGATGGACGACGCCATCGATCGCGTCGTCGATCAGATGAACCTCTTCATCCGCGAGATCGCCCGCGGTGAGATCCACGGCCGGCTGAACCCCGAGGAGCGCGTGGTGATCCGGGTCGAAGACGAGCAGCACGTGCGGCTCGGCTACGACGCCTGGGGCCCGCAGCGCCTCCGCCTCGGCGCGCCCGCGGTCGCCCTCCGTGGCCCGGACGGCAACGACATCCGGATGTCGCTCCGCTTCGACCGCGGCCGCCTGATCGCGCGCCAGGACGCCGGCGAGGGTCGCCGGACCAACGTCTTCAGCGTCTCGGCCGACGGCCGCCGCCTCACCATGGCCGCCCGCATCGGCGCGCCCCAGCTCCCCGCGGACATCCGCTACCGCCTCACCTACCGGCGCTGACCTTCCGCGGCGCGCCGCGATCTGTTAGCCCGGAGGGGTGGACAATCCGTACCTGAGCGGTCCCTACGCGCCGGTGTCGACCGAGATCGACGTCGCGCTCGACGTCATCGAGGGCGAGGTCCCGCGCGATCTCTTCGGCGCCTACGTGCGCAACGGCCCCAACCCGAAGCGGGCGCCGCTCGGCGCGCATCACTGGTTCGACGGGGACGGCATGCTGCACGCGGTGCACGTCGAGGACGGCGCGCTGCGCTACCGCAACCGCTACGTCCGCACGGCGGCCACCCGGATGGAGGACGAGGCGGGCCGGCCGCTCTGGCGCGGGCTCATGGAGAGCACGCGGGAGAACCCGAAGGGGCAGCCCTACCGCGACACCGGCAACACCGACGTGCTCTTCCACGGCGGCGAGCTGCTGACGCTCTGGTACATCTGCGGCGGCGCGCACCGGGTGGATCCCTCGACCCTCGAGAGCCGCGGCGCGCACACCTTCGGCGGGGACCGCCCGGCCCGGCTGTCGGCGCACGCCAAGGTCGATCCCGCGAGCGGCGAGCTGCTCTGGTTCGACTACGGGCCGGTGCCTCCGTTCATGCGCTACGGCGTGGTCGACGCGGGCGGCCGGCTCGTGCACCAGACCGAGATCGAGCTGCCCGGGCCGCGGCTCCCGCACGACATGGCCTTCACCGAGCGCTACGCGATCCTGATGGATCTCCCGGTGTGGTTCCGCCCGGAGGCGCTGAAGCATCGCAAGTGGATGGTCGACTACCACCGCGACGTGCCGGCCCGCTTCGGCGTCGTGCCGAGGCGCGGCGGCGAGGTCCGCTGGTTCGAGGCGGAGCCCTGCTACATCTACCACTCGGTCAACGCCTGGGAGGAGGACGGCGCCATCGTCATGGTCGGCTGCCGCTGCGACGACCCGATCCCCGCGCCGCGGCCCGACGACGGCCCCCTCGCCCGGGCGCTCGCGAACCTGCGCCTGACCGCGCGGCTGCACCGCTGGCGCTTCGACCTCGAGACCGGCGCGTGCACCGAGGAGGCGCTCGACGACCGCAGCGCCGAGTTCCCGTCGATCGACGCCCGGGTGGCCGGACGCAAGTCGCGTTACAGCTACCACATGACCATCCCCGAGGCGCGCACGCTCTTCTTCGACGGCGTCGTGAAGTACGGCCCGGAGGGCGAGGTGGCGCGTCACGCCTTCGGCCCCGGGGTCTACGGGAGCGAGGCGCCCTTCGCCCCGCGCGAGGGATCCGCGGCGGAGGACGACGGCTACCTCCTGACCTTCGTGCACGACACCGCCCGGGACGCCTCCGAGCTGTGGATCTACGACGCGCGCGCGCTCGACGAGGGCCCGCGCGCCAGGGCGGCCATCCCGCAGCGCGTGCCCCTCGGCTTCCACGCCACCTGGGTCGAGGGAGGCTCGCTGTGACCGTCTTCGTGCTCGGCGGATCCCAGACCGACTTCGGTCGCAACTACAGCCGCGAGGGGCTCGGCGTCGACGCGATCATGCGCGACGCGGTGCAGGGCGCCCTGGAGGCCACCGGCGTGGCGCCGGGCGAGCTCGACGCGGCGCACGTCGGCAACTTCACCGCCGAGCTCTTCTGCCGTCAGGGCCAGCTCGGGGGCGTGCTCGCCAGCCTGCACGACGACCTCGCGGGCCTCCCCACGGCGCGTCACGAGGCCGCGTGCGCCTCGGGCAGCGTCGCCACCCTCGCCGCGACCGCCGAGATCGAGGCCGGCCGCTACGACCTCGTCCTCGTGGTCGGCGTGGAGCAGATGCGCAACGTGGCCGGCGACGTCGCGGCCGACTACCTGGGCTGCGCCGCCTGGACGGGCCGCGAGGCCGAGGACGCGAAGTACGTCTGGCCGTCGCTCTTCAGCCGCGTCGCCGACGAGTACGACGCCCGCTACGGCCTCGACCGCGACCACCTCGCGCTCGTCTCGCGCATCGACCTCGAGAACGCGCAGCGCAACCCGGTCGCCCAGACCCGCGGCTGGCGGCTGAGCGACGCGATGTACGCCGAGGACGACGAGGCCAACGCGGTGGTCGAGGGCCGGCTCCGCCGCCAGGACTGCGGGCGCATCACCGACGGAGCGGCCGCGGTCGTGCTCGCGAGCGAGCGGGGCGCGAGGGCGTGGGCCGACCGCCGGGGCGTCTCCCTCGACGCCGTCCCGCGCATCCTCGGCTGGGGCCACCGCACCGCGCCGATGGCGCTCGAGGACAAGCTCCGGGCGAGCCGCGGCGGCCGCTGGGTCTTCCCCCACCTCCGCCAGACGCTCGAGGACGCCTGGCGCCGCGCCGGCATGCAGGGCGCGCGGGACGCCGACCTCCTCGAGGTGCACGACTGCTTCTCGATCACCGGCTACGCGATCGTCGATCACCTCGGGCTCGCCGAGCCGGGCGAGGCGTTCCGACCCCTCGAGGCCGGGCTCTTCGAGCGCGGCGGGGCGCTGCCGATGAACCCGAGCGGAGGGCTGATCGGCCTCGGCCACCCGGTCGGCGCGACCGGCGTCCGCATGCTGCTCGACGGCGCGCGCCAGGTGCGGGGCGAGGCGGGCGAGATCCAGGTCGAGGGCGCGCGGCGCGCGCAGACCCTCAACCTCGGGGGCAGCGCCACCACCACCGTCAGCTTCGTCGTCGGGCTGTGACCGCCTGGATCGTCGACGCGGTGCGCACGCCCCGGGGGCGCGGCCGCGAGGGCGGGGAGCTGTCCGGGGTGCCGCCGACGCGGCTGCTCGCCGATCTGCTGCGCGCGCTGCGCGAGCGGACCGGGCACGGGGCGGTGGACGACGTGATCGTCGGCTGCGCGATGCCGACCGGAGAGCAGGGCACGGACGTCGCCCGGATGGCCGCGCTGCTCGCCGGCCTCGAGGGCGGCGGGGCCACGGTGAGCCGCTTCTGCGCGAGCGGCCTCGACGCCATCGCCACCGCGGCGGCGCGCGTCTCGTCCCCGATGGAGTCCCTGATCGTCGCCGGCGGCGTGGAGTCGCTGAGCCGGGTGCCGATGTTCGCCGACCGGGGTCCCTGGTGCTTCGACCCCGAGGTGGCCGAGGCGACCGGCTTCGTGCACATGGCGGTCGCGGCCGACCTGCTGGCCGCCGAGGCGGGCATCGAGCGCGCGGCCCTCGACGCCCTCGCCGTGCGGTCCCACGCCCGGGCGGCCGCCGCGCGCGACGGCGGCGCGTTCGCGCGGAGCCTGGTCCCGGCGGCGGGGCTCGCGCACGACGCGCTCATCCGCGACGGCCTGACGCTCGACGAGGTGAGCGCCCGGCCCGGCGCCTTCGGGGACCTGCTCGACGCCGACGCCCGCCGCCGGATCGCCGCGCGCTACCCCGGGGTGGAGGTCGCGCCGGTGCATCACGCGCGCAGCGCGCCGGGGCTGGCCGACGGCGCGTCGGCGCTCCTCGTGGCCGACGACGCGGCGCTCGAGAGGCTCGGCCGCGCGCCCCGGGGCCTCGTCCGCGCGTGGGCGCACGCCGCGGTGGAGCCGACGCTGATGCTGCACGGCAACGTGGAGGCCACCCGGAAGGCGCTGGCGCGGGCGGGCCTCGAGGCCGGCGACGTCGACGTCTACGAGGTCAACGAGTCGTTCGCGGTGGTGCCGGAGCACTTCTCGCGCGCGCTCGAGGTGGACCACGCGCGCCTCAACGTGCTCGGCGGAGCCATCGCGATGGGGCACCCCCTCGGCGCGACCGGCGGGGTGCTGGTCGCGACCGCGCTCGACGCCCTCGAGGCCCGGGGCGAGCGACGCGCGGTCGTCTCGATCTGCGGCGGGGCCGGGGTCGCCACCGCGCTGGTCATCGAGCGGGCCTGACCCGCTCGGCGACCACGAGATCGCGCTCTCCGTCCTGCGCGGAGCAGAGGGCGACCACCCCGAAACCCACCTGCGCGAGGAGCGCGCAGGCGTCGTCGGCGCTCAGCTGATCGCCGCCGAACGCCGCGAAGGTCAGGAGCGAGAGCATCGCCGCGCCGACCGGCCCCGAGCGATCGTCGTGCAGGAGCCGCTCGCTGATCAGCAGGGTGCCGCCCTCGGCCACGCAGTCCGCCGCGTGGCGCATGACGAGCGCGCGCTCCGGGGCCGGGAAGTCGGCGAGCACGGCCGAGAGCAGCACGCAGGGCGCGGGCTCGAGATCGAGCGGCCGCCTCAGGTCGCGCTCGAAGAGGCGATGCCGGCCGGCGAGCCCCTGGGCCTCGCTCCGGGCCCTCGCGTAGGCGCAGGCCGGCCCGAGGTCCACGCTCTCCACGACCAGCCCCGGGACCGCGCGGAGCAGGCCGCGCGCGACCGCGCCCCCTCCCCCGCCGAGATCGAGCAGCCGGTCGCAGCCGCGGAGATCGACCGCCGAGGCGATCCGCTCGCCCACCCCGCGCCCGTCGCGATCCATCGCTCGCAGGAACAGCGCCACCTCCTCCGGGTGCCGGGTCAGCTCCTCGTAGGCGGTGGGCGCGGGCGGGGCGGACGCGAAGCGCCAGGCCCCGTGCTGGGGCGCGCCGGTCCGGACGCTGTCGGCGAGCCGGGCGAAGAGCGGGGCCACGTGCCGGTGATGGTGGAGGAAGAGCGCGCCCACGCTCTCCGGGCGATCGGCGCGGAGCGCCTCGTGGTGCGGGCAGTCGAACCGCCCCTCGCCCGCGTGGCGAACCACCCCGAGCGCGGCCAGCGCCCGCAGCATGCGCGCGGTGCCCTCGACCGAGGCGCCGACCGACGCGGCGACCTCCTCGGGCGCGGCGGGCGCGGTGAGCCGCTCGAAGAGCCCCAGCTCGACCGCCGCGGCGACGAGCGCGCCCGGCAGGTACGCGCTGGCGAGCGGCGCGAGGCTCGCGTCGAACGCGTCGAGGGGATCGGTCACGAAGACACCGCCCGCGCGAGGGCGTCGACCACCCGGTCCATGTCGTCCTCCGTCTGCGTCGGGTGCGGCCCGACCCGCACCCCGGCCCCAGCCCGGGTGTCCACGTCGATCCCCTCCGCGGCGAGGGCCGCCACGACCGCCTCGCCCCCGTCGACGAGGTCGACGCAGACCATGCCGCCTCGGCGCTCGGGCGCCGCCGGCGTGCGCACCGCGATGCCGCGCGCGCTCAGCCCCTCGTGGAGGCGCGCGGTGAGCGCGAGGCTGCGCGCGCGGAGCGCGGCGACCCCGACCTCGAGCGCGAGCTCCAGCCCGGCCCGCGCGGTGTAGACGGGCTCCATCGCCGGCGTGCCCTGCGCGAGCCGCCGCGCGCCCGCCCGCGGCTCGAAGCGGTCGGCGAAGGCATGCAACGAGGCGTGCCCGAGCCAGCCGGGGTAGACGGGCTCGAGCCGCGCCGAGAGCGCCGGGGCCACGTAGCCGAACGCGAGCCCCGTGCCGCCGCCGTGCAGCCACTTGTGGGTGCCGCCGACGACGACGTCCGCCCCGAGCGCGCCGACGTCGACCGGGACCACGCCCACCGCCTGGTAGGCGTCGAGCACGAGGGTGGCACCCGCCTCCCGGCACCGGGCCGCGATCGCCTCGGCGGGCAGCAGGGCGCCGGTGCGCGGGGACACGAGGGAGAGCGCGACGATCGCGACGCGCTCGTCGATGGCCTCGAGCAGCGGGGCGGCGTCGCCGTGCGCGTCGAGCGCGATCACGTCGAAGCCGCGCCTCTCCTGCGCGCTCCAGAGGTAGCGGCTCGACTTGAAGTCGGCCGCGCCGGTCACGATCCGCGTGCGCGCGCCGCGGGGCGTCACCGCGGCGGCGAGGGCGGCCTGGGCCGAGGTCGCCGTGTCGGTGAGGAAGACCGAGCCGGGGGGCGCCTCGAGGAGCCGCTCGACCAGACCGTGCAGCGCCTCGTAGCGCTCGACCCACTCCTCGAGGGCGCGGCTGCGCCGAGCGAAGGTGCGCCGATAGGCCTCCAGGTCCTCGTAGGTCTCCCGGAGGACCGGCCCGAGCCCCGGCGTCGCGCAGTAGAGCCGCTCCTCGAGCAGCGGGAAGCGGGCGCGGAGCGAGGTCAGGTCGATCACGACGGCCAGACCGCGCGGTACATGTCGTCGAAGAACGCCCAGCCCGCGGTCGCGAGCGCCTCGACCCCCTCGCGCGCGCGATCCCGCGGCGCGCCCTCCGGGATCCGGCGGGCGAGCGTGAAGACCTCGTCGACGTGGTCGTGCTCGAGCTCCTCGTGCAGTGTGAGCCACTCCAGCACCGACGCGGGCAGCGCGCTCTGGCGCCGGAACTGCTCGCCGAGGAACGCGTCGACCTGCTGGCCGAAGACCTCCATCACCAGGGTCGCGCCGACGCCGACCCAGCCCTCCGGCTCGCGCACGTAGAGTTGCTCCAGCGTCTCCGCGAGCCGCCGCCCCGGCGCGAGGTGGCCCTCCGGCAACGGATCCGGCACGTGGTCGCGCAGGCCCTCGACGAAGCGATCGAAGAGCAGCCGGTGCGCCGCGTCCGGGTCGCCGTGGCCGAGCTCGTCGTCGAGCTGCTTGGCGAGGATCGACCGCACCGCCTCGTCGTCCACCCGCGCCACCGTCTGCGCGAGCCGACGCGCGAAGTCGCGGGTGATCGCCAGCTGGAAGTTCAGCAGCACGAGCGCGAGCCGCTCCAGCGCGAGGGGCTCGCGGGCGAGGCGCTGGAGGAACGGGTGATGCGCGATCGGCGCCGCGGCGAGGGCCTCGATCGTCGCCTCCACCGAGGCGCTCGACGCGGGGCGGCGCTCGACCGCCCGCGCGCCGGCGTGGGGCGCGGCGACCTCGCGGGCCTCGAGGGAGAGGTAGACGGTCACCCGCCCGCCGCCGGCCTCGCTGCGATGGGAGACGTAAGGGATCATGCCGGAGCCGGCGTCGAGCTCGCGGCGGGCGAAGGCGGCGACGCCCTCCTCGGTCCGGCGAGGCGCGAGGCCGGCCGCCCGGAGCGCCGCGCGCGCGCGATCCATCGCCGCCGCGTCGTCCGGGGCGTAGGCGCGGACGGGCACGTGCACGGTGAGGTGCTGCGGGGTGGGATCGTCGCCCGCGAAGTCGAGGCAGGTGACCACCGGGAGCGACGCCGGCAGGAAGCCCTCGCGGGCGCCGACGGTGGCCTCGAGGTGGGCGACCAGCGCGTCCTCGTCGCCGTGACGCGCGAGCCTCGCCGCCGCGCGGAGCTCGGCGACGCTGGCCCGGTGCTTCGAGACGTAGACCTTGGTGCGGGCCCGCTCCGGCTCCACCAGGTCGAGGGAGAAGAACCCCAGCCGATCGAGGGCCGGCCCTCGCTCCGCCAGCGCCGCCACCGCGGGCCAGGCGCGCTGGAGTCCGAGCGCCTCGAGGGAGCGCTCCACCGTCTCGGCCGCGCGGGACGCTCCCCGGGCCGCCGGATCGAAGTAGGCCTTGAGGTCGATCCCGCCGCCCGGACGGAAGACCGCCGCGTGCCAAAGCCCGAAGCGGCCGGCGTGTCCGTCCGGGAGCAGCCACGGCGCGATCGCGTCGAGCCGCTCCCCGCGCGCGCCGAGCCGCTCGCAGGCCCAGCGCTGGAGCGAGAGCGCGGCGGCCATCTGCGCCGGGGTGGTCGCCTCGTCGGCCTGCGCCTCGACGAGCAGGCGCAGGCTCTCCCCCTCCGGGCCGGAGGCGATCGAGAGCTCGACCGGGGTGTGGTCGTCGGAGACGAGCGAGCGCCAGCCCTCGGGCGGCGAGGCCACCGCGCGCTCGATCCAGGCGAGCGCGAGGTCGGGCGGGTCTTCGTCGTAGAGGCGTGGCCACACGCGCAGGAGCGCGTCGGCGCACGCGATCGAGAGGGGATCGGTGACGCTTCGAGCCATGGGTACCTCCGGTCGAGCTCAGGTGGCGCAGACCCTCCGGAGCTGGTCGGCGAGCTCACGCGGCGCCAGCCCTTTGGGGATCCAGCCGTCGGCCTCCACCGATCGCGCGAGCTGACGCAGGCGCTCCGGGTCCGCCGAGGAGAAGAGCACCAGCTTGGCCGCCGACTTCGCGTTGCGGCGGACCAGGGTGAGGATGCGGTCGCCGCTGAGGGCGGGCTGGTTGACGTCGATCAGGATGACGTTGGGGAGGAACTCGCGGACGAGGTTGGACACCCCGATCGGCGAGGAGGTCGTGCGCACCTCGAACTGGTACGCGGACAGGAGCCGGCGCACGAGCTCCAGATGCTCCTCGTCGTCATCGACCACGAGCAGGCGAAGAGAGTTTTCCATCGAAGTTTGCCTACGTTCGGTTGAGGTTCTTCCGGATGGCCCGGACGAGCTGACCTCGCTCCACGGGCTTCGTCAGGTAGTCGGAACACCCCGCCCCCAGCGCACGCTCGCGGTCCTCCGCGGACGCATGCGCGGTCAACGCCACCACCGGGATCGCCCCGGTCGCTGCGTCGCCCCGCAGCGTCCGGGTCGCGGTCCAGCCGTCCATTCGCGGCAGGCTCAGATCCATCAGGATCAGATCCGGCTGCTCCCGGCGTGCGACGTCGACGCCTTCTTCTCCGTCCTCGGCCTCGAGGAGCTCCACGACGCCGCGCAGGTAGCGCCGCACGATGTCGCGGTTCTGCGCCACGTCCTCGACGTAGAGCACCCGCGGCACCCGGGCCGCGTGGAGCTCCCGGCGGCGGGTCACGAAGCGCTTCGCCTCGTCCACCACCTCCTCGATCGAGCGGCCGTGTTTCTGGATGACCCGCGCGAGCCCCTCGCGCAGCCGCACCCGGTCGGTGTCGTCGAGCTCCTTGCCCGTCAGCACCACCACCGGGAACTCGTGCCCGGCGGCGCGGATCCGCGAGAGGACCTCGAAGCCGTCGACGCCCGGCATCACCAGGTCGAGCACCATCAGCGACGGAGGCGAGACCCGCATCCGGAGCAGCGCGTCCTCGCCGGTCGCGGCGTGCGAGACGTCGAAGCCCTCCGCGCGCAGCCGGCGCTGCACGAGCTCGCGGGTGTCGGCGTCGTCGTCGACCACCAGCACCTCGCCCTGGGTCGGCGAGATCGCGCTCGAGATCACGCTGACCAGGCGGTCCGGCTCCACCGGCTTCACGAGGTACTCGAAGGCGCCGAGCGAGAACCCGCGCCCGCGCTCCTCCTCCACCGAGAGGATGATCACCGGGATGCGCGCGAGCTCCGCGTCGCTCTTCATCGCCGAGAGCACCGACCAGCCGTCGAGCTTCGGCATGCGGATGTCGAGGATGACGACGTCGGGAGACGCGGTGCGCATCAGGCGCAGCCCCTCCGCGCCGTCGATCGCGGTGGTGACCTTCATGCCGTCGGCGCCGAGCCGCGAGCGCACCAGCGCCTGGATCAGCGGGTCGTCGTCGACGAGCAGCACGTGGGTCTCTCCGCTGCCGCGCAGGGTCGGCTCCGAGCCCGTCTCCTCGCGCCGCGCCGGCCGCTCGGTCTCCCGGAGCACGCCGGGCAGGCTGACGCGGAAGGTCGTGCCCCGCCCGAGCAGGCTCTCGACCTCCACGCGCCCCCCGAGCAGCCGCGTCAGCTCGCGCACGATCGCGAGGCCGAGCCCGGTGCCCCCGGCGGTGCGCGTGAAGGAGCCGTCCACCTGCCGGAACTTCTCGAAGATGCTCTCGAGCTGCTCGGGCGGGATGCCCACGCCGGTGTCCTCCACCACGATCTCGAGGTCGTCGCCGGCCCGGCGGGCGCGCGCGTGGATCTCGCCCAGCTCGGTGAACTTCACCGCGTTCGTGAGCAGGTTGAGCAGGATCTGGCGGAGCTTGAGCCCGTCGGTGCGCGCGACGTCGGCGCCGTCCTCGACGACCACGCGGAGCTCCACGTCCTTGTTCTTCAGCCGCTCGCGCACCGTCGCCGCGCACTCCTCGAAGACGTCGGGGAGCTTCACGTCCTCGGTGACCACGTCGATCTGGCCGCTCTCGATCTTCGAGAGGTCCAGGATGTCGTTGATCAGCGCGAGCAGCGTCTTGGCGTTCCGGCGGATGGTCGTGAGGTCTCGCCGCCCGTGCGCGGTGAGCCGTTCGCCCTCCTCCTGCCCGAGCAGGTCGCAGTAGCCGATGATCCCGTTGAGGGGCGTGCGGATCTCGTGGCTGAAGTTGGCGAGGAACTCGCTCTTCAGCCGGGCCGCCTCCTCGACCTCGCGCGCGCGCTCCTCCGCCACCCGCTTGGCGCGGGCCAGGTCGGCGGCGAGGCGATCGAGGTCCTCGTTCTGCTGACGGATGAGCTCCATCTGCAGGGCGCGCTGCTGATAGCTGGCGAGCGCGCGGGTCGCGAGACGCTTCTGTCGGGCGAGCTCCTTCTGGAGCCGCTCGTTCTCCTCGGCGAGCTCGCTCATTCGTCGGAGCCGAAGACGAGCGCGGTGAGCGTCGTGTTGATGTGGAAGCCGCAGTAGATCTCGAACTGCACGTTGAAGCCCGCGCAGGTCGGGCCGGCCGCGAAGGTGCTCGAGAGCGCGCCCGCCTCGTCCTTCTGCATCGCCACGTACTGGCGACCGTTGCAGTGGAAGTAGAGCGCCGCCTGCGGGCTCCGGACCCGGCGCGGGACCTCCTCCTCGAGGAACTCCCGCATCATCGTCGGCTGGTCGCCCAGCTTCATCAGCTCGTACTCCGCGCCCTCCTCGAGCAGGTTCGCGAAGAGCACCGAGCCGTCGGGCATCGGCATGAGCGGCGAGCGCATGAAGTACTCGCGACCGACCCGCATCGCGAGCGGGCGATCGGAGAAGCCGCGCGGCGCGCCGAAGGGTAGCTCCTCCACGGACACGCCGATCGCCTCGGCGTAGCGCTCCGCTGCCGGGCGGTCGTCGATGGTGAGCGCGCGGTAGCCGTCGTCACTCACCTCGGTGATGGTCACCCGCTCGTCGGTGGGCGTGTAGGCGTGGTGACGGAGCGCCCCGAAGGGCGCGTCGGTGCGGATCATCGCCACCGCCACGCAGTCCTCGGCGACCTCGCCGTCGACGTGCACGAGCGCCGACTGCTTGGCGGGATCCATCTCCCCGCAGCTCGCGCCGCCGCCGACCAGGAGGATGCCCTGGTTCTGGTCGAGCGCGCCCATCAGCAGCTCTTCCTTCTTGTTCTTGTACCCGTCGTCGATCACCAGCCCGACGTGGGTGCGGGTGTCGAGGTCGCGGGGGCTCGTCCCGAGCTGCGCGCAGGCGCTCTTCATCGCGGTCGAGCCCGCGCGGAGCGCGTCCTCGCTGAGGCCCCCACCGAGCCCGACGCCCACCTCGAGGTCCCCGTCGAGCGCGGACACCACGACCGATCCGAAGCCGACCCCGCGGTGGTCGATCTCCGCCGCGCTCGACGCACCGATCAGGCGCGTCCCGCTCGGCAGCCGGTCCCGGAGCGCCCGGTTGAGCGCGCCGTGATCGCGGTCGCGGGAGGCGAAGAGGGTGACGAGCCGGGGCTCGCCCTCGCCGAGCTGCTCCATCAGCTCGGCGATCGCCTCGTCGACGTCGGTCTTGGTGGTGCGCGCGCTCCTCAGTTGGACCTTGGCCATGGGTTCGAAAGCTCTCCAGGTGAGAAGGTTCAGTCCTCGTCGACGTCTTCGTCGAAGTCCTCGTCCGTGTCCTCGTCGAAGTCCTCGTCCGTGTCTTCGTCGAGGTCCTCGTCGACGTGGAAGTCGGTGTCGAAGCCGGCGCCGGGGTGCTCCGTGTGGCAGGCGCCCGTGCACTGCTCGAAGGCGCCGGCGTCGAGCCCGCCGGTGTAGATGCTCTCGATCGGGCCGAAGGCGGCGACGTGATCGGGCGGGTAGCTGGTGTGGCAGCTCAGGCAGGCGCTCTGGCTGGTGCGCTGGATGCTCGCCTCGTCCACGTGGCAGGTCGCGCACTCCTGGGTCGGCGCGTCGTAGCGATCGCTCCGGGAGTGGATGAAGTGCGTGCGCACGTACACCGGCCCCTCGAGCTCGAAGCCCAGCGGCACGTGGCAGCCGGCGCAGGCGGCCCGGTCGTCGTTGGCGTGCAGGACCAGCGCGAGCTCGCCGCCGTCCGAGTGACAGCTGGTGCAGGGGCCGGTGGTCATCTCGGCGAACGTGGGCGTGGTCGTGCCGACCTGGATCTCCACCACCGTGGTCCGCGGGATGTCCTGGCCGAGGTAGACGCGGCGGCCCTTGATCGCGACGCGGTAGGTGCCGGGCTGGACGTCGGCGGGGATCTGGAAGGTGATCGTGTCGGGCTGCGGCTCGAACCACGGCGTGTTGCCGGGGACGAACGCCCCGCCGAAGACCACCGCCGACGCGGGGATGGTCGCCGCCTCGGAGTAGACGCCGTCGCGATCGGGCAGGCCGACCGGGATGGTCGGGTCGGGCCCGAGGAAGGCCTCGAGCGGCGCGATGGTGCGGATCGGCTGGATGTCCTGGTTGGGCCCGATGATCATCGCGCCCATGCCGCGCTCGCGGTGCTTGCGACGCCAGTAGGTCGCCGGCTGGTCGAAGAAGCCGCGGTAGTACTGGATGCCGGTCGTGTTCGCGCCGAAGGCGACCTCCGCGTACGACGGGATCGAGCCCTCCGGGTGCAGGCGGGTGCCCGAGCCGTCGGTCATCGTGAACCGGAAGGTCACGTCGGTGCCGGGCTCGTAGTAGCCATGCGGGCCGGGCGGGGTGACCGCGGCGAGCTCGATGTCGAAGTTGTAGTCGTACTCCGGCGAGGCCACCTGCTCGACCGGGATCTCGTAGGGCGCGCCGCGACGCGCGCTCCACCAGAGGCGCAGCCCGGTCGTCTCCGGCGCGATGCGGAAGGTCTGCGCGGTGCTCCGCGCGTTGCGGACCTCGACCAGCCCCTCCTCCTGGAAGCTCGTCGCGCCGCTGCAGTCGGTGGGCGCCGCGCAGTCGTTGGCCCACTGGATGCCGCGCAGCCGCCGGATGAAGAAGTGGTCGTGACGCCGGCGGCGATCATCCTGACCGAGCGAGACGAGGAGGGGGCGCCCCACCCGCCGGCCGCGGGCGTTCACCTGCCAGAGCACCATCAGGCTGTGCCGCTCCATCCAGGCGGCGTCGCGGTAGAAGCGGCGGTCGGTGAACGTCCCGTCGGGGTTCGGGAGCAGCACCGGCTCGTTCTCCGCCAGGGCGAGCCCCCGCCAGTCCAGCGACGCGAAGTCGCTCGAGGCGCGCAGCGCGTCGAGGGAGGGGTTGTCGACGTCGGTGGTGACGAAGGCGCGGATGTCCACCTGGTCGAGGAAGAACTTCTGCCCGGCGCGCACCCGCAGCGGGGGGCTCGCGCCGTTCTCGATCTCGAGGGCCAGCCCGATCGCCGTGTCGGTGGTGGTCGGCCCGTCGGTGGCGATCAGGAGCGGCTTGCTCGCCGCGCCCACGGCCTCGTCTCCTGCGCACCCCGCCATCGCCGCGAGGCAGGCGGCGGCGAGAACCCAGCTCCCCTTGTTGATGCTCATCTCGTGCTCCCCTCTCGATTTGGGGACGAGCAATGAACGTGCCTGTCGCGGGATGGGACGATCGGACGGCGACCGGGAGCGAGCTGTCCGATATGAAACAACGCTGTTTGAAAAGCCACACTCGAGTCAGCGATGGTGGCAAATGCTACACCCCTGACTGTCATCGTCGGCTGAGCCCGAATTTCTTCATCCGGTAGATGAGCGTCTGACGGGTGATCGAGAGGTAGCGCGCGGTCCGGGTGACGTTGCCGTCGTTCAGCTCGAGGGCGCGCGAGATCAGCCGCTTCTCCACCTCGACGAGCGGCAGCCCCGAGGCCGGCATCCGGATCCGGAGCTCCGGCTCGTCCTCCGCGTCGTCGACCGAGAGCTGCACCAGCTCGCCGCTCACGCGCTCGAACTGCCAGCCCTCGATCGCCTCGTCCTCGGAGAGGAGCACGATGCGCTCGATCTGGTTCCGGAGCTCTCGGACGTTGCCCGGCCAGTGGTAACTTCGGATGAAGTCCTCCGCGTCCTCCGAGAGGTGGCGCGGCGGGATGCCGTACTCGCGCGAGAGCTCGTCGACGAACGCGCGCGCGAGCAGGATGGCGTCCTCGCCTCGCTCGCGGAGGGGCGGCAGCTCGATCCGGATGACGTTGAGGCGGTGGTAGAGATCCTCGCGGAAGCCGCCGGACTGGACGAGGGATCGCAGCACCGGCTGAGCGGCGGCGATGATCTGCACGTCGAGGCGGGTGACCTCGCGGCCGCCGATCCGCCGACAGACCTTCTCCTCGATCGAGGTCAGCAGCTTGGCCTGGGTCCCGAGCGGCACGCTCGGGATCTCGTCGAGGAAGAGGGTCCCGCGGTTCGCGGTCTCGAAGAGCCCCGGGCGGCTGCGGGCCGCGTCGGTGAACGCGCCCTTCTCGTAGCCGTAGAGCTCCGACTCGACGAGGCTCGGCGGCAGCGCGGCGCAGTTGACCTCCACGAACGGGCGGTGGCGGCGGAGGCTGCGGTAGTGGAGCGACTTCGCGAGCGCGCCCTTGCCGGTGCCCGTCTCGCCGCAGACCAGGATGGCCGGCGTCGCGCCGGACGCGGTGCGCTGACAGACCTGGGCGACCATGTCGAAGATGCGCCGCATCGACGGGTGCTGGCCGATCAGCCGCGCCCCGGTCGCGTCTCGCTCGCGCAGGTAGCTGAGCGCGCGGTCCTCCTCGCGCGCGCCGAGCGCGTAGCCGACCGCCGCGAGCAGGCGATGTGGCTCGTCCGCGGGATCGAGCACGCACTCGAAGGCGCCGGCGGCCATCAAGCGCTCCGCGCGCACCTGATCACGCGCGCCGGCGATCACCACCGGTGTGCCGCCGTCCCGGGCCCGCACCTCCCCGAGCACGTCGTCCGCGGTGCGCGCGAAGACGGGCGGGCACACGACGACCAGGTCGGGGGGAGAGCCCTCGAACGACGCGGGCAACCCGCGCTCGCTCACCTCGACCCGATAGCCTCGCGCGCGAAGGCACTCCGCGAGATCGACGGAGGAGGCCTTCGGGTCACCGACCAGTAGAACGTCAGCAGCTGCTCCAGACGTATTGGCCATTCAACAGGACATGGATTGTCCGGTTTTTGCCCTCGCGGTACAACCACCGAATGTGGCTTTTTGATGTGGAGGCCATTTCAGTACGGGGAGGAGCATGCAGCAAGAGAAAGATTCGTCACCGTCTCTGTCGGCCTCGCCACCGCCGCGCGATGAGAAGCTTCGTGGCGCCGTGATGAACGAGGCGCGGGGGACCATTCGCCGCGAGTGGGGCGACGGCGTGTACGAGCGCGCGCTCGGTCGGCTCACCGACGCCGACCGAGACCTGATCGACGGGCCGCTCCTCGCGAGCAGCTTCTACCCGGTCGCCACGTGGGATCGTTTCCTCGACGCCGCCTTCGTGGAGGCCTCGCGCGAGACCGGCGTCACCCGCGAGCAGTTCTACGAGAAGCTCGTGCAGCTGGGCGGCGGCCGCCTCCTGCAGGCGCTCTACAAGATGTTCCTCGGCATCATGAGCCCGACCACCGTGGCCAAGCTCATCCCGGGCTTCTGGATGCGGCTCTACACGTCGGGGCGGCTCGAGCTCGTCGAGAACGAGCCGGGGCGCTGCGTCTTCCGGTTCACCGATCGCGACGGCGCCTTCCGCGCGAACGTCACCGATCACCTGCCGCCCGGCGTGACCCTCCTGCTCGAGAAGAACGGCGCCCGCCAGATCGAGAGCCGCGTGACCCTGGACGAGCTCTCGAACGACGGCCTGACCGTCGAGGTGACGACGACGTACGACGCCTGACGCTGATACCCTCGCTGCATGCGGCGGAGGGACTGGCTCGCGGGGCTCGGCGCGGCGGCGCTGAGCGCCCAGCTCGGGGGTTGCGAGTGCGGCGGGTCCGAGCGGGTCGAGCCGCTCCCCGCGCCCAGCCGGGCCGAGCGCGCGCTGGTGGTGGGGGCCGGCGTGAGCGGGCTCGGCGCGGCGCGGAGGCTGCGCCAGGCCGGCTTCGACGTGACCGTGCTCGAGGCCCGGGCGCGGATCGGCGGCCGCGTCTGGACCTCCGACCAGCTCGGCGTCCCGCTCGACCTCGGCGCCTCGTGGATCCACGGCGTCGACGGCAACCCCATCACCGAGATGGCGGCGGCGCTCGAGCTCGAGACGCGCCCGACCGACTACGACACGCCGGAGCTCTGGGACGTGGACGGCCGCCGCCTCGCGCGCGCCGAGATCGACGAGATCGGGTCGGCCTTCGACGCGCTGCTCGAGGACGTCGCCGAGATCGCCGAGACGCTCGAGCAGGACCGGTCGATCGCCTGGGGCATCGAGCGAGCCCTCGAGGGCGAGTCGCTCGACCCGGCCGAGCGGCGCGCGCTCGCCTGGCGAGTCGAGACGATGGAGGTCGCGCTGGCCGCCGACGCGAGCGCCATGTCCCTCGGCCACCTCGGGTTCGACGAGGAGCTCGGCGGCGGCGACCGGCTCTTCCCCGGCGGCTACGGCGCGATCGTCGACGCCCTCGCGGAGGGCCTGGACGTGCGCACCGAGCAGCGTGTGCGCGCGATCCGCTACGGCGACGAGGGCGTCGAGATCCGCACCGACCAGGGCACCTTCGAGGCCGACGCGGCCATCGTCACCCTGCCGCTCGGGGTGCTGCAGGCGGGCAGCGTGCGCTTCTCGCCGCCCCTCTCGAGCGCGAAGCGGCGCGCCTCGCGGCAGCTCGCGATGGGCACGCTCAACAAGGTCGCGCTGCGCTTCCCGCGCGTCTTCTGGCCGGAGGACGCCGAGCTGCTCGGCGCGATGGCGGACGGCGAGCCGCAGCTGCCGGTGATGCTCAGCTGGGCGTACCACGCGGACACGCCGATCCTGATCGCCTTCGCGGGCGGCAGCGCGGCGCGGTCGCTGGAGGGGCTCTCGGACGACGCGGCGGCGGGGCGGGTGATGACCGTGCTCCGGCGCATGTTCGGCGACGACGTGCCCGAGCCGGAGGCAGTGGCGATGAGCCGCTGGAGCCGCGATCCCTTCGCGCGGGGCAGCTACATGCACGTGCCGACCGGCGGATCCCCGGAGGCCATCGAGGTGCTCGGCGCGCCGGCCCACGAGCGCCTCCGCTTCGCGGGCGAGCACACCCACCCCGAGTACCCGGCGACGGTGCACGGCGCCCTCTGGTCGGGCGAGCGGGCCGCGCAGGAGCTGATCGCGCTCGCGGAGGAGGCGTGAGCCGCCGCCTCTGCGTCGCGCTCCTCGCGCTCTGCCTCGGGGGCTGCGCCGAGACGGCCCCTCGCGACGATCGGGCTTCGGACGCCGGGCTCCCGGACGCTGGGCCCTCGGACTCGGGCCCGAGCCCGCCGCCGCCGCCGCGCGCCGACTGGACGCCCGCGCCCCTCCCGCCGCCCTACGTGCCCGACGACGCGCCCGACCCCGGGCCGCTCGCGCTGCCCGACCGGGAGTGGGTCTGGGTGCCGCTGCCCCGGACCCGCTGCCTCGACGGCTCGCCGAGCGGCGTGATGATCCGCCGCGGCGATCCCGACGCCGGCCTGATCCTCTACCTCCAGGAGGGCGGCGCCTGCTTCAACGAGGCCTCCTGTCGGAGCGGGGTGTCGCGGCGGTCCTTCGGCGCCGAGCGGGCCGCCGACTTCCTCCCGCGCGTCGAGCGCTACAGCTGGCTCTTCGCCCGCGACGGGCGCTTCCGCGACTGGACCCACGTCTTCGTCCCCTACTGCTCGGGCGACGTGTTCGCGGGGGACGTGCTCGAGGCCTCCGACGGCTACACCCACGTCGGGGCCGTCAACATGCGCATCGTGCTCGAGCGCCTCGCGGCGACCTTCGATCCGCCCCACGTGCTCCTGACCGGCTCGAGCGCGGGCGGCTTCGGCGCCGCCCTGAGCTACCCGCGCGTGCACGACGCCTTCCCGGACGCGCGGGTCACCCTCCTCGACGACTCGGGCACCCCCTTGCCCGACCCTTACATGCCCGTCTGCCTCCAGCGTCAGTGGCGCGACGTCTGGGGGCTCGCGCGCACCCTGCCCGAGGGCTGCGACGCGTGCCGCGATCCCTCCGGCGGCGGCCTGGTCGCGCTGCTGTCGCACCTCGCGGCGCGCTACCCGGAGGAGCGCTTCGGCCTGATGACCTACCGCGAGGACTACGTCATCCGCCTCTTCTACTCGATGGGCTACACGCCGCGCTGCAGCGTCTTCACCCTCTACCCGCCCGAGGTCTTCGCGGACGGGCTCGCGCGGCTCGAGCGCGACGTCGTGGCGCCGCACCCGAACCTGTCGCTGTACGTCGCGGAGGGCGCCGAGCACATGCTCCTGCCCGGCGAGGGATCAGCCGCCGACCGCGCGTTCGTGGAGGACCTCGTCTTCGCCGAATGAGCGGAGACGGAGCGCGTTGCCGATCACCGAGACGCTCGAGAGGCTCATCGCGGCGGCGGCGATCATCGGGCTGAGCAGGAGCCCGAAGACCGGGTAGAGCACGCCGGCCGCGATCGGGACGCCGAGCGCGTTGTAGCCGAAGGCGAAGACCAGGTTCTGGCGGATGTTGCGCAGGGTGCGGTGGCTCAACGCGACCGCGCGCTCGACGCCGCGCAGATCGCCGCCGACCAGGGTCACGCCCGCGCTCTCCATCGCCACGTCGGTGCCGGTGCCCATCGCGAGGCCGACGTCGGCCCGGGCGAGCGCGGGCGCGTCGTTGATCCCGTCGCCGACCATCGCCACCACCCGGCCCTCGTCCCGGAGCCGCGCGATCTCGTCGCGCTTCTGGTCCGGGCGCACCCCGGCGACCACCGCGTCGATGCCGAGCTCCTCCGCCACCGCGCGCGCGGTCGCCTCGGCGTCGCCGGTGAGCATGACGATCGACAGCCCCCTCGCGCGGAGCCGGTCGAGCGTCTCGCGGGCCCCCGCCTTGATCGGGTCGGCCACCGCGAGGAGCCCGGCCACCGCGCCGTCGACGGCCACCACCATCACCGTACGGCCCTGGGCGCGCCACGCCTCCGCCTTGGCCTCGTACGCGGGGGCCTCGTACGCAGGGGCCTCGTGCGCGTCCGCGTCGAGCCCCTGCATCATCGCGGCGTTGCCCACCCGGACCTCGCGCCCGTCGACGCGGGCCCGCACGCCGGCGCCGGTCTCGGAGGCGAAGTCCTCGGCGGCCGGGATCGAGAGGCCGCGCTCGCGGGCCGCGCTCACGATCGCCTGGGCCAGCGGGTGCTCGCTGTGCGCCTCGACGGCCGCGACCCGCGCCAGCGTCTCGTCGTCCACCGTGGCCTCGACCAGCGCCGGCCTCCCCTCCGTCAACGTCCCGGTCTTGTCGAGCACGAGGGTGTCGACGTCCCGGAGGCGCTCGATCGCGGCCGCGTCGCGGAAGAGCACGCCCATCGACGCGCCGCGACCGGTCGCGACCATCACGCTCATCGGCGTCGCGAGCCCGAGGGCGCAGGGGCACGCGATGATCAGCACGGCGATCGCGTTGACCAGAGCGTAGGCGAGCCTCGGCTCGGGGCCCACGAGCGCCCAGACGGCGAAGGTGACCGCGGCGGCCGCGAGCACGGTCGGCACGAAGTACGCGCTGACGCGGTCGGCGACCCGCTGGATCGGCGCCTGGCTGCGCTGCGCCTCGGCGACCATCTGCACGATGCGGGAGAGCAGCGTCTCGGCGCCGACCTTCTCCGCCCGGATGAGGAGCGCGCCGGTGCCGTTGACGGTGGCGCCGACCACCGCGTCGCCCTCCGCCTTGTCCACCGGGATCGGCTCGCCGGTGATCATCGACTCGTCGACCGCCGAGCGGCCCTCGAGCACCACCCCGTCCACCGGCACCTTCTCGCCCGGGCGCACCCGGAGCCGATCGCCGGCCTTCACCGCCTCGAGCGGCACGTCCTCCTCCTCGCCCCCCTCCCCGACCCGCCGCGCCGTCTCGGGGCTGAGCCCGAGCAGCGCGCGGATCGCCGAGCCGGTGGCCGCGCGCGCGCGCAGCTCGAGCACCTGACCGAGCAGGATGAGCGTGACGATCACGCCGGCCGCCTCGAAGTAGACCGCGACCGCGCCGTGATGCCGGAACGAGGCGGGGAAGAGCCCGGGCGCGACCGCGGCGACGACGCTGAAGCCGTAGGCGACGGCGACCCCGATCCCGATCAGGGTGAACATGTTGAGGCTGCGGTTGGCGAGCGAGCGGACGGCGCGCACGTAGAACGGCCACGCGCCCCAGAGCGCGACCGGGGTGGCGAGCGCGAGCTCCACGAACACCCGCCCGCGCGCGCCGAGGAGCGCGCTGAACGGCGCCCCGGGCAACATGTCGCCCATCGCGATCACGAGCAGGGGCGCGGCGAACGCGAGGCTCACCCAGAAGCGCCGGCTCATGTCGCGCAGCTCCGGGTTGTCCGGCTCCTCGAGCGTGATCGTGACCGGCTCGAGCGCCATGCCGCAGATGCCGCAGTCGGCCGGGCCGAGGCTCGTCTCCTCCGGGTGCATGGGGCAGACGTGGGGCACGCCCTCGGCGGCCGGATCCGGCGCGCGCGGCGCGAGGTGCGCCTCCGGGTCGGCCTCGAACTTCTCCCGGCAGCCGGCCCGGCAGAACCAGTAGCGCGTCCCCTCGTGGGTCGCGCGGTGCGGCGAGGCCTTGGTGATGGTCATCCCGCAGACGGGATCCTTCACCTCGAGGTGCTTCGCGGGATCGGCGGCCGCCTTCTCGAGGCAGCCGGCGCGGCAGAACCAGAAGTCCCGATCGCGGTGGGTGAGGTGATGCGGCGAGTCCTCGGTGACCGACATGCCGCACACGGGATCGCGAAGCTCCGGCTCCATCACGAGGCCATGTACCGCTCGAAGACCTTGGCCAGCTCCGCCGCCTTCGCCTCCCGCTCGGCGGGATCGTCGGAGGCGAACGCGGTGGAGACGCAGGTGTCGACGTGGGCGCGCAGCACCACGCCCCCCGCCTTGCCGAGCGCGGCGCGCGCCGCCGCCAGCTGCATCAGCACGTCCACGCAGTAGCGATCGTCCTCGATCATGCGCAGCACTCCCTCGACCTGACCCACCGCCCGCTTCAGCCGGGCGCGCACGTCGCGCTTCGTCGCGTCATCCATGCAGGTACCCATAGGGGGTATGGGTACCGAAGGCAAGGTCCTGATCACCCCTGATTGCAAAGAGCTTTAGATAGTGCGACCGTCTGTCCGTGGACGACGCCATCGGGACACGCATCGCCGAGGCGCGCGAGCGCGCCGGGCTGAACCGGAACCAGCTCGCGCGCGCGCTCGGCACGTCGTGGCAGCACGTGGATCACTGGGAGAAGGGCCGCACCCGCCCGACCCTGGAGTCGGTGCGCAAGATCGCCGAGGTCCTCCAGGTGCCGGTCGAGTCGCTGCTCGGGCTGCGAGAGCTCGGGCCGAGCGCCGGCTACGAGCGCTTCCTCGAGGACCACGCGCCGGCCGATCTCAGCGAGGCGGAGGCGGAGTGGCTCGAGGCGGCCCCGCTGCCCGAGGAGAGCGCGAGCGCCGACGCCTACCGGTCGCTGCTCACCGAGCTGCGCCGGGTGGCGAGCCCGCCGCGATCCGGCACCCGCCGCAAGGTCGACCCGTCCCGGCTCCAGGCCGCCATCGACGCGCGGGGCGAAGAGGAGGCGGGATGAGCGACGCCGACGAAGGACGCCGCGAGGTCTGGGTGGTCGAGGACGACCGCACGCTCCTCCAGGGGCTGCTCACGCTCTTCCGCGACCGCGACTTCCGCGCGCGGGGCTTCGGCGACCCGCGGCGCGCGTTGAAGGAGGCGCTCGAGCGCCCGCCGCGCGTGCTGATCACCGACTACCAGATGCCCGGGCTCGACGGCGTGGAGCTGGCGAAGACGCTGCGAGAGCAGCTCGGCCCGCGCTGCCCGCGCATCTACCTGGTGAGCGGCTCCCGCATGCGCCGGGTGGAGCTGACCCACTTCGACCAGGTGCTGCGCAAGCCCTTCCGGTTCGTGGACCTGCTCGCGCTCGTCGAGCGGTCGATGGCCGGGCCGCGGCGACGCCGCTCGGGCCAGCGCCTCCGCCGGGTCGACGTGTCGGCGCACCGCCGCGTCGCGTCCTCCGACGAGTGACACGTCGATGAGCGAGGCGGGCGTCGATCCCTGGCTCGGCCGCGTCGTGGACGGGCGCTACCGCGTGCTGCGCCCGCTGGGCGACGGCGGCATGGGCAGCGTCTACGAGGCAGAGCACCTCGAGCTCGAGAAGCGCGTCGCGCTGAAGGTGATCCGCGCGGAGCTGGTCGCGGACGACGAGATCCGGGCTCGCTTCCTGCGCGAGGCGAAGGCCACCGCCAAGATCGAGCACCCCCACGTGATCACCGCGATGGACTTCGGCACCCTGCCGGACGGCGGCGCGTTCCTGGTCACCACCCTCGTGCGTGGCATCTCGCTCCGGGAGCGCCTCTCGAGCGGGGCCGTCAGCTGGCGGGAGGCCTGCGCGATCGGCGCGCAGATCGCCGACGCGCTCTCGGCCATCCACGCCCGCGGCTTCGTGCACCGGGACCTGACGCCCGACAACGTGCTGCTCGGCAAGCGCGACGACGGCTCCCCCTGGGTCCACGTGCTCGACCTCGGGGTGGTCGGGCTGGTGGACGAGCGCGCCGAGCGGCGGCTCACCGCCGAGGGGCACATCGTCGGCACGACCGGCTACATGGCGCCGGAGCAGGCGCTGGGGCAGCCCACCGACGCCCGCGCCGATCTCTACGCCCTCGGCGTGCTGCTCTGGGAGATGTGCGCCGGCCGGCCGCTCTACCGGGAGCGCGAGCTGACCAAGGTCGTCGCCGCCCAGCTCACCGAGCCGCCCGCGCCGCCGACGCCGCCGACCGGCGCCCTCCCCGAGCAGCTCGCGGCGCTGATCCGCGCGTCGCTCGAGCCGACCGCGGCGCGCCGACCCGAGGCGGCGGCCCAGGTCCGCGACGAGCTCACCGCGCTCCGGGCGCTGCCGCGGTCGCAGCCCAGCCTCGGGGCCCGGCCCCGGCCGAGGGCCTGGCTGCTCGCGGCGGCCGCCGGCGGCGCGCTCGCGCTGCTCGGGCTGACGGTGGGCCTGACGCTCTGGCTCGGCGGAGAGGATCCGCCCCCCACCGCGAGCGCGCCCGCGCCGCCGCCGCCGACCGCGCCCCCCACCGTCGCCGCCCAGCCGATCGGAGAGGCGCTGGCCGAGCCCGAGCGAGAGCTCTTCGAGGTGGTGGCCACCGGGCCCTACCGCGACGCCCGCCGGCGCGCCGCGGCGCACCTGCTCGAGCGGCCGATCCCGCTGCCCCCCGGCGTGCGGGCCGCCGCCGACCTGGAGCTCGCGCGCAACTGCACCGACCGGCGCGACGCCCTCCAGCGCATCACCGCCGCCCGCGATCCCCGGGCGGCCCCGGTCGTCGCCCGCTTCCGCGAGGCCCCCCGCGAGGGCTGCGGGCGTGGCGGCCGCACCGACTGCTACCGCTGCATCCGCGACTCCCTCGACCAGGCCTGGCGCGCGATGCGCTGAGGTGTGTGGTGGGGGTGGGGGGGACCCCCCCCGCGCGGGCGGGGGGGGGCGGGGGGGGCGGGCCGGGGGGGGCCGCGCCCCCGGGGGGGGGGGGGGTCCCCCCCCCCCCCCCCCCAAGACTCAGAGCGCCCAGTGGGAGCCGACGGCCCAGCCGAGCAGGCGCCGGCCGCCGCTCGGTGAGCGTCCCGCCGA
>JAYZQJ010000076.1:0-57493 GCA_036149055.1 Myxococcota bacterium | reverse complement strand
GCGCTGGGGGCCCCTGCGGCTCGCGCTCGCGCTGCGCGCGAGCTGGCCGCCCGCTGCCGCGGGATCGAACCTGTGGGGTGGCACGTGCGGCGACATCGCTGCCCTCGTCGCCTGCCGTCGTCTCGGGTCAGTGTCGTGGAAGCAGGCGGGGGTGCCCCGGCGCCATTGTTTGCCACCTCTCGAGTTCGCTTCGGCGGCTGTCGGCCGGTGTCGATTGGCTCTCGCCAAGGCGCGAAGCCGCAAAGGGGCGGGCGTGGCCGCGGGACGGCTGGCTCGCCGGCGCGTCCGGGACACCCCGCCGCTCGGCGGCGGGGGGCGGCGGCAAAGGAGGAGGGCGCCAGTACCCGGCGGCCCGCCACCACCCCGCCGCCCCGCCACCACCCCGCCGCCCCGCCCACGTTTGCGGCTTGGCAAGTACAGTTGACGCCGAGGAACAGCGGACGAGCGGCGGTCGTCCTGGCGCGCGCCGGCGAGGCGCAGCAAGTCTCCGACCCCGGCGGCCCGCCGCCACCCCGCCGCCCCACCTGCATCCTAGCGGACAGTCCCGGCACGCGCTGGCGAGGCGCCGTCCCGAGGCCACGCCCCGCCTCTGCGTCTGCGCGAGAAGATCTTCCTAGCCGGTGGAGGGGCCGGGCTGGAGGCCGAGCGCCGCGGCGGACAGCTGGGAGGCGATGAGCCGGGCGCGCTCGGGCTCGAGCTGCTCGGTGTCGGCCAGCCAGCGGTAGAAGCGGCTCAGCATCGCGAACGCCTCGGCGCAGAGGCCGGGCGCGTCGCGCTCGAGCTCGAAGCCGACCCAGGCGCGCAGCAGCCGGTCGACGTCGAGCATGCCGGCCGGCGCGCTTCCGCGGGATCCGAGCTGGGCGGCGATGGAGCGCTCGAGATCGCCGAGCACCGCGGTGGCGAGCGCCCGCTCGCGATCGCCGTCGAGGGTGTCGGCGAAGCGCTCCACGACCCGCGTCAGGTCCCAGCGCAGCTCCACCTCGCGCACCCGACGGGCTCGCACGGGCAGGGCGCCACAGTCCTCGCGCGCCTCGTCGATCCTCGTCCACAGCACGTCGCGTTGCCAGGTGGTGATGACGCCGCGCTCGTGCAGCCACTCCACGAAGCGGTCCATGAGGTGCAGCGCGCGCCGGTCGCGGTAGCCGGGGACCTGCGCCACGTAGACCTTGGTGCCCACCAGGAACATCTCGTTCCCGGCGACGAGCTCCCCGAGCGGCTGATCCAGGCAGGCGAGGAGCGCGTCGATGACGCGGTCGGGCCGCGCCACCGGGCGCTCGGCGACGAAGGTCTCGGCCACCTGCTGCCAGTCCTCCCACTCCGCGGGCGGCATGCCGGCGTGCCCGGCGACGCGGATCCGAGGGGGCGGCGGTGGAAGCGGCGGGGGATCCGCGGGCGGGGCGTCCCGGCCTCGGTCTCGCTTCCGTCGTCTCTTCGAGGGGCGTCGCTTCTTCTTCGGTTTCGACATGACGCGCGCTCATCGAGGCGGGCGCGGCTCGGTTGCGGCCTCGGCGCGTTCTTTTTCCTGGCGCTCGAGAGGGCGGCGACGGGCCGCGCGGCGGGAGGTTGCTATGTTCCCGCGACTTTGGACGGCGGGCGCACGCGGGAGCGGGTCGCGACGCTGATCGCCGGGGCGGTGATCGTGGCGGTCGCGGCGTGGGCGGTGGCCCACCTCGAGGTCACGACCGAGATCACGCACTTCCTGCCGGAGAGCGAGGACACGGAGCTCGCCCAGGTCGCGCGGGAGATCACCGAGTCGGACCTGAACCGGTCGATCACCCTGGTCGTCGCGGCGGACGACCCGGCGACGACGGCGACGGCGACCCGGCAGCTCGCGGACGCGCTCCGCGCGCGGGGCGACGTGGCCTGGGTCCGCTCGGGGCCGGGCGAGGATCTGAACGAGGCGTTCCACGCGCTCTACTTCGAGCGGCGCCACCTGTTCTTCGACGCCTCGGGGGCGCCCCTCTCGGACGAGGCGCTCCGGGAGGCGGCGGCCGCGCTGAAGCGCCGGGTCGCCGGGCCCACCGGCGCGTTCATCACTCGCATCGCGCCGCGCGATCCGCTGCTCGCGTTCCCCGGTCACCTCGAGCGCATGCGCGAGGCGCAGCAGGGCGGGCTGCGCATCCAGGACGGAGTCTTCCTCACCGAGGACGGCCGCGGCGTGATCTTCCTCGCCAGCGTGGCGTCCCCCTTCGACTCGGACGCGAGCCGCGCGCTCGTCTCGGGCATCGCCGACGCGATCGCGGCGGTGGAGGCGGAGCACGGGGCGTCGGTGGCCCAGAGCGGTGTGCACCGGTTCGCGGTGGCGAGCGAGGCGGCCATCCGTGACGACGTCACCCGCATCTCGGTCGTGAGCACGATCGGCGTGCTGCTCCTGTTCCTCTTCCTCTTCCGTTCGCTCCGCTACCTGCTGCTCGGCGCGCTCCCGCTGCTCGCGGGGTTCGCGATCGCGCTGGCGGTCAGCGTGGTGCTCTTCGGGCGCATTCACGGCCTCAGCCTCGCGTTCGGGGCGACGCTGATCGGGGTGGGCATCGACTACGTCGCCCACGCGCTCAACCACCACACGCTCACCCCGGCGACCGACCCGAAGACGAGCCTGCGCGTGATCTGGCCGGGCCTCGCGCTCGGCGCCGCGACCACCCTCGCCGGGCTCGCCGGGCTCGCGTGGACGAGCTTCCCCGGCATCCGGGAGCTGAGCGTGTTCACCAGCGTCGGCGTGCTGGTGGCCCTGCTCGCGACCCGCTTCGGCCTGCCGCCGTGGATGCCGCTCCGGCCGAACCCGACGCGGCTCCATCGCCGGCTCGCGGCGGGGCTCGGGCGGGCGCTGGTGCGGCTCCGCGCGTCGCGCATGGCCCTGCTCGCGCTCCCGCTCCTCGCCCTCGTCGTCACCGTGGTCGGCCTCACGCGCATCGGCTGGGTCGACGACGTGCGCGCGCTGAGCACCCTGGACGCGGAGCTGCTCGCCGAAGACGAGGGGGTGCGCGACGCGGTCAGCCGGATGGACGGCGGCCGCTTCGTGATCGCCTGGGCCGAGAGCGAGGAGGTGGCGCTGCAGCGGAACGACCGCGTGCACGCGGCCCTCGAGGCGGCGCGGGCGGCGGGCGAGGTCGAGCGCTTCCGGTCGCTCCACGCGCTCCTCTGGTCGGCCGAGACCCAGCGCGCGAGCCGGGCCGCGCTCGCCGACGACGAGACGCTGGTCCCCCGGCTCGACGCGGCGCTCGAGGCCGAGGGCTTCGTGCCGGGCCCGTTCGCCGCGTTCGCCGACGACCTGCGGGGCGAGGCGCCCGCGCCGCTCACCTGGGCCGAGCTCTCGACGTCTCCGCTCGGACCGCTGGTCGCGAGCTTCCGGGTCGAGATGGGCGAGGGGCGCGTCGGCTTCGTGACCCTCACCCGCGGCGCCGACGTCGACGCGATCGAGGCGCGCCTCGCGGGGATGGAGGGCGTGCGCCTCTTCGACCAGCAGCGCTTCCTCCAGGACGCCTACGGTCAGTTTCGCGCCCGCACGCTCGAGATGATCGTGGTCGGGCTGGTGCTCGTGTTCCTCATCGTGCTCGCGCGCTACCGCCGCTTCGGCCCGGCGCTCGCCGCCTTCCTGCCCGCGGTGCTCGCCGCCGCCGCCGCGCTCGGTGGCCTCGCGCTCTTCGGGCAGCCGGCCAACCTCATGCACCTCGTGGCGCTGCTGCTGGTGCTGAGCATGGGCGTGGACTACGGCATCTTCATGGTCGAGAGCGCGAGCCACGCCGAGGGCCCCGCGCCGACGGTGGTCAGCCTCCTGGTCGCCTGCGTGTCCACCGTGCTCTCCTTCGGCCTGCTGGCCATGAGCGCGAACCCGGCGCTCCAGGCGCTCGGGCTCGTAACCGGCGTCGGCGTCACCCTCAGCCTGCTGCTCGCGCCGACCGCGTGGCTGCTCCTCGGGCCGGAGAAGAAATGAGAGTCGCGATCCTCTTCCTCCTCGTCGCCGCGTGCGGCGGCCCGACCACCCCGGCCGGGCGCCCGCCGAGCTATCCGGGCGGCCTGACCGCGCCCGCCGCGCTGCGCTCGCCCGCGGCGCTCGGGGACGCCTTCGCGCTCGAGCAGCGCGTCCAGATCGAGAGCCCCGAGACGTCGCACTCGTTCCGGGCCGTGCTCCAGAAGCGCGGAGACACCCTGGTGATGGTCGGCTTCGGCCCCCACGGCGGGCGCGGCTTCGTGCTCTCGCAGACCGGCGACGAGGTCACGTTCGAGTCGCACCTCCCGGAGGAGCTCCCGTTCCCCCCGCGCTTCATGCTGCAGGACGCGCAGCGCACCTGGTTCCGCGGCCTCCCCGGGGCGCGTGAAGACGGCGTGCACGAGGAGAGCGTCGACGGCGAGCGGGTGACCGAGCGCTGGGAGGACGGGCGCCTGGTCGAGCGCACCTTCGAGCGGCTCGACGGAGAGCCGCCCGGCCAGCTCCGGATCCGCTACGAAGGCGGGCTCGGCGGCGACGCGCCGCCCGAGCGGGTCGTCTTCGAGAACGGCTGGCTCGGCTACACGCTGACGCTGACGACCTTGTCCCATCAGCGCATCGAGGGAGCTCCGTGACCTCGCCCGCGTATCCTCGCCGCATGCGCGCCGCCCTCTCGCTCTCCGTGCTCCTGCTCGTGGCCTGTGACGCCCGGGACGTCCCCGACGCCCAGGTCACCGGGGACGCGGGGCTCACCGACGGGGGATCGGCGCGGACCGACGGGGGCGCGCTCGACGGCGGTGGCTTCGACGGCGGTCCCGGTGACGGCGGCCGGGCGGACGGCGGCGCTCCGGACAGCGGCCTGGCGGACAGCGGCGCTCCCGACAGCGGTGTCGCGGACAGCGGCCTCCCGGACAGCGGTCTGGCGGACAGCGGCCTCCCGGACAGCGGCCCGCCGCCGCGCTCGGACCACCACATCCACATCCACGTGTCGAACACCTGCGTGATGCGGGTCGACCCGACCGAGATCACCATCCCCGCCGGTCAGACCGCGTACTTCGACTGGCACAACCACAGCCGTGACTACGCGGTCGACGTCTGGATGAGCTACGGCGGCGGCTACCTGGATCTCCGACCCGGCGCGACGTGGGACGAGCCCATCGGGCACTGCGCCACCCCGCGGCCGCACACGGAGTACGCGGACATCGACACCGCGTGCTCCAGCCACCGCTTCCTGATCCACTGCCTCTGAGGTCAGAGGTCAGAAGCGGAGCAGCATCATGCGCGCCGGCTCGGGGGGCGCGTCCGGGGCGGGGGCGTCGGTCGTGAGGTCGACGGCGATCGCCACGCCGACGCCGGCGAGCACGGCGACGATGGCCGCCCAGGGGACCCAGGTGGACCAGAAGTCCGGCTCCGCCTCGGCCTCCTCGGCGTTCTGGCGCCGGAGCTCGCGGACGGACGGGAACGGTGCCGGCGCCTCGGGCGTGGCCTCGACCGTCCCCGCCTCCGTCGCCGCGGCCTCGGCCGTTTCTGCCGATTCCTCCTCCGGAGCCTCCGTCTGCGCGGAGACGGAGCTGGAGCAGAGGAGCAGCAGGCCCGTGAGCAGCGCGGTTCTCACGCTGCCGAACCTAAGCCCCGGAGCCGCCGGAGCCAACTCGGCGCCGCTCAGCTGGGCTGCTCGGTCACGAACACCACGTGCTCGCCCGGCTCGGCGATGAGCTCGTCGAGCTCGACCTGATCGCCTTCGATCGAGTAGGGCACGACCGCGCTGATCGGGTCGCCGGCGCCGTGCTCCATCGCGACGTGGATCGCGGCGGTGACCGGCTCGCCCTGCTCGTCCTCGAGCGTCACGTCGGCCACGAGCGCGATCGCGCGCCACCGGCCGTTGCGCGCGTCGTCCCGGAGCCCGGCGGCCATCGCGGCCATCACGGTCTCGGAGTCGAGCTCCTCGCCCTCCTCGCCGTCCGGCTCGATGTGGAACAGCTCGCCGTCCTCGCCCTGCATCGCCATCGCGAAGGGCGGGAACTCGGAGTACTGGCCGAGGAAGTCGGTGGCCACGTCGATGGCCCCGTTCAGCAGCGCGTTGTAGTCGTCTTCGACGCTCATGGCGGCGGAGCATGACGCGCCGAGGGGGGAGGGGCGAGGCGGATCGGGGCGCTCCGTGACGAAACACGCACGGGCCGGTCGGGTCGAGGCGCTATGGTGAGGGCATGTCGACGCCCGAAGCCTCCCGCGCCGAGCGCCTGATCGAGACGATCCGCGGCTCCATCATCGGAGACGAGCAGGTCCTCGACGGCCCCTACGGCCCGCGGCGCGTCACCTACGCCGACTACACGGCGTCGGGGCGCTCGCTCTCGTTCCTCGAGGACTTCATCCAGAGCGAGGTGATGCCGCTCTACGCCAACACGCACACCGAGTCGTCGGGGACGGGGCTGCAGACCACCCGGTTCCGTGAGGACGCGCGGGAGATCATCCGGCGCGCGGTCGGGGCGGACGAGCGCGACGTGGTCATCTTCACCGGCTCGGGCGCGACCGGCGCGATCGCCAAGCTCATCGACGTGATGGGCCTCCGCATCCCGCGCGAGCTCGACCAGCGCTACGGCCTCTCGGCGCGCATCCCCCGCGAGGAGCGCCCGGTCGTCTTCATCGGCCCCTACGAGCATCACTCGAACGAGCTGCCGTGGCGCGAGTCGATCTGCGACGTGGTCACCATCGACGAGGACGCCGACGGGCGCATCTGCCGCAAGCACCTCGCGGACATGCTCACCCGCTACGGCGACCGGCCGCTGAAGATCGGCTCGTTCAGCGCCGCGAGCAACGTGACCGGCATCGGCTCGGACACGCGCAGCATCGGGGCGCTGCTCCACGCCCACGGGGCGCTGGCGTTCTGGGACTTCGCGGCGGCCGGCCCGTACGTGAAGATCGAGATGAACATGGAGGACGACCAGCCCGACGGGCACCTCGTCTACAAGGACGCGATCTTCCTCTCGCCGCACAAGTTCATCGGGGGCCCCGGCACGCCGGGCCTGCTCGTCGCCAAGCGCAAGCTCTTCCGGAACGCGGTCCCGGCGGTGCCCGGCGGCGGCACCGTGGCCTACGTGAACAACAGCGAGCACCGCTACCTCGACGACCCGGAGGTCCGCGAGGAGGGCGGCACGCCGGCGATCGTCGAGTCGATCCGCGCCGGGCTGGTCTTCCAGCTCAAGGAGGCGGTGGGGCACGACGCGATCCGCAGCAAGGAGCGCTCGTTCATCCAGCGGGCGATCGCGCGCTGGGAGCAGAACCCGAACATTCGCATCCTCGGCAACCGCGACGCCTGGCGCCTCTCGATCGTCAGCTTCGTGGTGCGGCACGGCGCGCGCTACCTGCACCACAACTACGTCGCGGCGCTGCTCAACGATCTCTTCGGCATCCAGGCGCGCGCGGGCTGCTCGTGCGCCGGGCCCTACGGCCACCGGCTGCTCGGCATCGACCTGCAGACCAGCAAGGCCTTCGAGCGGGAGATCGTCGAGGGCTGCGAGGGCATCAAGCCGGGCTGGGTGCGGGTCAACTTCAACTACTTCCTGAGCGAGCCGGTCTTCGAGTTCCTGCTCGACGCGGTCGACCTGGTGGCCCGCGAGGGCTGGAAGCTCCTGCCGCACTATCGGTTCGAGCCGGCGACCGGCCTCTGGCATCACCGCGCGGGCCGGCCGGATCCGGCGATGCGGCTGACCGATCTGACCTATCGCTCGGGCAAGCTCGAGTACCGCTCGCGGCACGCGACCGAGCCCGAGTGGGTGCTCTCGTCCTACCTCGACGACGCTCGCCGCATCCTCGACGGCGCGGTGACCGAGGCCCACGAGGCGGACGCGCCGCCGCTCAGCGCCGACTTCCAGTCGCTGCGCTGGTTCCCGCTCCCCGAGGAGGTCGTGGCCGAGCTGCGCGGCGACGCGCCCGCCACCTCGAGCGCGCCGCCCCTCCGGCTGGGCTGATCGGGGTCTACGTGGGCGGCGAGGAGGCTGCCCATGAAGACCCTGCTTCGTGCTCTCGCGCTCGGCGCGCTCGTCACCCTCGCTCCGAGTCCCGGGTCCGCCCAGGTCGGCGACGGCGCGGTGCGGATCGGCGCGGACTTCGAGATCATCGACCTCGAGGTGTTCCCCGATCGCGTGACCCTCTTCGGGTTCGGCGTGAACGGCGTCGCGTTCGGCCCGAGCTTCGGCTACCAGATCGGAGAGTCCATCATCGTCGGCTCACGCTTCGCGTTCCGGCTCAACGTGTCCGACGTCGCGGGCGCGCCCGACCTCACCGTCGACGGGACGGTCGCCGTCGTCCCCTACTTCGAGTGGATGTTCCCCGATCCCCAGGTCGCGCCCTTCGTCGGGGCGCAGGCGGGCGTGGTCGCCTTCTTCGGCGACCGCGTCGACGCGAGCGCGAACTTCGTCGGGGGCGGCTTCGGCGGGGTGCACCTCTTCGTCACCGACAGCTTCAGCATCAGCCCCTGGGGCCAGGTGAACTTCCTCTACCTCGGCGGCCTGGACGACCGGGCCGGCTTCGAGGTGGTCGCGCTCCTCAGCTTCGAAGGCTGGATCGGCGGGAGAAGAGTCCCCTGATTAGGACGTATCGGGCTGTTGTGGTCGGTTTGGTCGCCAAGGTGGACGTTTTTGGGTTGACATGGACGGTTTTTGGTCGAATCGTGCGGATGTGAGCCACGCCTGACGCTGGCTCGTACTGGAGAACGCCCATGTCGCCCGACATTCAGCTCGACACCACCCAGGGTCGCCCGGTCCGCCTCTCGGACCACCGCGGCAAGGCGCTGGCGATCTTCTACGAGGCCAAGGGGCACCACGACGACAACGCCGCGCTCAAGGACGCGTGCGCGAGGCTCGTCGAGCGGGGCGGACTCGACGGACGCTTCGACGTGCTCGGGGTGGCCGACCTCGACGGGCTCGGCTTCGGCCCGGTCAAGGCGATGGTCAAGCGCGCCGTCACCGCGGTGGCGAAGGGCTACGGCGTCTCGCTCGCGATGGACTTCGACGGCGCGCTCGAGGCGCGGCTCGGCCTCGCCGGCGGCGGCTCCACGGTCGCGCTCCTCGACCCGAGCGGCGCGGTCGTCTTCAACCGGAGCGGTCGGCTCGACGCGCGCGACGCGGACGACTTCTTCGCCGCGCTCGGCGACGCGCTCGGCCGCCGCCGCGACTCGCTGCCGAACGCCGCGTAGCGCGGGTCAATAAACGCCGGCTTCGGCGCGGTCGAGGTGGGCGTCGACCGCCGAGAGGAGGTCGACGTTGCCGTCCTGGGCATAGCCCTCGAGGTTGGCGCGGTAGTCGGGCACCGCCTCGAGGAACGCGTGGATCGACGCGGCGTCGTCGAGGTCGGGCGCGTACTTCCCGTAGCCGAGGTGGTCGAGGTAGCGGGAGTTCATGATCTGCTCGAACATGCGGTCGAGCGGCACGGCGAGCATGGGCTTGCGCAGGTAGACCGCCTCCCCCATCAGCGTGAAGCCGCCGCTCGCGATGACCGCGCGCGCCGAGGCGAGATCGTCGATGAAGGTCTGCTCGCTGAACGGCCGATAGCGGAGGTTCCCGTCCCGCTCCTCGCCCTTCAGGTCGCGGCGCATGCCGTAGATCCGGCACTCCACGCCGCTGTCCTTCAGCGCCTGCACGAGCGTCTCGTAGCCCTCGGCGGTCTGGTAGACGAGCACGTGCTCGCCGTCGCTGGGCTGCGCGGCGAGGATCTCGGGGCGCAGGATCGGCGGGTGGAGCGAGGTGCGCTTCTTCCGGATCTCCGGCCGGAAGAAGGTGGTCACGAGGTAGTGATCGCAGAAGGGCAGCTTGCTCTTGACCAGCGCCTTGGCGATCTCGAAGTCGGCGCGGTACCCGTCGAGGATCTCGGGCGGGTGCGTGCACCGGTTGATGATCTGCATGTTGTCGACGCTGAGGATCGGCAGGCGGTGCGCCTTCGCGAAGAAGTAGCTCCACGACTCGAAGTCGCTGATCACCGCCTCGGGCGCGAAGTCCTCGAGCAGCTCGAAGTAGGCGGCCACGTTCTTGGGCAGCCCGGTGGTCCCGCTGAGCACGTTGGACCAGAAGGTCTTGTTCCGGTGGACCCGGTTGTCCTCGTAGACGATGTGCAGCCCGTGGATGGCGTTCACCTCGGCGAAGCCGCGCTTCTTCAGGAACTCGACCGCCCGACCCGAGGCGACGATCTCCACCTCGTGGCCCTGGGCGACGAGGTGCTCCAGCACGACGCGCGAGCGCATCGCGTGCCCCATGCCTTCACCGACGACGCCGTAGAGGATCCGCATGGGCGGAGAGTATCAGCGGGGAGCGCGCCGGGCGCGTCCCTCGTGGTAAGCCGCGGCGGGTGAGCGACGCGCGCCGACGGATCTGGAGCGAGCTGGTCCCGCTGCCCGCGCTGGCGAGGTCGTCGGCGCTCGAGGCGCTGGCCGCGCGCGGCGTGCAGCTCCTGGTGGCGGTCTGGCCGGGGCAGGAGGGCGACGCGCGCCGGGTGGTGGCCCGCGCCGCGGAGCTCGAGCTCTCGGTGGGGCTCTGGCCCCAGCTCCCCGACGAGGAGGGGCGCTGGCTGAACCCGGGCAACGCCGCTCCGTTCGAGGCCTGGACGCGGCGGCTGCTCGACGCGATCCCCGAGCCCATCGACACGCTCGCGCTGGATCTCGAGCCGCCGATCGCGGAGCTCCGCCGGCTCACCGAGGGGCGCCTCGGCGCGGCGCGCGCGTGGCTCCGGCGCCCGCTCGACGACGCGCCCCACCGGCGGCTGGTGGCGGCGGCCCGGGCGCGAGGGCTGGAGGTGCTCGCGGCGGTGGTGCCCCCGGTGCTGCTCCCGGGGCGCGCCGGTCGCGGCTGGCAGCGCGCGCTCGGCAGCCCGCTCGACGCCGGCTACGACGCGGTGAGCGCGATGCTCTACACCACGCTCTTCGAGGGCTACGGCTTCGGCGTCGTTCACCGGCCGGACGCGCGCGCCCTGCTCGATCGGTTCGCGCGGGACGCGGCGCGCCTCGGGGACCGGGCCAGCGTCTCGCTCGGCGCGATCGGCACCGGCGCGCTCGGCGACGAGCGGACCTATCGGGATCCCGCCGAGCTGGCCGACGACGTGCGGATCGCGCGCGCGGCCGGGCTGCGCGACCTGGCGCTCTTCGACCTGAGCGGCGCGCTCACCCGCCCGCCGCTCGAGCGCTGGCTCGACGCCTTCCTGGACCCGGGGCCCGCGGCCGCCGCGCCGTCGACGCGCCGCGCCAGGGCCGCGCTCGGGCTCGCGTCGGTCCTCGGCGTCGCCCTCGACGTGCACGCCGGGCGCGGTTGACCTGGCTGCTACTCTGGAGGGGATGCGCTCGACGATCTTGGTCCTCGCGCTCTCCCTCTCCGGGTGCGCGACCTCGGTGCTGCCGCGGTCCTACGACGACGCGAGCGTGGACGCGGGCCGGCCCGACTCGGGGGTGACGCCCGCGCCGGACGACGCCGGATCCGAAGGGCCGGACGACGCGGGCCCGCCCCGCTCCTGCGCCGAGGGATGCGGGCCGCTCCAGCGCTGCGTGGACGGCGTGTGCGCCCCCTATCCGCCCTGCGCCGGAGACGGGAGCTGCCCGGACGGCGAGGTCTGCCAGCGCCGCATGTGCCTGCCCGCCGATCGCGACCTCGACGGCGACGGCAGCCTCGCGGCGGACGACTGCGACGAGGGCGATCCGACGGTTCGCCCGGGCGCGCCCGAGGACTGCAACGGGCGCGACGACGACTGCGACGCGGCCGTCGACGAGGCGATCGGCGAGCGCGCGTGCTCCAGCGCCTGCGGGGGCGGCAGCGAGACCTGCGTCGGCGGCGAGTGGACCGGCTGCGACGCGGTCATGCCGACGGCCGAGACCTGCGACGGCACCGACGAGGACTGCGACTCGCGCATCGACGAGGGGCTGACCCGCGGGTGCAGCACCGCCTGCGGCTCGGGCACCGAGATGTGCGTGGGCGGCGGGTGGACGACCTGCACCGCGCCGGCGCCGACGGCCGAGCTCTGCAACGGCGTGGACGACGACTGCGACGGCGTGATCGACGACGGCCTCACCCGGAGCTGCAGCACCGCCTGCGGCTCGGGCAGCGAGACCTGCAGCGCCGGCGTCTGGGGGACCTGCAGCGCGCCGCCGGTGGTGACCGAGAGCTGCAACCTCGTCGACGACGACTGCAACGGGACCTGCGACGACGTGTCGGGCGGGTGCCGCCGCCCGGTGCACCGGAGCTACGCCTCCTCGACCGGCGAGCACTTCTACACGACGAGCCGCGCGGAGGCCGCGTGCTGCGGCTTCCGGGTCGAGTTCTACGACTACTTCTACCTCTACGCGGCCAGCAACCCGGGGGTGCAGCCGCTCTACCGCTGCCTCCTCTCGAACGGCTTCCACTTCTACACCCGCAGCAGCACCTGCGAGGGCGCGCCCGGCTCCACCGTCGAGGGCGTGATGGGCTACGTCGGGCGCTCGCCCGGCTGCGGCAGCGTCCCGCTCTACCGCCTCGTGCGCGGCCCCGATCACTTCTACACGGTCAGCGCCGCCGAGCGAGACAGCGCGATCGCGAGCGGGTACCGCCTCGAGGGCACCGAGGGACACGTCTGGCTCTCGCCCTGATCAGGGCGCGCACGCGTGATCGGCGGGCGGGGGGCGCGCCTCGAGCCGGCCGTCGATCCAGACGAGCGCGCTCTCGGCCCAGAGCAGCTCGAGCGCGCGGCAGCGACCCCCCGCGAGCGCGCGGCTGTGGAGCGAGAGGCGGTCGCCGAGCTCGCTGAACGCGTCGATCGTGTCGCCGTCCAGTCGCACCGCGGTGACCGCGCCGTGGAGGCGCGCGCTCCGGAGCGGCTCGAGGCGCTCGGGGTCCCAGAGGCCCACGACCCCGTTGGCGAAGCCGACCACGAGCGTGCCGCCCGGGCCGGGGGTGACGAGGGTGACCGGCGCCGACTCGGTGCCCGGCAGGCGCATCCCGCCGCCCTCGGCGACCACCGCGCCGTCGTCGCCGCCGACCCAGCGGACGCCGTCCACGGTGGCCTCGCGGGTCGGGGTCCCGTCGTGCGCGCTCCGCCAGACGAGCGCGCCCGTCCGCGCGTCCCAGAGCCGGAGGGTCGCGTCGTCGCTGCCCGTCAGGACTCGCGCGCCGCCCTCGACGAAGCTCACCGCGTTGACCTCGCCCCGGTGGCCGGAGAGCACGACCGGGTCGCCGTCGCCGCGCCAGATCCGGCCGAGCCCGTCGGCGCTCACCACCGCGACCGCGCCGCCGTGCGCGTCGACGCCGTAGGCGCGGCTGCCGAGGCGGTGCAGGCGATCGGCGTCGCCCGAGTCGGGGTCCACCGCCCAGACGTCGCCGGCGACGTCGCTGGCGAGGATCGCGCCCGACGCGCCGTGCGATGCGCCGCGCCAGGCCAGCGAGCGCACCTCCGACGGGAGGGTGGCGAGCGGGCGGACGTCGGCCTCGTCCACCACGAACAGCGCGCCGCCGGACGCGACGACCCAGCCGCCGCCCGGCAGCGGCACGACGCCCCGGAGCGCGCCGTCGGCGACCGGGCGGACGGCGGCGATGAGGCCGCTCTCCAGATCGCACACGTAGAGGGCGCCGTCGCCTCCGCCGGCGAGCACGCGGTCTCCGTCCGCCTGGAGCCCGAAGACCTGATCGGCGTTGGTGCTGAACTCGTGCGTGCGCGCGAGGCTGGGCAGCGCGAACCGGGTGACGTGGCGGCCGTGGGCCACCAGGAGCGCGTCCGACGTGACCGCCAGCCCGCGCACGTCGGCGGTGCCGAGCCGGACCCGCCGCAGGTGCCGCCCGGACGAGAGCGCGAAGACGTGCAGGGTGCCGACCGTGCCGAGGAACGCGAGATCGTGCGCGGGCGAGGACGCCACGGTGAGCCCGAGGGAGTCCGGCGGGGCGTCGCGTCGCGGCGCGAGGAGGCGCGCGCGATCGAAGAGGGAGAGCCCCGCGCCGGTCGCCACCGCCACGAGGCGCGGGCCCACGTCGGCCGAGACCACCAGGCTGTCGTCCACCGGGCGCGGAGAGGGGACCGGCTCGCCCTCGCGCAGCACGTAGAGGCTGGCGCCGCAGCCCGCGAGCAGCGCGTCGTCGGCGAGCCACCGCACGAAGCGGCACTCCTCGGCCAGGCGCCAGCGGGCCTCCACCGTCTCGCGCGCGGGCGCGTAGATCCCGATGACGCCGTCCGAGGCGGCGAAGGCGACGCGGCCGCGCTCGTTCACCTCCATCCCGCGGAGCCCCGGATCGATCGTCGCGTCGTGCCGCACCCCGCCGGTCTCGTCGAGCGCGAGGAGGCGCCCCGCCCGGTCCGCCGTCCAGAGCCGGCCCGCCGGGCCGAGGGTGAGGTGGGCGCTGCCCGTGGTCGGCGGGCCCAGACCGTGAGGCGTCCCCGTTCCGTCGAGGGCCAGCCGGAGCGGGCGTCGGCGGTCGCGGCCGAGGACGAGGTGCGCGCCGGTCACCACCAGCGAGCGCGCGGTCGCGCCGGTCTCGGAGACGACGCTCGAGTCGCCGTCGAGGGTCCGGCGCACGACCCCGCTCCAGTCGACGCTCACCACCCTGCCGTCCGCCGCGAGATCGAGCGCGGTGACCTGGTCGGCGTGGGTCACGAGGGGCTCCACCTCGCCCGATCCGACGTCGAGCTGCAGCACCTGGCTCGTCTGGCTCGCGAGGTAGACGCGCCGCTCCTCGGCGTCGAGCGCGGCCTCGTAGACGACCCCGCCGAGCACGCGCGAGAGGCGCACCGGATCGTCGCCCATCTCGTCGACGAGCGCCCGCGCGGAGACGTCGTCCGCCGACTCGAGCGCGGCCCGCGCCATCGCCCTCGCCCGGAGGTGATCGCCGCGCAGGTACTGGCTCCGCGCGCCGGCCGCGAGCAGGCGCACCCGGTCTCGTTCGGTGCGCGCGCGAGCCTCCTGCTCCGTCTGCGCGCGCTCGCGCAGGGCCCACGCGCTCACCAGCGAGGCGGCCACCACCGCGACCGCGGCCAGCCCGAGCAAGGCGCGCCGGATCCGTCGCTGCCGGGCGCGGCGCGAGCGGTCGGCGATCGAGCGGGTGACGAGGCGGCGGGCGGCGTCGGAGAGGCGGTCCGGCAGCGCGGCGAGGGCGCGCTCCCCGTCCCGCAGCGCGTCGCCGCGGAGGAGCTCGTCGTCGGTCTCGCCGCTCGCCACCCAGCGCTGCGCCGCGAGCTCGAGCTCCCGCAGCCGGACGTAGGCCACGTCCGACTCCTCGAGCCAGCGGCGGAGCCTCGGCCACGAGTCGATCAACGCCTCGTGCGCGAGGGTCACCCGGTCGGCGTCGTCGCGCTGGAGCAGCCCCTCCCCGACCAGCTTGTCCACCAGGGTGAGCGCCTGCAGGCCGAGCTCCTCCGCCACGTCCTGCGCGGCCACCTGCGCGAGCCGCCGCTCCTCGGTCACCAGGCGCAGCAGGAGCCGGCGGGTGAGCGCGAGCCGCGCCTTGTCGAAGGCGTCGATGACCCGGTCGGCGTGGCGGGCGAGGGCGAGGCTCGGATCGGAGAGCGCGTCGGTGGCCTCGGCCGGGATGGTGTGGGTGCGGGGATCGCGCCGCCGCCACGCCTCGCGCATCGCGAACTGCAGCAGGGGCAGGGCGTTGGGGCGGTCTCCGAGCGCCTCGCCCATCCGCGCGGCCGCGCGCTCGTCTCCAGGCGGTAGCCCACGCGGGCGAGCGGCGCGCGCACCATCTCGGCCAGGGCCGGTGCGTCGGGCTGCCGCAGGAAGAGGGTGCCGCCGAGCACGCGGGCCTGCGCCTCGCCCCAGGGCACCCGCGCCAGCGCGTCGTCCCGGAGGGCGAGCACGACCGACACCTCGCCGCCCGGCTCGGCGGCCGAGAGCAAGGCCGAGAGGAAGGGCGCCGCGTCCTCGCTCGCGCCGCCGCGCCCGACGAGCGACTCCAGGTCGTCGACGACGACGACCACCCGGCGCCCCGTCTCGCCGGCGAGCCCGCGCAAGATGTCGTGCACGCGCTCGGGCTCTCGCTCCAGCGCCCAGGCGAGGGAGGTCTCGTCGAGCTCCGCCGCCTCGCGCAGGCCGTCGCTCGGGCGGCGCGCGTCGGGCACGGTCGCCGCGGCCTCGGTGAGATCCTCGCTCGGGTTGAGCGCCGAGGTCCAGCCGATGAGCGCGCTGGCGAGGCCGTGGAACGGGCGGGCCCCGGCGTGGAGGGAGAGCACCTCGATCGTGTGCAGCTCGCGGAGGCGCGCCACCGTCGCGGCGACGAAGGACGTCTTCCCGGCCGACGGCGGGCCGACCACCACGAGCACCCCGTCGAGCGCGAGCTGCTCGAGCCCCACCCGCAGGGTCTCGTCGCGCCCGGCGAAGTAGGCGGCGGTGGCGCGGTCGTAGGGGGCGAGGCCCGGGTAGGGGCACGCCTCCGCGCGCTCGCCGCCGCCGAGCGCGTCGAGCCTCTCCACCAGGTCGCGGGCGCTCGGCCGCGCGTCCGGATCCTTGAGGAGGCAGGCCTCGACGATCGCGACGACCTCGGGGGGCTGCTGCTTCGCCTCGGGGCTGAGCGCCATCGGCTCCGGCCCGCTCACGAGGAGGCGCGCGTGACCGGGCGCGCGGGGCAGGAGGTGCCGACCGCTCAGGATCGCGTGGGCCACCACGCCGAACGCCCAGACGTCCGCCGGCGGCCCGTCCTCGTCGTCCCACTGCTCGGGCGCCATGTAGCGCGGCGTGCCGACGACCGAGAGCAGCCCGCTCCGCTCGTCGTCGCCGAGCGGCAGCGAGTCGTCCTCCACCGCGAGGCGCGCGGTGATGCGCGCGATGCCGAAGTCGAGCACCCGAGTGCGGCCGTCTTCACCGAGGAGGATGTTCGCCGGCTTCAGATCGCGGTGGGTCACGCCGACCTCGTGGGCGGCGGCGATCGCGGCCGCGACCTCCTTCATCACCCGGAGGCCGTCGTCGAGCGGGAGCGGCCCCTCCCGCAGCGCCTCGGCGAGGGTCCGGCCCCGCACGTACTCGAGGGCGATGTAGATGCGGCCTTCGTGTTGACCGACGTCGTAGAGGGTGACGACGTTCGGGTGGGTGAGGTTGGCGGTCGCGCGGGCCTCGTGGGCGAGCTGCCGCTGGGCCCCGGCCAGCTCGTCGATGTCGCTGCCGACGACCTTCAGCGCGACCACGCGGCCGAGGCGCACGTCCCGCGCGAGGTAGACCTCGCCCATCCCTCCCCGCGCCAACGCTCGGATGACGCGGTACGGACCGAGCTGGGTGTCTGTCGTCGCGGGGGCTTCGGCCACCAGCGGGTCAGGATAGCAGCCCGGCGGGGGCGCGCGCCTCTCTCGTCGCGCGTCCCCGCCGGGCGTCGAGGTCAGTCCTCGTCGACGTCTTCGTCGCAGTCCTCGTCGATGTCCTCGTCGATGTCGACGTCCCGATCGGCGCACCCTCGGTCGTCGCAGTGCCCCGGACCGGTCCGGCCCTCGTTGTAGGCGGTGAGCGCCTCGTTCAGCCGGACGGCCATGCGGCCCGCGGGGCTGCTGGCGCGCACCCCGTACGGCAGCATCGCGCCGCCGCCGTGGGCGCTCATCCAGGTCTGCGCGTCCGCGATCGCCGGCACGGGCGCGGCGCCGGCGGCCACGTTCAGCTCGGCCGCGATCAGCTGATGCGCGAGCGCGACGCTGGCGTCCCCGCGCACCGGCGTGCGGAGCAGGGCGAGGAGCTGCGCCTGGTCGTAGGTGTGCGGCCCGATCGTCAGCGAGGTGACCGGCCACGCCTCCGGGTGGTTCTTCCAGAAGCCCTGGGTGAGCGTGCAGCCCGGCTCCTCGGGCGGCGGGCAGCAGAACGGGCGGAAGTCGGCCCAGCCCCACTGGCCGCGGTCCTGCGGGCCGAACGCGGAGGCGAGCTCGTGCCCCGGCGCGCCGACGGCGCGCGCGTTGGCCTGCACCTGGATCTTCAGCGCGGCGCCGCAGCGGGCCAGCCCGTCGAGCGAGTGGCGCAGCACGATCCGGGTCATCCACCCCGTGACCCAGGGCTCCGGGTTCATCACCACCCACGTGGGCGGGGCGCCGTCGACCCCCACCCCGAGGTAGGCGTCGCCGATCTCCCAGCCCGGGTCGGTCGTGATCGTCGCCAGCACGCCGCCGTCGGTCATCGCGAACGCGACCTCACCGACCGCCTCGCGCCCGCCGGTGGCGAGGTTCAGGGTCGTGGTCCACTCCGCCTCGCACCGGCCGCCGTCGCTGATCCCGGTGAGCCCGTCCGCGGAGCGGCCGGTGTCCATGCATCCAGCCAGCCCGATGGCCAGGGCCGCCATCATCCAGGTGGTTCGTCTCATGTTCGTCCCTCCTCGCCGGCCGGACCACGCACGGGGGATGCCAGCGCGGGCGAGGTCGCTCGGAGGGGGCGCGCGCGCCGCGATGCGGGGTGTGGGGGCTTTGCCCGACCGTGATCGGCTGCCCCGGATTCCTCGCGTTCCTTGCGTGGCCGCGCGAATCCTGCGGCGTCAGCGCTGGATCTGGGCTTCGGCGGAGCCGACGTTGCCGCCGGCGTCGGTCGCGCGGACGGCGACGATGTGCAGGCCGGGGTCGAGCGACGACAGATCGACGGTGAACGCCTCGCGGCGCGTGTCGAAGAGATCGTCGTCGGGGAAGATCGGCGTCCAGTCTCCGCCGTCCACCGCGAGCTCGAGGCGGGTGATCGGCCCGAGCGCGTCGACGGCCCGACCGGTGAGCCGGCCCTGCGCGAAGCGGAGCGCCTCGACCGCGGGCGCGTGGTTGTCGATCCGGATCGGCTCGCTCTCGCGCGCGTCCCGCAGCGTCAGCGCCTCCGGGTTGTCGCGCTCGTCGCTCGCCTCGACCCGCACCACGTACCAGCCGTCCGGGATGGACTCGGTGTCCCAGGCGTACTCGTCGTCGGTCAGCTCCTGCCCCGGGCGCAGCATGTCGCGCCACACCGTCTGGTCCTCGCGGCGATAGGAGAGCCGGTAGCGGAGCCGGTCGTCGTCGGGGTTCTCGACGCTCCACGCGAGCTTGTACTGATGCGACGCGTCCGGGACGTGCGCTTGCCGCTCCTCGCGCATGCGCTTGGTCGCCGCCTTGTTGCGGCCCTCGAGCCGGACGTCGGTGACCAACGGGCGCTGGTTCTGCGGGAGGAAGTAGACGGTGACCGCGCGCAGGGTCGCGTCGGGGGCGCGGTCGAAGCGCGCGCGCACCTGGAGGAAGCGCGCCTGCGGGGAGCGCACCGGGCCGGGCGAGGTGATCGCGCTCGACCACTCGCTCCAGGTCTCGTCGGGGGTCTCGCTGTTGCCGGAGCGCGTCTCGAGGAGCAGCGTCCCTTGCGCGCGCCAGACGAGCTGCCCCCACCGCGCCGGGAAGCGGGCGTCGAGCACCTTGCTCTCCCAGATCGCGTTGGCCGGCCGCGCGTCGGTCACGCGGTAGACGGCGGCGCCGTCCCCGGTGACGAAGTAGGGGGCGTCGCCCTCCATCTCGAGGTCGAGCACCTGCCGCTCGTCCACGTCGATCCAGCGGGCCCAGGTGCGGTCGGGGTTCACGCGGATCACCTGGCCGTCCTTGCCGGTGCCCGCGTAGATGGTGCCGTCGGCGAGCACGTTCACGGCGGTGATGTGCCCCTCGTCCTGCGCGAAGAGGCGCTCGGCGCGGCCGTCGCGGCTGACCCGCCACACGCGCCCCTTGCCCGGCTGAGGCCTCGGGGCGCGGCCGGCGCTCGCGCTGCGCGTCTTGGCGTGCGCGCTCGACAGGCGCGGCGGGTCGGGGAACTCGTTGGCCCCCACCGCGAGCACGCCGTCCCGAACCGCGAGCGCGGTGATCTCGTTGCCCGGGAAGTCGTGCACGATCTCGGCGCGCCCGGGCCCGGTGAGCCGCGCGACCACCGCCTGATCGCTGGTGCCCGCGTAGAGGGTGCCGTCGCCGTCGAGCGCGAGGCTCATCACGTGGCTGGCCGGCGAGTCCCACCAGAGGGTGGCGCTCCCCTGGCGGTCGATGGCGAACACCTGGCCCTCCGGCCCGGTGGCCGCGAAGAGCAGCCCGCGCGAGCCGTCCCACGCCAGATCCCAGACGTGCTCCACGCCATCCGGCCGCGCGATCTCGCTCGGCTGTCCGTCGGCGCCGACGCGGAAGATGCGGCCCTCGGGCAGGGTGCCGGCGTAGAGGGCGCCGCCGTCGCCGAGCACCAGGGACGAGACGAGGAGCTGCCCGGTCTCGGCGAAGACCTCCACGGTCTCGCCGCGGACCCGGTAGATCTTCCCCTCGTTGCCGGTGCCCAGGTAGATGGCGCCGTCCGGCGCGCGCGCGCTCGCGTAGACGAGCGGGGTGTCCTCGGGGAGCGCGATTCGCTGGAGGTCCACGCCGGAGGTCACGCGCCCGTCCGAGTGCACGGCGGCGCGGATCAGCTCTCCGGCGGCGAGCGCCTCGGCGTCGTCGAGCACGAAGCGCTCGGTCGACACGGCGAAGGCGTCGGTCGCGATCACGGCGAAGGCCGCCAGCACGCTGGCGCTGCTGAGGGCGAGGGCGAGGCGGGCGCGGTTCACGGCCTGGGGGTCTCCCTGACGCGGAGCTGGACGCGGGCCGTGCCGGAGACGACCTCGCCGAGCTCGATCGCGTGACGATCGTACGTGACGAAGGGGCGGTTGCGGTCGGCGTCGTTCTCGAGCTGGAGCGCGTCGAGCGCCGACGGAGGCAGGTGACGGGCGATGTGCCCGGAGAAGCGGAGCCCGCGCGAGGGGGTCTCGAGGGAGACGACGAGGTCGGTGCGGCCGTAGCGCTCGTGCACGACCTCGAGCAGCTCGTCGAGATCGCGGGGCTGCGCGTGCTGCACCCGGACCGCGCTGCCGGCCTGGACGTAGACCTCGACCTCTTCCCCGGCGAGCCGCTGGGGGATGCGCACCGGCACCACGCGGATCTCCTCGGGCTGGCCGAAGCGGCGCAAGGTGACGCGCACCGGGACGGTGCTGCCGGGGTCGACCTCCGACGCGGCGACCGAGGCGTCGAGGATGCGGGTGGTCTCGCGGCCGAAGCGCACGTCGAGGTCGATCTCCACCCGCGCGGCCCGCGCCTCCTGGAACGGGTTGCCGTAGATCGCCTCGAGCAGCCCGAAGAGGCGCAGCTGCCCGAGCGCGGCCGGGTTGGCGGCGCCCATCCGGCTGTAGCCGCGGTCCACGACCTCCTCGACCTCGGCGCGGCCCGCGACCGTCACCCGGCTGCGCGCCTCGAACATGACGTCGGCGTTGTCGGCGGCGGTGGCGTTGAGGGCGTTGAGGAGCGCGGCGTTGAGCAGCACGGGGGTGAGCACGCGGTGGCTCGCGACCTCGAAGGACCAGGTGTCCCGCGGGGCGCCCTCGGCGCCGCGGATCCGGATGGTCGCCTCGACCGTGGCGGCGCGCAGGCCGGTGTCCACGACGATCGACGACTGCCGGTCGTGCACGAGCGTCCCGAGGGGGCGGACCGGCTCGCTGATCTTGAAGCTGCGGGCCTGGCTCGAGAGGATGTGCAGCACCCGCGCGATCGCCGTCGGCAGGCCGGTCTGGCCCGCGTTGAGCATGGGGTGACCGAAGGCGCTGACCCGCTGGCCGTCCACGTGGGTGACGGTGCCCACCGCGGTCGCGGCCACGTCGCCCCGCACGAGCTGCACGCCGACCGCGCTCCCGTGGGTGTAGGCGGTGGGGGTCCCGGGCGGGGGCTCCGCGTTCCCCGCGCCGCCGGCCTGCAGCACCATCAGCCCGAACTGACCGAGCTGCCCCTCGAGCATCTCGACCACCGAGCCCTCGAAGCCGCCGATGAGCAGCGGGGTGGCCGCGGGCTGCAGCGTCGCGCTCGAGCGGGGGCCGCCGTCGACCCCCATCGCCCGGGCGTGGGCGAGCACGGCGGTGGTCGCGTCGACGTCGCCGCCGCGGTAGGCGGGCGCGCCCCCGAGCGACGCGCGCTGTCGGGCCCGCGGGCGGCGGGCGAGGGGCTCGGCCCCGGGGAAGAGCTCCGGCACGATCGGCCGGTGCATCTCGGTGATCATGTTGCGGATCGGCGTGACGCCGGCCACCGGATCCTGGCTGAAGGGCCAGCCGTACGCGTAGGCGCCGGCGAGCCGGCCGTCGAGATAGATCGGGCTCCCGCTCATCCCGGCGACGACGTGCGCGGAGTCGAGGATGGGGTGGTCGGTCCGGATGAGGATCAGGTCCTGGTCCGGCCGGAAGTTGTGGAGGACGTCGATGACCTCGACGTCGAAGCGCTCGGGGGTGGTGCCGCGGAAGACGGTCAGCCCGTAGCCGCGCATCCCGGGCGTGACCTCCTCGACGGAGATGGTGCGCGTGGAGGCGGTGCGGACCTGTCCGCCGGCGACCGAGGCGACGAGCAGGGCCCCGAACGCGAGCGCGACGAGGCCGTTCCGCGAACGGAGCCTGCGCATGGGCTACTCGGCGGGGGCCAGCTCGGGCTCGCCCTTGGGGAAGGAGCGCAGGAGCTCCACGATCGCCTCGGGGCGGAACGGCTTGGCGACCACCGCGACCGCGCCGACGAGCTTCGCCGCCAGGCGAGACTGCTCGGTCTCCTCGGACTGCATGAGCACGACCGGGGTCTCGGGGTAGAGGTCGCGCACGACCTTCGCGAGCTCCATGCCGCTCATGCCCGGCAGCACGTCGTCGACGAGCACCAGGTCCACCGGCCACTGCTTCATCAGCTCGAGCGCGCCCTCGGCGGACGACGTGCCGACGACCCGATTGCCCCGCACCGTCAGCATGCGGGCGAGCTGCCACTGCAGATCGGGATCGTCCTCCACCACGAGGACCCCGCGGGTGCGGATCGGCGGGATGGTCTGAACGGCCCGCCTCGCTCGCGCCAGCTTGCGCTGGTCTGCCCTCGAGGGTTTCGGGAGGCTGCTGTCGCGAGGATCTTGGCTCATGGATCGGTGCTGCAGGTTCGTCGGGCGCATGGGTACCCCTGGGAGATCGACGCGCGATCTCCTCGTCTCTCGAGGCTCCCCAACGCTCGACATGCGCGCTCGGTTCCCGAGCGAGCCCACCGATGATAGGGAGAACACCCCGGAGGCGCAATGCCCCGAGGACACGTCCCCTCTAGGTCCCCGTTCACGGTACAACACCCCCCCACGACGGATTCGATGCGAACGAAGCTTTTTCCGTTCGGCCTCCGTCGGATATCCTCGACCGAGGGAGCCGTTTCTTGAGACCGCCGCCGCTGCCACATCAGCTCGACGTCCTGAGGCAGATCCTCGCGAGCCTCGGTTCGTGGGATCGCCCGAGGCCTCCGGTCGTCGTCTTCGATCTCGACGCGACCTTGTTCGACAACCGGCCGCGGACCCTCGAGATCCTCATGGAGTATCGCGAGGAGATCGCGGACGAGGATCCCGAGCTCGCCGACGCGATGCTGGGCCTCGAGGTCGACAAGATCCGCTACCTGCTGACCGACACGTTGAAGGAGTGCAACGTCTACCGGGGCGACGTGGTCAAGGAGATCACGACCTTCTGGCACGACCGCTTCTTTACCGACGCCTACATCGCGTGCGACGTGCCGCTCGCCGGCGCGGTCGAGTACGTGCGCGCGGTCTACGAGTCGGGCGCCAACGTCTGCTACCTCACCGGGCGCGACCTGCCGGGCATGCTCCCGGGCACCGTCGCCAAGCTGCGGGACGACGGCTTCCCGATCGGCGTCGCCGGCATCGAGCTGATCCTCAAGCCCGACCCCGGCATGCACGACGAGGCCTTCAAGCGCGGCGCGCTGCCGACCCTCGACCGGGTGGGCGAGCTGGTCGCGTTCTTCGACAACGAGCCGGCGAACTGCAACCTCGCCAAGGCGATGTTCCCCGACGCGTGCGTGGTGCTCCTCGAGACCCAGCGCGTCCCGGGCGCCCCCGAGCCGGCGGAGGATCTCGAGGTCCTCGCCGACTTCCGGCTCGATTGAAGCATCCGTCCGTCCGGGGTGTATCCTTGCACCCCGGGGGTCGTAGGAATGGATGTGGAAGCTCGTGCGCGACACACGCGCGGGGGGACGGGTGTGCTTCGCCGCTCGACCGCCTTCGCCGTCCTGTTCTCGCTCTTCGTCGCCGGCACCGCCGAGGGGGCCGGCGTGGGGCTGGTCACCACCGCGAAGACGCTGCCGCCGGCGACCATCGCGGTGATCGACCCGGAGTCCGGCACCAGCTCGGGGGGCGGGAGCTCCGACGTCCGGCTGGCGGTGGGCGACGTGATCCTGTTCCGCTTCCGCTACATGCCCGCGCCCGACCAGCAGCTCGGCGGCATGAACGGCTACCTGACCGAGTACATCCCGCCCAACCTCCAGGTGGTCGGCGTCCGCCTCATCGACGAGCAGGGCGAGACGATGGTGCCGAACTTGCCGGGCTACGCGGTCGACGGCTGCGGCCGCGGCTGCGACGGCTACACCGCGGTCCCGTGCGCGAGCGGCACCTGCGATCTCGACGACGGCAGCATCGCGCAGCTCTACGCGGACACGGGCGTCTTCTACTCGACCGACCCCGAGACCGCTCGAGCGCCGTCGAGCGCCTTCACCACCGTCGACAACGGCATCATGGTGCCCGAGCCCCGCTACGTCTCGGACATCAACACCGTGCTCGGGCTGACCCCGCCCTACTTCGTGCACAACGCCTGGGACGAGACCCAGATCCTCGCCTTCGGGGTCCGCAACATGGACGGCAACGCGGCCGGCAACGACGGCCAGGGCAACACGCCGTTCGGGTACGGCTCCCCGGTGGCCGGGTCGCTCACCCACTACGGCTTCGAGGCGACCGACACCGGCTCGCGCATCGAATTCAACGGCGTGACCGGCCCCTGGAACCGGGTGCGCTACCCGGGCTCGACGATCGGCTTCGGGAGCCCGGTCACCAGCCGCGCCGGGTCCGGGCTCGCCCGCATGACCGCCGACGCGTCGACGATGGGCTTCGACGTCACGCCCAACAACCCGATCCCGGCGAGCGCGAACGCGCTGCGGGTCGCGGTCGGCGAGGTCCGGGCGGGCAACCCGCTCTACTTCGAGGTCGCCTTCCGCGTCCTGGGCCTCCCCCTCGACCCGGGCTTCGGGACGATGGGCGGCGACATGAACTGCGGCGAGAGCTTCGGCGGCGACACCACCGCTACGAACACCACCTCCCGCGGCGACGACAACCCCTGGACGCTCTACGCCGCGAGCCCGGCGTGCGTGTTCCTGAACCTGCTCTTCGACATCACGTCCGATCAGATCGTGCGCTCCAACGACGCGGCGTACGACGACATGGAGTACACGCTCACCGCGCGGAACCTCTCGCTGAACGATCGCGACAACGTCTGGATCCGGCAGAAGTACGACGGGACACGGGTCGCGCTCGATCCGACGACGCCGTTCCCCGACGTGGCGCCGACCTGCATGATCGCCGACTGCGACGGCGACGGGCTCGACTGCCTCTACTGGAACCTCGGCACGATGGTGCCCTCGGCGGAGGTCACGCTCCGCACCCGCTTCGACGTGGGGGGCATCGGCAGCCCGACCCACGCGATGCGCATCGACTTCACCTCCGACGACCTCGGCAGCCGGACCGGTGACCCGTGCATGGGAGGCGCGATCACCGATCCGGGCTTCCGGAGCCAGGAGCTGGTGCAGATCCGTCCGCTCGCCGTGCTCGACGCCGACCTGGTGTCGACGACCGCGAGCGCGACGCCGGGCGGCACCGCGGCGCTGAGCGGCGCCATCTCGGTCGACGGCACCCAGGGCCTCACCCTCAACGACATCCACCTGACGCTCCCCGCCGGATGGACGGTGACGAACGGCGGCGGCGCCGCGACCCCGGACCTCGTGTTCGGCGGCGTCCGCTACGAGTGCTCCGCGCGCTGCGCGACGAGCACGCCGGAGTTCGACGGGATCAACCTCGCGATGGTCGAGGGCACCAGCTCCGGCCTCGACTTCGGGGTGAGCGTGCCCGGCGGGACGGCGAGCGGGCTCTACCCGATCGACGTTCAGCTCGAGTCCGGGCAGAGCGGCTACGGAGGGCGACAGGAGACGTACTTCCGCGATCTAGCGTTCGTGCCGGTCGGCGCCCCGCGCTCGGCGGTGCCCACGCTCGACTGCCCGATCCTGTCGGTCCAGACGACCATCCCGGGCGCGACGACCGAGGCGGACGGAACCGTCGTGCGGGTCTTCTTCAACGGCATCGAGCGCGGCACGGGGGTGGCCTCCGGCGGGCGCTTCGACGTGGGCGGCTGGCACGGAGCGGGCGGCACCTTCGGGAGCCTCTACGGCGGGCTCGAGGTGACGGCGACCGCGCAGGCGCCGGGCGAGCTCGAGTCGGAGCGGAGCGCGCCCTGCTTCGTCACCTCGGTGAGCGCGTGCCAGGACGGCGTGGACAACGACGGGGACGGGCTGATCGACTTCCCGGCCGACCCGGGCTGCTCGTCGCCGAGCGACGGTGACGAGAGCGATCCGGAGTGCAGCGACGGCGTGGACAACGACGGCGACGGCGACGTCGACTGGCCCGCCGATCTGGAGTGCGACGGCCCCGACGACGACACGGAGGGCGGACCCCCGGCCTGCGGTGACGGGGTGGACAACGATGGCGACGGGCTCGTCGACTTCCCCGCCGACCCGGACTGCACCTCCTCCACCGACCGCACCGAGGTGGCGCTGCGCGCGTGCCAGAACGGGGTGGACGACGACGGCGACGGACTGGCGGACTACCCGATGGACCCCGGCTGCCACAGCGCGAACGACGACGCGGAGGCGGACTTCGCCTACCCGCCCGACGACATCCGCGCGCGCCTCCTGCTGGTGTTCGACACGTCCGGCTCGATGAACTGGCACACCTGCGCCGACGACTTCACCGGCGGAGACGGATCGGCGAGCTGCGGCGGCGCCGACGTCTCCTGCGGCACCTGCGGCAACACGGGCTGCGGCAACAGGCTCCCCGACGACAGCCGGATCTTCCAGGCGAAGCAGGGCCTGACGAACGTGGTCGCCGGCTTCGGCGAGGTCGAGTACGGGCTCATGCGTTTCAGCCAGCGCCCGCGGGCGTTCAGCTGCCCCACGCCCAACGCGTCGGAGGGCTCCGGCGGCTGGCAGGGCGCGGGCGCGGCGCCGTGCGGCGGCGGCTTCTCGGGCGGCGACGTGCTCGTCGGCTTCAGCCCGGAGAACGAGTACGAGCTGCTCGAGTGGATGGACGGCGACACCAACTACGCGGGCACGCCCCCGCCGGCGCTCGACTTCGAGCTCCGCGGGAGCGGGACCACGCCGATCGCGGGGACCCTCGATGACGCGCGCGTCTATCTCGACGACGTCCGCACCGGTGATCCGGCGGCGATGTGCCGCCCCTACCGCGTGATCCTGGTGACCGACGGCCAGGAGACCTGCGCCGGCGATCCCAACGCGGCCGCCAGCGCGCTCTCCGCCGCGGGCTACCCCGTGTACGTCATCGGCTTCGCCACCGCCGACCCGGGCGTCAGGGCAGACCTCGACGCGATCGCCGCCTCGGGCGGGACGAGCAGCGCGATCTTCGCCGACGACTCGACCCAGCTCTCGGCGGCGGTGAGCGGCATCGTCGCCGACTCCATCCTCACCGAGCTCTGCAACGGCGTGGACGACGACTGCGACACGCTGGTGGACGAGGGCTTCACCCTCTACTGCGACGTGCCCGGGGGCACGAGCAGCGCGAGCCTCTGCAGCGACCCGGGGGAGCGGGTCTGCGACGGCGTCGACGACAACTGCGACGGAGTGGTGGACGAGGGGCTGCTGAACGCGTGCGGCACCTGTGGCCCGGCCCCGACCGAGACCTGCAACGGGATCGACGACGACTGCGACGGCCCCATCGACGAGGGAGGGGTCTGCGCCGGCTGCGTGCCCGAGCCCGAGATCTGCGACGGGATCGACAACGACTGCGACATGGGCGTCGACGAGGGGCTGACCCGGGTCTGTGGCACGGACACCGGCGCCTGCACCACGGGCCTCGAGACCTGCACCGCGGGGAGCTGGGGCGGCTGCACCGGCACCGGGCCCACCGCCGAGACGTGCAACGGCGTCGACGACGACTGCGACGGCACCATCGACATGATCACGCGGCCATGCGGCTCGAGCACGGGCTCCTGCCGGCCGGGCACCGAGACGTGCATGAGCGGCGCCTGGACCGGGATGTGCGTGGGGCTGATCGGGCCGACGATGGAGGTCTGCAACACCGCCGACGACGACTGCGACGGCGCCACCGACGAGGGCAACCCGGGCGGCGGCGCGAGCTGTGGCAGCGCCATCGGCGCGTGCTCCCCGGGGACGCTCACCTGCACCGGCGGCGCGCTCGTCTGTACGGGCGGCGTCGGCCCCTCGGCGGAGACCTGCAACGCGACCGACGACGACTGCGACGGCGTCACGGACGAGGAGGTCCCCACCGGCGGCGCCTGCGGCACCTGCGGTGAGGGCGTGCTCCGCTGCGTCTCCGGCGGGTTCGTCTGTCAGGGCGATCGCAGCCCCAGCGCCGAGGCGTGCAACGGCCTCGACGATGACTGCGACGGCGCGACCGACGAGGGCGATCCCGGCGGCGGGGCGACCTGCGGCACCAGCGTCGGCGAGTGTCTGCCCGGCACCCTGCGCTGCACGATGGGGACGCTCACCTGCACCGGCGAGACCGGCCCCTCGGCCGAGGCGTGCAACACCCTCGACGACGACTGCGACGGGCTCGTGGACGAGGGCAACCCGGGCGGCGGCGGGAGCTGCGGCGCCACCGACGTCGGCGAGTGCGACTTCGGCCGGGAGGCCTGCACGGGCGGCGCGCTCGTCTGCGTCGGGGAGACCGGGCCGGGCGCGGAGCGCTGCGACGGCCTGGACAACGACTGCGACGGCAGCGTCGACGAGGGCGATCCCGGCGGCGGCGCGAGCTGCGGCAGCGATGTCGGCGAGTGCATGTCCGGCACCATCGCCTGCACGGGCGGGGCGCTCGTCTGTGTCGGCGAGGTCGGCCCGACCACGGAGATCTGCAACGCGCTCGACGACGACTGCGACGGGGTGGTCGACGACGGGCTCGACGTGGGCGCGCCCTGCGGCAGCGACGTCGGCGAGTGCGTCCCGGGCATCCAGATCTGCCGCGGCGGCGCCATCGTCTGCGACGGCGAGATCGGGCCGATGGCCGAGGGCTGCAACGCGCTCGACGACGACTGCGACGGAAGGGTCGACGAGTCCATCCCGCTCGGCGGGGAGTGCGGGATGACCGAGGGCGCCTGCATGCCGGGCATGCTCCAGTGCGTCTCCGGCCGCGAGGTCTGCGTCGGCGAGGTGCCGAGCGGCCGCGAGGTCTGTGACTGCGAGGACAACGACTGTGACGGGGTCGTGGACGAAGAGCCCTCGATGGGATCGCTCTGTCCGGGCGAGAGCCAGTGCATCGACTGCTCGTGCGCGCTGCCCTGCAGCGACAGCGAGTTCGGGCGCTGCCCGGCCGGCCGGATCCCGGTCGAGGACGAGACCGGGTGCTTCTGCGTGGCCCCGCGCTGCAACCCCGACACCTGCGGGATGGAGACGGTGACCGTGGACGGGATGGTCCGGTGCGCGCCGGACGTGGCGGGCGTGCCGAGCTGCGAGTGTCGCTCGAACGAGTGCACCTTCCCCTGCGACGGAGTCGTCTGCACCGATCCCACCGTCTGCAATCCGCTCGACGGACGCTGCGTCGAGGACAACTGCCGAGGGCTGGGCTGCCCGAGCGGTGAGCTCTGCGATCCGGTCTCGCTCGAGTGCGTGGCCGACCCCTGCGAGGCCGCCGGCTGCGCGTCGGACGAGGTCTGCCGCGCCGGCGTCTGCGAGCCGAGCTGCGCGACCGTGGACTGCCCGGCCGGCGAGATCTGCCGGGCCGGCGCGTGCGAGGAGGACCGCTGCGCCGGCGTCGCCTGCGAAGACGGGGAGGTCTGCGACCCGAGCGACGGGAGCTGCGTCCCCGACCTCTGCGACGGCGTGAGCTGCCCGATGGGGGCCGTCTGCGACCCGCTCACTGGCGAGTGCGCGGCCGACCCTTGCACCTTCGTCCGCTGTCCCGAGGGGCAGCTCTGCTTCCGCGGGGAGTGCAGGCTCGAGTCGAGACCGCCGGACGACGCGGGCGTGCCCGAAGACGGCGGCGTGGTCGCCGAAGACGGCGGCTTCGACGCGGGCTTCGACGATCCCGCAGACCGCATCCTCGCGGCGGGCGGGTGCATGTGCCGGGTCGGCGCGTCTCACCCCGCGCCGAGCGGCGGGCTCCTCGGCCTCGCCCTGCTCGCGCTCGTCTTCGTGCGCCGGAGGAGGAGCTGATGCGTCGCGCGCTCTGTCTCCTCGCGCTCCTCGCCGCCCCCTTCACGGCGGGCTGCGAGGTCGACCCCTTCTGCACCAACTGCTTCGACGCGAGCGAGGGGGGGATGGGCCTCGACGCCGGTCGCCTCGACGGCGGGGGCATGGACGGCGACGTCACGCCCGACGACACCGGCGTGCCCACCGACGCGCTGCCGGACGGCTGCCTGGAGGCCGAGCTGTGCAACGACCTCGACGACGACTGCGACGGGTTCTTCGACGAGGGCTTCGACCTCGACGCCAACCCGGAGCACTGCGGAGAGTGCGGCAACGTGTGTCTGCCCGCGCACGCCTTCGGCGTCTGTGAGGCCGGCGTCTGTGGCCTCGGCGCCTGCGACGTCGGCTTCTACGACCTGGACGGGGATCCGGACAACGGCTGCGAGTACCGCTGCGCCGGCGTCGAGACGGACGACGCGATCTGCGATCTGCGCGACGACGACTGCGACGGGGTGGTCGACGAGGACGTCGACTTCGACGGCGATCCCGTCAACTGCGGTCGCTGCGGCCGGGTCTGCAACGCGCCACACTCGACGGCGGCCTGCGACATGGGGACGTGCGCCCTGGCGGCGTGCGAGGCGGACTTCTGGGATCTCGACGGAGACGCGGCCAACGGCTGCGAGTACGCCTGCGCGCAGGCGACGCCGGCCGACGAGGTCTGCAACGCGCGGGACGACGACTGCGACGGCCTGGTGGACGAGGGTGATCCGGGCGGCGGCGTCGCCTGCGGCAGCGCCACCGGAGCGTGCGCGATGGGGACCACGCGGTGCGACGCGGGGCGGCTCCGCTGCGACGGAGAGACCACGCCGACCGCCGAGCTCTGCAACGGCGCCGACGACGACTGCGACGGGAGCACCGACGAAGGCAACCCCGAGGGCGGCCGCGTCTGCGGCACCAGCGCGGGCGTCTGCGAGGTCGGGATGGAGCAGTGCACGGGCGGCAGCCTCGTCTGCGTGGGCGAGGTGACCGGCTCGGCCGAGCTCTGCAACAACCTCGACGACGACTGCGACGGGACGATCGACGAGATGAACCCCGAAGGCGGCGCGTCCTGCGGGTCGAGCGTCGGCGCCTGCTCGCAGGGGATGTTGACCTGCAGCGCCGGCGCGCTGGTGTGCATGGGCGGCGTCGGTCCGGGCTCCGAGACGTGCAACGGCGCCGACGACGACTGCGACGGGAGCACCGACGAGGGCAACCCCGGGGGCGGCGCCCTCTGCGGGACGGACCTCGGCGTCTGCTCACCGGGCTCGTTCCAGTGCAGCGGCGGCAGCCTCGTCTGCGTGGGCGAGGTCACCGGCGGCCCGGAGGCCTGCAACGGACAGGACGACGACTGCGACGGCACGGTCGACGAGGGCAACCCGGGGGGCGGGGCCGCGTGCGGCTCGTCGACCGGAGCGTGCACCGCCGGGATGCAGGTCTGTCGCAGCGGGACGCTCGTCTGTGAGGGGGGCACCGGGCCGGGGGCCGAGACGTGCAACACCGTCGACGACGACTGCGATGGGGCCACCGACGAGGGCTTCTCGCTGACGACCGACGTGCGGAACTGCGGCGCCTGCGGCAACACCTGCAGCTTCGCGAACGCCACGGCCACCTGCGCGAGCGGGAGCTGCGCGATCGGGCGCTGCGACTCCGACTTCCACGACCTCGACGGGAGCGCGAGCAACGGCTGTGAGTACAGCTGCAGCTTCGCGGGCTCCGAGGTCTGCAACGGGCGCGACGACGACTGCGACGGCGTCACGGACGAGTCCCTCAGCCCGCCGAGCGGCTTCTGCAACCCCAACGGCGTGTGCGCGGGGACGACACCGACCTGCGGTGGCGCCACGGGGTGGGGGTGCGTCTACGGCGCCGCCTTCGAGACTCCCGAGTCGAGCTGCGACACGCTCGACAACGACTGCGATGGGTTCGTGGACGAGGCCTTCCCGCTCGTCGGCACCTCGTGCGGCGACGGGCTCGGGGCCTGCCGCACGACCGGGAGCTACCGCTGCAACGCCTCGGGCGACGCCGTCGAGTGCAGCGCGCCGCCGGCCGGGATGCCCGCCGACGAGGCGTGCAATGGCGTCGACGACGACTGCGACGGCGACGTGGACGAGCGGGTCGTGGACGACCCCGGGACGCCGTGGCGGGACGGCGTGGACGCGAGCGCGATCGACACCGTGCCGGTCGACGTCGGCGGCGGGGTGACCGTGCAGGTCATGGCGTACGAGGCGTCTCGCGCCGACGCCACCGCGAGCACCTCGGGCGCGCTCTCCGAGATCGCCTGCTCGCGGCCGGGCGTCCGGCCGTGGACGAGCGTCACCTGGGACGAGGCGCAGGCGGCGTGCTGCGCGCTGAACCCCTCGGGGACCTGCCCCGGCGCGGGCGGGAGCGGCTGGCGGCTGTGCGAGGCGATGGACTGGGAGTCGGCCTGCGAGGGGCCGGGCGGCTCGTGCACCTGGGGCTACGGCGGCAGCTGCTCGATGAGCCAGCCGCTGACGTGCAACGGCGCGGAGTTCGACTGCGACTCCTCCACGCCGGGCGACCAGGACTGCCTCTACAGCACCGGCTCGCCGACCTTCCCCATGTGTTACGCGGACTGGGGCGCCGACGGCCGCGTCTACGATCTGAGCGGGAACGTCCGGGAGTGGACGGCGACGAGCCGCGGCACGGACCTCTTCGAGGTCCGCGGCGGCTCGTTCAACCACGTCGAGGCCGGGCGCTCGTGTCAGTGGAGCTTCACGGTCTCCAACCGGACGTTCGCCGGCCCCAACACCGGCTTCCGCTGCTGCCTCTACTGAGGCGACTCCAGCTCGGCCTCCATCGCGGCGAGCTCGTCCTCGAGGTTCTCCGCGGTGATGTCGCGCGCCGCCTCCTCCTCGAAGTCCTCGGGCAGCGGGACCTCTTCGGGGGAGGGCGCCGTCGCCTCCGGCTCCGCCTCGGCTTCGGGCTCGGCGACCTCGGCGGTCGGCGCCTCCTCGGGCGGGTCCGCCGTGGTGTCCTCACCCCCGCACGCCCCGAGAGCCGCGAGAGCCATGATCAGCCAGAGTCGCCTCATTCCTCACCCTCCGTCTCGTCGTCCTCGTGCGTGGCTTCGTCCGGCGCGTCGGTCTCCGCGGCCGCCGGCTGGAGCGGGTGGCCCGCGATGCGCTCGAGCCTTCGCTCGTGCCGTGCGTTCTCGCGGGTCATGAGCGCGTCGATGCGCTCGACGAGCGCCTCACGGCCGCCCTCCTCGGCGACCGCGCGCATCCGGCGAATGCGCGCCACCCGGCGCGCGTGCGTGCGCAGCTCGGCGCGGGTCTGCGCGTCCAGCGCCTGCGCCGGGCGCGCGCCCTCTTCGAGGCCGAGCCGCTGGGTCAACGTCGCGAGCCGGCGCGCTCGCTGCTCTGCGCGAGCGTCTCGCCGCTCCCCGCGGGCCTCGCCGCGCGCCTCTCGGGCCTCGCCGCGCGCCTCTCGGGCCTCTCGTCGCTCTTCACGCGCCTCGCCCCGCGCCTCCGCGGCCTCCTCGCGCAGCGCCTGACGGGCCTCGCGAGCTCCCTCGCGATCGCCGCTCCGCGCCGCCTCCCGGATCTCGCCTCGCGCCTCGCGCCGGGCCTCGCGCACTTCACCGCGGGCCTCTCGGGTGGCCGCGCGCGCCTCTCTCGTCTCCGCGCGCGCCTCGCGGCTCGCCTCGCGCGCCTCCTGCCGCTCCGCGCGGTCGCCGCGGCCTCGCGGCTGGGCGAGCGCCGGGACGGCGAGGGACGCGGCCAGCAGCGTCGTCGTGATGAAGAGTCTTCTCATGCAGGCTCCTTTCGGGCGCGGGTGTTCGCAGCTGGCGTGCCAGAGCCGCGAGCCGCCCGTTCGGGCGCCGCGACGCGCCCGACTGTCGGCTGGGGCCATCACCTCGGGGGGCGACGCCCTCAGGTGCAGAGTCCCTCGACGCACGGCTCCCCGGCTGCGCACACGTCCTCTCGCGCTGGAGGGGGTAGCGCGATACGCCCGTCAGCGCATCGACCGATCGGCGGCGATCGGGGGGACGCTCGCGCCGGTGAGCCAGGCGTCCATCGCGGCGTCGCTGGCGAGGTAGCGGAGGAAGAAGGCGGCGGCGAGGGTCGCGGTGGCGTCGCGCACGGTCGCGGGGTCGGCGGGGCCGGCGGCGCAGACCGAGCAGGCGGTGCCGCAGGACGCGCGGTCGTCGACGAAGTCCATGTGGTCGGCGCCCTCGAGGGTCCACTGGACGACCCACGGGGAGGCGGTCGCGGCGTCGTAGAAGGTCTGGTAGTTCTGGTCGGCCGGCGCGCACGCCATCGAGAAGCCGCCGCCGCCGGTGCTGCTGAACAGCTCGCCGGGCAGGCCGATCGGGACGGTGAGGCGCTCGACGAGCTCCGGCACGATGTCGGGGCGCGTGGTCGTGTAGCCCATGCCGGGCCCGCCGCCGCCGTTGACCGGGTCGACGCCGAAGATGGCGTCCACCCGCGGGTCGCCGGCCGCGATCATGAACGCGAGCTTGCCCCCCAGCGAGTGGCCCATGACGCCGACCCGCTCGGGATCGACCCGGCCGGCGAGGTTGCCGATCGCCCAGTCGATCACCGCGCGCCCGTCGCCGGCCATCTCGACGTGGTCGGGGTTCGGCACGAAGCCTCCGCCCTCCTCCGGCTCGGCGCGGACCACCACGAAGCCGTGGGACGCGACCCGGTTCGCCAGGGTGGTGTACTGGGCAGACGAGACCTGGAAGCCCGGGAGGAGCAGCACGAGCGGCACGCGGCCGTCGCCGGCCGGCATGTGCACGGTGATCGGGATGCTCCGGCCGCCCCGGTCGAGGGTCTCGCTGCGCGAGGCGTCGACCGCGAGCGGGCCGGCGGCGGCGGGATCGCGAGACGACACGCCGGAGTCCGCCGCGCCGGCGTCCGCGGTGAGGCCGGCGTCGTCGTCGCCCCCGGCGTCGAGGGCGGCGGCCGCGTCCCGCACGGTCGAGGCGTCCGTGGCCGCGCCGGCGTCGGTCGCGGTCGCGGCGTCGCGCCGCCCATCGGGGCCCGCGTCGGGGCTGGCGCCCCCGTCGCAAGCGGTGAGGAGGAGGGCGATCAGCGTGGCCGTGCGCATGACCGCTGCCATACCGGACCTCGGGGCGCTCGCCATCCCCCCCGTGGGGACGAAAGGTCGAGGTAAGGCGGGCGCGGTAAGGTGCGGCGGTGAGCGCGCTCGTCCTGACCCTGGTGCTCCTGGCCGCGCTGGCCCACGCGTCGTGGAACGCGATGCTCAAGAGCCGGAAGGGCGACCCGCTCGCCGCCTCCACCGGGCTCTGCGTCGTGTGGGCGGTGGTCGGCTGGCCGCTGACCCTCGTCGTGCCGGCGCCGGCGCCGGAGAGCTGGCCGTGGCTCGGCGCGTCGGTCGCGGTGCACCTCGCTTACTTCGCGCTGCTGGTCGCGGCCTACGGGCGCGGCGACCTCTCCTTCGTCTACACGATCGCGCGCGGCGTGCCGCCGATGCTGGTCGCGGGCGGCGCGTGGCTGGCGGCGGGCGAGCGCCCGAGCCCGGCCGGGCTCGCGGGGGTCGCGCTGGTGGCCGGCGGCGTGCTGACGATCGGCGGGGGCCCGAAGACGCCTGGGGCGCGGCGACCCCTCGGCCTCGCGCTCGCCACGGCGGTCTTCATCGCCGGCTACACGCTGCTGGACGGGCTCGGCGCCCGCGCGAGCGCGGCCCCGGTCGGCTACCTCGTCTGACTCGTCGCGCTGCAGGGCACGCTCTTCGCGGCCGGCGCGCTCGCCTGGCGACGAGGCCCCCTCGCGCGGGAGGTCTGGGCCCGGCGCGGGGTGGGCGTGCTGACCGGCGTGCTCTCGGCGGGCGGCTACGCGGTCGCGGTCTGGGCGATGACCCGCGCGCCGATCGCGCTCGTGGCCGCGCTCCGCGAGACCTCGGTCCTCTTCGCGGCCGCGATCGGCGCGCTCTGGCTGCGCGAGCCCTTCGGTCGCCGCCGCCTCGTCGCCGCCGCGCTGGTGGCCGGCGGGGTGGCGCTCGTTCGCAGCGGGTGAGGTCAGCGCAGGCCGCGCGACACCAGCGTGCTGTGGTGGAAGCCGAGGCGCGGGTCGGCGAGCCGGCCGATGTGCTGCGGGAACGACGCGCGGATGCTCGGGAACGGCACGCGCTCCGCGAGGCGCAGCGAGGGGTAGTCGTAGGCCCGCACCTCGTTGAGCCCGCGGTGCGCGCTCAGCAGCGTCGTCCCGTCCGGGCTCAGCGCAAGGCCGTAGCTCCCGTCGAGGAGCGAGCCGCGGCTCATCCGGAGGGCCTTGACGAACGAGTGGGTGTGGTCCGGGAGGTTGGTGCGGGCGAGGCTCTCGACGAGGTTGCCGATGCCGGCCGGGAGGTTGGCGATCGTGTCGCGCAGCGACGCGCGCTCGTCGAGCGTCTCGACCCGCCGGAACGTCTCGAGGTCGACCATCGTGAGCACGCCGCCGAAGGGGCTGTTGTAGAGCACGCGATCTTCGGTCACGACGACGTCGGAGGTGAGGCCGCCGCCGGGCGCGTCCTTGGGGATCGTGAGGTGGCGCGTGACCTCGGCGCGCGCGCCGTCGATCTCGAAGAGGTAGTCCTTGTAGTGCGCCGGCAGGTACTCCGCGAAGGCGCCGTCCTGGGCGACGCAGCGCTGGGTGGGCGCGTAGAAGACGTCCTTCGTCGGGTGCACGCCGAGGTGCCACGCGGTCGCCGGCAGCTTCACCACCCGCGCCTCGCCCCGCTCGAGATCGAAGACGCCGACCTCGTTGGCGTGCCCGCGCGCGTCGTGGTCCATCGCGCCGTAGAACACGTAGCGGCCCGACGCGCTCCGCTTCATCGCGTGCGGGAGGGTCACGCGGTGCGGGCCGAGGGGCTCGGGGCGGTCGAGCGCGTCGACGTCGAAGCGCACGAAGTCGTCGCCCAGCGCGGTGAGGAACGTGCGGTCGTCGAGCCACACCACGTGGGTCTGGCTGCTGTAGAAGGTGTCGGGCGCGGCGAAGCGCAGGGTGCTCGCCCGGGTGACCTCCTCGAGCGTCTCCGGGTCGTAGAAGCAGAGGGTCTGCGAGAGGTTGCCGAGGAAGCCGAGCGTGCCGGACGGGTTGATCTGGGTGGCGTGGCCCCCGGCGAGCCCGTCGAAGAAGCTCACCTTCACGTCGAACGCCGAGCCGTCGAAGCGCAGCCGGGCGACGCCGGCGTAGCCCTCGAAGCCGTTCAGGCCGTGGCCGTCGAGCGCGATGAAGTAGTCGAACGGCGCCTTCATTCGGCGGCCTCCGCCATCGGGATCGCGCCGAGACACGTGAAGGGATCCTCGAGCGTCTCCCGGATCACCCGCGCGAGGACCGCGGCGTGCTTTCCGTCGAGGAGGCGGTGGTCGAGCGTCGCGTGGATCCGCATGACCTTGCCGACCGCGAGCGCTCCGTCCTCCACCACCGGCGCGTCGTGCGCGGCCCCGACCGCGAGCAGCAGCGGCGTGCGGCTGTAGGCCATCAGCGGCGCGTAGGCCTCGGTCAGCCCGAGCGAGCCGATGTTCGTCACGATCACCGAGCCGAACGGATCCTTCGGGAGCCCGAGGCGGCGCAGGTCGAGGTTGAGGTCGAAGAGCCCAAAGGCGATCGCGTCGAGGAGCGCCCGCGAGGCGAGGGCGGGGAGCCGGCGGAAGGCGTCGCGCGAGGCCTTCAGATCCGCGTCCGTGCCGGCGCGCACCCGCCCGATCTCGGCGTCGAGCGCGTCCACGATGTCCGCCACCGACGTCCGGTCCACGTCCTCGAGCTTCGCGCCGCTCAGGTCGATCGCGCCCGTCTCCGGATCCTCGGTCGCGACGGAGAAGAAGACGCTCACTCGCTCGCGCCGCCACGGCCGCCCGAGCCGGAGCACGACGTTCGCCTCGGGCAGCGCCGCGAGGGCCCGCGCCGCCGCCTTGCCCACCAGGTGGGTCACCGTCAGCCGGCGCCCGGTCGCGGCGCGGAAGGCCTCGATGTACGCGAGGGCGGCCTCCATGCGCACGCTCAGGGTCCCGTAGATCTGCGGGTCGCGCGGCGCGCTCCACGTCCCGAGCGCGATCTTTCGAAAGCTGGACACGCGCTCCATCGGCGTCAGCTCGGCGTTTCGCTCCCACATGGCGGTCTCCTCTGGATCTCCCGGCCCCGCTTGGGCAGGTTGCAAGAGCATGGGGGACGGGCGCGAGGGGAGTGTTCGAGGGGGCGCCGAAGTCGTGTCTCTCGGCGCCACGCCGGCCGCGAGCTTCGCCGACCTGGCCCGCGATCCGGTCGGCCGCTGGCTCGGGGGCCCGAGCTGGCTCTACGCGTGGCCGGGGCCGGAGCGCTGCCTGACGGTGCTCTGGGGTGAGCCGAACGACGAGGACCTCGAGGCGCTCGTGAGGCTGTTCGCGCTCGAGCTCTCGCCGCCGGCCGTGCCCCACGCGTCGCTGATCGACGCCCGGCGGGTAGAGCGGATCGGCGCGCCCGCGTTCGAGGTGCTGATCCGCTACGTGCAGGCGCACCGCGAGGCGATGCGCCGCTACGTGACCCGGCTCGCGGTGGTGCGGCCGGGCGGCTTCGTCGGCGCGCTGGCCGCGGGCTTCTACGAGACCCTCGAGTCGCCGTACCCGGTCCGCACCTTCGATGACCTCGACGCCGCCGCGGGGTGGATCGGCGCGCCGACCTCCGAGCTCGCCGGGCTCGCGGCGCTCGCGGAGCGGCTCAGCGACGTGCCCGAGCTCGTCCGGGATCTGCGGCGCGTCATCACCGCGCGGCTGCCCGAGGTCGACGTGGAGACGGTCGCGCGCGACCTGGGCACGTCGGTGCGCACGCTCCAGCGCAAGCTCGGCGGTCACGGCACGACGTTCCGGGAGGAGGTCGCGCGGGTGCAGGTCCTCGAGGCCCAGCGTCGGCTCGCCGGCTCCACGCTCACCGTCTCGCGCATCGCCTACGAGGTCGGCTGCTCCACGCCGCAGCACCTGAGCGCGCTCTTCCGGCGGATCACCGGCTCCACCCCCACCGCGTGGCGCGAGGCGCAGCGGAGCTGACGGTCTATGCTGCCCGCGTGCCCGAGCCCTCGACGCTGACGCTGCTCACCGGCGACGCCGACGCCTTCCTCCGCGGCGCGTGGCCCCACACCCACCGGGTGATGCGCGCGGGAGCTCCGCTGCTCGCCGCGCTCGAGGGGGTGCCGGTGCTCGAGGATCTCGACGTCGCGCTGCGCGCCGCGCCGCAGGTGGCGGTGTTCGACGGGGAGGGCTTCGTGCCGCCGCTCCGCCACGGGCCCGACGCCAAGGCGTTCTACGAGCGCGGGCGCGTCGTGTACCTCATGGATCTGCACCACGCGGACCGGAGGCTCCGTCGCCTCTGCGTGCGGCTCGCGGGCGAGCTGGGGGTGCCGCCGGCGCAGGTGACGTGCGAGGCGTTCTGGGCGCCCGGGCCGAGCGTCGTGGGGCTGCACTACGATCTCGACCTCAACTTCAACGTGCAGCTCCGCGGCCGGAAGCGCTGGCGGGTGGCGCCGAACCGCGACGTCGAGGCTCCCCTCCGCAGCCATCACTCGCGCGCCGAGATGCCGGAGGGCGCGGTCGAGAGCGAGGTCGGGCCCGGCGACGTGGTCTTCCTGCCGCACGGGGCGTGGCACGAGACGAGGAGCGAGGGGCCGTCGCTCGCGCTCACCTTCACGGTGAAGGGGCCGCGCTACCTCGACCTCTACCTCGACGACCTCCGGGCGCGGCTGAGCGCGGACCCGCGGTGGCGCGCGATGGCCCTGGGCGCGGCCGGCGACCCGAGCGCGCGCGCGGCGGTGGCGGCCGAGCTCGATCGGCTCATCGCGGCGCTCCCGCCGGCGGACGGCGAGCGCATCCTGGCGCGCGCCTCGGCGCAGGCGACCCGGGTCGACGCGGTGGCGCGCTACGCCTGGACCGGCGCGGTGCGGCTCGAGGGAATGGATCTCGTGGTCGGCGACGTACGCTTCTCCGTGGATCCGGCCATGGAGGCGCTCGCGCGGTGGCTCGCCGCCCGCGCGGAGCCGTTCGCGCTCGAGGACGCGCTGCTCGCTTGCCCGGGTGAGCTGCCGCCCTTCGTCTCCCTGGTGCTCGAGAAGCTCGTGGCCCGCGGCGCGCTCGAGCGCAGCTGAGGGCCAAGGAGCGCGCCGGCGCCGGGTCCAAGCAGCGCCCGTGGAACTCGACTGGGCGAATGGAGTCTGCGACCTCATGAACGTGCCCCGCGCCGCCCGCCTCGCCCTCGCCAGCCTCTTCGCGATGGGCGCCATCCTCTGCACCGGCATCGACGACGTCCCGGACGCCGCCATCGGCTGGGTGCTCCTGGGCGCGCCGTTCGTCGCGGCGGCGCTGCTCTGGGTGCCGCGCCTCGAGGCGCAGCTCCTGACCCGATCGATCCTCTGGGCCTACCTCTTCTGGGCGACCTTCGGCTCGTGCGTCGTCGACGCGCCGGGCGCCAATCCCACGCGGGTGTTCTTCTCGCTCGGGTTCGGGAGCGCCGGGGCGCTGCTGGCGCTCCCGCGCGACGGTCTCACCCGGCCGGCGGTGTCGAAGGGCTTCGTGCCCGTCGCGTTCCGCTCCGTGATCGTCCTGATCCTCATCCTCGCGATGACCGACGCGCTCGTCCTGGGCACCAACCTGCTCGGCCACGTGGAGAACGCCTGGCGCCCGGAGCCCGCGCTGGTCGCGTTCTTCTCGATCGGCTCCTTCGCGATGTTCGCCGCGGTCTTCGGGCTACTGCGCATGCGGGGTTGGGGCTTCGCCCTCAACCTCGTGGCCAACGTCGGGGTCGCCTCGGTGGCCTGGACGCTCGACGACCTCCCCTGGGAGCTCGCCCTCGGCCTCTCGATCACCGCCGCGCTCCAGATCCTCGTCGGCCTGCCGCTCGCGCGCCGCATCGCCCGGCCCGGCGCCGCCGACCCCTCGCCCCTCTTCGAGCGCCTCGGCCGGGCGAGCCTCGGCGTCGTGGTGGCCCTGCTCGTGCTCGGCCGCTTCGTGCACGGGTTCGGCTGACGCGAGGAACGCCGCCGCGCCGGCGACGGTCACCGCGGTGCCGGCCGCGGCGCGCCAGGTCCGGTCGTCGAGCAGGGCGAGGCAGGTGCCGGCGACCCAGAGCGGGAGGGTGCCCACGATGCCGAGCGCGAGGCCCGCGTCGCCGGGGACCGCGACGGCGAGACACGCCCCGAGCAGCGCCGCGGCGACGAGCGGCCCGAGCACGGCGTGCACGGTCGAGAGGGCCCGCATCTCAGCGCCACGCCCTCTCGAGCGTGCCCAGCGCGGCGGCCAGGCCTGCGAGCGCGAGGCTCGCCCGGAGGCCGCGCCGCGACGTCGCCGCGAGCGGGAGCGCGGACGCGGCGGCGGTCCAGGCCAGGCCTGCGAGGAGTAGCCCGCCCGGGCCGGGCTCGACGTCGGTGAGCGCGCTCGCGCTGAGCCCGAAGGCGGCGCACGCGAGCAGCGCGCCGGGGACGCGCCGGCGATGGGTCCGCCCGCCCGGCGCCCGTCGGGTCGCGAACAGCGCCGCGTAGCTCAGCCACGCCCAGGCGAGGCCCGCGATCATCCCCGCCTCCGGCCGAGCGCCCAGGCGCCCACGCCAGCGAGGGCGGCCGCCGAGAGCAGGAGCAGTTCCACGGTGACGATCGCGTGGGCCCCGTGGGCGAGGGCGCCGAAGAGGTGGAGTGGCGTGCGGAGCGGGCCGAGCGACACCGCGAGCCCGAAGAGCGCGGCGGTCAGGGCGAGCACCCGCGTCGCGCCCCGCCGCTCGTCCGACGCCAGCCCGACGCCGAGCGCGGCCAGCCACCCGAGGACGAACGCGGCGACCTCGGCGTCGGCGTGCCACGGCGCCGACATCGGGACGATCCGGTTGACCGCGAACATCGCGCCCACCGCGGTGGCGATCCCCAGCCCCAGCCCCACGGTGACCTTGCCGAGGATCCGGTGCCCGCGGCGTCGACGCTCGCGATCTCGCCGCTCGAGCCAGACCCAGCTCCCGCTCAGGATGGTCGCGCAGCCGAGCAAGCCGAGCAGCGCGTAGAGCACGCGCGCCGCGACCCCTCCGATCCACGCGAAGTGGAACCCGTAGATCCAGCGCAGCGCGGTGCGCATCGTCCGCTCCCGGCCGGGCGCGCGCACCGAGCGCACGCGACCGTCCACGGCGGAGAGGGTGACCTCGGCGTCGCCGAAGAGACCCGGCGCGCGCCCGGCCACCGTCGCCTCCGCGCTGGCGTCGCCCAGCTCTCGCAGCCGGATCGAGCGCGGGCGGAGGCCGGGCACCGCGGCCTCCGCGTCGGCCAGCAGCGCGTCGAGCGAGCGCCAGCCGAGGACCGCCTCTCCGGTGGGCGTCGCGGGCGCCGGCCGGTCGAAGAGCGCCGCGCGGGTGAGCGAGGTGTCTCCGCCGAAGACGACCTGGGACCAGAGCATCGCGATCGGGGTCGCCAGGCAGACGATGGAGCCGGTGAGCACCATGAGCGTCTGGAAGGGCAGGCCCATGACGCCCAGGACCTTGTGCGCGTCGGACCACGCGACGCGCCGCCCGCGATCGGCGCGCATCTGGTGGAGCTGACGGCGCAGGTCCTTCAGGTGCACGAGCACGCCCGTGACGAGCACGAGGAGCATCCACGCGCCGACGAGGCCGGCCGCGATCATGCCGCCGCGCCCGAGGACGCGCGGCTCGTAGAAGAAGTGGAAGTAGAAGAGGAAGGTGCCGACCACCGAGCGCGGGGCGAGCGGAGGGCCGGCGCGGCGGTCCATCGTGAGCGTCGCCTCGCGCGCCGCGCCGCCCGCGTCCTGGCCGGAGAGAGAGACGCGCAGCGGCGCGCAGCCGGCGTCGAGGTAGGACACGGTGGCCGCGCGGACCGTGAAGCCGGCCGCCGCGGTCGCGCTCGCGATCACCTCGTCGAGCGCGCCTTCGCAGCCCTCGACCGAGTGCGCCCGCGGGTCCTGCCAGACGAAGATCTCGTCGCGGAAGAGGGCGAAGATCCCCGTGAAGAACATCGCGTTGACGATGATCGCCAGCGCGATGCCTGCCCAGGCGTGCGCGTCCCAGTAGATCCGGAAGGCGTGGCGCGGCAGCTTCACGGGGACCTCGTCCGGTCAGCGGACCCGGAGCGCGTCGAGCGCGAACCCGGCGAAGGTGAGGCCGTCGCTCGGCGTCGCGCCGGAGACGTCCACGAGGGTCGTGCTCGAGTAGTCCGCCTCGGCCACCGCGAGGAGGAAGAAGTCGGGCTGGGCGATGGCGAAGCTGGAGTAGGCGCCCGCCTCCTCGGTGACCGGCGTCGCGACGTCCTCGCCGGCGAGGGTGAGCCGGTGCCAGCGCCAGCCGTTCTCGTACCACTCGCTGTAGGTCGTCCCCGGCGCGGTCGGGGCGACGGCCAGGTCCACCACCTGCGCCCAGAGCGTGTCGCCGGTCGCGGTGACCACGGTGGCGCTCGTGTTCTCGGGCAGGCGATCGGTCACGCCCCCGACCCAGTCGGCGTCGAAGGCGTCCTCGCCGGCGCGGATCCGCAGCATGCAGTTCGCCTGGCCGGACTCACCCGGCGAGACCGCGTGACCGAAGGCGTTGATGACGTTGCTGAAGTAGTAGATGTCGCCGTCGACGACCGCCGCGTCCGAGAGCCCGCGGCAGCGATCGTCCTCGAGCACCGTCACCTCCTGCGTCGCGGTGTCGATGCGGACGAGCTGGGTGCCCGGCGCCACCGCGTCGTAGGTGGGGCTGTAGTGCACGACCGTGAAGTAGACGTGCCCGTCGTCCTCGGCCCAGTCGCCGTAGCTGGTGCGGTAGCCGTCGCGGAGCACGGACGCGGGGAGCTCGATCGTGTCGACGATCTCCATCGCGCTCGGGTCCCAGACGATGACCTGCGCCTGGCCGGGGTCCTTGTAGTAGGCGAGGGTCGGGCTCGCGAACGCGACCGCCTGCGCCCCGAGGCTCGTGACGCCGAGCGCCTGGAACGAGAGGCGCGCGCCCTCGGCGAGCGTGCCGTCTTCGGCCACGTCGTAGCGGGTGAGGCTCACGTCCTCGCCGTCGCCGACGACGAAGAAGCCGAGGCCCTCACCGCCGTAGAGCCGGGCCCGGCCAGGGACCTCGATGGAGGCGTCGTACTCGACCTCGGTCGCCTCGGTCAGCGAGCGCACGACGGTGAAGTAGCTGAGCCGATCGTCGGTGGTCTGCACCGCAGACTGCAGCACGTACATCGGCTCCGCCATCGGCTCGCCGGCGTCGGGGGCGCCGGGGCCGGCGTCGTCGAGCGCGGGTCCGGCGTCGGGGGTGGGCTCGGAGCCCGCGTCGGGCGTGTCCGCCTCGCCGTCACACGCCGCGAGGAGGAGGAGGGCGCCGGCCGCGACGAGCCAGCGAGTCGAACGAGTGAAGTGCTTCATGGTTTCTCCCGCGCGCCTCAGAGCTCGGCGGTGAGCTTCAGGAAGAAGCTCCGGCCGGGTCTCTGAACACCGAACAGGTCGTAGACGCGCTCATCGGTGAGGTTCTGGACCTCGAAGGTCGTGGTGATGGCCACCGGTCGCGGCAGCCGATAGGAGAGGGCGAGCCCGGTGACGAGCTGGGACGGGATGACGTCCTTGGAGTCGCGCGCCCCCTGGCTCTCCCATCCCCGGAAGAACTCGTGCACGTAGCGGAGGTCCCACTCGAGCCGGATCGCGTCCCCGCCGGTGAGGAGCGACGGCCAGCGCAGCGCGGCCCGCGCGTTCGCGAACGCCCAGGGGCGGTTCGGGATCCGATCGCCCTGGAAGCGCGCGAACGGCCCCTCGCTCGCCTGGCTGCGCTGGTCCTGGAGGGTCCCGTCGACGCGGACCGAGACGTACCGGCTCGGCGACTCCCAGCCGACGCTCGCCGCGCCGCCGACGGTGGGGACCTCCCGGATGTTCTCGTACGAGAGGGTCTCGACGCCGAGCGGCGTGATGAAGTCGTCCACGAGGCGCAGGAAGAAGGTGGCCTCCGCGCGCCAGCGGCCCGAGCCCGCCTCCCGGTGATCCAGCTGCGCGCCGACGTTGACGTTGTGCCCGATCTCCGGCCGGAGCTCGAGGTTGGGCCCGACCAGCGCGCCGTCCCCGAAGACCTCCGCGGCGTTCGGCAGGCGGGTCGCGTACTCGTACGACGCCTTGATCCACAGCCACTCGGTGGCGTGGACTCGGAGCGCGTCCCCGAAGCCGGCGTGATGCAGGGCCTGATCGAGCCGGCGGTAGACGTTGGCCGGCAGCGCCTCCTCGGCCGAGATCGAGAAGAAGTAGTGCTTCGCGAACACCACGTTCTCGACGACGTCTCCAAAGAGGCGGAGGCGGTAGCTCAGGCCGCTGACCGCGCGGAAGAGCTCGCGCTCGGCGCCGAGCGGATCGCGGAGCGCGGGATCGGCGCGGCGCTCCTCGCCGGTGCGGGTGTCGAAGGTCGGGCTGAACGACACGCGCAGCTCGTGGTCCGGCGTCGGGGCCCAGCGCGCGTGGAGCCGGGTGTACGAGCTCCACTGCCAGAAGCTGCGATCGGAGGCCTGCCCGTCGATCTCGCCGGGAGAGCGGCGGGCGCGGAGGGTCTCGCCGCGCCAGTCGACGATCCGCTCGCCGACGTCGAGGAAGTCGATCTGCCGATGCGACAGGCCGCTGACGAGCGAGAGGGCCGCGTCTTCCCCGAAGAGATCGTCGACCTCGTAGACGAGGCTGCCGCCGTAGACCCGCTCGCCGTACTCGACGTCGCCGTAGGGGCGGGTCATCGCGCGGTCGTGCTGCAGCTCCTTGTCGTAGCCGGAGCCGAAGGCGCGGACGGTGAGGCGGCGCGCCCACGGTCGGTCGACGAAGCCGGCGTCCACCGAGAGCCCGAGGGCGTCGTAGGCGTCGTGGAAGCGGCGGACGCGGGCGGGGGAGAGGCGCCCGCGCGCGTCGGCGAGCTCGACGTCGATCGGGTAGTCGTTGTCGGCGTGGTCGGCGAACGCGGTGACCCCGGCGGTGAACCCGGAGCCCGGGTCGTGGGTCCGCGCGACCAGCGAGCCGCGATAGGTGCCGAAGGAGCCGACCTGGTAGCTGCCGAGCGCGAAGGTGCGCGCGAAGCGGTCCGAGGTCACGAGATCGATCGCGCCCCCGAGGGCGTCGGCGCCGAAGCGGATCGGGACCACCCCCCGGTAGACCTCCACCCGATCGACGAGCGCGATCGGCACGTTGGCCAGGCCGAACGGGAACCCCGCCACCTCGAGCGGCACGCCGTCGAGGAAGACGCGGACCTGGTCGCCCTCGAGGCCGGCGAGCGCGATCGTGCTGGGCGCGCCCACCGCCCCCGAGCGCCGCACGGACACGCCCGGCTCTCGGGCGAGGGCGTCCCCGAGGTCGCGGGCGCGGTGGCGTTGCGCGCCGGTGTCGACCACGTCGACCGCCTCCGCGGAGCGCTCCCGCGCCGTCTCCGGCTCCACCTCCACCTGCGCGGTCACCCCGAGCTCGGTCTCTTCCGCCTCCGGCGGGGGCTCGGGCGTCGCCTCCGGCTCGGTCGCGGGCTCGATCTCCGGCTCGGGCGGGGGCGGTCGGCGGAACACGAAGCGATACGCGATCCGGGCCGCGACTGGCTCCCCGTCGCGTCGGGCGGGCGCGAACCTCGCGTCGAGCAGCGCCGCCCGGGCCGCCGCGTCGAAGGGCGCCCCGGCCGGCTCGACGATCTCCGCCTCGCGCACCGCGCCGTCCTCGCCGACGGTGAGCCGCAGGACCACGGCCACCTCGTCCCGCTCGCCGAACGCCTCGCGCGCCACCGGCTCCGCGCCCGGCGCCACCTCCACGCGAGGCGCCTCCATCTGGGCGAGGGCGTGGCCCGTCGACCCGAGGAGCACGAGACACACAGTGACGAGGCGACGGCCGAACATCAGGCGGCGCGATAATGATAGTGACTCTCAATGTTGTCAAATGGGCGCGGCCGAATGACGATATGACGACGAGCGTCCCCGGCCTTGTAAGCGTCGGAGGCTTACAAGGCGCCGTCGGGGAGACGGGCGCCTTCGGGGACGAGGCGGAGCACCGCGCGGGGTGGGGCGGTGAGGGACTCGTCGCGTGCGTGCACCGCGAGCACGCCGAAGGGGCTCTCGGTGGTGTGGCCGTCTTCCATGACCGGGCCGTTCTCGAGCAGGTAGGCGGTGAGGCTGCGCAGGAAGTCCGCGACCTCGTTCGGGTCGACGCGGCGCGGCAACAGCACCTCGACGTCCGGCAGGGCGCATCGCTCGAGCCCGTTGGTGTCCATCAGCGCCCACTCCTCGTCGATCTGGAAGAGGCGCACGTGGGTGAAGACCTCGAGCGGGGGCGCCTCGCCGGAGGCGACGACCTCCCGCATCAGCGGGATCGGGAAGATCACCTCGGCGTTCGGGTCGAACCACGCGCACGCGCCGTCGAGGTCGAGGAGCGGGGCGCCGACCTGGAGCAGCGCGTCGATCTCCGCCAGCGGGTTCCACCCCTCCGGCATCACCGGCGCCTCCGTGCCCGCGCCGACGAGGTAGCTCGTGCGCAGCCGCACCAGGCCCCGGTGGGCCGCGATCGCCTCGCCCGCCTCCGGGAAGGCCACCGCCTGCTGCCCGGCGCGCGCGAGGTTGTGCGGGAACGCCTGCGGACCGAAGGCGCCCATGGTCCACGCCGCGAACACGTCCGGGCGCTCCTCGGGGTGCCCCATGTCGTCGGGCCACGGCGCGTCGAGCACGTCCACGTGCACCACGCCCGCGGGCGCCTCGCCGAACGGCACGAGCAGCTCCGCCCCGCCCGAGATCCAGCCCGGGTCGGTCTCCCGCCGCTGGATCGGCGCGCCGAGAGACGCGAGCGCGGCCTCGACCGCGTCGATGGAGGGCGCCTCGGTGAAGAGCACGGTCGCGCTCTGGGTGAAGAATCCGCGGGGCATGAGTCCCCGTACGCGGTGCACGCCCCGGACGCAAGGGCGGTGACGGCTGCGTGCCGCCGGACGCCGTCACTGTGCGCGGAGGGGGCCCGCGTGTATCCTCCGCGCCGATCATGGGGACCTCATCCGTCGAGTCGAGCGCGCCCGCCATCGAGCACACGCGCGCCTTTCGCACCCGCCGCTTCCTGAACTGGTTCCCGCTCGGGCTGACGTACGCGCTGCTCTACATGGGGCGCTACAACCTCACGGTCGCCAAGACGTCGCTCGGCGAGCTGATGACGAAGGAGGACTTCGGCATCATCTTCGCGGCCGGCACGGTGACCTACGCCTTCGCGTTCCTGGTCAACGGTCCGCTCGTCGACCGGATCGGCGGGCGCAAGGGGATCCTGATCGGGGCCGGCGGCTCGCTGCTCATGAACGCGGCGATGGGCGCCTATCTCTGGTGGATCATGTCGACCGGCGAGGCCGCCAGCGCGCCGCTCCGCGCGGTCTTCTCGGGTCTGTATGCGCTCAACATGTATTTCCAGAGCTACGGCGCGGTCTCCATCGTCAAGGTGAACGCGCACTGGTTCCACGTGACCGAGCGCGGCGGCTTCAGCGGCATCTTCGGGACCATGATCTCGAGCGGCATCTTCCTCGCCTTCACGGTGAACGGGTGGCTGCTCGACGGGGCCGCGGCGCTGTGGCCCGACACCACGGGACCCGAGCGCGCCTGGGTCGTCTTCGCGGTCCCCGCCCTGATCCTCACCGTGCTCTGGTTCGTCGAGCTGTCGCTGCTCCGAGACCGGCCCGGCCTCGCCGGGCACGAAGACTTCGACACCGGCGACGCGTCGAGCGGCGAGAGCGACGACCGGCCCCCGCCGGTGTTCGCGCTCTTCAAGAAGATCCTCACGAACCCGATCATCCTCACCGTCGCCGCCATCGAGTTCTGCACCGGCGTGCTCCGCAACGGCGTGATGCACTGGTTCCCGATCTACGCGAAGGAGATCTGGGTGCTGCCGGGTGAGCACCTGCTCCGCTACGGCTCGCTCCTCGAGCACCCGTGGGTCTGGGCGGCGGGCGTCGGCACCGGCGCGGTCAGCTGGACCCTGGCGGCCAAGTGGGGCCGTGGCCCGCGGCGCGCGTATCTCATCGTCTTCGGCGCGCTCGCGTTCCTCGCCCCCTTCTTCCAGGGCGGCTGGGGTGGCCTGCTGTTCGTCGCCGGCGTGATGGGCGGGAACGTCGCGGGCTGGGTCTCGGACCTCTTCTTCCAGAGCCGGCGCGGCCCGGCGGCGGCGGGGCTCTACTTCTTCCTCGCGATCTGCACCCTCGGCATGGCGTTCGCGCTCGCCCGGCCCACCAACGAGGTGATGGAGGCAGACGACGACAGCGGGCTCGAGGTGGGCGATCGCATCCTCGAGATCGCCGGCGAGGAGATCGAGGGCTGGACCGAGGTTCGCTACGCCGTCGCGTGCTGGCAGCCGGTCTGCGAGGGGTCGCGGTGGAACCCGGAGACCTGCCTCTGCTCGACCGCGAGCGACTTCGACGCCGCCGATCCGCTCGACGCGGCGCGCCCGATCCCCGCCGTCATCGAGCGAGACGGGGAGCGCCTCGAGCTGGAGCTCCCCGATCCCGCGGGCACCCAGCGCGCCGGCGATCTCCGCCTGCTCGACGCCCGGCCGATCCTGCCGATCAGCCCCTGGGTGCTCGGCGTGCTGGTGTTCCTGATGAGCCTCTGCGTGATCGGCACCCACGGGCTCCTGTCGGGGACCGCCACCATGGACTTCGGGGGCCGGCGAGGCGCGGCGACCGCGGTCGGCGTCATCGACGGCTTCGTCTATCTCGGCACCGCGCTGCAGTCGATCAGCCTCGGCTACCTGACGACCGAAGACTGGTCCTACTGGCCGTGGTTCCTGCTCCCGTTCGCCGCCATCGGCTTCCTCCTCTGCCTCCGGATCTGGAACGCGAAGCCCGGCAGCGGCAAAGGCGGGCACTGACCGGCGCGCGGGTGCGTCCGCGACGGCGGTGACTACGTCCGAGGCAGAGTGTCACGAGAGAAGGTACGACGCGGGTTGATGACGGCCGCGGCGATCGTCGTGCTCATCGCCGGCATGCGGGCCGCGGCCGACATCGTGGTGCCGGTCCTGCTCGCGCTCTTCCTCGCCTTCGTGTCGAGCCCGCTGGTCTTCCGGCTGAGCCGCACCCGGATGCCCTACCCGCTGGCGGTCAGCGTCGTGCTCCTGCTCGAGCTGGCGGCGCTCGGCACCCTGGGCGTGCTCATGGGCAGCTCGGTCGGCCGCTTCGAGCAGCGGCTGCCGGTGTACCGGTCGCGCCTCGGTGAGCTCTACCGGGAGCTCGCCGACCTGCTCGCGTCGCAGGGCGTGCGCCTCGAGCCGGAGGGGCTCGGCGGCGGGCTCGATCCGGGCGCGGTCATGGATCTGATCGGCACGACGCTCACCGGGCTCGGCGCCGTGCTGGGCAACATGCTGCTGGTCGTGCTGGTGCTCGCGTTCTCGCTCTTCGACGCCGCGCGCGTGTGGCGCAAGGTCGAGGCGCACTTCGCGGGGACCGCGGCCGGCGACCACGTGCTCACCGCGATCTCGACCGAGATCAACCGCTACCTCAGCGTGAAGAGCGCGACCTCGATCACCACCGGCGCGCTCGTCGGGGTGTGGTGCGCGGTGCTCGACGTCGACTTCGCGGTGATGTGGGGGCTGCTCGCGTTCCTCCTCAACTACATCCCGACGGTGGGCTCCCTGCTCGCCGCCATCCCGCCGATCCTGGTCGCCCTCGTCGTGCACGGGCCGGGATCGGCGCTCGCGGTGATGGCCGGCTACCTCGTGGTGAACATCTCGATCGGCAACGTCATCGAGCCGCGCCTCATGGGCCGCGCCCTCGGCATGTCGCCGGTGGTGGTGCTGCTCTCGATCGTGGTCTGGGGCTGGGTGCTCGGCCCGGTCGGCGCCCTATTCAGCGTGCCGCTGACCATGATCCTGAAGATCGCGCTCGCCAACACCCGCGAGTGGGCTTGGATCGCGGACCTGATGAGCGGCCCGGTCGAGGAGGTGCAGGAGCCGGTGCCCGATCCCGCGGCGCCCCTTCACGAGCGCGAAGCGGAGCCGTGACGTCGCGCTCCGGGCTGCCTATCCTGAGGGTCGTGCAGCCTCTCCACGCAGAGTTTCCCGGCATCGAGGCGCAGCAGGTCCGCCGGCTGCGGAGGGCGGAGTACGACCGGCTGGTCGCCGAGGGGGCGTTCACGGACGAGCGCGTCGAGCTGATTCGAGGGGTGATCATTCGAATGCCGCCGCAGGGACCCACGCACGCCGCACCCGTCAGCCGTCTGACGAAGTGCCTCTTTCGAGCCGTCGGGGGGCGCGCCGACATCCGGGTGCAGCTGCCGCTGGTGGGACCGGACGACTCGGAGCCCGAGCCGGACTTCGCCCTCGTTCCTCCGGGAGATTACGACGACGCTCACCCCTCCGAGGCGTGGCTCGTCATCGAGGTCGCGGACAGCTCCCTCTCGTACGATCGGCTCACCAAGGGCCCGCTCTACGCGGCGATGGGGGTGCCCGAGTACTGGATCGTCAACCTGCGCGACGGCGTCATCGAGGTGCACCGCGCGCCCGAGGGGGCTCGCTACGCCCGGGTCACGAGCCACGGGCGCGGCGAGACGATCACCCTCGAGCGCTTCGAGGACGCGGAGATCGCGGTCGGCGACGTCCTGCGCCCCTGACGCAAGCTGGGCTCACGCCGTGGCGGGGACGGCCTGACCCGGCGGGAAGTCGTGCTGGCCCGGCTTCACCGGGTTCTCGCCGTGGAAGGTCTGGCCGCTCTCGACCATCGCCAGGAGCACCGGGGCGGGCGCGAAGCGGTTGCCGAGGCGGTCGCGGAAGCGCTGGAGGCGCCGCACGATCTCCTTGGCGCCGACCGCGTCGACGTAGCGGAAGGGGCCGCCGCGGAACGGCGGGAAGCCGAGACCGAAGATGGCCCCGATGTCGCCGTCGCGCGCGCTCCGCAGGATGCCCTCGCCGAAGCAGAGGCAGGCCTCGTTGACGAACGCGAGGGCGCAGCGCTGGGCGATCTCCTCCGCCGCCATCTTCTTGTTCGGGGTCAGGCCGAGCACGCCGTAGACGCTCTCGTCGACCTCCTTCTTCTTGCCCTTGCCCTCGCCGTAGACGTAGAAGCCGCGGCCGTTCTTGCGGCCGTAGCGCTCGTCCGCGACCAGCTTCTCGAAGCCGGGCGGGGCCTTCATGCGGTCGCCGAACTCGGCCTGAACGATGTGTCCGACCTTCTCGGCGACGTCGATCCCGACCTCGTCGAGGAGCGTGATCGGGCCGACCGGGAAGCCCCAGTCCACCAGCGCGCGGTCGATGTCCTCGACGGGCACGCCCTCGTTCAAGATGAAGGCGGCCTCGTTCATCAGCGGCCCGAGGATGCGGCTCGTGTAGAAGCCGACGCCGTCGTTCACGACGATGACCGTCTTGCCCTGCTTCTTGCCGATCTCGACGCAGGTCGCGGTGACCCAGTCCGCCGTCTTCTCGGTGGTGATGATCTCGAGCAGCGGCATCTTCTCGACCGGCGAGAAGTAGTGCATGCCGATCACGGTCTCCGGGTGGGCGCTGCCCTCGGCGATCTTGGTGATCGGGATCGAGCTGGTGTTGGACGCGAAGATGACGTCCTCGGGCCCGCTCGCCTCGGTGTCGCGGAGCACGCGGTGCTTGAGGCCCAGGTCCTCGAAGACCGCCTCGATGACGACGGGCACGTTGCGGAAGCCGTCGTAGCTCGTGGTGCCGCTGACGCGGTTCATCACCACGTCGCGCTGCAGCTTGGTCATGCGCTTGCGCTTCACCTTCTTGTCGAGCACGTCGCGCACGTACTTCAGGCCGCGGCCCACCCCGGCGGTGTCCTTGTCCTTCAGGCGCACGGGGATGCCCGCCTTGTCGGCGGTCACGTAGGCGATGCCCGCGCCCATGAGCCCGGCGCCGAGCATGCCGACCACGTCGACGTCGCGCGGCTCCACGCTGGGGTCGTCCACGCCGCTGTCCTTCTTCATCGCGGTGGTCGCGAAGAAGATGTTCATGAGCTGGGCGGCCTGCGGGCTGACGACGAGCTCGCCGAAGGCCTCCGCCTCCGCCTCGAGCCCGGCCTCGAAGCCCTTCTCCAGGCCGACCTTCACCACGTCGAGGATCTTCTCCTGCGCCGGGTAGTTGCCGCGGGTCTTCTTCAGCAGCGCTTTGCGGGCCTGGTCGAAGACGACCTTGCGCCCGAGCGGGTTCTCGGTGAGGGCCCACTCCTGCAGCTCCTCGGGCTTCAGGAGATCCTTCAGGCTCTTCTTCTTGCCCGCGCCCTTCTCGGCGAGCTTCAGCGCGCGCGCGGCGGCCACCTCGACCAGGATGGCCTCGGGCACGACCTCGTCGACGAGGCCGATCTTCTTGGCCTTCTTCGCGTCGACCTGCTTGCCGGTGAGCAGCATGTCGAGCGCGGTCTGGATGTCGACGAGCCGGGGGAGGCGCTGGGTGCCGGCGGCGCCGGGGAGGAGGCCGAGCTGGCACTCGGGCAGGCCGAGGCGGGTGCGCTTGCTGTCCGACGCGACGCGACCGTGGCAGGCGAGCGCGACCTCGAGGCCGCCGCCGAGCGCGTTGCCGTGGATGGCCGCGACGACCGGGACCCGGAAGGAGGCGACGCGGTTCATCGCGCGCTGGCCGTTGCGGGCGAGCTCCGCCGCCTCGCGGGCGCTGCCGCACTTCTTCAGCATCTTCACGTCGGCGCCGACGATGAAGTCCTTCTTGCCGCTGGTGAACACCACCGCCTTGCAGGCGGGGTCCTTCTCGACCGCGTCGAACGCGGCGGCGAAGTCCTCGGCGAACCGGTCCTGGAGCGTGTTGACGCTCTCGCCCGGCAGGTCCATGCGGATGACGAAGACACCGTCTTCGCGCTTCTCGATGTTCAGTGCGTCGCTCATCGTCGTCCCTCCCTCAGCTCGCCGCCTCGAGGACCATCGCCGCGCCCAGACCGCCGGCCGCGCAGGCGGTGCACAGGGCGAGCTCGCCGCCGGTGCGCTTCAGGTTGTTCAGCGTCTGGGTGATCTGCCGCGCGCCGGTCGCCGCGAACGGGTGCCCGATCGCGATCGAGCCGCCGGTGACGTTGAACTTGTCCCAGTCGATCTCGCCGATCGCCTCGCTGCGACCGAGCTCCTCCTCGGCGAACTTCTTGCTCTCGAACGCCTGGGTGTTGCTCAGCACCTGGGCGGCGAACGCCTCGTGCATGTCGATGAGGTCGAGGTCCGAGAGCTTCACGCCGGCGCGGTCCAGCGCCCTCGGCGTCGCGTAGCTCGGGCCCATCAGCATCTGGCCGGCCGGATCGATCGCGGCGAAGGCGTAGCTCTTGATGAAGCCGAGGGGCTCCAGCCCCAGCGCCTTCGCCTTGTCCTCGCGCATCAGGACGAGCGCGCTCGCGCCGTCGGTCAGGGGCGAGGAGTTGCCCGCGGTGATGGTGCCGTGCTTGCGATCGAAGACCGGCCTGAGCTTGGCGTAGCCCTCGAGCTCGCCGCCGTGGCGCACGAGGTTGTCCTCGGTCAGCGCCTCGTACTTCGGCGGGACGTAGGCCTCCATGACCTCGTCCTTCATCCAGCCCTTCTCCCACGCCTCCGCCGCGCGCTGATGGCTGCGGTGGGCCAGCTCGTCCTGGGCGGCCCGCGGGATGTGGTTCTCCTTGGCCATCTTCTCGGCGCTCTCGCCCATCGTGAGCCCGGTCGTGTACTCCTTGAGCGCGGGCGGGACGGGGAGGAAGTCCTTCGGCTTGAGGCCGCTGAACGCGGCGAGCCGGTCCTTCAGCGAGCGCGCGCGGTTGGCGTCGATGAGCGCCGAGGCGAGCCGCTTGCTCACCGAGATCGGCACGTCCGACGCGCTGTCCGCGCCGCCGGCCACGCCGCAGTCGATGGCGCCGGTCTCGATCGCCTGGGCGACGCTGACCGCCGACTGGTAGCTGGTGGCGCACGCGCGCGAGACGCTGAACGCCTCGATGTCGCGGGGCATGTCGGTGAGGAGCACGATCTCGCGGGCGATGTTCGGCGCCTTGAGCGACGGGACCACCTGGCCGTAGACGCACTGCTGGATCTCGGCCGGGTCGATGCCGCTCCGCTGCAGCATCTCGGCGACGACCATGGTGCCCAGCTCGAGCGCCGAGACGTCCCGGTAGGCCGTGCCTTGCTTCGCGAACGGGGTCCGCAGCCCTGCGACGATCGCGACGCGGTTCTTTCCCTTGCCCTTGGCCATGGCTCCTCCTGCCTGTGCGGTCCGCCCGAGCACGCGTGGCGGCCCCTCGCCTGAATGACGATTCAGTGATGGACCTAGGACGCTTGACGCAGCGTGTCAAGATGCGGCCTGGCAACGCGCCCTGCGCTCCCGGTCCGGACGACTCCCGGGCGTGGACTTGCAGGATGCCGGTGCGGGCGGAATGTTGCGTCGACCATCGCAACCGGGGGGTAACGAGCGGTGTACCGATCGCAGTTCTACGAGCTGGCCGAGGACGACCAGGAATCGCTGGTCTGGCTGATCCGGAGCCCGGCTCCTTACGAGACGGCGGGCGAGGTCCGGGCGGAGGTCGACGCGATCGTGCGCCGCTTCGAGCCACGTCACCGGGACTTCGGCATCATCGTCGACATGCGGGACGCGCCGCCGCGCAACGACCCGGACTTCGAGGCGGCGATGCGGCAGCTGCGCTTCTCGGTGGGGCGCGCCTTCGCCCGGGTGGCCGTGCTGGTGGCCACGGCGAGCGGCGAGATGCAGGTCTCGCGGCTCCACCGCGAGGGCCACTTCGTCTACCACGTGACCCGCGACCCGCGGGAGGCCCATGACCTGGCCGTCGGGCGGCGCGACAAGCCGCACAGCGGCTTCCATCCGCGGGTCGCGAGGGAGAGCGAGCGGCCGAAGATCGCTTGACGGCCTGCGCGCGCGGCGCGACACCGTGGCGCGTGACGCTCGAGATCCTCTACTTCGCCGCGGTGCGAGAGCTGGTCGGCCTCGACCGGGAGACGCGCGACTCGGCGGCCGGCACGGTCGCGGAGCTGGCGCGCGAGCTCGAGGCGGCGCACCCGGCGCTGCGTGGGCGGCTCGGGCAGGTGCGCTTCGCAGTGAACGAGGCGTTCGCCGAGGACGACGGCGCGCTGTCCGACGGCGACGTGGTCGCGCTCATCCCCCCGGTCGCCGGCGGCGTGGACCGCGCGCCCGTGGCCTCGCGGGTGGCCATCCGCGACACCCGGCTCCGGCTCGACGAGGTCCTCGACCTCGTGCGCCATCCGTCGGCCGGCGCGCTCGCCACCTTCGTGGGCGTGGTGCGCGATCATCACGAGGGCCGGGCGGTCACCGCGCTCGAGTACTCCGCCTATCGCGCGATGGCGGTGAAGGAGATGGCGCGCATCGTCGAGGAGATCGAGGCCGAGATCCCGGTGGTCCGGCTGGCCGCGCATCACCGCGTCGGCGAGCTCGCGGTCGGGGAGGAGGCGATCGTCTGCGCCGCCAGCGCCCCGCACCGGGGCGAGGCGTTCGAGGCGGGCCGGCTGCTGATCGATCGCGTCAAGGAGCGGGTCCCGATCTGGAAGCGCGAGCGGGGCCCGGACGGAGAGTGGTGGGTCGGCTGGGAGGACGCGCGATGCACGCCCGGTCATCACCACGAGCACGAATGAGGATCGCGCCCGACGCGCTGGCGAAGCTGGAGGAGGCGCGCCTCAGCCAGGCGATCACGGACCTCGCCGACGAGACCCTCGACGTCGGGGGCGGGCGCGCGAGCTGGGGCGGGGCCGAGGGCTCCTGGATGAACCAGGTGACCGCGCTCGGCATGAGCGGGCCCATCGCGGAGGACGCGCTCGATCGCGTCGAGGCGTTCTACGCGGGCCGCACCCGCGAGCCCGAGATCGGCGTCTGCCCGTTCGCCGATCCCAGCGTGCTCCGCGCGTGCCGGGCCCGCGGGTACGTGCTGCGCGACTTCGAGACGGTGCTCTACCGGGATCTCGAGGCGCCGCCTCCCGTGATCCTTCCTGACGGCGTGACGCTCGAGCCGGTCGAGGACGAGGCGGCGCGCGAGGCCTTCCTCGACTGCCACGTGGCCTGCTTCGCGCCCGAGGGCGGCGAGCGGGCGGCGGCCCTCCGCGAGGGCGCGCGGCGAATGCTCGACCATCCGAAGACGGTCGCCTGGAACGCGCAGCTCGAGGGCGAGGTGATCGGCGGCGCCAGCGTCGAGCTGCACGCGCACATCGGGACGCTGATCGCCGGCTGCGTCCGGCCCGCGTTCCGCCGCCGCGGTGTGCAGCAGGCGCTCCTGGCCCACCGGATCGAGGTCGCGCGCGCCCACGGCTGCGCGGTGGTCACGGTCGGCTCGGCGCCGGACAGCGCGACCGGGCGGAACGCGCTTCGGGCCGGGTTCGTGACCGCCTATACCCGGGCGACGTTGATGCCTCCGGGGTGAGGTGCTTCGTCTCGCGGGCACGGGCACGGGCAGGGGCACGGGCACGGGGTCGAGGGGCCGCCGGGGGCGGGCCCTCGACGCGGCCACCAGGGGTGTGGTTCGGCGGGGGTGCGGGCCAGCGCGGGGGCGGGGGGGGGCA
>JAYZQJ010000075.1:0-25676 GCA_036149055.1 Myxococcota bacterium | reverse complement strand
GCCGTTGTGCCGGCGCAGCGGGGGGGCGGGGGCGGACCCGCCCCTGCCCAACGAGTCAATTACATCCGCAGCCGCCGCCGGCCGCGTCGAAGCCGCCGGCGGAGGCCTCGCGGACCTCGGTCGCGTGGCCTTCGGCCGCCTCGAGCTCCTCGGCGCCGCCGAACTGCATGTCGGTGCGGGCGAGGCGCTCGCGCTCCCAGGGCTGGATGGTGACGCAGCCGCTCAGGCAGGTGAGGCAGAAGGCGATGGCGAGCAGGCGCATGGGTCAGAGCTCCAGGGTGAACGACAGGGTGCCGTCGAGGGCGTAGACCTCGTCGAGGCCGACGAAGTCCGGGTAGACGAAGATGGTCCCGCCGAGGGCGAAGGCGACCTTCAGGCCGACGCCTTCGGTGAGGGTCGTGCGGCCCTGGTACGAGAAGGCGAGGCGGTTCGAGAAGGTCGGGCTCAGCTCGCGGTCCCGGGTGACGAAGCGGATCTGGGCGCCCGGCGGTGGGTCGTAGCGGGACTGGTAGAAGCCGGCCGCGGTCTGCGTGTAGAAGCGGTAGCGGAACGTGATGGTCTGGTTCTCGGCCGGCACCCACGCGATCTGCGCGATGGCGGTGTGCGAGTAGATGCCCCAGTCGTCGAAGTAGAAGCGGTAGCCGACGCCCGCGCTGGTGTCGTCGCTGAACGCGTAGCGCCCCTGCAGGACGAAGGCGTTGCGGATGCGGGTGCTCGGGTGGGCCTCCGGCACGCAGAGGCTCGCCGTCCCGAGGTCGCCGGTCTCCGGATCGATGCCGCACATGCCGTTGCCGCCGAGGCCGACGAATCGGTAGACGCTCGACTGGAACCCGTTGCGGTACATGCCCTCCCAGACCGCCTGCACGATCGCGTCGGGTGAGAGGATCTGAGACCAGACGAGGCGCGCGCCGAAGGTGTTCAGCGGGCGCTCGAAGTTGGGGTCGCCGCTCCGGCCGACGATGTCGTGCACGAAGCGCAGGCTCTGGGTCAGCGTGGTGCTCTTGCCGAAGAGCTCCTCGGTCGCCCTCAGCGTGAAGCCGTGGGACCAGTAGTCGTTCTCGCCCGAGTAGTAGTAGGCGCCCCCGAGGCTCACGTCGCCGAGCTGGTGGCTCACCGAGAGGTCGAGCTGGTCGCGCTGCTCGGTGATCCAGAGGTACTCGGAGTCCTCGGCGGCGCGGGCGCCGACCGGGCGGGTGGCCGCGGTCCGGATGTCGATGCTCGCGCTGGTCCAGACGTCGGCCATGTAGGCCGCGGTGACCTCGGTGTTCTCCTCGACGTCGACCTGCACCGCGGCCCGCGGGGACACGACGATGGTCGCGTCGCTGTCGCCGCGGACGAAGATGCCGGCGGTCCCCTCGTTGGCCGAGGCCGGAGCGGCGACGAGGAGCGTCGCGAGCGTCAGCCCCCACCTCGCAGCCCCCCACCTCACAACTCTACTCGAACGAGACATGGGGTGGGGGAGGCTCACGTTGGACTGGGTACTTCGGAGACGGCCGCGCGGGCAAGCGCCCGCGCATCCTCAGTCGATGAAGTCGGCGGCGTTGCCCTGGGCGGCGCCGTCGGCGTCGATCCAGCTGTCGAGCACCACGCCCACGTCGGGGTCGGCGAGGAGCTGCGTCAGGTCCGCGCCGAGCGGGCCGCTGGTGTAGGGGTTCGTCGCGCCGATGCGCAGCCCGCGGACCCGCTCGCGGTCGAGCGCCGGGTGGCTGCTCGAGGCGTTCGAGATGCCGTTGGCTTCGACCAGGCCGTCGAGGTTGTAGACGACGTCGTTCGCGTCGAAGTTGTTCGCCGGCGCGCCGTCCGGGCAGTACGCGCGGTTGGCGTTGTCGTCGAGCGGGTTCTCCGGGCAGCCGGTCTCGTCGAAGAGGAAGATGCCGGAGCCGAGGCCCGCCACCATGTGCACCCAGATCGGGCTGTCCAGCTGGTTTCCGGTGTTCTGGCCGATGTGCTGCCGCAGCAGGTTGAAGTCGAGCCGGTTGTAGTTCCGGTTCGCCATCGCGTTGCGGAAGACGTCGTACTGCGCGCCGAAGGTGTCGAGCGAGTTCTCGGTCATGTGGCAGGCGACGCAGTAGCGCGGCCCCTCGTCCGAGCCGCTGACGCGGCCGCGGATGGAGTGCGGCATCATCGCGTCGTGGCTGAGCGCCCCGTGGGCGTCGCGTCCGCCGACGTTCGGGTTGTTGCCGTTGCCGTTGCGGTCGCTGAAGGCGAACACCTGCGACTCGGTCCCGTTGAGGTCGAAGTAGCGGTAGAACATCTGGATGCCCGGCTGGGTCTGCGTGATCCGGCCGCGCGCGTTCACGCCCAGGTAGAAGGGCACCGGCGTCTGGTAGGTGAAGTCCGCCGCCGCCTGGAACTGCACGATGCGCTCGCCGGTCAGGTTGCTGACGAAGTAGTTCGCCGGGTTGGCGTCGTAGCCGTTCGCGAGGTGGCAGCCGACGCAGTTGTTGGTCCAGCTCGAGTGGCAGCTCGCGCAGTCCATGCGGTCGGTGTGGCTGAAGCCCGCGGTGTAGGTCGTCGGGTCCGCCTGGAGCGGGCCGACGCCGGTCGCCGGGTTCCCGTCCGCGCGGCCCATCGCGTAGGAGGCGAGCGGGGTGTAGAGGCGCTGGCGGGTGAAGGGGTTGACCTTGCCGTTGTCGACCACCGTGTCGCGGGTCTGCACCACGAAGTGGCGGCGGCCGGTCAGGCGACTGGTCAGGTAGAAGTCGTCGCCCTCGCGGGTGACGTGGCGGAGCGGGTTGCCCAGCCGGTCGATCGCGCACTCGGCCTCGTCGCCCCCGTAGGTGCGGCAGGGCACGGTGGCCGCGTAGGAGCTCACGCCGCCGTGGCAGCTCTGGCACTCGATGAAGGTGCCCTGGCTCATGCGGCTCATGATGCGGCCGCTGGTGTCGTCGCCGCGGGTGCCGCCGTGCAGGTCGCGGCTGCCGTGGCAGTCGATGCAGCCGAGGCCCGCCTCGTGGTGCACGTCGGCCGGCGTGTCGTCGCGGCCGTCGTCGTCGTAGTCCTCGACGAGCAGGTACTGGTCGGCGTCACGGCCGTTGAAGGTGTTGTTGCCCACCGCCGGGTCGAACAGCCGCGTGTCGTTCGCGCTGTTCTGGAAGTTGGCGGGGTTCTCCGGGTACTGGTTGCCCTGCGCGACGTCGCGGTTCTGGTCGAGGCGCAGGCCCCAGTACTGCATCACCGTGCGGTTGCTGCCCTGGTGGCAGCCGGCGCACGCGTAGTCGCTGATGCCGCGCACGAACGCGCCGCCCGGCAGGGTCTTGGCGACGTTGCGGATCTGGTGACTGTCGATGTGCGCGCGCTCGGGCGCCGCGATCGCGTCGGGGTCGGCGGGCTCGAAGTGGTCGACGTTCGGGTCGCTGCTCCGGCTGCGGCCGTCGGCGCTGTACTCCATGTGGCAGGCGGTGCAGCCGGAGGAGCGGAAGTCGCCGTAGCGATCGTTCTGACCGGCGCTGCCGAGGTGGCAGTCCCCGCAGGTGATCCCGATGGCCTCGAAGTAGGTGTGCTCGAGCGGCGTGTTCGGGATGATGCGGTTGGCGCCGTCCGGGTCGCCGGCCGCGGTGACGTAGTCGCCGAAGTTGGCCGCGTTGTAGACGGGGTTCTCGTAGATCTCGCCGGTGCCGAACTGGCCGCGCTCCGGCAGCGCCTCGACGCGCCCGATGGAGCCGACGAGGTCGCCGGGGCCCTCCCAGTCGGTGTCCTCGTCCGCGCGCCAGCCGTAGTCGCCGGCGGTGTTCTCCCAGAGCCCGCGGTGCTCCGGGATCTCGTTCTCGAGGCCGGCGGTGTAGGCCGCGCCGCTGAACATGCCGACCGCGTTGCCGATGGGGCCGTTCTCGACCCACTCGGCGTGCTCGCCCGCGTGGCAGCCCGGGGTCCCACAGCCCTCGCCGGCCGTGACGACCCGGAGGTCGCCGGGGTTGATGAACTGCAGGTACTCGAGCGCGGTGTAGGTGACGCCGTCGACGGTGTAGTCGGGGAAGCGGTCGATGCCCGCGAGGGTGCGGCGGTTGTAGTAGGCGACCTCGTTGTCGACGAGGTTCTCGTCGTCGCCGATCTCCGGGGGCGGCGGCACGTGGCTGCCGAGCTTGCCCGTCCCGCGGCCGTTGCCGCCGTGGCAGGTGGTGCACTGGACGTTGGGCTCCCCCGGGAACGGGTGGGGGTTGCTCATGCCGTCGCCCGCGTAGTCGTTGCGGTCCGAGCCGTTGTGGCAGCTCATGCAGCTCTCGGCCGGACCGTCCGGGATGGGCGGGCCGCCCGCGTCGCCGCAGTCCGGATCCGGGTTGCAGAGCCGCGGGTCGCATTCGCAGCAGGCGAGCCGATAGGTGATGTCCGTCTCGGTGCACCGGTCGAGGGCCGCGCAGTCGTAGGTCGTGCCGCGGTACTCGTAGGCGTCGCACACCGGCGCCGGTCCCGTGCCGCCGTCGCCAGCGATGAACGGGTCGGGCGCGCAAGCGCTCAGGGCGAGCGCGGTCAGCAGCGAGAGGCGTCGGTTCATGGCTCTTCCTTCGTTCCCGTGAGGGGCCGGACGAGAGGCCCCGCTGCCCGCCACGCAGAATCCGTGCCCGATGGAATCCCCGGTGGAGACTTCGGATCCGGGGGTCGAGGAACCCCGGATGCTCCCTCAGAACGCGCTCCGCGCTCCGGAAATCCGGGGTGCCGAGTCTCCAGCGAGGACCCCGGTCCCCGGCCTTTCGCGCGCCCCGCTGCCGGCACGAGTCCTGCGTGACGAGCCCCACGTGTCCACCGGGAGGTACCGAATGAATCGCTGGATGGTTGGATTCTTCGCCGCGGGCGCGGCGCTGCTCATGACGTCGGCGACCTTCGCCCTCGACCCGGGCGCGCGGGCGCCGGCGTTCGATGGCCGGGCGCTCGCCAACGCCGAGCGGATCGATCTCGCCCAGCACCGGGGCTCGGTGGTGGTGGTCGACTTCTGGGCGTCCTGGTGCGAGCCCTGCGCGGAGGCGATGCCGGCGCTCGAGCGCATCTATCAGCGCTACCGCGGCCAGGGCCTGGTGGTCATCGGGGTCAGCGAAGACCGCACCGCCGACAACGCGCGCGGCTTCCTGAGCCGGACCCGCGTGTCGTTCCCGGTGATGCACGACGCGGATCACTCGGTCGCCAACCGCTTCCGCCCGCCGACGATGCCGTCGACCTACATCATCGATCGTCAGGGGGTCGTCCGGCACGTACACTCGGGGTTCCGCGGCGGCGACGCCGCCACCCTGGAGCGTCAGATCCGCGAGCTGCTGTAAGCCCATGCGCGCCGTCCTCGTCCTCCTCGCCGTCCTGATCGCCGCGCCCGCGGGCGTGGAGGCGCAGGCGAGCGACACGCCGCGGGTGCTCTTCGCGCCGGGCGGCACGGTGCCCGCGCGGCTCCGCCGGACCGTCTCCCGCCTGCTGTCCTCGGGCGGCGTGCTCGTCAGCTACGACGACTACGTCCGGGCGTGCGCGCAGGCGGGGCTCCGGCCGAGCAGCGCCCGCGCGGTGCGCAGGGTGGGGACCCAGCAGAACGCCGACGTCATCGTGGTCGCGAGCTACGGCGGCCACTACCGCAACCGCACGCTCCGGCTCCGCTTCTACAGCGGCCAGAGCGGCGAGCTGGTCACCAGCAGCAACTACTCGATGCGGGGCATGCACCTCCGCCCGGCCAGCCAGCACGCGATCCTCCGGGACCTGCGCGCGGTGACCGGCGGCGCGCCGCCCGCCCAGGCGAGCGCCCCCGACGCGGCGCCGGCGGCCGAGGGCGGCGAGGGCGGAGATCTTCCGCCGCCGCTCGACTGGGAGGCGCAGGAGGCGGCCGCGGCCGAGGGGGCCAGCGAGGAGGAGAGCGCGCCCGAGGCGAGCGAGGAGGACGAGGTCCCCCTCGAGATGCGGCGCCAGTGGGGCTTCGCGGTCAGCGCCGGCGCCGGCATCGCCCAGCGCTCGAGCAGCATCCCGATGGAGGGCGGCGACGCCCGCCTCAGCACCATCCCGTTCCCCGCCATCCAGGCGCAGGTCCTCGGCTACGTCCGGCCGGACGCCGGCAGCCGCTACCGCCTCGCGCTCGCCCTCCGCTACACCACCTCGGTCGGGCTCCAGGGCCGCGACGAGCGCGCCGACGGCAGCACCCGCACCACCGACATGCGCGCGCACCACCTCGCGATCGGGCTGCGCAACGACATCCCCCTCGCGCCCGGCGAGCGGCCGACGCGCCTGCAGCTCGAGGTCGGCTGGGGCTTCCGCATGCTCGACAGCGAGATCCCGGTCTCCATCCCGGACTACACGCTCAGCGGCATCTACGCGCGCATCGGCCTCTGGTTCCACATCGGGGACAGCCCGCTCTCGCTGGGGATCGTGCCGGAGATCGGCCACGTGGGGAGCCTCAGCGACGAGCTCTCCCAGGCGGGGCAGGTGCAGGACGGCTTCCTGGTGGGGGCCGAGGCGCACGTCCGGCTCCGCATCATCGACGAGGTCTCGGTGCACCTGCTCTACCGCGAGGCCCACGCCTTCCTCGGCAGCGCCCGCGAGGGCGGCGGCGAGATGACCGACGCCGAGCGCTACGGCATCCTCCGCGCCGAGTACCAGTTCTAGAGAGAGCGAATTGATGCAGGCTGGCAGAGTCGTTCGGTGCTAGGCTCCCGGGCGTGAGTCGAGGGGCCGAGAGCGACGCCGAGGAGGGCACGTCACCGGAAGGTTCGCGGCCCTTCGGGGACGACCAGAGCGGCGTGCAGCGGTCCACCGCGCGGACCACGGCGCTCGGCGCGGAGATCGAGCTCCAGCAGCGGGAGATCCGCAAGCTCCGGGGCCAGGTGGCGCGGCTCGAGCGGCTCCTGCGCATGCGCGCGGACGACGGCGCGGCGACGCGACACCTCGAGGAGCTGACCGCCGAGTCGGAGCGACGCGCCCACATCGACGAGGCGCTCCGGCGGGCCGCGCTCGCCTTCCAGCGGGCCCCCGGCGACCCGGGCGCGGTGCTCGACGCGGCCGGCGAGGCGCTGCTCGAGGGGGACCTCCGGGCGGTGCTCGCGGACGTCGATCCGGAGCGCGGCACGCTCGCCTTCCGCCGCTACTTCGTGAGCCCGGTGCTCCTCAAGGCGGCCGAGCAGCTCACCGGCATCGGCGCCCAGGACTTCGCGCTCCGCTACCGCGAGGTCGAGCTCTTCCGGCGCGTGATCGAGGAACGCGAGACGGTCTTCTCCGACGACATGGTCGTCTTCGTCGAGGGCATCCTCCCGGAGCGCCTGCGCTGGACCGCGAGCCTGCTCGCCAACATCTTCGGCGGCCGTGACGTGGCGATGGCGCCGCTCGTGGTCTCGGGCCGGGTCGCCCACGTCTTCATGCTCTTCTCGGACGAGCTCCGCGCGCAGGACGTGCGGGCGGTCGCCTTCTTCGCCCAGCTGCTGACGGCGGCCCACGAGCGCGGCCGCATGATGCGGGAGCTCCAGGAGCACGTCGGGCGGCTCGAGGAGACGCAGGCGCAGCTGGTCCAGGCCCAGAAGATGGAAGCGGTCGGCCAGCTCGTCGGGGGCATCGCCCACGACTTCAACAACATGCTGACCGCCATCGGCTCGGCGGCCCACCTCGCCCAGATCGAGGCGAGCGAGCCGGAGCGCCTGCGCGCCAACCTCGAGCTCGTGGCCGACGGCGTGCAGAAGGCGGGGACCCTCGCCCGGCAGCTCCTCCACCTCTCGCGGCCTTCGGTGCGCCGCCTCGAGCGGGTCGACGTCGACGCGCTCCTGCACGATCTCGAGCCCCTGCTGACCCGGGTCCTCGACTCGGCGCACTTCCAGATCGACCTCGAGGCGGCGAGCGGCGCGACGATCGAGGTCGAGCGCTCCCAGCTCGAGCAGGTGGTCCTCAACTTCGTGGTGAACGCCCGCGACGCGATGCCCGAGGGCGGCCGCATCCGGGTCGCCGCGGTCCGCGATCCCGAGCGCGGCCTCGCCGGGGTCGAGGTCGCCGACACGGGGCACGGCATGGACCCCGAGACCCGCGCCCGCGCGCTGGATCCGTTCTTCACGACCAAGGGCCGCCGAGGCACCGGCCTCGGCCTCTCGGTCGTCCGCTCGATCGTGGAGGCGCGCGCCGGCGTGCTCGAGATCGAGTCCGAGCCCGGCCGCGGCACCCGCATCCGCGCCCTCTTCCCGCTCAGCTGACGCCTCCTCCGCTGGGCCTTCCGCTCTCGCGCCAAGCCGCGAAGAGGGCAGGGTGGCGGCGGGATGGAGGCTGGCCGCCGGGTTCCGGGTAGCGATTTATCTCTCGCAAAGACGCCAAGCCGCCAAGAGGGCAGGGTGGCGGCGGGATGGGGGCTGGCCGCCGGGTTCCGGATAGCAATTTATCTCTCGCAAAGGCGCCAAGCCGCCAAGAGGGCAGGGTGGCGGCGGGATGGGGGCTGGCCGCCGGGTTCCGGGCTGCAGTTAATTTCGCGCAGAGGCGCAGCGGCGCAGAGGGGGGCGGGCGGGGCGCTCGTCACCGGGGCTCGTCCGAGGCCGAAGCCGCTTCCGAGTCCGAATCCGAATCCGAGTCCGAGTCCGAGTCCGGCTCCGAATCCGAGTCCGGCTCCGAATCCGAGTCCGAGTCCGAGTCCGAGTCCGAGTCCGAGTCCGAGTCCGAGTCCGAGTCCGAGTCCGAGTCCGGCTCCGAATCCGAGTCCGGCTCCGAATCCGAATCCGAGTCCGAGTCCGAGTCCGCTTCCGAGTCCGCTTCCGCTGCCGGTCCCGCCACCGCTGCCGGCCCCGCTGCCGCTGCCGGTCCCGCTGCCGGCCCCGCCGCCGCTGCCGGTCCCGCCGCCGCTGCCGGTCCCGCCGCCGCTGCCGGTCCCGCCGCCGCTGCCGGTCCCGCTGCCGCTGCCGGTCCCGCTGCCGCTGCCGGTCCCGCTGCCGGCCCCGCCGCCGCTGCCGGGCCCGCGGCCGGTCCCGCTGCCCGGCCCCGCCGCCGCGTCCCCAGGTCAGCCGATCCACTCGCAGGCACGGGCGAGAACGCGCTCCGCGCCAACGTGGAGCGGGACTCGAAATCGGTTCCGGTGTCGGTCTCGGAGTCGGAAGCGGTCTCGGTCTCGGTGTCGGTCTCGGTGTCGGTGTCGGTCTCGGTGTCGGTCTCGGTCTCGGTGTCGGTCTCGGTCTCGGTCTCGGTCTCGGTCTCGGTCTCGGTGTCTGTCTCGGTCTCGGTGTCGGTGTGGTGTCGGTCTCGGGTCACGGTGCCGGAGTCGGCCTCGGACGAGGCGGACCGAGAACGACCGGGAGGCGGACCGATGACGACCAGGCTCGAGCGGCGCAGTCGTCCCGCACCGTGCTCAGGAGCTCGCCGTCTCGGTGCTCAGCCGCGTCGAGCCGATCGAGAGGGATGGCGCTGCCCACCCGACCTCTGCGTCTCTGCGCCTCTGCGAGAAAAAATAGTGGTCACCGAAGCACCGCGTTCGAAGGCGAAGCACGGCGAGAGGGATGGCGCTGCCCACCCGACCTCTGCGTCTCCGCGCCTCTGCTAGAAAAAATAGTGGTCACCGAAGCACCGCGTTCGAAGACGAAGCGAGAAAAACTAGTGGTCGCCGAAGCATCGCGTCCGAAGGGGGTCACCGAAGTGATCGCGCTCGAACGAGCAGCAGCCCGAAGAAGAAGAACGAAGCGAGGAGGCCGGTAGACGAGGGAGGCGAGGTGGCGCAGCCGGTGCCCACGCGGGTTCGCTCGGCGCGGTCACCGAGGGGGGCGATGACCTGGGAGTAGGTCAGCACGCCGTCGCCGGTCGGGTCGCCGCTGCCGTCGCTCGCGACCACCCCGGCGTGGAGCCACATCGGGCCGGCCGGGCTCGCCGGCGCCGTCCAGGTGACCCGGAGGCGGCTGGCGCCGCAGCCGTCGACCGTGGCCACGCGCCGGCTCTGGGGGAGGTCGTTGAGGTGAGCCGCCGGCTCGGCGGGCGCGCCGTCGACCGGGAGGCAGAGATCCGCGGGCTGAGGGCCGCCGACGAGCTCCAGGGTGCCCATGCCGTTGCCGAGCTCGTCGGTCACCTCGAGCGCGGCCCCGGAGGCGCCGTCGGGCAGCTCGAGCTCCAGCGCGTAGGTCTCGCCGGCCACGTAGCCGTCGAGCGGCAGGCCGGTGAGCTCGCCGTCGGTCGGCGGCGGGGCGTCGCGGTGGCAGACGTTGCAGCTGAAGCCGTCGTTGAAGCTGCCCGTGAAGTAGCGGCCGCCGCCGCCGCCCTCGAAGGCGGAGCGCTCGAACTCCTCGTACTCCGAGAACGCCGCGGCCTCGGCCGGGGCGAGCGCGATCAGCGCCGCCAGGAGCGCGCGCCTCATGGCGCCCCCGGGAACCCGAGCGCGACCCACTCCTGCATGATGCGGAAGCTCGGGTGGTCGGGGCTCGGGTAGACGTCCTGGCCGTGCTGATCGATGCCCATGTGCGGCGCGCCGCCGACGTCGACCTCGAGCGGCTTGCGCAGCAGGAGGGTCTCCTCGGGCCGGGTGACCCCGCTCAGCATCGAGCGGGCGCGCTCGTAGGAGGCGGCGATCTCCTCGGGCGTGGCCGGGTCGTCGAGCGCGGTCACCGCGTCGTCGAGCCGCGCCCGGTTCGGTCCGAACACCCGGAAGAAGCGCTCGCTCGAGCCGTGGCAGTCGGGGAAGCCGCAGTCCCGGAGCAGGATCGGATAGACCTCGTTCTCGAACACGATCGCGCTCGGCGCCGGTGGGTCGGCCGGTGGAGTCTCGAAGCCACAGCCGGCGAGCGCGAGCGCGAGCCACGGGATCCGCACGGCGCGACGCATGAGCCCGGTGGCTCTGCAGGGACCGCGCCGAACGACGCGCGGCGCGAGATCGGCGGTGGAGCTGGGTCTCACGGGCCTCGAGGTGGGGAGTACGGAGCGCTCTGGGTTCCCTCGTCCCCTGCTCCTCCACCCCAGTTTGCTCCACGAAGGCGGGGACTTGGCCCAATTCTCCACGTGCGGTAGCTTGGCATGCCCCGTGATCGATATCACGTCGATGCGCATCTCTTTCACGCACGTGCTCGCGCCGCTGGTCGCGCTCGGCCTCGTCGCGTGTGAGGCCGCGATCATCACCGCGCCCACCGGCCCGGGGACGGGACCGGGGCCCGGGCCCGGCGACGATCCGGAGGCCATGTTCCTCGCCGAGGTCCAGCCGCTGCTCGAGGCGCGCTGCCGCAACTGCCACGAGGACATCGCGACCGCGCCGGTCTTCCTCGAGCCCAGCGACTACTACGGGTCGGTCCTCGCCTACCCGGATCTCGTCGTGCCCGGCGAGCCGAACGCGAGCACCCTGGTGACCAAGGGCGCGCACCGCGGCCCCGCGTGGGAGGCGTCCGAGGCGAGCGTGGTGCGCCGCTGGATCGAGGCGGAGGCGGAGCGCCCCGCCGAGGACCCGATGGAGCCGGGGCCCGGTCCGATGACCCGGCAGACCTCGCCCTACCCGGTGGACGACGGCGTCGAGAACCGCATCCCCCTCGCGGAGGTCGGGCTGCCGGGCGCGGAGCTGGTCTTCACCGCCAACCGGGTGGCGAGCGGCATGATGCTCAACGACGTGCGGGTCGTGGCCGCCAGCAGCGCGATCTCGTTCTCGCACCCTCGCTTCGTCATGTGGAACGACACCACGCCGACGATGGACAGCGACCGCTTCAGCGATCTCGAGATGACGATCAGCGCCGGGATGAGCGGCACCCTCACCTCGAGCTGCGTGCTGGTCGACTTCCCCGAGAACGGCGAGCTGTCGGTTCAGTTCGAGTCCGCGCGCACCATGTGAGCGTCAGCCCTCGAGCAGCGACACGAGGTCGTCGACCGAGAGCTTCGCGTTCGACTCCGCGCCCTCGAGGATGCCGCGCGCGAGGTCGCGCTTCTCCTCGTGCAGCTGCATGACCGACTCCTCGATCGTGCCCTGCGAGACGAGACGAACCACGGTGACCGGCTTGTCCTGACCGATGCGGTGGGTGCGGTCGCTCGCCTGGTCCTCGACCGCCGGGTTCCACCACGGATCGAGGTGGATGACGGTGTCGGCGGCGGTGAGGTTGAGGCCGGTGCCGCCCGCCTTGAGCGAGATGAGGAAGAACGGGGCGTCGCCCTTCTGCCAGCGCTCCACCAGCTCGCTCCGCTTCGCCGCCGGCGTCGCGCCGTCGAGGTAGAGGATCTCCCAGCCCTTCGCCTCCAGCGCGCGGCGCACGATGGCGAGGTGCGAGGTGAACTGGCTGAAGACGAGCGAGCGGTGCCCCTCGCGGCGCAGATCGGCGGCCAGCTCCATCAGCTCGGCGAGCTTCGAGCTCGAGACGCGCGAGTCCGGGTGCACCAGGGTGGGGTGGCAGGCGAGCCGGCGGAGGCGGGTGAGCGCTCCCAGCACCGCGAAGCGCTTCTTGTTGTCCTCGGCCCGGGCCGCGAGCTGCTCGAGGGCCTGGCGCCGCTCGGCCTCGTAGAGGGCGCGCTCGTCGTCGGACAGCTCGATGCTGCGGACCACCTCGGTGCGGGGCGGGAGCTCGGGCGCGACCTGCGACTTGGTGCGCCGGAGCAGGAACGGCCGGAGCATCTCGCGCAGCCGCTCGCGGCGGGCCGCGTCGTTGTCGCGCTCGATCGGGATCGCGAAGCGCGCGCGGAAGTGCTTCCAGGGCCCGAGGAGCCCGGGGACCAGGATCGAGTAGAGGCTCCAGAGCTCGCCGAGGTGGTTCTCGAGCGGGGTGCCGGTGAGCGCGAGGGTGAAGCCCGCGTCGAGCTGACGCGCCGCCTTCGTGCGCGCCGCCTCCGGGTTCTTGAGCGCGTGCGCCTCGTCGAAGATCACGAGCGCGAACCGCAGCTGGCTCAGCGCCTCGACGTCCCGGAGCAGGATGTCGTAGCTCGTGATCACGAGGTCGCCGGGCGCGAAGGTCTTCACCATCGCCGCCCGATCCGGGCCGCGGTAGATCCTCGGGCGGAGCGCCGGGGTGAAGCGCTCGCACTCCTTGCGCCAGTTGTCGCTCAGCGAGGTGGGGCAGACCACGAGGGTCGGGCCCTCCTCCTCGCGCTCGAGGGCCAGGGCGAGCGCCTGCAGCGTCTTGCCGAGGCCCATGTCGTCGGCGAGGCAGGCGCCGCTCGACCAGCTCGCCACGCGCTCGAGCCAGGTGATGCCCTCGCGCTGGTAGCTGCGCAGATCCGCCTGGAGCCCCTCGGGCACCTCGGGCTCGAGATCGGCGGCGGCCCGGAGGCGCGCCTTGGTCTCCAGCCACTCCGCGTCGGCCTCGAAGCGATCCTCGGGCAGCAGCGCCTCGAGGTCGCCGATCGCCGCGCCGGCCACGCCGAGCTCGCCGTCGTCCTCGAACACCACGTCCTGCGCGGCGCCCAGCTTGTTGCGCAGATCGTCCTCGATCCGCGCGAAGCGACCCTTGCCGAGCTTCACGTAGCGGCGCCCCTCGCGGAGCGCGGCCATGATCTGCGCGAGCCGCACCTTGCCCTCGTCGAGCTCGGCCTCGCCCTCGAGCGCGAACCAGTCGGTCAGCTTCTTGGACCGGACCTTGAGGTTGCCGAAGCCCGCGCTGCCGACCACCCGCCAGGGCGTCTGATCCTCGGGCCACTCGACCGTGGCGAGCTCCGGCTGCTCGCGCAGGCGATGCAGCAGCTCCAGCGCGTCCTCGGGCTCGTCGAGGCGGACCGTGTGCGGTCCGTCGCTCTCCCCCGCGTCGAGGCCGAGCGCGGCCCCGACCTGCTCCGACGCGCGTCGCTCGGCGGCCAGATCGCGCACCGTGTGCACCCGCTCTCCGCCGTCGAGCCCGACCAGCTGCGTGGGGCCCTCGCCCGGAGGCTGCACCGCGCCGGTCGCCAGCGGTCGCACCGCCACCGTGACCCGGAGGCCGCCGCCCGGGAGCGGCTCGAGCCGCAGCACCGGCCGCATGTCGGGCTCGCGGGGCTCGCCGCGGAGCCGCGGGGGCAGCTCGACGCCCACGCTCGGCGGCAGGCGGTAGAGGAGCTTCAGCAGGGTGTCGTCCGCCTCGGCGGGCAACGCGGTCTCCCAGCGCGCGCACGCCTCGGCCATGGCGAGCACCGAGCCCGGGAGGTCCACGACGGTGATCTGCGACGCGTCGGGGTCGAGGAAGATCGCGTGCCGCGGCTCCACCCGCGCCGCCGCCATCTCGTGCGGCTCGAACACCTCGTCCTGGAGCCGGAAGCGGATCCAGGTGCCCTCCTCGCGCTCGACGAGGCTCACCGAGACCTGCCCGCGCTTCACCCGGACCGGGCGCGTCGGGGCGTCGGTGAAGATCACGCGGGGGTGGCCGATCAGCGCCTCGAACGCGGTGCCGACGCCGCCCTGGCCGGGGCTGAAGCGGCCCGGGGAGACGAGGGCCTCGGCCACCCGCCGGTCCCGCGGGTCGAGCCCCGCCTGGTAGGGGATCTCGCGCGCCTCGGTCACCCGGCCCTTGGTCCAGCCGCCGCTCTTGCGCCGCTTCTGGATGGCCGGCTCGATGGTCTGCCCGGCGACACGCCAGACGAGCCGCTCGCCGTCTTCGAACGGCCGGGGCGGCCCCGCGTCCGGTCGGACCTCCTCCTCGAGCTCCGCGAGCAGGCGATCCCAGCGCGGCTTCTCGAGCAGCACCCGCAGCTCGTCGTGCAGGCCGTCCTGCGGATCGTGGAGGGCGTCGAGCACCCGCTCGGCGAGCACGCCGAGCCGCTCGGGGTGGCGCCGGTCCTGCGCCTTGGCGCTGTCGAGCGAGCAGCGCGCCCGCTCGTCCACCCGCTCGACCAGCGAGATCCACGCCTGCCCGTGCCCCCCGTAGCCGTGCGGGTGGGAGAAGGTCATGCGCACCAGCAGCGCCTTGGGATCGACCTCGACCTCGGTCTCGGCGGCCGGGAGCGGCAGCGGCGCCACGTCCCGGTCGCGCAGGGCGTCGAGCACTCCGCGCACCCGCTCGATCGCGGCCTCGAGCCTGCGGCTCTCCGGCATGCGCTGCCAGAGCTGCTCGCGGCGGGCGTCGAGGCGGCGGCGGCCGGCGACCCAGGCGAGGTACGCGCGCGAGGCGGCCGCGAGATCGCTCCCCAGCCGCCCCGGCAGGATGCCGCCGAGGCCGTCCGCGATGGTGGAGCTGGGCGAGCGCAGCGCCTTGTCGCGGGCGCGGAAGGTCGGCGCGAGCGGCGCGACCCGGGCGAGCGGATCGGCCATCGCGTCCTCGACCCCGTGCTCCTCGAGCCACGCGCGCAGCTCCGCGCCGCGCTCCGGGGGCGGCTCGTCGACCGCGTCGAGCGCGCGCACGTAGGCGCTCTCGTCCTCCCCGCCGGCCCAGGACAGGAACGCGCTGACCACCGCCTCCCACTCGTTCTGGCTCAGGAAGTCGCGCAGCTCCGAGTTGCCGCGGCGGGTGAAGAAGTCCTCCACCGGATCGCGGAGCGCCCGGCCGTGGTCGTGCAGCACGCGGCTCGCCGAGTGATCGGCGTGCATGAGCACCGAGACCAACGGCTCGTGCACCATGCGCTCGCCGGCCAGCGAGAACAGCCGGCTCTCCAGCTCCTGCATGCTCTGGGGCAGACTCATCCGGCGGCAACCCTAGCGCCAGTTCCGCCGATCCGCCTGCCCTGGCGTTCAGCCCCCGGACGCGCGGCGCTTCGACGGCTCGCCTTCGACCTCCACGCGCATCCGAACGGCGCTCCGCTCCTCCGAGCCCATGTCCTCGGGCGGCTCGCTCGCGAGCGTGATCGCCGCCTGCCGGACGCCGCTGCGGACGAGCATGCGCCGGAGCCGGGCTCGCAGCTGACGCGGGTTGAAGGGCTTCTCCAGGTAGTCGTCGGCCCCGCACTCGAAGGCGTGCTCGACGTGCTCGTCCTCGCCCAGCGAGGTGAGCATCATCATCGGGACGCGGCGGTAGCCCGGCAGCTGCCGGAGCGCGGCCAGGGTGGTGAAGCCGTCCATGCGCGGCATCTGACCGTCGAGGATCACGAGCGCGAACGACTCCCGCTTCGCGCGCTCGAGGGCGTCGTCGCCGTCCTCGCAGGCCACCACCTCGTAGCCCGCGCGCACGAGCAGCCCGCGCACCGATCGGATCATCAGCGCGTCGTCGTCGGCGATCAGGATGCGGGGGCGGGGCGCGGTGGCGGGGATCTCGGACGTCACCCGATCGCGACCGGCCGCCTTCGCGTGATAGAGCCGGGCGTCGGCGCCGGCGAAGGCGTGGGTGAGCTGCTCGTCCATGGCGACCTCGGTGAGGCCGGCGGAGAAGGTGACGCGCAGCTCGGGCGCGCTCTCGAAGGAGGTCGAAGACAGCGCCCCGCGCGCTCGGTCGAGCGCCCGATTGGCGTTCTCGAGCGTGGTGTCGACGAAGAGCACGGTCATCTCCTCGCCGCCCCACCGCGCGACCATGTCGCCCTCGCGGAAGGTCTTCACCAGCACGTCGGCGGTCGTCCGGAGCACCTCGTCACCCATCGTGTGTCCGTAGGTGTCGTTGACGTCCTTGAAGCGGTCGAGGTCGATCACCGCCAGGCACATCGGCGCCTCGGTCCGGCCGCGCCGCGCCTGCTGCTCGTCGAAGAAGACCTCGAACGCGCGCCGGTTCGGCAGCCCGGTGAGCGCGTCGACCCGGGCCTCCTCCGAGAGGCGACGGGTCCGCTCCACCGACGTGTCCACCGCGACTCCGAGGAGCTCGAGGTCGAGCGGCTTCACGAACACCTGGGTCGCGCCGAGGGCCAGGCACTCCGCCCGGGCGGTGGTCTCGGTGCGCGCGGTGACCACGATCACCGGCAGCGTGGGCGACTGCTCGCGCAGCTCCGTGAGGATCTCCCGCCCGTCGACCTCGCCGAGGCAGAGATCGAGCACCACGCAGTCGAAGTCGAGCACCGAGAGGTGCGCGCGGGCCTCGTCGGCGTCCTTCGCCGGGAGAACGATCAGCCCCGCGCTGCCGAGCGCCTCCGCCGCGAGCTGCCGCATCGCGAGGTCGTCGTCGACGAAGAGCACCCGGGTGGGCGTGCGGTCGGTGCCCTCGGCCACGCCGCGGAGCACCTCGAGGAGGGTCAGGAGCGGGCGCTCCAGGTGGCCCTCCGGCGCCTCCTCGACCGCGGCCGCGGCGACGCTCACCTCGGGGGCGCCGTAGCTCGATCCAGTGCCCCGGAGCTGATGGGCCAGCCGACGGATCGTCTCCTCGGCCGCCGCGTCGCCCCTTCGCATCTCCGCGAGGGCGCGCCCGAGCACCCGCCGCTTGGCGCTGACGCCCCGCCGGAACGTCGGCAGGAGCTTGGCGCGGATCTGCTCCAGCTTCTGGGCGCGATCGGTCGGAGGCGTGGCGGAGGTCACCATCGGACGAGGGGACGAACGGCCACCCTGGCGACCTCTTGAGGTGTCAGCGTTTCACTGACCCTCGATCGGCTCCAGCACGGCCTCGTGGGTCACCTCGATGGCCGGGTCGAGGCTCTCGCCCACGCTGCAGTACTTCTCGACCGCGAGCTTCACCGCCCGCTCCAGCTTGCCGCGGTGCACGTCTCCGGTGGCGACGAAGCGCAGGTGGATCCGGGTGAAGGGGGCGGGCGTGGCGTCCTCTCGCTCGCCCTCCGCCTCGATCCGGAGGTCCTCGAGCGGCTCCTTCTGCTTGCGGAGGATGTGGACCACGTCCATCGACGCGCAGCCCGCCAGCGCGGTGAGCAGCAGCTCCATCGGCCGCATGCCGCGGCCCTCGCCGCCGATCGACGGCGCGCCGTCGAGGGTGAGCGTGCCGCCGGACTCCGCCTCGGCGTCGAACGCGGCCGGGCCGACCCGGCTCAGGGTGACCTTCACGACTCGCCCCCGAAGAGCGGCGACGAGAGGTATCGGTCGCCCCGGTCGCAGAGCACGCAGACCACCACGCCCTCGTCGATCTCCTCGCAGATGCGCCGCGCCGCCCAGACCGCGCCGGCCGCGCTGACGCCGACGAAGACGCCCTCCTCGGCGGCGAGGCTCCGGGCCATGCGCTCGGCGACCTCCTGGTCGACGTCGACGATCCGGTCGACCCGATCGGGCTCGAAGATCTTCGGGAGGTACTCCTTCGGCCAGCGGCGGATGCCCGGGATGGACGAGCCATCGGTGGGCTGGCAGCCGACGATCTGGACGCGCGGGTTCTGCTCCTTGAGGTAGCGGGAGACGCCCATGATGGTGCCGGTGGTGCCCATCGCGCTGACGAAGTGGGTGATCGAGTGCTCGGTCTCGGCCCAGATCTCGGGGCCGGTGCTCTCGTAGTGGGCGCGCCAGTTGTCGGGGTTGCTGAACTGGTCGAGCATCAGGTAGCCGCCGCCGGCCACCTTCTCGCGCGCGTAGTCGATGGCGCCCTCCATGCCGGCGTCGCCGGGGGTCAGCGTCACGATGGCGCCGTAGGCCCGCATGCTGCGGACGCGCTCGGCGGTCGCGGTCTCGGGCATGACGAGCTCGATCTCGTAGCCCTTGGCGGCGGCGATCATGGCGAGCGCGATCCCGGTGTTGCCGCTCGTCGGCTCGACGAGGCGGACGCCCGGACGTAGATCTCCGCGCTCCTCGGCGCGCTCGATCATCGATCGGGCCGGGCGGTCCTTCACGGAGCCCCCGGGGTTGTTGCCCTCGACTTTGCCGAAAAGGCGGACGAGGGGCTTTTCGGTCCCCGTGTTCAGCTCTAGGAGCGGGGTGTCTCCGATCAGATCGGTCAGCTGCATGTCTTCGTCCGAATCAGTTTCTCGCGCGGGGAAGGCCCGCTACCTTAGCCTGGCCCGGCCGGCGCGGCCCGCCGGCGCCACACCCATGCGAAGAGAGCCCAAGCGCTACGAGGATCTCGAGGCCGCCATCGACGGCGTCGTCGAGAGCTACGGCCACGGCCGCGAGATCGACAACCTCGAGAGCGCGGCGCTCCCGAACAAGCGCGCGGTCATCGAGGCGTTCCACTGCCTCGAGCACGTGCTGTTCATGGGCTTCTACGCCACCCGCGCGCTGAACGAGACGAACCTGCGCCACGGCGTCGCCGAGCACATGTACCGGGCCCACTCGATCCTCGTCGAGCAGATCGAGCGCGCGCTGACCTACGACCACTGGATGGGGCGCACCGATCGCATCCTCCCGGCGGGGAGCGGCGAGGAGGTGGTGCTGAAGCTCTTCCAGGCCATCCCGGAGCTCCGCCGCAAGCTGAACCTCGACGTGGTCTCCGCCTACGACGGAGACCCGGCCGCGCACAACATCGAGGAGATCGTCTTCAGCTACCCCTCGATCACCGCGGTCACCGCCTACCGGGTCGCGCACGAGCTCTGCCAGGCGGGCGTGCCGATGATCCCGCGCATCATCACCGAGCACGCGCACAGCAAGACCGGGATCGACATCCACCCGAGCGCGCGCATCGGCGAGAGCTTCTTCGTCGATCACGGCACCGGCGTGGTCGTCGGCGAGACGAGCGTGATCGGCGACCACGTGAAGCTCTACCAGGGCGTGACCCTCGGCGCGCTCAGCGTCCCGCACCGCGAGGGCGAGGTGAAGAAGCGCCACCCCACGCTCGAGGACCGCGTCACCATCTACAGCGGCGCCACCATCCTCGGCGGCGACACGGTGATCGGCGAGGGCTCGGTGGTCGGCGGCAACGTCTGGCTGACCAAGAGCGTGCCCCCGGGCTCGAAGATCTTCGGCCGCCCCAAGAACGACAGCGTCGCGCCGCCGAAGAAGTGATCGACGACGTCGAGCGCGAGGTCCGCGGCCTCCACGCGTTCTTCGAGCGCTGGTTCCGGGGCGAGGGCGGCGCCCTCGAGCGTGCCGAGCGCGCGCTCGCGCCCGACTTCCAGCTGGTCGGCCCGCGCGGCACCCGAGATGACCGCGCCTCGACCCTCGCGGCCATCGCGTCGGCCCGAGGCGGGCGCAGCGCGTCTTTCCGGATCTCGGTCGAGCGCTTCGCGGTCCGCTGGGAGGGCGAGGGCGCCTGCCTGGTGACCTACGAAGAGCACCAGTCGGAAGGCGACGATCGGACCGCGCGCCTCAGCACCGCGCTCTTTCGCCGCTCGGAACGCGCCCCGTGCGGTGTGGAGTGGGTTCACTTGCACGAGACATGGTCGGGAGACCGGTTCCGTGCTTGACGCGTGAGAGCGGGCCCGGTTCGTACACGAGCCTCTACGAGCAGGTCGCCTTCCAGTTCGTCGACCCCGACGGCGAGGTGCCCACGTGGTTCTCGTCGAGCCACTCGCTCTACAGCATCTTCGGGGGAAGCTCGCAGTCCGTTCCCGTCGACGAGGGAACGACGGCGTACTTCGATCCGGTGACCGCGACGAGCCGGTATCGGTACCAGTGGCGAGCCAAGAACGACAGCGTCGCGCCGCCGAAGAGGTGACGCGCGCGTGCAAATGGGGGTTCTCCCGTGCGACCCTCCCGGCCCGAAGGGAGGAACAGATGAACGTTTTCGAAGTTCCGGTCGACTGGTCCATGGGCGCGCTCTACTCCTGGACCCTGAGGCTGTCGGACAAGACCGTGCAGGGGCACATCGTCCTGCGGGGCGGCGGCGCCGGGGCCATCGGGGAGTGGGGCTACGAGAAGGGCACGGAGACCTGGTACTACGCCACCCCGACCTCCGCCTCGAACCAGACGCCACAGTTCACGCTGAAGCTGCTCATGATGGCGCAGGGGACGGACGAAGAGCTGATCGCCGCCGTCGGCGAGGTCCGTGAGAACGAGACCGACTTCGGCGTCCTGAACGTGATCCCGTCGTGGGAGCAGGGTGCGCCGCTTCCGAGCTCTCCGAAGGTCTTCACGATGACCGACGTGGAGAACGGCAGCGGGAGCTACGGGTCGCTCTACAACAAGGTCTCGCTCGTCCTGCCGCTCGTCAACGGCGTGCCGGTGCTGCCGACCTTCTACACGAGCGACAGCAGCCTCACGAGCATCCTCGGGAACAACCCGGCCGAGGTGGGCATCGAGGTCTTCTTCACCGAGACCGACGACGGCAAGCCCGGCTTCCCGAACGAAGACTGGTACTGGTACGGCCGCGATCCGTCGTGACTCAGGGCTCGAGCGATCGCACCAGCCGGAACCCCAGGGTCGGGTGAGTGCGGCGCGGGTCCGCGGCGAAGCGCGCCGCGGCCCGCGCCAGCTCCGGCATCGAGTGCGCCGCGCCCCCGCGAGCCGCGCGTAGCCCCTCGGCGCTCGCGTCGTCGTCGAAGACCAGGCGGCCGTCCTCGACCGGCGGTCCGTCCCGCCGCCAGACGTTCGCGCACCACTCGCGCACGTTGCCGACCGTGTGTCGGACGCCGTAGACGCTCTCGTCCTCGGGGAAACTGCTGATCGGAGCCCGGACGAGGATCTTCTTGGACGAGCCGAGGATGGCCGCCCAGGAGGGCTCGATGAGCTGCCCCCAGGCGCAGATGCGACCGTCGACCCCGCGGGCCAGCTTCTCCCAGAGGAGCTCGTTCGGCAGCCGGTAGACGGCGCCCTCCCGCCGGCTCCGCCAGTCGCAGTAGCGGACGGCCGCGTACCAGTCGATCGAGGCGACCGGCCGGTCCCTGGACCAGCTCTCCTCGTCGGGGGGCGCGAAGCCGGGGCCCTGGCGGCGCCAGATGACCTCCCACTGCTCGCGGTCGAGGAGCTGCTGCTCGCTCGTCTTGCGGGGGACCAGCGCGACGTCCTCGTCCTCCCGGGCGAGCGCCGTCAGGAACCGGAGGTACTCGCCGTTGGTGACCGGGTGCCGCTGGGCCAGCGCCGCCCCCGCCCAGATACGGCGCCTCGGCAGGCTGTCGGCGCCCTGTGGGTCGCCGCCGCTGAGGAACCAGCCTGCCGGAACGTAGACGAAGTCATCGCCGATCTCGTCGGCGGTGAGGATGCGAATGGGCTCGGGCTCGCTCTCGCCGGGCGGGACCCCATCCCAGTGCTCGGCGCGCTCGATGAGCACCGGGTAGCGTACCGGCGGGCGCCCCTCGAGCTCGGCGACGAGGAGGTAGCTCCCGTGGGGGAGGGGAGCCTCTCGGATCGGAGTGAGGCCGAGCTCGGCGTGCTTCTTCGGGACGAGGCGCCGGCGCTCCTCGACGTAGCGGTAGGCGGTGACCTTCGCGCCGGGCGGATCGGTGATCAGCGTCACCGCGCCGTTCCCGGCCAGGAACTTGGTGTGCCATCCTCGATCGTGAGACCGGAGCAGCGCCTCGGCGCGCGCGGCGTCGTCGGCGTCGCGGCGCGCCTCGGCGTCGAGCAGCCTCTCCTTGTAGTGATCGGCGAGGCGGCGATGAGCCTCGGGCAGCTCCGGCACCACCTCGAGGGCGCCGCGGAGCTGCTGGAGCCACTCGACCTCGAGCAGCGACGCCTCCCGCTCCTTCTCGGCGGCGCGGTCCTCGAGATCCCAACCCTCGTACTTCGCCTCGGCGGGGGCGGTCGCCGGCAGCGCGCGGAGGGAGGCCGTGGCCTGGTTTCGGAGCGTGACGGCGGCTTCACGAAGGCGCACGATCTCGGGCTCTCGCTGCCCCGCGGCGTCGACGATGGCCAGCGCGGTCTTGTGCCGGCGGGCGCCCTCGAGCCAGGCGCCGAGGTCGTCACCGAGCGCGCCGGCGTCCGCGTATCGGTCTTCGATCTTCGTCGCCATGGCCCGCTCGGCGATCGCGACGAGGTCGGGCGGCAGCTCCGGCGTCCAGGGCTCCTTCGTCTCCGCGATCGACTTCACCTGTCCGAGGATGATCTGCGCGATCACCGCCGGGCTCGGGCCCTCGACCGGCGGCTTGTTCGTGAGGATCTTGCGGAGGACCGCGCCGAGCGACCAGACGTCGCTCGCCGGGCCGACCAGGTCGAGATCCCCGCGCGCCTGCTCCGGCGACATGTAGGCGGGCGTGCCGATCACGTCGCCCGCCTGAGTCATCGTGGGATCGAGCGGTGGCAGGCTCTCGCCTTCGCTCTCCCCCTCGTCCGAGCGCTCGTCGAAGCGCTTGGCCAGGCCCCAGTCCATCACCTGGACCTCGCCGAACTCGCCGACCATCAGGTTGGCGGGCTTGAGGTCGCGGTGCACCACGCCGCGGCTGTGGGCGTAGGCGACGCCGTCGCAGAGGCGACGGAAGGTGTCGACCACGCGGAAGAGCGTCGGGCCGCCGTCCGCCTCGGGCCAGGCCTCGCCGCGCACGCTGTTGTGGAGCTCGTGGATGACGTCGCTGAGCGTGCGCCCGCGGACCTCCCGCATGGTCATCCAGAGGCGTCCGTCCATCAGGTCGCCGTGGTCGTGCACGGCCACGATCGCGGGGTGCTGGAGGCCGGCGGTGATGCGCGCCTCGTTCTGGAAGCGACGCACCGAGCTCTCGTCGTGGAGCAGGGTCGCGCTCAGGATCTTCATCGCCAGGACGCGGTCGAGGTGCTGGTCGAGGACACGCCGCACCTCGCCCATGCCGCCGTGGCCGATCGGCCCGAGGTCTCGATAGCGGCTGCGGATGGGATCGTGCGGGAGGAAGGTGCCGGGGATGATCGGCTCGCCATGAGGCCCGTCCGGATCGGTGGGATCGTCGCGCTCGGTCGACACGCGGCGGATGGTACTCCTCAGGGCGACCCGGAGGGCAAGCGCGCCTGCGCCGGCCCCTCGTCGCCCGGGCCCCGCGTGTCCTCGGCGTCGTATCCCTGCTGCTCGTCCCCGAGGGTTCCGTCGGCGCGGGCCGCCTCGGTCAGCCGGCTCTGCTCTTCACGCACCTCTCCCAGCCGGCCCTCGATCCGCTCGAGCACCGCGCGCTGCCGGGCCGCGAGCGCCGGGTTCTCTTCTTCCAGGGCCTCGACGCGCTCCCGCATGCGCGCGATCCGGGACTCGAGGAGCTCCACCCGACGTCGCGCCACGCCGACCTGGAAGCCGTGCGTGCCCACGTCGGGCACCGCTGGGCTGCGCGGCTCGTCCGGCGCCTCTCCGGGCGGCGCGATCGGATCGCCGACCGGCTCCTGCGCGGACGCGACCGGGCGGGCGGCGGCGGTCGGGCCCGCGTCCACCGGCGCGCCGAGGACGGGCGGCACGCCCGGGTTGTCGAGGACCTCGGGCTCCTCGAACCCCGCCGACGCGCCCTCCGTGGGAGGTGTGGAGGTGGGCGGCTCGTCGGCCCACCAGACGTAGGCGCCCACGCCGATCAGGGCGACGGCGGGTGCGAGCAGCAGCCAGGCTTTGCGATCCATGTGCACTCTGGGACGTAGGTAGGCGCGGGCGTCTTCAAGCCGGGTTGTACCAGAAACGCGAAGAGCCCCGACGTGACCGCCGGGGCTCTCGAGCAAATGCGTGGGGGAGGCTTACCAGCGTCCGCCGCCGCCGCCGCGACGGCCACCGCCGCCACCGCCACCGCCACCGCGACCGCGGTCGTTGGCCTCGTCCACACGGATGGTGCGGCCGTCGAGCTCGCTGCCGTCCATCTCCTGACGGGCGGTCGCCGCGTCAGCGCTCTGCTGGAACGTCACGAAGCCGAACCCGCGCGAGCGGCCGGTGTCCCGGTCGGTGATGACCTTGGCCTCGGTGACGGGGCCGAAGGCCTCGAAGGCCTGGTGAAGGGACTGGTCGCCGGTGTCCCAGCTGAGGCCGCCCACGAAAAGCTTGTTGCTCATGTCGATCTATCTCGTACTTTCTCTCGATTGCCGCTGCCCGGATGGCAACGGGAACTCTTGGTTTTCGAACGTCCTGTCTCGCGACCCACTCTCGATGAACACGGGGCCGGAACGGTCAGCGACGTGTCGATGGCTGGGGAGCCGTGGCGGGAAACTAACACCTGCCGGAGGCTTGTCCAGCCCCCGACTTGACCCGGAGCGGCGCCTGGATGAGCCTTCGCGCCCATGTCTCTCGGAATCGATCTTCAGGGTAAGCGCGCGTTCGTGGCCGGCGTGGCCGACGACGGCGGGTTCGGGTTCGCGATCGCCAAGGCGCTGGCCGAGGCCGGCGCGAGCGTGTGCGTCGGGACCTGGCCGCCGGCGATGAACATCTTCGAGACGCTCATCCGGCGCGGGAAGATGGACGCGTCTCTCACGCTCTCGAGCGGCGAGAAGATGACGTTCGAGAAGATCCTGCCGCTCGACGCGGAGTACGACAGCCTCGACGCGGTCCCCGCGGAGGTGAAGGAGAGCCGCCGCTACAAGGATCGCGGCGACTTCACGATCGCGGGCGCGGCGGCCGCCATGAAGGAGGCGTTCGGCGAGCCTTGTGTGGACGTCGTCGTGCACAGCCTGGCGAACGGCCCGGAGGTGAAGAACCCGCTGCTCGAGACGAGCCGGGGCGGCTACCTCGCGGCGATGAGCGCGAGCGCCTACTCGTTCATCTCCACCGTGAAGCACTTCGGCCCGCTGGTGCGCGAGGGCGGCAGCTTCCTGAGCCTCAGCTACCTCGCGGCCCAGCGCGTCGTGCCCGGCTACGGCGGCGGCATGAGCTCGGCCAAGGCCGCGCTCGAGTCGGACACCCGCGTGCTCGCCTACGAGGCGGGGCGCAAGTGGGGCCACCGGGTCAACGCGATCAGCGCCGGCCCCTACGCCTCTCGCGCGGCGAGCGCGATCGGCCTCATCCAGAAGATGATCGCCCACTACGAGGTCAATGCGGCGCGTCCCCGGCCGCTGGAGGCGGAGGAGGTGGGGAACGCGGCGGCGTTCCTCTGCAGCCCGCTGGCCCAGGCGATCACCGGGACCGTGCTGCACGTCGACCACGGCTACCACGCGATGGCGGTTCCGGCGACGCTCCTCGACGACCTGGAGTAGGCGCGCGACCGGCGGCCGCCACCCCCGGGCCCGCCACCTCCGCCAGATCGGCCGCGTAAGTACGCGGAATCACATGAGCGGGGTCCGGCACGGGCGGTGAAACGGGTGGCGGCGTGTCCGACCCCGCCGTCCA
>JAYZQJ010000074.1:0-86453 GCA_036149055.1 Myxococcota bacterium | reverse complement strand
GCGGAGGAGGCGCAGCGATGTTTGCGGAGGGCGCAGCCCGGAGCGAACATCGTTGTGCCGCCGCAGCGGGGGGGCGGGGGCGGACCCGCCCCTGCCCAAAAAAAGAGCAGCTCAGCAGGCGTCCGGGCTGGGCGCGCAGATGAAGAACTCGAGCTCCGCCGGCTCGACGCAGCAGTGCTCACACTCTCCGTCGACCGTGCAGATGGCCGCGCACTCGCCCTGGTAGCGCGCCTGCCCGGACGGACACGGGTCCTCGCACGCGGTGCTGACCCCGCGGTCGCGGAGGAAGGCCTCGTCGACGCACACCCCACGCCCGGCGCGGAACTGGCAGCTGAAGCCCTCCTCGCACTCCGCGCAGGCGGCGCAGGCGGTCCCGCAGTAGGTCTCGTCGCCGTAGCTCCGGGAGCGATCGGCGGGGCAGTCCTGGCTGCAGGCGACCAGCAGGAGAACGGACAGCAGCGGGGCGCGCATCGGCGGAATCTACCACCCTCGACGCCGGCGCGAGTTGCCGACGGCAGCGCCTTCGGGTAGCACGCCGACGATGGCCAGGAAGCTCTTCGGCACGGACGGTATCCGCGGGCTCGCGAACGAGGGGAACATGACCCCGGAGGTCGCGTTCCGCATCGGCGCGGCGGTGACCTACCAGCTGCGCAAGCAGAACTCGCATCAGCCGCGGGTCGTCATCGGCAAGGACACGCGGCAGAGCGGCTACCTGTTCGAGCAGGCGCTCAGCGCCGGCGTGTGCAGCCAGGGCGGCCGGGTGATGCTCTCGGGCCCCTTGCCCACCCCCGCCATCGCGCACCTGACCACCAGCATGCGCGCCGACGCGGGCATCGTGATCAGCGCGAGCCACAACCCGTACGAAGACAACGGCATCAAGATCTTCGGGGGCGACGGCTTCAAGCTCCCCGACGACGCCGAGGAGGAGCTCGAGCGGCTCATCGGCGCGAGCGAGATCGACGAGCGCCGCCCGACCGGCCGCAAGGTCGGCACCGCGGTCCGCCTCGACGACGCGCCCGGCCGCTACGTCGCCTTCGTCAAGCAGAGCTTCCCGAGCGCGCTCACCCTCGAGGGCATGCGCATCGTCGTCGACGCCGCGCACGGCGCCGCCTACAAGGTCGCCCCCGCGGTCTTCTACGAGCTCGGCGCCGAGGTGGCGACCATCGGCGTCCGCCCCGACGGCCGCAACATCAACAAGAAGGTCGGCGCGGTGCACCCGCAGGCGTGCGCCCGCGAGGTCCTGAAGAAGAAGGCCGACCTCGGCATCGCCCTCGACGGCGACGCCGACCGCGTGATCGTGATCGACGAGAAGGGCGAGAAGGTCGACGGCGACGTCGTCATGGCGCTCTGCGCGACGCGCATGCTCAACGAGCGGACGCTCCGCAAGAAGACCCTCGTCGCCACGGTGATGAGCAACCTCGGCCTCGAGCGCGCGGTCGCGAGCGCGGGCGGCAAGCTCGTCCGCACCGCGGTCGGCGACCGCTACGTCGTCGAGGCGATGCGCAACAAGGGCTACAACTTCGGCGGCGAGCAGTCGGGGCACATGATCTTCCTCGACCACGCCTCGACCGGTGATGGCCTCGTGGCCGCCCTCCAGCTGCTCGCCATCGTGCTGCGCGAGGAGCGCCCGCTGAGCGAGCTCGCCGCCGAGTGCATGCAGCGCGTCCCGCAGATCCTGGTCAACGCCAAGCTCAAGGAGCGCCGCCCGCTGAGCGAGATGCCCAAGACGAGCAAGGCGGTGAAGGCGGTCGAGAAGAAGCTCGGCAAGAACGGCCGCGTCGTCGTCCGCTGGAGCGGCACCGAGCCCAAGCTCCGCGTCATGGTCGAAGGCGAGGACCCGCGCGAGATCGAGGAGCTCGCCCACTCGATCGCCAGCGCCGCCGTCGCCGAGCTCGCCTGACGCCGAGCCCGCTTCAGAAGAGCTCTTCGAGGGTGGACGCAGTCAGTAGGTCCTCCCCGAGGCGCTCGAGCGTCGCGCGGTCGGCCCGCCCGAGCGCTCCTCGACCCACGCCGGGAGCTCGCCGAAGCGGAGCACCAGCTACTTGCGCAGCATCCCGTGCATACCTTTGTCGATCCCCCTCTCGAGCCCCTGCTCGATGCCGATCTCGATCAACCGATCTCTCGCGCTCATGGCGACCTCCCGCGACGGCTCGGGTAGCTCCTCCACCACCGTCGTCAGCACGACCAGATCCTCGTCGGTCGCGTCCTCCTGCACGACGTAGCCCAGGCTCGGTACCGGGAGCCCCGCTTCCGCGACGACTGACCCGAGACGACGGCAGGCGACGAGCGCAGCGAGGTCGCCGCACGCGCCACCCCGACCCCGTCGACCCCGCGGCAGCGGGCGGCCAGCGAGCGCGCAGCGCGAGCGCGAGCCGCAGGGCCCCCAGCGCCCCGTCGCTGGGGTCGGGGCCGAGCGGAGCGAGGTCCCGGAGTGGGTAGGGGGGGCCCCGCGGAGCCGGTGCAGCGGCGCGTGCGTAGGGCGCGGATGCGCCCGAAGTCGCGCGCCGGTGTGCCGGCGCAGCGGGGGGGCGGGGGCGGACCCGCCCCTGCCCGAAAAGTCAGTCCACGAAGCTACGGAGCGCGGCCTCGTTGCCGCTCTGACGGAGCTTGCGTAGCGCGAGCGCCTCGATCTGACGGATCCGCTCCCGGCTGACGCCGAAGACCTCGCCGACCTCGGCCAGGGTGTGCACCTCGCTCGCGCCGATGCCGAACCGCATGCGGAGGATCTTCTCCTCTCGCGGCGTCAGGATCGACAGCGCGCGGAGCACGTTCTGCTCGAGGTCGTCGTTGACCACGCCGTCCATCGGCGAGGCCGCCGACTCGTCCTCGATGAAGTCGGCCAGCTGCCCGCTGCCGTCGTTGCCGACCGGCGTCTCGAGGCTGATCGCGTCCCGGCTGATCGCCAGGAGATCGCGCACCTTGTTGACGGGCATCTGCATCGTCTTCGCGAGCTCTTCGGGCGTCGGCTCCCGGCCGAGCTGGCCCATCAGCTCGCGCGTGACCCGCACCATCTTGTTGAGGCGCTCGAAGGCGTGCACCGGGAGGCGGATGGTGCGCGCCTGGTCGGCGGTGGCGCGGGCGATCGACTGCCGGATCCACCACGAGGCGTACGTGCTGAGCTTGTAGCCGCGGCGGTAGTCGAACTTCTCGACCGCGCGCATCAGGCCGATGTTGCCCTCCTGGATGAGATCCAGGAACGGCAGGCCGCGCTTCATGTACTTCTTGGCGATCGAGACGACGAGGCGCAGGTTCGCCTCCACCATCTCCGCCTTCGCCGCCTCCACCTCGTCCTCGGCGCGGCGCAGCTCGCGGTAGTTCTCGCGCACGACGTCGCAGGGGCGGCCGGCGTCCTCCTCGACCTGCTTGCGCACGCGGTGGAGGTCCTTGACCGCGCGCTCGGCCCGCATCAGCGCCGACCGCGTGACCTTGCGGCCCGGGCGGATGCGGGGCAGCCGCTCCTCGAGCTTCTCTGGGTGGTCGACGCCGACGTCGCGCGCCGCGGTGGCCAGCTCGGTCTCCGCCTTCTCGAGGCGGTGCACGTAGTCCTTGAGCCGGTCGGTGATCCGCTCGAGCTGCCGCTCGTGGAGGCCGAGCTCCTGCAGCACCTCGTAGCGCTGCTGACAGTTCTCCTCGAGCTCCTTCTCGCGGTCGCCGCGCGCGCGCTTGGTCAGGCGCCGCTCGCCCTCGAGCTCCTTCAGGAGCCGACGGTTCGTCTTCTCGAGCCGCTTGAGGCGCTTGAGGTGTCGCAGCGCGTCCGGCCGGACCTCCGCCTCCTCGTCCTCGGTGGAGCTGGTCATGCCGTCCACCACGTCCCGGACGCGGATGTCGTTCTCCTCGAGCCGCTCGATGAGATCGGTCAGCTCGGGCATGCGGATCGACGAGCGCGCGAGCGCCCAGAGGATGAACAGGCGCCCCTTCTCGATGCGGCGCGCGAACTCGACCTCACCCTCGCGGGTCAGGAGCGAGAGGCTGCCCATCTTGCCGAGGTAGGCCTGGATCGGATCGACCCCGGGCGGCGCGGCGCTCTTGCTGGGCGTCTCGCTCAGCCGCTCCTCCTCGGTCGGCATCACGCTCGGCCGCTCCTTGTCCTTCGACGACTTGCTGTTCGTCGGGACGTAGTCGGAGTCACGGATCTCGATGCCCTCGACCGGGAGCCGCTTCATCAGCCAGTTGACGGCGCGATCCATGCGCGGCGCCGAGCCGATGGCCCGGGCGACCTCGTCGAAGGTCAGGTACCCGTCCGTCCGGCCCGAGGCGATCAACGCGTCGATCAGCCCCGCCGTGGCCTTCAGGTCCTGCCGGTAGGCCTCACGGTCGACGGCCTCCACCGCCTCCGCCTCGTCGTCATCGCGCGGCGCGCGCGCTCCCGCGTTGCTCTTGCTGGTCAATCTCGATCCCCTTCCACCGATCCGTGGACGTCGCCGCGCTCGATCCGCCAGGTCGCGCGCCGTCGCCATACAAGGTAAGTATGTTTGCGCCCACGCCGCCACGCGTGTGCACCTCGCGTCGCGTCGAGCCCTGGGACGAAGGGTCCCTGGTTCCGCTCGTGCTGGACGAGCGACCCCGGACGGTCCCATGCTCTCTCAGACGACGCGCCAACGGCCGAACCTATCATGGCCGTACGGAAAGCGCACCCGTCACCCCGCCTCGCGGCGCCACGTCGCCTGTGGTCGGTGGGCGTCTCGCTCACCTCGGGGCCTCCCCATTCGCGGTACGTCGAAGAGCTCGCCGCGCGCCCGGCCGCGCGACGCGCACCCTGATCGCAATCGCCGTTCCGTGACGGCTGATCGGCGATCCCTCCTCAGATCGCCATCCGACCCTGAAACTTTTGCGGGGCCACCGGGTCGGCGTGTCGGACCGTGCCGCTTCCGTGACCCGGTGGGGTCGGGGTGATTCAATCGGCGGGTGCTCGACACGCTCGTCACCCGCAAGTCGTCCAAGACGCTCCCCCTCGTGGTCGTGAACGACGACACCTACGCCGGCTGGCTCGGCCGGCAGGGCAAGGCCGCGCAGCGCTGGCTCGAGGCCTCCACCTTCGAGCCCCGCGGCAACCGGGCCACCCTGATCCCGGGGGCCCGCGGGCCCAAGCTCGCGCTCTTCGGCCAGAAGGACACGAGCCCCTGGGCGTGGGCCGGGGCGGCGCAGCGGCTGCCTCCGGGGCGCTACGCGCTGGAGGCCCCGCTCGAGCCCGCCGAGGCGACCGACGCCGCGATCGGGTGGGCGCTCGCGGCCTACCGCTTCGATCGGTACAAGACCGACGCCGAGGCGGCGCCGCGCGAGCTGGTGTGGCCGAAAGGCGCCGACCGCGCCGAGGTCGCGCGGGTGGTCGAGGCGATCACGCTGGCGCGGGACCTGGTCAACACCCCCGCCCAGGATCTCGGCCCGGCCGAGGTCGCGGAGGCGGCGAAGGCGCTCGGGGCCGCGTACGGCGCGAAGGTGCGCGTCGTCTCCGGCAAGAAGCTCGAGGACGGCTACCCGATGATCCACGCGGTCGGTCGAGGGAGCGCGCGCGGCCCCCGGCTCGTCGACCTGCGCTGGGGCGCGAAGGGCGCGCCGACCCTGACGCTGGTGGGCAAGGGCGTGGTCTTCGACAGCGGCGGCCTCGACCTCAAGAACGCCGCCGGCATGTTGCGCATGAAGAAGGACATGGGCGGCGCGGCGATCGTGCTCGGGCTCGCGAAGCTCGTCATGGACGCCGGCCTCCCGGTGCGGCTCCGGGTGCTGGTGCCGACCGTCGAGAACCTCCCGGGGGCGGACGCCTATCGCCCGCTAGACGTCTTGCGATCGCGCAGGGGCAAGACGGTCGAGATCTCGAACACCGACGCGGAGGGGCGCCTCATCCTCGCCGACGCGCTCGCCGAGGCCGACGCCGAGCGACCCTCGCTCCTCGTCGACGTGGCGACCCTGACCGGCTCGGCGCGGCTCGCGCTCGGCGCCGAGATCAGCGCCTTCTTCACGAGCGACGGCAAGGTCGCCGACGCGCTCGCGAAGGCCGGGCGCCAGACCGGCGACCACGTCTGGCGCCTCCCGCTCCACCGCGCCTACCGGCGACACCTCGACAGCCGGGTGGCCGACCTCAAGAACGCCGCCTCCACCTCGCTCGGCGGCGCGATCACCGCCGCGCTCTTCCTCGGCGAGTTCGTCGACCAGGCGGAGAGCTGGCTGCACCTCGACGTGCACGCCTGGAACGACAGCCCCAAGCCCGGCCGCCCGGTCGGCGGCGAGGCCACGGCGCTCCGCGCGCTCTGGTCGATGCTCCGCGCGCGCTACCCCTGAGGTCCCGAGCCCCGGGCTGCTAGACTGTCCGCACGGGGATGACGGAGGGGATTCGGGAGCTCGAGGTCCTGTACGACGGGCCGCGGACGCGGGTCGTGCGCGGCGAGGACGAGGCGGGGCGGCGGCTCGTGCTCAAGCAGCTCCGTTCCTTCTGGCCGACGTCGGCGGAGCTGGACCGGCTGCGGCGCGAGCACGCGCTCCTGAGCACGGTGGACGGGGAGGGGGCCCCGGCGCCGGTCGCCCTCGAGCTCGGCCGGACGGCGTGGCTCGCGACCGAAGACGTCGGCGGCGTGGCGCTCGCGCGGGTGATGGGCGAGGCGCGCGCGTCGGCGGAGATCGCGCTCACCGTGGCCCTCGGCCTCGCCCGCGCGCTCGCCCGGGTGCACGCCAAGGGCGTCCTCCACCGCGACCTGAACCCGTCCAACTGTCTGGTGGAGCTCGCGAGCCGGCGGGTCTGGTTGATCGACTTCGACCTCGCCTCCGCCGTCCCGCGTCGCCGCGCGCGGCCTCAGCCCCTCGGCAGCCTCGAGGGCACGCCGGCCTACCTCGCGCCCGAGCAGACCGGGCGCACGAACCGGTCGGTCGACCCGCGCTCCGACCTCTACGCGCTCGGCGTCACCCTCTACGAGCTGTTCGCGGGGCGCCTCCCGTTCGAGCGCGCCGACCTGCTCGGCTACGTGCACGCCCACCTCGCCGCGCCGGCCCCGCCGCTGACCCCGGTGATGCGCGGCCTCCCGGCGGCGCTGCCCGCGCTGGTCGGGGCGCTGCTCCGCAAGGCCCCCGAGGAGCGCTACCAGAGCGCCGAGGGCGTCGTGATGGACCTGGAGGCGTGGCTCGACGACGCGAGCGCGCCCACCGTCGGCCGCCTGGTCGGCGATCAGGTGACCCTGCCCGAGGGGCTGCGCGGGCGCGACCGGGAGGTGAGCGCGCTCCGGGCCGCCCTCGACGGCGCGCGGGCCGGGGCGGTCGAGGTCGTCTGGATCGAAGGCGAGGCCGGCGTCGGCAAGACGTCGCTCGTCCGCGAGATCCTGGCGCCGGCGACCGCGGCGGGGGCGCGGGTGGTCAGCGGGAAGTTCGATCAGTTCGCGCGGGACCAGCCGTACCTCGCGCTGCGTCAGGCGCTCGAGGCGTTCTGCGAGGAGGTCCTGTCCGCCCCGACCGAGGAGGTCGAGCGCGAGCGGGAGCGGCTCCTGGCCGCGGTCGCGCCGAACGCCCGGCTCCTCCTCGAGCTCGCGCCGAGCCTCGAGATCCTGCTCGGACCGCAGCCCCCGGTGCCGCCGCTCGGGCCGACCGAGGCGCAGCGTCGGCTGCACGAGACGATGCGCCGCGCGCTGCGCGCGGTGGCCAGCGCCGAGCGACCGCTGGTGCTCTTCCTCGACGACCTCCAGTGGGCGGACCTGCCGTCGCTCCGGGCGCTCGAGACGCTGCTCCGCGATCCGACGCTGGCGCACCTGCTGCTCCTCGGGGCGTGGCGCGCCGAGGAGGTGGGCGCCGACCACGCGCTGCTGCCGACGCTCGACGCGGTGGCCTCGACCGGGGTGAGCGTCCGCCGCTTCGCGCTCGCCCCGCTCGCGGCCGACGACGTGGAGGCGCTGGTCGCCCGCGCCCTCGAGCCCTCGCTCGCGCCGGTGGCCCCGCTGGCGGCCGCGCTGCACGGCCAGACCCACGGCAACCCGTTCTTCCTCCGCCGCCTGCTCGAGCGAGCCAACGCCGAGGGCGCGCTCCGCTTCGACGTGGAGCGCCGCGCGTGGGGCTGGGACCTCGCCGCGATCCGGCGCCTCGGGCCGTCCGACAACGTCGTCGGCCTGCTCTCCCGGGAGCTGTCCGCGCTCACCGACGAGACGCGCCGGGTGCTCGCCGCCGCCTCCCTGCTGGGCGACGAGCTCGACGCGGAGATCGTGCGGGACGCGCTCGACCTGTCGGCGGAGGCGTGCGGGCGCGCGCTCGCGGAGGCGGTGCGCGCCCAGATCATCTCGCCGGTCGACGACGGCTGGTGGGCCGGGGCCGCCCGGGCGCGGTTCACCTTCGTGCACGATCGCCTGCAGCAGGTCGCGCGGGAGCTGCTCCCCGAGGGCGAGCGCGCGCGGACCCACCTGGCGCTGGCGCGCGCCCTCTCGACCTCGCCCGACCGGCTGTTCGCCGCGGCCGAGCACTGGGCCCTCGCGGCGACCGCGCGGCTGGACGACGCGGAGCGCGCTCGGGTCCACGCGCTCTTGGCCCGCGCCGGCCACCGCGCCCTCGAGTCGAGCGCCTTCGATCCGGCGCACCGCTTCTTCGAGGCCGCGCTCGCGCTCGGCGGGCTGGACGCGGACCCCGAGGGCGCGCGGAGGACCCTGCGGGAGGCGGCGCGCGCGGCCTGGCTCGTCGGCGACCGCGCCCGCATGGCGACGCACCTCGGCGCCCTCCGCGAGCGCGCGCGAGACCCGGTCGACCGGCTGCGCGCGGAGGAGGTCGTCGTGCAGGCGCGCATCGCCGCGGGCGAGCTGCACGAGGCGCTCGACGCCGCCCTCGCCGCGCTCTCGGAGGTCGGGGTCGTCCTCGAGCGCCGCCCTGGGCCCGAGGACGTGCAGGCGGCCATCGGAGGCGCGATGGCGACCCTCGGCGACCGGGACGCCGACGCGGTCTCGGCCAAGCGCCTCGAGGGCGACGCGGTCGAGCGCGCGGCCCGCGGCCTGCTCGTGCGCATCGCCTCCGCCGCCTACGTGGCCGAGCCGAGCCTCTTGCCGCTGATCGCCTGCGAGCTGGTCCGGCGCACGGTGGAGCGCGGGGCGTCGGCGGAGTCGGCCTACGGCTTCGGGGTCTACTCGCTGTGCCTCTGCGCCGGGTGGATGCTCGAGGAGGGGACGGCGCAGGGGCGCACCGCGCTCGCGCTCCAGGAGCGGCTGGGCGAGCGGGCGCTCGAGGGGCCGGTTCGCCACGTCGTGCATCACTACCCCCGGGTATGGAACGACTCGCTCCGGCGGATCTACGAGGACAGCCCGGACGTGCACCGCGCGCTCATGGACGCGGGCGACCTGGAGTACGCGGGCTGGGTCCTGCACATGCGGGTGCTCAACGGGGTGCTCGCCGGGGTCTCCCTCGACGAGCTCGCCCTCGAGGCGGACCGGGCCGTGGCGGTGATGCGGCTCCACGACGTGCAGGCCGCGCTGCACTGCACGCTGCAGCTGCAGCGGCTGATCGCGGCGATGCGCGGCGAGACCGACGACCCCGCGCGGCTCGACGGCGACGGCTACGACGAGGCCGCGCTGCTCGAGGGCTACGTCGCGACCGACTTCCGGGCGGCCGCGCTCGTGCTCTCGGTCTGTCGCCTCATGGCGCGCAGCTTCTCCGGGGATCGAGAGGGCGCGGCCGCCGCGGCCGAGGACGTGCTGCGCTTCGCCGACGGGGCCCTCGCGCTCTTCTACCAGGTGACGATGCGGGTGCAGGCGGCGGCCGCGCTCCTCGACGCGGGCGTCGACCGGGCGCTCGAGCGGGCGCGAGAGCTGCGCGCCCCGGTGGCGGCCTGCGCGGCGCACAACCCCGCCTCGGGCGCGCACCTCCTCGCGCTCCTCGACGCCGAGCTCGCGCGCGCCGAGGGTGACGGAGGCGCCGCCGCCCGGCTCTACGAGGAGGCGATCGACGGCGCGGAGCGGAGCGGCTTCGTGCACCACGCGGCGTGGGCCAACGAGCGCGCGGCCGCGATGCACCTCGACGCGGGCGCCGATCGCATGGCCGAGATCTGCCTCCGCGACGCGCGGCACGCCTGGCAGCGCTGGGGCGCCACCGCGCAGGTCGCCCGGCTCGAGCGCGAGCACCGGCTGCCTGCCGAGAGCTCGGTCCCTCGCGCCCGCAGCGAGTCGTCGAGCGGCAGCGTCCCCTCGCGAGAGCTCGACCTGGACAGCGTGCTCCAGGCCAGCCAGGCGATCGCGGAGGAGGTGAGCCTCGACGCCCTGCTCGCGCGCGCGATGGAGATCCTGCTGTCGAGCGTCAGCGCGCGTCGCGGCGCGCTCCTCCTCACGCGCCGCGGCGAGCTCGCCCTCGAGGCCACCGGCGCGGTCGGTGAGCCGGCGAGGCTCCGGGGCGGCGCGCCCCTCGAGGCGGAGCCCTCGCTGCCGGTGGCGATCGTGCGGCGAGTGTGGCGCGGCGGGCGGGCCGAGGTGCACGACGACGACGGCCGCTCGGTCCTCTGCGCGCCCATCCAGCACCGCGGCCGCACCCTCGGCGTCGTGTGTTTCGAGAACGACCTCGCCGAGGGCGCGTTCGGGCCCGACCGGGTGCGCGTGCTCGAGATGCTCGCCCCGCAGCTCGCGGTCAGCGTGCGCAACGTGCGCCTCCAGGAGGCCCAGCACCGCTTCGTCCCGGCGCAGTTCCTCCGCAGCCTCGGGCGGCAGGACATCGTGGACGTCGAGGTGGGGGATCACCGCCTCGCCGAGGTCACCGTCTTCTTCTCGGACATCTGGGGCTTCACGCCGCTGGTGGAGCGCCTCTCGGCCGAGACCGCGCTCGCGTTCGTCAACCGCTACCTCTCCTTCGCCGAGCCGGCGATCACGGGCAGCGGCGGCTTCATCGACAGCTACCTCGGCGACGGGATCATGGCCCTCTTCGACGAGCCGGACGTGAACCCGCAGCGCGCGGTCTCGGCCGCGATCGCGGTGCACCGGTCGCTGGAGCGCTTCAACCTCGAGCGCCGTCGCGGCGGGCTGCCCGAGGTGCGCACCGGGGTGGGCCTCAACACCGGCGAGGTGACGCTCGGCACCATCGGCGGCCCGCACGCGATCAAGTGCGGCGTGGTGGGCGACGCGGTGAACGTCGCCGCGCGCATCGAGACCCTGACGCGCTGGAGCGGCTCGCGCGTGCTCGTCTCCGACCAGACCGTCGCCCGCCTGGTCGACCCGGGCGCGTTCACGCTCCGGCGAGCCGGCCGCGTGCGGGTGCGGGGCCGGGCGCGCGCGCTGACCCTCTTCGAGGTGCTCGACGCGGAGCCGGCCGAGGTGATGGAGCGGCGGCTGAACACCCGGGCCGGCTTCGAGGCCGCGCTCGAGGCGTTCGAGGCCGGCCGGGTGGACGAGGCCATCGCCGGCTTCGAGGCCTGCCTGCGCGCGACGCCCGCCGACCGCCTCGCCCGCCGCTCCCTGGAGCGGGCCCACGCCCTGGCGGCCGAGGGCGTGCCCGAGGGCTGGGACGGCGTCGCGGACCTACCGGTCGGCTGACGCCCAGCGCGCGAGCTCCTTGGCGGGGCCGTCGACGGCGTCGAGCCCCGGGACGTGCAGGACGAGCACCGAGAGCCGGTGGTGGAAGGCCGGGTCGAGCTCCGGCGCGTCGGCGCGCACGTCGGAGCCGCCGAGGGCCCGGATCTCACGCTCGGCCATCCGATCGCGGAGGCGCCGCTGGGCGGGGAGCGAGAGCCGCTCGACGGTCGGGATCAGCGCGACCTCTCCGCCCTCCACCCGCGCCGCGTCGGCGTCGGTCCGCACGACGCGGAAGGGTCGCCCCGGATCGCGCGCCTTCGCGAGCGCGCTCATCCAGGCGAGCCGGGCCGCCTCCGAGCCGCCGGTGAAGAGCGCGGGGGCCTCGCTCGCGACCACGCGCCGGAGCACCTCCTCGGTCGCGGGCGGGAGCGACGCGCGCCGCGGAGGCGGCGGCTCGCTGCAGCCGGCGCCGAGCGCGACGAGGAGGAGGCAGAGGGCGCGCACGTCGGGGGAGCTTCCGGGCGCGCGCGGGCGGCGGTCAAGGCGAGACGGGGTCGAGGTAGACGCGCACCGCGCCCGAGACGTCGGGCGAGAGGCGGAGCTCACGCGGCGCGTGGCCCTCGAGCGTCAGCTCGAGCGCGCGGCCGGCCACGTCCTCGGCGGAGAGGCGGAGTGGGGTGTGGCCGCGGGGCGCGCCGTCGACCCGGAGCGCGGCGCCGGGCGGATCGGTGGCGAGGAGGAAGGTCTCGGCGGGCGCGGCCGCGATCGTCGGCGCCGTCGGCCTCGTGGGCGCTGCGGGGCGAACGAGCGCGAACGCGGCGATCAGCGCGGCCACCGCGCCGAGCAGGGCCACCGCCAGGGTCCAGACGAGCGCGTTCGAGGGCTCGGCCGGGGCGGGCAGGGCGATCGGCGCGCGGCGGCGTCGAGCCTCGGGGATGCGGCGGGTGCCCGAGCGCTCCGGGACGGCGCCGTCGACCGCGCGGATGGCGTCGGCGAGCTCGTCGACCGACTCGAACCGCCACTCCGGGTCCTTCTGCAGGCAGCGCATCACCAGCGCCTCCGCGTCCTCGGGCAGCCCGGGGACGAGCTCGCCGAGGGGCTGCGGCGCCTGGGTGATGTGCGCGACCAGCACGTCGCTGTAGCGCTCGGCGACGAAGGGCGGCCGGCCGGAGAGCAGCTCGTAGAGCACGCAGCCGAGCGCGTAGAGGTCGGTGCTCGCGTCGGTCGCCTCCCCCGCGCACTGCTCGGGCGACATGTAGCTCGGCGTGCCGATCGCCATCCCGGCCCGCGAGAGCGAGGCGCCGCCGGAGACCTTGGCGAGGCCGAAGTCGAGGATCTTCACGAAGTCCTCGCCCTCGGGGCGGTCGACGAGGAAGAGGTTCTCGGGCTTGAGATCGCGGTGCACGACGCCCGCGCGGTGCACCTTGGCCAGCGCGTCGCACACCTGCAGGGCGAGATCGGCGACCCGCGCCCACGGCAGCCGCGCCTCCCGCTGCAGCTCCTCCGACAGCTCCCGCCCCTCGAGCAGCTCCATGACGATGTAGGGGGCGCCGTCGTCGAGCAGGCCGAAGTCGAAGACCCGGGCCACGTGGGGGCTGTCGATCTGGGCCGCGCTCAGCGCCTCCCGGTGCATGCGCTCGAGCACCAGCGGGTCGCGGGCGTGCTCCGGGCGCAGCAGCTTGAGGGCCATGTCGCGACCGAGCAGCACGTGGCGGACCCGGTAGACGACGCCCATGCCGCCCTCGCCGATCGGCGGGCCGATGTCGTAGCGGTCCTGGATCGAGGCGAGGCGCTCCGGCACCTCCACCGGGGTCATGGCGGCGACTCCCCCGGCGTAGCCGTGGAGGGTGCGAGCGGCGGATGCGGTCATCGAGGCGTGGGTTTGCACTCCGCGTGCCGCGCGCTTCCTCGGGCGCAGGGGGCCGCGCGGGCGCCCGAGAGCGACGGCGCCCCGACCCCGGCGCCAGCCGTCTGACGGCTCCGGAAATGCGGACGGGGCGCGGGAGCGTTCACGCGCCCGACCCGAGGGGCGGTATGCTCCCGCGCGATGGAGGGGACGGTGCACCGAATCATCTGTCTGACGATCCTGCTGGCCGGCTGCGGCCCGGTCTCGTACGGCGAGCCGCAGCAGGCGCAGTGCGACGAGACCGCGGGCGGCGAGGAGGGCACGCCGGACGAGCTCAGCGAGTTGATGGCCAACCTGATCGCGCCCCGGATCTGCGAGCAGGTCACCGGCAGCTTCATCGGCCTGCCCGGCGAGGAGTCGCACGAGGGCCCGGCGGCGGGGCAGGACGCCGCGGTCGGTCGCTGGTGGATCCGCCGCTGCGAGGCGCGGGTGGAGGACGACCGGCTCCGGGTGTCGATCGGGGGCCCGGGCTGGACCTGGCTCGACCGCGAGAGCACCGGCTTCCGGGTGCGGCAGTACCTCCGCTTCGACGGCGAGGCGACCTTCGCCGCCTCCTTCCACCTCGGCTACGACGCGCGCACCCGGATCGCGAGCATCTGGCTCCACCCGGCGCCCGGCGTCACCGCGCACGTCGAGCCGACCGGCCTGGTGCAGGCGGAGGCGACCGGCCTCTTCTCGTCGCTCCTCGGCGGCATCCTCGACATGACCGGCAGCTCGGCGAGCGATCGCGCGCAGCAGCAGGCGGCCGAGGAGGGATCGCAGCGGCTCCAGGAGCGGCTCGCGACCGGCTTCACCGTCACCTACCAGCTCGACACCGAGCAGATGGACTTCATGCTCGGCGAGCTGCCGCGCGGCCAGACGCCGCTCCGCCCGTGGGAGATGTCGCCGGGGCAGGGCGCCTGGCTCGTCAACGAGCGCTCCGCGGTGTGGCCGGGCGGCATGGACGTGGTCGGCCCGATCGCGAGCGACGCCGCCGGGGTGAACCTCGACGTCGAGCTCGAGGAGGGCGACGGCGCGGAGGTCCGCCGGGTGTGCGAGGACACGCTGCACGCCTGGCTCGACGCGGCGTGGAACGGGCAGCGCCAGGGGCCGCCGCAGGGGGATCGCGTGGCCGAGCTCCGGAGCACCCACGCGCCGCGCTCGGTGCGCCTCGACAGCGCCGACTGCCGCTCGGTGCTGGTGGTCACCCCCCTCTCGGGCTCGTCGCTCCCCGCGCAGCTGCGCTACCGGGTCACGCCGGTGGCCGAGGGGGAGGGCGGCGCCGCGGTCGCGCAGGGCGGCCCGCAGCCCGGCGCGACCTCGAGCACGGTGGTCCCCTCGGGCACCCGCGGCCGCGCGATCCGGGTCGAGGTCCGGAGCGTGAGCGTCGCGGCGGAGAACGCGAGCGGCGGCTCCTGGGACGTCATCGGGGGCGACCCCGATCCCTACGTGGTCGTCGTCTCGATCGCGCGCGACGGCCGCGAGCTCGCGCGCTCGCCGGTGGTGGACGACAACCGCGAGGCCCGCTTCGGGCTCTGGCTCCCGGGCGCGCTCCGCGAGGAGGACTTCCCGATCCGCTTCGTCGTCTACGACGAGGACACGGTGAACGACGAGGTCATCGGCACCGCGGATCTCGAGGCGAGCCAGATCCCCGAGCGCGGCACGGACATGACGCTCGACTTGCGCGCTCCGGGGGCCCGCAGTGGCCAGACCGGCGTGATCCGGATACGCCTCCAGCCGGAGCGATGACCCACCGCAAGCTCGCCTGGCTGACCGACATCCACCTCGACTTCCTCTCCGACGCGCAGATCGCGGCGTTCGGCGCCGAGGTCGCGCGCACCGGTGCGGACGGGGTGATCCTCACCGGCGACATCTCGGTCGCGCCCGCGCTCGGCCGGCACCTCGCGAAGCTCGTCTCTGCCTGGCGCATGCCCTGCTGGTTCGTCGCCGGCAACCACGACTACTACGGCGCGAGCGTCGCGAAGATGCGCGACGCGCTGACCCAGATCTCCGCCATCGAGCCGCGCCTCCGCTGGCTGCCGGCGTCGGGGGTGGTGAAGCTCGACCGGGACACCGCGCTGGTCGGCGTCGACGGCTGGGGTGACGGCCGGCTCGGCAACGCCCTGACCACGCCGATCCTCTTCAACGACGCGGTGCGCATCGACGAGCTGAAGACCGAGACGCGCGAGGAGCTGGTGCGGGTGGTGGGCGAGCTGGGGCGGCGCGAGGCCGAGAAGCTGCGCGCGCTCCTCGGCGAGGCGCTCGCCCCGCACCGCCACGTCTACGTCGCCACGCACATCCCGCCCTTCCGCGAGGCGACCACCCACCGCGGCCACGTCTGCGGCGACGACTTCCTGCCGTGGATGACCTGTCACGCGGTGGGCGAGGCGCTGCGCGAGCTGGCCGCCTCGCACCCGGACCGGAAGATCACGGTGCTCGCGGGGCACACCCACGATCGCTGCCGGGTCCAGATCACCGACAACCTCGAGGTGCGGGTCGGCGCGGCCGAGTACGGCCACCCCGCGGTCGAGGAGGTTCTCCACCTCTAGCATTGCGTCGGTGACCGCGCGCGGGCGACCCTGCGCGGGTGAGCGAGCGCCCCTCCGCCTGGCACGTCACGCGCCGCCTGGCCGCCCTGCGCGGCGAGGAGCGCGCGAACCTGCTCCGGGTGATCGGGGTGGCCGTCTTCTACGCGCTCGAGGTCCTCAACTACCGCGGCCTCTCGCTGGGCGGGCTGCGGGTCGCGCCGGTCGACGGCGTCGACGCGGACTTCCACGCGATGGCGACCGCGCTCGCGGTGGCCTGGATCGCGCTCGCGGCCGGGGTGCTCGTCGCGCTCAAGAGTCACCTCTTCCCGCCGGCGCTGAAGTACGTGAGCACCGGCGCCGACCTCGTGCTGCTCACCGCGGTGCTCACCCTGGCCGACGGGCCGCGGAGCCCGGTGCTGCTCGCGCTGCTCCTGGTCATCGTGCTCGCCGGGACGCGCCTCGACCGGGGCCTGGTGGCCTTCGCGACCGCCGGCGCGGTGGCCGGCTACGGGTTCGTGCTGCTCGACGTCGGCGTCCGGCGGCCGGCGCTGCAGGTGCCGCCGCACTGGCAGCTCACGACCGTCGCGGCCTTGATCCTCTGCGGCGTCGTGACCTCGGCGATCCTGGTCGAGGTGCGGCGCGCGGTGGAGGCCTACGCGGATCTCTCGGACGGAGGCGCCGAGTGAGCGGCGTCGTGGCGTGCCCGGTCTGCGGCAGCGGCAACGCGGTCGGCGCCCCGCGGTGCTGGGTCTGCGGCTTCACGCGAGAGGGAGACGCCGCGGCGCAGCCCGCGCCCACCCGGCTCGCCGCGCGCAGGGCCCGGCCGAGCCCGCACCGGAGGTGGTTCGCGGCCGGCTGGACGGTGATGTTCCTCGGCATCGCGTTCGTCGCCGGGCTGGTCGGGCTGGAGCTGCTCTTCAACTGGCCGGGGCTGCTCGTGCCCTACGCGCTCGGCGTGCTGATCATGTTCGCCGCGCTCGGCAAGGTCGCCCACGTCACGCTGCGCGGCGGCCAGGGGCAGGACGGCACCGAGGTGCTGCAGGGCGTGGCGATGGGGCTCATCTTCGCCGGCGGCGTCCTCGCCGCGCTGGCGCTCCTCTTCATCGCGGCGGTCGTGCTCTTCCTGATCGTCTGCCTCGCCATCATCGGGGGCGCGATTCACTGATGACCTTGCCGCTCCGCGAGCACACGTTCCTCGGGACGACCCAGAGCCTCTGCCCGGACTGCCTGCGGGTGGTGCCGGCGAAGATCGTCGACCGCGGCGGCCGGGTGTACTTCCTCAAGCGCTGCCCCGAGCACGGCGAGCGGGCCGACTTCGTCTGCTCCGACGTGACGCAGTACGACCAGCTCCGCTTCAGCGTGCCCGGCAAGATCCCGGCGTCGTTCGGCGCCGAGGTGGACCGCGGCTGCCCGCTCGACTGCGGGCTCTGCCCGGACCACGAGCAGCACACCTGCCTCGGGCTCGTCGAGCTCACCAGCGCCTGCAACCTGAAGTGCCCGATGTGCTACGCGTCGAGCGGCCCCGACGGTCGGCACGAGCCCCTCGAGGCGGTCCTCCGCAGCATCGATCGGCTGGTCGAGGTGGAGGGCCGGCCGGAGGTCCTGCAGCTCTCCGGCGGCGAGCCGACGGTGCACCCCCGCTTCGCCGAGATCCTGCGCTACGCGGTGGACGCGCCCATCGACGTCGTGATGGTGAACACGAACGGCGTGACCCTGGCGCGAGACGACGCGCTCCTCGATCTGCTGACCGAGCATCGCCGGCGGATCGAGGTCTACCTGCAGCTCGACGCCTTCGACGACGAGGCCTCGCGCGCGCTGCGGGGGGCAGAGCTCACCGCGCTGAAGCTGCGCGCCGTCGAGCGGCTCGGGGAGCGGGGCGTGCGCACCACGCTCGTGTCCACGCTGCAGCCGGGCGTCAACGACCACTCGATCGGCGAGGTCGTCCGCTTCGCCGTCGCGCGGCCGTGGATCACCGGGGTCTCCTTCCAGCCGGCGACCTACAGCGGCCGGCACGTCACGCCGGAGGACCTCGAGCGGCGCATCACCTATCCCGACGTGGTGCGCCTCATCGAGGAGCAGACGGACGGCATGTTCGTGCAGGACGACTTCATGCCGCTCCCCTGCGCGCACCCCAACTGCCACACGCTCACCTACGCCTATCGCCACGAGGGCGCGATCCACCCGCTGCTCCGCTTCATGGACGCCAGGGACCACCTCGATCTGCTCGCCAACGGCATCGCGCTCAGCCGGCCGCGCGGGCGGGCGCTGATCGAGTCGTACCTGAAGGTGAAGGGCTGCGCCGACGACGGCTGCTCCGGGCTCGACGCGTTCCTCGGCGCGCTGGGCGAGCTGCCCGCGCTCCCGCCGGTGGCGCGCGACTTCTTCGAGCGCGCCCTGAGAGAGACCCTCGACCCCGAGGACGTCTTCCGCATCACGATCACGAGCTTCCTGGACGCCTACAACTTCGACGTGAGGCGCGTCATGAAGTGTTGCATTCATCATGTGCTGCCGAGCGGCCACGTGATCCCCTTCTGCGCCTACAACGTGCTCTACCGCGAGGGGCACGTGGCGCTCCCCCGCCTGGTCGACGCGGGCATCGCGCAGCCGCCCGAGGGCGACCTGGTCACGCTCGGCAAGCGCCGTGGATCGTGACGTCGACGCCGTCTACGTCCTGATCGTGGCCGCCGCGATCGCGGCCGGGGCGCTCGCCCGACGGCTGACGAAGGAGCCGCACGCCAAGGGCGCGTCCGGCGCGGTCTCCCTGTCCCGCCGGCAGCGGGGCGCGCTCCTCTTCGGCGCGGTGGTCGGCGGCACGCTCGGCGCGAAGCTGCCCTACGTGCTGGGCGATCCGGCGGGCGCGATCAGCGGCGCGGCGTGGCTGTCGGACGGCCGCACCATCACCTGGGGCCTCGCCGGCGGCTACTTCGGGGTCGAGCTCGCCAAGTGGCTCGCCGACGTGAAGGCCAAGACCGGCGACGGCTTCGCCGTCCCGCTGGCGGTCTCGATCGGGGTGGGGCGGCTCGCGTGCCTGTGGGGCGGCTGCTGCTACGGCGCGCCCACCGATCTGCCGTGGGGCGTCGACCTCGGCGACGGCGTCGCGCGCCACCCGAACCAGCTCTACGAGGTCGCCTTCCACCTCGGCATGGCCGCCGTCCTGCTCGGGCTCGCGCGCCGCGACCTCCTCCGGCTCCAGCGCGTCAAGCTCTACATCCTCGCCTACATGGCGTTCCGCTTCGTCTCGGAGTCGTGGCGCCCCGAGCCGGTCTTCGCGCTCGGGCTGACCTTCTACCAGTGGAGCGCGCTCGGCTTCTTCGTGATCTTCGCCGGCCTCTTCGCGCTCGACGCGCGAGCCACCGCGCCCCGGCCGGCCGCGGCTTGACGCTGCGCGTCCGTTCAGTATCGTTCGGGGCATGCAGGCCTCGCTCTTCGGCCACGAGCCGCCGGCGCTCGACCCCGGGTTCACGCGGCTCGAGCGCGTCTGGCTCGACGCCGAGAGCTGGATCGATCGCTGCCCGGGCTGGGTGAGCGGGCACGAGACGCTCTTCGAGACTCTGCGGGGCGCGATGCGCTGGCAGGCCCAGCGTCGGCCCATGTACGACCGGGTGGTGGAGGTGCCGCGGCTGCTCGCGAGCGTGCCTCGCGACGGCGCCCATCCCCTGCTCGACGAGATGAGCCGGAGGCTGAGCGTGCGCTACCGCGCGCCACTGACCTCGATCACGCTCGCCCTCTATCGGGACGGCCGGGACAGCGTCGCCTGGCACGCCGACCAGGAGCTGCGGGATCACCCGACCGCCACCGTCGTGGTCGTCTCGCTCGGCGGCCCGCGCAAGTTCATGGTGCGCCCGGCCGAGGGCGGCCCCTCGCGGACCTGGTCGGTCGGCTGGGGCGACCTGATGGTGATGGGCGGCGCCTGTCAACGATACTGGCACCACGCGGTCCCGAAGCAGCGCCACGCCGACCCGCGCATGGCGCTGATGTTCCGGACGCATCGTCAGTCCGACTGATCGCCGCGCTCACAGCCTCAGCCCCAGCCCGAGCAGCATCGTCGGCTGCGGCGCGCCCTCTCCGAACGCGGCGTGCAGGTCGCCGGTCAGGGTGAGGCCGCCGAACGGGAGCGTGGCCAGCTGGAGGGTGACCCGGGCGTGGGCCCCGTAGCCGAGGGTGTAGCCGCAGGCGCTCGGGGCCCCGAAGGCGTCGAGGTCGCAGCCCGCCTCGAGATCCATGGAGGGGCCGAGGCCGACCGCGAGGCGATCGACGGGCGAGAGCTCGAAGAGGAACGCGTTCCAGCTCGCGCCGCGCAGCCGCTCGCCCTGCCCGAGGTCCCAGCGGCCGAAGAGGGCGAGGCTCTGGAACATCACGCTGAACACGTCGTGGAAGCGCAGGCCGAGCTGGATCGAGAGGCCGCCCCAGCCGCCGTCGGGCGCCTCGAGACGCCCGCCCCCGACGAGCCCGACCTCGAAGCGCACGTCGGCGTCCCAGACCTCGCGGCACGGGAGGTCGGCGTCGCGTGGCCGGGAGGCGAGGGCGCCGTCGAGCCGGGAGCGTCCCCAGCTCTCCGCGCCGCAAGGCGGGACGCCATGCTCGGACTCGAGGGCCTCGACCTCGGGCGAGCGGGGCAGGTGCCGCCGCGAGCGAGGGTCGTCGCGGTCGTACTCGGGGAAGAGCGACGGTTGGGCCGCGGCGGGGAGCGGCGCGAGGAGGAGCAACATCGGGACGAGCGGGCGCATGATCCATGCGTCACGTCCCGCGGGCCTCACGTTCACTTCCGAGATTCGTTTTGACGATTTGTCGGGCGATGAGCCGGTCGAGCGCGCCGGCGCGTCATTCTGTCGGTAAACTCCGCTCGGATGCGGGTCGCCTTCGTCTTCTTCACCGATCCGCCGCGCGCGTTCAGCTCGTCGGTGGCGCAGCTCTCCGCGGTGGCGCGGGCGGCCGGACACGACGTTTGCGCCATCGAGCTCGGTCGCCGCGGGCGCATCGTGGACGCGGCCCGGCGCGTGGAGGCGACGGACGCCGACGTGATCGCCGTCTCCGCCATGACGCGCGACTGGCCGGGCGCGGCCGGGCTGCTGCGGGAGCTGTCGAGCGAGGCCTTCGTCGTCGTCGGCGGCTACCACGCCTCGCTCGCGCCGCGCGACGTCGCCGCCTGCGCCCGGGTCGACGCGATCTGCGTGGGCGAGGGAGAGCGGCCGCTCGCCTGCCTGCTCGAGCGCCTCTCGACGGGCGACGCCGGCGAGAGCTTCCCGGGCCTCTGGATCCGAGGGGAGGGCGGGTTCGAGGGCGCGCCGCCTCCCGCCGACCCGGAGCCCGACATCGACGCCCTGCCGCGCTGGGACTACGAGGTCTTCGGCGACGTTCGCGAGATCCTCGGCCGGGGCATCAACACCTTCGGCCCGCACGTCGACGGCTACCTCCCCACCCGAGCGAGCCGCGGCTGCCCCTTCTCCTGCGCCTACTGCTCGGCGCCTCGGTGGGGCGAGCTGCTGGGCCTCCGCCGCGCGCCGATGAAGAACGTGCGCAGCGTCGAGGCGCTCTGCGACGAGCTCGCCGACCTCGGCGCCCGCTACGCGCCCGAGGGCTTCGAGCTCTGGGACGAGCACTTCCCGATCGACCTCGGCTGGCTGCGCGAGCTGGCCGACGTCTATCCCCGTCGCGTGGGGCTCCCGTTCAAGGTGGAGATGCACCCCAACGCGGCGAGCCGGGCCCGGCTGGAGCTCCTGGTGGAGGCGGGCTGCGTGCTCTTCCACTGCGGCGTCGAGGCGGGGGACGAGCCCCTGCGGCGCGAGGTGCTGAACCGTCGCTCGCCGGACGCGCGCCTCGAGCGGCTCTTCGAGGACTGCCGGGAGCTCGGGCTCCCGACCAGCGCGTCGCTGATGACGATGCTGCCGACCGAGACGCGCGCCCAGGCGGCCTCCACCGTCTCCTTGCTGAAGAAGCTGCGGCCGGGGTCGATCATCTGGTCGACCTACCAGCCGCTCCCGGGGACCGCGCTGGGCGACGCCGCGGTGCACGCCTGGCCGGGACCGGCGGGCGAGACCTTCGACGACCACGACGACGTGATCTCACGACTGCCGCCGCGGGTGACCGAGCTCGAGCGCCGGGAGACCTTCCGCGAGCTCGCGGCCTTGCAGGACGAGCTGGTCCGAGCCGCCGGCGACGCGCCCGCCCGCCCGCTCGATCGACCGAGCGCCCCCTGCCCCCCGAGCGCGCCCCTGCTCGCCCGCCTCGCCCTCCCGCCGGACGTCGAGGCGCGGACCGCGAGCTGGCAGGACGACGCGCTGGTGATCGCCCTGCGCGCCCCGGCGATCGGAGACCGCGAGATCGTGCTCGCGCCGCTCGCCGAGGGCCGCCGCCACTACCGCGAGAGCACCCACCTCGGCCTCTCGTACCGCGGCCACGACGCCCCGCCCGAGCTCCTCGCCCTCCTCGACGCCCTCGCCGTCACCCTGCACGACGTCTCCCTCGCCGGCCTCTCCCGCGCCAGCGCGAGCCAGATCCTCGGCTGATCTCGTCGAGGCCCTCCATGGGTCCGTGAGTGGCCGGAACGATGGCTTCGGCAACAAGGAAACTCCGTCCCCGTATCGCCGTCCGGAGAGGGTCGATGCGGAGGGACGCGCTAGACTCCGGTTCATGAACGCTGGCTACGCCACGGGGGTCGTGGCGGCGGTCCTCGCGGCCTCGATCGGCGGGGCGTCAGCCACGGCGCGGGGGGACGACCTCGGGCCCGGCGAGTGGATCTCGCTCGACGTGGTGATCCAGACCGCCCCAAGGACCGCGCCATTGTGCGGGGGTGGAGGACGGCTGCATACGCTGCACCGGGCGCGGGTGGTGGGGGAGCGACGACCGGTCGCGGTGGCCATCCCCTGCGGCGCTGCGATCACGCCGGGGAGCCGACTCCGGGTCCGCGCCAGGCGGCTGGCGTGGAGCCGGCTCGCCACGCTGGGCGGCGTCGTCGGCGACGTCGATCGCCGCCTCCCGCTCTACCGGGTCGCTCGCTGGACGCGCGCCTAGCCGGGTCGACCTTCGCGGCCGCGTCGCGGAGGAGGGCGGGACGTGGTAAGCAGCGCGATTCCGATGCGAGGCATCCAGAGCACACGCGTGGTCACGCCCGATGGGGTCCGCCCCGCCCTCGTGATGATCGAGGGGGAGCGGATCGCCGAGGTGCGACCGGTCGGCGCCGGGCCCGAGGGCATGCCGGTGGACGAGGTCGACGGGGTGCTCATGGCCGGGCTCGTCGACACGCACGTGCACGTCAACGAGCCGGGGCGAACCGAGTGGGAGGGCTTCGTCACCGCCACCCAGGCGGCGGCCGCGGGCGGCGTCACCAGCCTCGTCGACATGCCCCTCAACTGCATCCCGGTCACCACGACCCGCGACGCGCTGCTGCGGAAGAAGGACGCGACCGACGGGGAGCTGCACGTCGACGTCGGGTTCTGGGGCGGGGTCGTGCCCGGCAACGAGGGTGACCTGTCGGCGCTCGCCACCGAAGGGGCGCTCGGGGCCAAGGCCTTCCTCTGCCACTCCGGCATCGACGACTTCCCGAAGGCCGACGAGGCGACGCTGCGGGCCGCGATGCCGCGCATGAAAGACGCCGCGATCCCGCTCCTCGCCCACGCCGAGCTCGAGCTGGACGCGCACCCCGCGACCACCGACCCGCGCAAGTACGACGCCTGGCTGGGGGCGCGGCCGCCGGAGTGGGAGGACGCGGCGATCGCGATGCTCATCGAGCTCTGCCGCGAGACCCGCTGCCCCGTGCACGTGGTGCACCTCTCGAGCGCGGGCGCGCTGCCGATGATCGAGGCCGCCAAGAGCGAGGGCCTGCCGCTGACGGTCGAGACCTGCCCGCACTATCTCTGCCTGCGCGCCGAGGACGTGCCCGACGGCGCGACCGAGTACAAGTGCGCGCCGCCCATCCGCGGCGAGGAGAACCGGGCCCGGCTCTGGCAGGGGCTCCTGGACGGCGTGATCGACTTCGTGGTCAGCGACCACTCTCCGTGCACGCCGCATCTCAAGGTCCCCGAGCGGGGCGACTTCATCGACGCGTGGGGCGGCATCGCCTCGCTCTCGCTCGGGCTCTCGAGCGTGTGGACCGAGGCCCGCGCGCGCGGCGCCGACGTGACGCGCGTCGCCGAGTGGCTCTCCGCGCGCCCCGCGCGCTTCGCCGGCGTCGCCGACCGAAAGGGCGCCATCGCGCCGGGCCTGGACGCCGACCTGGTGCTCTGGGATCCCGACGCCACCCGCGAGGTCACGGCCAGTGGCCTCCGCTTCAAGCACCCGGTGTCGCCCTACCTGGGCCGCACCCTGAGCGGGCGCGTGCTCCGCACGTGGCTCCGCGGCGCCGTCGTCTTCGACGGCGACGACGTGATCGGGCCGCACGGGCGGCCTCTCTTGCACCGTGGAGGGACGGCGTGAGCCGACCGGAAGAAGGCGCTCGCTTCGGCGGGCTCATCGATCTCGCGGCCGGCGCGCTCGGCGGCGAGGCCATCTCCTGCACCGACGACTTCTTCGCGTCGATGCACAACCTCGTGAAGCCCGGCAGGGGCGTGTTCGACCCGGACCGCTACACCGACCGCGGCAAGTGGATGGACGGCTGGGAGAGCCGCCGCAAGCGCGTCGAGGGCCACGATCACTGCGTCGTGCGGCTCGGGGCGCCCGGTCGGATCCGGGCCCTCGACATCGACACCAACCACTTCCTCGGCAACCACCCGCCGTTCGCGAGCCTCGAGGCGCGCCGCGGCGACGGGGACTGGGTGGAGCTGCTCCCCGAGAGCCCGCTGCGGCCCGGCTCGCAGAACCTCTTCACCCTCGCGTCGGACGAGGTCTTCGATCACGTGCGCCTGCACATCTACCCGGACGGCGGCGTCGCGCGGCTCAAGGTGTGGGGCGAGGTGGCCGCGAGCCGCGAGCCCTCCGCGCTCGACGAGGTGCAGGAGCAGCACGTGCCCGCCGGGCTGGTGGACCTCGCGGCGGTGAACCGCGGCGGCAAGGCGCTCGCGTGCAGCGACGCCTTCTTCGGGCCGATGGACAACCTCCTCCTCCCGAGCCGCGCCGAGAACATGGGCGGCGGCTGGGAGACCCGGCGCAAGCGCCCCGCGCCCGGCCACGACTGGATCCTGATCCGCCTCGGCGCGCCCGGCGTGATCGAGGTCGCCGAGATCGACACCAACCACTTCAAGGGCAACTACCCCGACCGCTGCGCGCTGCGCGGCGTGCACGCCCCCGGCGCGAGGCTCACCGAGCTGGTGAAGCGCGAGGACTGGCAGACCCTCCTCCCGGAGACGAAGCTCGAGGCGCACGACCGGCGGTTCGTGAAGGACGGCTTGCAGGCGAAGGGGCCCTTCACCCACGTCAAGCTCGACATCTATCCCGACGGCGGCATCAGCCGGCTGAGGTTGTTCGGGAAGCCGACGTGAGCGCGCTCGACGCGATGAGCGAGCCCGAGGCCCGCGCGGCGCTGACCCGCTGCTGCGGCGCCTCCCGCTGGGTCGAGGGCATGCTCCGGTCGCGCCCGCTCGGCGACGCGCCGATCGAGCGGGCCCGCGCGGTGTGGGCGACGATGGAGCGCGCCGACGTGCTCGAGGCGTTCGAGCATCACCCGCGCATCGGCGCCGACCTCGCCAAGCTCCGCGAGAAGTTCGCGGCGACGAAGGACTGGTCGGCGGGCGAGCAGGCGGGCGCCGCCGCGGCCGACGAGGCGACGCTCGAGCGGCTGCGGGACGGCAACGTCGCCTACGAGGCGCGCTTCGGACACATCTTCATCGTGTGCGCCACCGGCAAGAGCGCGGCGGAGATGCTCGCGCTGCTCGAGGCGCGCATGGACAACGACCCCGACGAAGAGCTCGCCGTGGCGGCGGCCGAGCAGATGAAGATCACCGAGCTTCGGCTCCACAAGCTTCTGGACGAATCATGAGCAAGAGCCCGATCACCACCCACGTCCTCGACACCGCCTCCGGTCGCCCCGCGCGGGGCGTGCCCGTCACCCTCGAGCGCAAGGACGGCGGCGCCTTCCGCGAGGTGGGCAGCGGCGAGACCGACGACGACGGCCGCATCACCGACCTGATGGAGCCCGGCGCCCTCGAGCCCGGCGTCTTCCGCATCTCCTTCGACACCGGCGCCTACTACGCGGGCGAGCCGACCTTCTACCCGAGCGTGCAGATCGAGTTCCGGGTGAAGAGCGCCGACGAGCACTATCACGTGCCGCTGCTCCTCAGCCCGTTCGGCTACTCGACCTACCGCGGATCCTGAAGCCGGAAGATTCCGGTCCCGGCGGCGGAGAAAGGTCACAGACGTCGACGCCGCGCGGGACCAGATCTGTCCTCCCGCATACACCGACAGCTCACACCGCACAGAGGGAGGACTGACATGAGCCTCAAGCTCGGAACGACCGCGCCGAACTTCACCGCCGAGACCACCGAGGGGAAGATCGACTTCCACGACTGGGCCGGCGACCAGTGGGTGATCTTCTTCTCGCACCCCGCGGACTACACGCCCGTCTGCACGACGGAGCTCGGCATGGCCGCGCGCATGAAGGGCGACTTCGCCGAGCGCAACTGCAAGATGATCGCGATCAGCGTCGACCCGCTCGACAGCCACCAGGGCTGGATCGGGGACATCGAGAAGACGCAGGACGTGAAGATGAACTTCCCGATCGTCGCCGACCCCGACCAGTCGGTCGCCAAGGCGTACGAGATGATCCACGAGGCCGCCGACGCGAAGGTCACGGTGCGCAGCGTGTTCTTCATCGACCCGAACAAGAAGATCCGGGCCACGCTCACCTACCCGCCGGCCACCGGGCGCAACTTCGACGAGCTGCTCCGGGTGCTCGACGGCCTCCAGCTCACCGACTCTCACCAGGTGGCGACGCCCGCCAACTGGAAGGACGGCGACGACGTGGTCATCGTGCCCTCCATCAAGGACCCGGCCGAGATCGCCAAGAAGTTCCCGAAGGGTCACACCGAGCTGACCCCGTACCTGCGCATGACGCCGCAGCCCAACAAGTAGGCTATCGCCCGGGGGCCCGGGCGGGGTTATCTTGGCCGCGTCGTCATCATGCGCGGCACCGAAGCCGGAACGGACCTCGTCATCCCGTCCGAGGTCGCCTCGTTCCTCCAGGACGGATTGATCATGTTCCTCGGCACCCGCGATCCGGAGCGGGTGCCCGAGGCCGTGCTCGCCGCGGGCGCGCGGGTCCTGCCGGATGGAACCCTCGAGGCCTACGTGCCCTCGGTCTTCGCCCAGGCGACCCGCGCCAACGCGGCCCACAACGGCGAGGTCGCGCTCAGCGTCTCCCGGGTGACCGACGACCGCTCCATGCAGCTCAAGGGGCGGCTGGTCGCGCTGAGGGACGCCACCGACGACGACCGCCGCTTCCTCGACGGGCTGCTCGAGCGGCGCGAGGCGGCGTTCGCCAAGGTCGGCATCCCGCGCTCGGTGAGCGCCCGGCTGGTGAGCTGGCCGTGCGTGGCGGTGCGCTTTCGGGTGGCCTCGATGTTCGAGCAGACGCCCGGGCCGAGCGCGGGAGAGCCCCTGTGACCGGGGTGGCTGTGACCGGGGAGGCTGTGACCGGGGTGGCCCGCGCGTCCCTCGCCCGCCTTCCGTCGCGCCTGTTCGACGGGATCGTGCCGGCGACGGTGGCCACCTGCTCGGCGAACGGCGTGCCGAACGTCGCCGTGCTCAGCCAGGTCTACCGGGTGGACGACCGGCACGTCGCCCTCTCCCGGCAGTTCTTCAACAAGACCACGCGCAACGTGCTCGAGAACCCGGCGGTCCTCGTCTCGCTGTGGGACCCCGTCGACTTCACCATCTACCGCATCCGGGCGCGCTTCCTCGCGTCGCAGACCGACGGGCCGCTGTTCGACGAGATGGCGGTGCGCATCGAGGCCATCGCCTCGCACACCGGCATGAAGGGGATCTTCAAGCTGCAGGCGGCGGATCTGTTCGTGGTCGACGACGTCGTGGAGGTCACGAGCCACCTGGCGCCCCCCGAGCCCGAGGCGACCTGCGAGGGCGAGGAGCTGGACAGCGCCGATCAGCTCGCCCGGCCGCCCGAGGCGCGCGAGGAGCTCTGGGCGCTGCAGCGCCTCTCCCATCAGCTGGCCTGCGCGACCGAGCTCGACGAGCTGCTCGACGGCGTGCTCGACCGGCTGGCCGTCGACTTCGGCTTCGCGCACTCGATGGTGCTGCTGTGGGACGAGGGCGAGCGCCGCCTCTTCACCGTCGCCAGCCACGGCTACGACGACGACGGCGTGGGCTCGGAGGTCGCGCTCGGCGACGGGCTCGTCGGCACGGTCGCGGCCGAGCGCCGGGTGCTGCGGGTGGGGCAGCTCGAGGGCGCGCTCCGCTACGGGCTCGCCGCCCGGGCGGGCGAGGAGGCCGAGGGGCGCAAGAGCTTCGCGCCGCCGGTCCCGCTCCCCGGCCTCCCGGACGCCCAGAGTCAGCTCGCGCTGCCGCTCCAGGTGGGGCAGCGCCTCGTCGGCGTGCTCGCCTTCGAGTCGCGGAGCGGGAGCTGCTTCGAGAGCTGGCACGAGGCGTTCCTCGGGGTGGTCGCCGACCAGGTCGCGGCCGGCATCGACCGGCTCGCGGAGGCGGAGCACGCGCCCTGTCCGCGGGGCCTGCCGGTGCGCAGATTCGTCTTCTATCGCAACGACGACTGCGTGTTCGTGGACGGCGAGTATCTCATCCGGAACGTGCCCGGGCGCATCCTCTGGAAGCTGCTCACCGAGCTGCGCGGGTCGGGCCGGACGGAGTTCACGAACCGCGAGCTCCGCCTCGACCCGACCCTCGGGCTGCCGCCGGTGAAGGACAACCTCGAGAGCCGGCTCATCCTGCTCCGCAAGCGCCTCGAGCAGAAGTGCCCCGACGTGCGGCTCGTGCGCCGGGCCCGCGGCCGCTTCGGGGTCGAGCTCGACTGCGACCTCTCCCTCGAGGAGCGGCTCGACGCGAGCGGCTGACCTCACTGCGCCTGGGCCAGGCGCGGGGGGCGCGGCGACGGGACGCGGTTGTCGATGGCCGGCACCGTCTGCAGGTAGGCGAAGATGGCCGCGAGGTCCTCGTCGGTCGCCTTCGCGTAGTTGAAGTACGGCATCGGCGGGAGGAGCGGTCGACCGCGGCCCATGTGCCGACCGTTCCGGATGGTCGCGATGAAGGTCTCGGTCGTCCAGGTGCCGAGGCCGGTCTCGTCGTGCGGGGTGAGGTTGGCGGTGAAGCTCACGCCCCAGGGGCCGGCGTGCGCGGTGTTGGTCGCCGCCGACGCGACGATCCACGGCCCCACCGGCGCGGGCGGGTCGGGCATCTCCAGGTCGGCGGGGTGGCCCGAGAGCGCCCGGGTGAGGTCCGGGCCGGGGCCGTTCTCCTGCATGGTCCACGGCGTGTGGCAGTCGTGGCAGCCGCCGACGTCGACGAGGTACTGCCCGCGCTCGACCGGGCTGAGGGTGGCGATCGCCGGCGCGGCCTCGGCGGGGGCGGGCGCCTCCTGGCAGCCGGCGAGCAGGAGGAGGAGCAGCGAAAGGGGGATGATCGCGTGGCGGGTCATGGCGTTCTCTCTTCAGTTGTGGAGGCCCACGAGCCGGCCACCGGGCAGGTCGCGGATCCATCGCTCGAGCAGCGCCGCGGCCTCCTCGTCGGCGACGAGGGAGCCCACGGGCGGCATCTGGGTGTTCGGGTCACGGGAGCGCAGCCGGTGCAGCAGCACGCTGCGCTCGGGCTCGCCTGCGTGGACCCGATGCACGGCGTCGGGGCGGTCCCAGAGCCGGAAGCGGCTCTCCCGCGCGAGCAGCGTGCCTTGCACCGGGCGCGGCCGGCCGAACGACTGGGCGAGCACCATGCCCAGCGGCGCGAGCGGCCCCACGTCGTTGTGGCAGCCGCCGCAGTTGCCGTGCAGGTAGCCGAGCGCGGCCCGCTCGGTGGGCGACGACGCCTCCACCCGCGGCGCGACCAGCGTCGGAGGCAATCGCCGGAGCCGGCCGGTCCGGACGAGCGCGGCGACGCTCACGTCCTCCGGTCCGAAGGCGGCGTGAGGCGCGTTCGGGTCCCGATCGCCCGAGAGCTGGAGCAGGCTGAAGCCGAGCACCGGGCTCGGGCGCCCCTCGTGGCACGACACGCAGTCGGCCTGGCCGGGGATCACGTGTCGGCCCGCGCCGCCCGCGACCGGCACGCCCTCGGGCACGCCGCGGTCGGGGGCCCGCCGCGCGACGCCGTCCTCGCCGTGGACGTAGGTCGCGTAGCTCCACGAGCCGTCCGACCGCGCCTCCATGTACCGGGTCTCGACCGGGCGGCCGCCGAAGGAGAATTCCTTCCAGAGGCGGGTGCCCGGGGGGAAGCGCCAGTCGTCGGGGTCGCTGGCGTCGATCGAGGTCCCCGGCGGCAGCGCGATCCAGCGGCGCTTGTCGGCGCCGTCGGTCCAGAGCGGGTACTGCGGCGAGAAGGACAGCAGGGCGGCGCGCGCCAGGCCGGTGTCCTCGAGCCGCTCGGGCGGCGGCTTCGGCGCCCCGGGCGCTCGGACCGGCGCCGTGACCTCGGGCCGGCACGCGGTCAGCGACCCGAGCACGAGCGCGGCGCCGCAGACGTACAGGGCGAAGGCGGCGCGGAGCGGGGGCGGGCGCAGGGGCGCGGGCGCCGTCGCCGGGGTCGGCGCGGTGGGGGAGGGGCGCATGATCGGCTCTCCAGGGGAGGCGTCGCCACCGGGCGCGCCTCTCGACCTGGAAGCTAGCGATGCCTCCGGCCCGCGCTTCCTAAGTGTTCCCTACGGGATCCTCAGAGTTTCCTAAACGCCGGCTACACCAGCGCGAGGAAGGCCCGCAGCAGCTCGGACGCCTGGGGGCTCGGCCGGAAGCGGTCGAGCGCCCGGGCCCGCTCCTCCGCGGTCATGCCGGCGGAGTAGGCGTCGAGGTAGTGCTCGTAGCGCCGACGGTTGGCGACGTGATCGAGCTCCGGGTGGAACTGCACGCCCCACACCGGCTGCCCGGGCACCCGCACCGCCTGGAGCGGCGAGCGCTCGCTCCGCGCCAGGTTCTCGAAGCCGTCGGGGAGCCGGTCGGCGTGGTCCTTGTGACCCTGCTGCGCCTCGAAGCGGGGCGGGAGGGAGCCGAGCACCGGGTCGGCGCGCCCCGCGTCGGTGAGCTCCATCTCGTAGGTCCCCACCTCGGTCCGGGCCTCGTCGTGCACGACCTCGCCTCCGTGGGCCGCGACCAGGCACTGGAAGCCGTAGCAGCTGGCGAAGGTCGGGTGGCCGACCGCCGAGACCTCGCGGAGCAGCTCGAGCAGGGGGGCGAGCCCGGGCTGGTTGCGCTTGGAGACGTTGTAGTCGCCGCTGCCGCCGACCATCAGGGCGTCGTAGCCGCGCACCTCCGAGAGGGTCGGCGAGCGCCCGACCGCGTCCCAGACCCCGAACGCCTCGCGGCGCAGCCGGGTGCGGGTCGCGAAGCACTCGAGCTCGTGCTCCCGCATCGGATCGTCCGCGTCCCGGACCTGGATCAACAACACCCGCAGCGCTCGCTCCATGGACGCCCCCCGTACGGCACGCGGCTCCGCCGCGAAGCGCGCTTCATACCGGCTCCCGGGGCGCGAGACAACGTCGGGCGGGCCCCGACTTCTCAGCCAGCGCGCACCGTGGAAAGCTGCCTGCGTGCGACGCCTCTGCCTCCTCCTCCTCTTCGTCTCCGGCTGCGACTGCGCGGGCGACCCGGCGCTCTACGGCGACGGCGGAGAGCCGCTGTTCGACGGGGCCCCGCCGCCCATCGAGGGCCTCGTCTCGATGCGCATCGAGCCCGCCGACGCGCGGCTGGTGGTCGAGGGCGGGGTGCAGGCGACGCAGACCTACACCGCCATCGGCGCCTTCGAGGACGGCACCGAGGCCGACGTCACGCCCCGAGTGAGCTGGGGCCTGCGGTCCCTCCGGCGCCTCGGCACCTTCCGCGCCAACGTCTTCACCACCGGCACCAGCGTCGGTGGGCGCGGCGTGGTCGAGGCGACGGCCGGCGACGTGTACGCCGAGACCTCCGTGACGGTGCAGCTCCGGCAGACGGTGTCCGTGCCCCCGGCGGACGGCGCGCCCATCCCCGACGAGCCGGGCGCGCTCTTCGGGGGCCCGGAGGATCCGGCGCGCGCTCCCACCCTGGTCTACCCGAACGACGGCGTGGTCTTGCCGCCGAACCTCGGGCGGGTGGAGGTGCACTGGCTGCGTGGGAGCGAGGCCAACACCCTCTTCGAGGTGGCCTTCGAGAACGACCTCACGGACGTGCGCGCCCACGTGCGCTGTGAGCGCCCGGAGGGGGTGCGCGAGGACGGCTGCGTCTGGGAGCCGGCGGGCGCCCAGTGGACGTGGATCGCCGACACGAACGCCGGCGGCGCGCCGCTCCGGGTGACCGTGCGGGGCACCGACGACGAGGGGAGCGCGGTGGGCGCGTCGAGCGCCTTCGAGATGCGCTTCGGGCGCGACCCGCTCAGCGGCACCATCTACTACTGGACCGTCTCCGAGGGGGGCCGGATCATGCGCTACGACTTCGGCGCGGGCGCCGACGCGGCCGAGCGGGTGATGGGCCCCGAGCTGGCCGAGAACGGGCGCTGCGTCGGCTGCCACGCGCTGTCGCGCGACGGGCGCAAGCTGGTCGGATCGGTGGGCGGCCAGAACCGCGGCGGCATGATCCTCATGGATCTCGAGTCGTTCACCCCGGTCTTCAACGCCTCGTCGGACGACGACCACATCCTGCAGTTCGCGGCCTTCGCTCCCGACGGCGACTCGCTGGTCGGGGTCTACGGCGACGACACCGGTCGCGAGGGCTTCGGGGACCTCTTCCTCTTCGACACCCGCTGCGACGCCGCGAGCCTCGACACCTGTGGACAGCAGACCGGCCGCATCGACCTCGGGGGGCGCGAGGCCAGCCACCCCGACTGGTCCCCCGACGGAAGCCGCATCGCCTTCACCGACGTGGGTCACCACCGCACCTCGCAGCGCCCCGGCCACGGCGCCATCGCCTACGTGGCCCGCGAGGGGGACGGGTGGAGCGCGCCGGTCACCCTCGTGGAGCGCGGCGACGGCCTCAACCGGTACAACCCGGCCTGGGCCGTCGACTCGAGCTTCCTCCTGTTCGACGAGAGCGTGTGCCCGGGCGGCGACGTCGCCTCGGGGGACTGCAACGCGGACACCGACCCGACGGCGACCATCTGGGCGATCGGGCGCGACGGCGGCGCCCCGGTCCGGCTGGCCCGCGCCCAGGCGCGCGGCGCGCTCGACGAGACCGACGACCTCGCCAACACCTTCCCGCGCTTCGCGCCCTTCGAGTTCGTGCTCGGCAGCGGCGACCTGGGCAGCACGCGGGTGATGTGGGTCAGCTTCTCCAGCACTCGCCGCTACGGCCTCCGCGAGACCCCGAGCAGCAGCTCGGGCGAGAGCGACCGGGGGACGTGGCTCTGGATGACCGCCGTCGAGCCGGAGGCGGCCGCGCGCGGCGAGGACCCGAGCCACGCCGCCTTCGCGCTCCCCTTCCAGGACCTCGCGACGTCCAACCACATCGCCGTCTGGACCACCGAGAGCGTCGGCGAGCCGCCGATCTTCTGACCCCGCTGGGACCGGCGCGTCGCGGTGCTATGCTGGCCGCGCTGGGGAGGTCGGATGCCGCGAAGCTCGATTGCGCTCGCCATGTTGCTGCTCGCCGCGTGTGATGGCGGGGGCGCGACCGACGGAGGCGTGGACGCGCCCGAGGACGCCGGCGCCGGAGACGCGGGCCCCCCGCGGGCGCTGTCGCTGCGCTGCGTGAACCCCGAGCACGGCGCCATGACGGTGGCGGCCGAGGGCGAGGAGGTCGGCCTGGTGGTGGCGGTCGGGGACCCGTCGCTCGCGGCCCGCGTCACGGCCGAGGGGGTCGACCTCGAGCCCGACGCGCTCGGGCTGGTCACGATCCCGGTCGCCGCCCGCTACGGCATGAACCACGTCGAGGTCGAGCTCGAGGCGACCGACGGCCGGACGTTCTCCGAGCTCTGCACCTTCCTCGCCGCGCCGCGCTTCCACCCCGACGCGGAGCTGCTCCCGGGCTCGGTCACCATGCGCCTCGGCCCCGAGGCGGTGGACGACGGCGACGGGGTCGCCGAGCCCATCCAGAGCCTGAACGACGTCTTCCTCGCGCTGCTCCAGGGCGGGGCGCTCGAGTCCCTGCTCGACATGCGCTTCAGCTCGCCGACCGTCGACATCAAGACGCGCTCGTGTGACCAGCGCCGGGCCGACGACGCGTGCGAGCTCGCCAGCTCGGTCGACTTCCGGGACACGTCGGTGCTGGGCGCCAGCACCTCGACCCTCGCGCCGATCGACGGCGGCTTCCGCTTCTTCGGCCGGGTGGAGGGCATCCGGCTCTCGGTCGACGTCTCGGGCGAGCAGATCGTGGACGCGGGCCTGCCCCGGAGCTTCGGCCCCACGCCCGGCGACATCGACATCGAATTCATCGAGCTCGAGATCGACCTCGATCTCGGCGTCGACGAGGACGGCGAGCTCGAGGCGACGGTGCGCGAGGTCCGGAGCGTGCGCACCGGCCCGGTCACCTCGAGCTTCCCCGGGCTGCCGTCCAGCTACCGGTCGATCGTCGAGAGAGGCGTCGCCGACCACATCGACCGGGACTCGGGGGACTCGCTGCGCGAGAGCATCGCCAGCTTCACCGCGACCGGCTTGTCGGGCTTCCTCGACATCCTGCTCTCCAGCATCGACGTGCGCTCGCTCGGCGCCTCGGTCCCGGTGCCCGGGCTCGACGGGGCGATGACGAGCCTCAGCTTCGAGAGCTTCTTCACCGGCGTCGAGGCCAGCCCCGCCGGGGTCGTCTTCGACCTCGGCACCCGGCACGCGGAGGAGGACGCCCCGATCGATCGCCGGAGCCTGGGCGTCGCCATCGGCGCCACCGTCCGGGCGGCGAGCGACACCGAGATGCCGGTCGGCAACCGGGTGAGCGAGGCGGTCATGAACTTCGCCCTGCACGGGCTCTGGCGGGCCGGCGGCGTCGAGGGGATCGTCGCGCCGGACATGATCCTGGCCCCGGACATGATCGTCGCGCCGGACATGATCGTGGCCCCCGACATGATCGTCGCGCCGGACATGATCCAGGTGGGCTCGGCGCTGCCGCCGGTCGCCTCGAGCGTGGGCGGCGACCAGGTCGAGGTGCAGCTCGGCGGCATGACGATGACGGTGGCCGGCGGCCCCTACGGCGACGGCACCCGGGTGCGCTTCGGGGCGACCGCGCGCGCGACGCTGACCGCCGGCGCGGGCGAGGACCCGGAGTTCGGCGACGTCGAGATCACCGAGCTGCGCTGGACGAGTGACCCCGCGCTCCCGCCCGGCGACCGACCCGGGGCGTACGCCTTCCTCGTGGCGTTCGCGCACCACACCGCGCGCTTCGCCCTGAACGAGGGGGCGCCGACGCTCCCCATCCCCAGCCTCCAGACGAGCGCCGTCTTCAGCCTCTTCGGGCTCGAGTCCGGGGTGGAGCTCGGCGCGATCGCTCCGAGCGTGCGCACGGTCGAGGACCACATCGAGGTGGTCGGCGCCTTCGGGCGGCGCTAGTCCTGCCGGTGTGGACGATCTCCCCGTCAGTCAGCGTACGGTGATCCCGAGCGCGGATCTCTCGTGGAGCGCCGCGACCTCCTCCGGCCCGGGCGGCCAGAACGTGAACAAGGTCGCGACGAAGGTCGACCTGCGCTTCGACCTCGAGGGCACCACCGCGCTCCGCGACGAGGTGAAGGGGCGGCTGCGTCGCCTGGCCGCGAACCGGCTCGACAGGGAGGGCCGGATCCAGATCACCAGCCAGGCCACCCGCGACCAGTCCCGGAACCTCGAGGACGCGCGGGAGAAGCTCGCGGCGCTGATCCGGAGCGCGCTCCACCCGCCGAAGAAGCGCAAGAAGACCCGGCCCTCGCGCGGGGCCAAGGAGCGTCGGCTCAAGGCCAAGAAGCAGCGCAGCGAGCGGAAGCAGTCGCGGAAGTCCGTCGACTGGTAGGCGGCTCAGGCGCAGCGCTCGGCGAGCTGGTCGAGGAGCCAGCTCGCCGCGGGGCCCGGCGGATCGGCGGTGCGCGCGATGGCGCTCAGCGGCACGTCGACGTCCTCGGCCCGGTGCGCCGGCTGGATGCGGACGAGGCGGCCCGCCTCGAGGTCGTTGGCGATGGCGTGGTCCGGCATGTTGCCCCAGCCGAAGCCGTTCAGCAGGAGCATGCGCTTGGTGTGCAGATCGGCGATGCGCCAGGTGCGCTCGGAGACGACCCCGCGGTCCCGGCCCTCGGTCAGCGAGCTGCGGTCGGTCACCACGAGCTGGGTCTCGTGGCGCAGGACGTCCTCCGGGATCGGGCCCTCCACCCGGGCGAGCGCGTGGTCGGGCGCGCAGACCTGCGACATGGGCACGGTGCACAGCGGGCGCACGGTGAGCGAGCGAGGGTAGGTGTCGAAGTCGACGGCGATGCCGAGCTGACAGGTGCCCTCGTCGACCAGCTGCACCACCGCGCCGAGCCCCTCGACCCGGAGGTGGAGGTCGACCAGCGGGTAGCGCTCGTTGAACGCGCGCAGGCCGTCGAGGAGCGGCTGCGAGGGGAAGAGCATGTCGACGGCGAGGCTGAGCCGCGCCTCCACCCCGGACGAGATGCTCTTGGCGCGCGCGTGCAGGAGATCCACCCGCTCGTCGACCGCCTTGGCGTCGGCCACCAGCGCGCGCCCGGCGTCGGTCAGCACCGGCTTCCGGCCGGACCGATCGAAGAGCTCCACCTCGAGGAGCCGCTCGAGGTTCGCGATCGAGTAGCTGATGGCCGACTGCACGCGACGCAGCCGCTTGGCCGCCCCCGAGAAGCTGCCCTCCTCGACGACGCACAGGAACACCTGGATCTGATCCAGGGTGATCGGCGCTTCCTGCTCGCTCACTCGGCCGGCTCGCCCTCGAGGTGCACGAGCGTGGTGCCTTCGTCGCCGGCGTGCGGGTGGCAGGAGTAGCAGCTGAACCCCTCGCCGGTCTCCTCGTCGAAGTCGGCGCCGCCGACCAGCGTCTGCATCGTCGGCAGCACTTCGTTGAACATGAAGCGGACCATCTCCGGGTACTCGCGCACCATCTGATGCTGCTCGGGCGTCCCGGTGGCGGGGAGGGCCGGGAGCGCGCGCGACGGCATCTCGAACTGGACCTCCTGCGGGTTGGGCCCGTGACAGGTCGCGCACCCGAAGCTCGCGTAGCGCTCGCCGTCGTAGGCCTGGAAGCGCTGCTCCATGCGCGGCACCACCTCGGTCATCATCCAGCGCGCCTGGGCGTCGTGGTCCATCTCCTCCCACGCCATCGGAGGCCCGGGGAGCTCGCCTTCGGGCGCCTCGTCGCCGGTGGTGACCGTCTCCTCGGTGACTGCGGCCTCCTCGTCGGCCGGAGCGCCACAGCCCGAGAGCGCCAGGATGGTGAGCGCCAGCGTGAACCTCATCAGGGACCTCCCGGCGCGACTCTACCCTCGGACGAGCAGCGACTCCACGCGTTCCATGAGCTCCGGCGGGCGGAAGGGCTTCTGCAGGAACGCGGTGTACGGATCGGTCGCGAGGCCGTCCTCCGGGTAGCCGCTCATGATCACGATGGGGAGCGCGGCGTGGCGCGCGCGCAGCTTGGCGTGCACCTCCGAGCCGTGCTGTCGCGGCATGGTCAGGTCGAGGATGACCATCTCGAACGGCCCCTCGGCCTCGAACGCGCTCAGCGCCTCGTCGCCGTCGTGCGCGACCCGCACCCGCGCGCCCACCCGGCTGAGCAGGGACTCGACCGCGCGGAGGACCAGCGGCTCGTCGTCGACCACCAGCACCCGCTGCCCTCGCAGCGCTCCGTCCACCGGCGGAGGGACCGGCGCCGCGGCCGCGGTCGTCGCGCTCGCCACCGGCCAGTAGATGCGGACGCGCGTCCCCTCGCCGGGGGCGCTGTCGATATCGAGCACCGCGCCGTGACCGCGGACCACGCCGGTCACCACCGCCAGCCCGAGGCCGCGCCCCTGCTCGCGGGTCGAGTAGAACGGGTCGAGCGCGCGCTCGAGGGTCTCGGGCGTCATGCCGCGGCCGGTGTCGCGCACCTCCACGCAGACCCAGCGCGCCGCGTCGAGGGCCTCGGCGCCGATGCGCCCGGCCGGCGCCGCGTCGGTCTCGCTGACCGACAGGGTGATCTCGCCCGGCGCGCCGCCGAGGGCCTCGGACGCGTTGGTGAGCAGGTTCAGGAGCACCTGCCGGAGCTGCGCCGGATCCGCCTCGATCGGCGGCACCCCGCCCGACTCGGCGATGCGCAGGGTCGCGTTCTTGGGCAAGGCCGCGTTGAGCAGCTCCCCCATCTCCGCCACCACCTGCCCGACGTCGACCGCCTCGCGCTCCGTCCGCGCCTTGCCCGCGTAGGCCAGGATCTGCTGCGTCAGCTCCGCGGCCCGCTGCGACGCGAGCGCGATGTGAGAGAGGGACTCGCGCGCCGCGTGCCCCGGCGGCAGGTCGAGCTTGGCGACCTCGGCGTTGCCGAGGATCGCCATCAGCAGGTTGTTGAAGTCGTGCGCGACGCCGCCGGCGAGCACGCCGAGGCTCTCCAGCCGCTGCGCCTCCTGCATGCGGCGGTCGAGCGCGCGCCGCTCCGCCTCCCACTCCTCGCGCTCGAGGAGCAGCCCGACCAGCCGGCCGAGCAGCTCGAGGGAGTCGCGGTCGGCCTCGTTCGACGGCTGAGGCCGCGGGGAGCGGCGGAGCAGCGCCAGCACGCCCCACGGCTCCTCGCGGACGTGGATCGGGACGGTCATCGTGGCGCGCACGGCGCGCTCGCGGCCGTACTCGCACACGCCCTCCGACGGCTCGTCCGCGAGGCGCGCGCGCCGGTCGCGGACCACCTTCAGCATCTCGTCGGGCGCCTCGGCCACGTTCCCGGGCTGCAGCCAGCCGCCGGCTGGGTGGGCGTGCACCGTCTCGCACCGCCGCGCGTCGGCGTCGAGCTTCAGGATGACGCCGCTCTCCATGTGGAAGGCGGTGACCGCCGTCTCGAGCAGCGCGTCGAGCTGCGCCTGCACCGAGGCCACCGGGTTGGTCGCCTCGAAGAGCGCGCGGAGCCGCGCGCCCTGGGTGGCGACCTCCTGCTCGGCCTGCTCGCGCAGCGCGACCGTGCCGATGGCGGCGGCGGTGAGCTGCAGGATGCGCCGCATCGGGGTCGACCAGGCGCGCGCCCGCTCGCAGTCGACGAAGCCGATGTGACCCCGGCAGGTGCCGCGCACCACGATCGGCACCATCAGCACCGCCCTCGCGCCGGTCGACGCGATCCGCTCGCGCATCGACGGGCTCATCTGCTCGGTGACCACGGAGAGGGTGCGCCCTTCCGTCAGCTTGGCGATCACCGGCGAGGTGCCCTCGGCGATCTCCCGCTCGGTGAAGAGCGCCGGGTCGTCGATCGGCGGGATCCCTTCGGCGTGCCACTCGTGGGAGAAGCGGATCGTCGGCCTGCCCTCGTCGCTCACGCCGTGCACCGCGGTGTAGACGCGGTGGGCGTCGGTCGCGCGCCCCACCGTCTCGAGCACCGACGGCATCGCCGCCTCCGCGTCGCCCGCCTTCAGGAGGGTCGCGAGCGCGAGCGTCGCGCCGTCGAGCAGGCCCTCGAGCGCGCTCGCGTCCTCCTCGGCGCGCTTGCGCCGGCCGACGTCGCTGGTCACGCCGATCCATCGCAGCGGCGTGCCGTCCGCGTCGCGCGCGGCCTCGACCCGGGTCTCCACCCATCGATAGCGCCCGTCGGCGCCGGCCACCCGGTGCTCGATGGGCGCGGTGGCGGTGGACAGCCCCATCAACGCCTCGCGGTCCTCGGGGTGGACCCGGGCGAAGTACGCCATCGCGTCGGTGTAGGCGACGGCCCGCGGGATCCCGACCATGCGCTCGAGCCCGGGGCTGACGTAGAGCGTCTGGGACATGTCGGCGTTCACGACGAAGACGATGTCGCCGAAGACGTCGCCGATGTCCTGGAAGAGCGTCTCGATCCCGGTCAACGCGGCGGCGAGGTTCACCTCCCGGCGCTTGCGGGCGCAGGCGAGCAGCACCATCAGCCGGCGCTCGAGCGCGGCGTCCGGGAGGTCGCGCGGGAGGTGCTCGTCGGCGCCCGCGGCGAGGAGCGCGGCGAGCCGAGCGGTCGGCAGCCCGTCGTCCACCAGCGCGATCAGCGGCCACGACGGCCGGGGCGTGGAGGCGAGGGCCGCGGTGACGCCCGCGAGGCTGGCCGCGTCGCAGAACAGCAGGTCGGGCGCGTCTCCGCTCGCCTCGCGCGCGCCCAGACCCTCGAGCACGGGCGGCCAGCCCGGCGGGAGGGGGACGTGTGCGCGATAGGCGGTGCGATCGGGTTCGGACACGGGGCGCGCTCCACCCCCCCAGGAGAAAGCGACCCGCTCCACATATCCGCTCGAGCCGGTTCGACACAGTCCCCAGATGGGAGCGGTCAGGGAAATCGCGGGTAGAGGTCCTGAGCGAAGCGATCGGTCAGCGCCGGGTTTCCGAGCGCCTCGACCTGTCGGCGGAGGTCGTCTTCGGCGCGGACGACGTAGCTCGACGTGCGGGGCTGCAGGGTCGGGAGCCAGGCGGTGTGGAGCGAGAAGCCGGTGCGCCAGCTCGGTGAGGCGAGCTTGCAGACGGGCCCGGCCGCGAGGTCCCCCGCGTCCAGCACCCAGAGCTCGGTGCGCGTGTCGGTGTACATCGTGCCCACGAGGTAGGCGTCGAGATCCGAGGTCGCGTTCGGCTTGGGGACGAGCTGGAGCGAGCCGGCCATCACGCCCTTCGGCAGGGGGAAGCGGTCGGCGATGGTCAGCGTGCGCGTGTCGAGGCGCACCACCCCCGAGGGCCGGCCGCCCTCGGCCAGCTTCGCCATCTCGGACAGCGGGGTCAGCCGGTGTGGGTAGCGCTCGTAGAGGTCGTAGACGAAGCGGGTCAGCAGATCCGGGAAGACGCCCTCGGTGCACCACCAGAGGTTCTCGATGCGATCCGGCAGCGCGTCCTCGGTGTTGAGCTGCTGGCCGGCGTAGAGCGCGATCGCCCAGCCCAGCTCGTCGTCCGCGAGCACGTCCGACTCGAGCACCCGGCCGGTGTCGCCGTCGATCCGGTAGCGACCGAAGCGGCCCACGTCCATCGCGCCGACCGCCAGCATCCCGTGCAGCGCGTCGTCGATCTCCCCGCCGTCGTAGTGCGAGCGGTCGTAGGGGCGGATCCACTCCGCGAGATCGGTGGCCGGGGCGTGGGCGACGTGCAGGATCAGGCCGCCCGAGTCGTCGTAGTCGGCGAGGAAGTGGTCGGCCTCGACGGGGATCTGCACGCGGCGGCAGGGCACCCGCCGCACGCCGTCGTCGCCGCGCGGGGCGTCGGGCCGCAGGTCGGCGCGCTTCAGCACGTAGAACACGGTGTAGGGGAGCTGCGGCTTGGTCAGCATCGCGCGCAGCAGCATGTCGAAGCCGTCGGGCGTGAACGGGTCGTTGAAGGCCGACTGCATGCCGATCTTGAAGCCGGTCTCGAGCACGACGACGTGCTCCGCCGTGACCGCGATCTGGTGCACCGACTGCGCGATCGAGACCTCGCGCCCGTTCGGAAGGACCATTCGCCACCGCTCGAAGGCGCCGCTGCCGTCCCACCGCACCACGTCGGTGAAGGTGTCGGGCAAGAACGGCAGGCACCGGTCCTGGAAGCGCTCGAGGCAGCGATCGACCCGCGTGGTGAGGCGCTCGAAATGCTTGAGCAGCCAGCGGTACGCCTGCTCGACGCCGAGCAGGGTGGCGACCTGGTGGAAGGCGTGCTGCGCCCAGCGGGGCAGCTTGCTCAGCAGGTAGACGATGGGGACGGTGAGCGCGAAGTTGGCGATGCCGCGGCCGTAGTTGAGCGTGAACAGCTCGCCGGTCGCGCGGTCGTAGGCGGGGTGCGCCGGGCTCAGCACGGTGGGGAAGACCTGGTCGGGCAGCGCCTCGGGGCGCCAGTCGTCGCGCGCGCCCACCGGGGTGACGACCTCGAGGGTCACCGGATCGATCTCGACCGGCCGGCCGGCGTCGTAGGTGAGCACCAGCCGCGTGGGCTCGCTCCCGATCTTCATCGGCACGAACGCGGTGTTCGCGAAGTCCCGCGTGCCGAGCAGGCTGATGCGGACCAGCCCGGCGTTCTCGAACCGGAAGGCGCGCAGGTCCGGATCGGTGTGCGTCAGCTCGTCGGCGACGTAGTCGAAGGTCTTCGCGAGCCGGCTCGTGAGCGTCGGCCCGTTCTCGAGGTCGAAGCGGGTCACGAGCCCATCGCCGACCATCAGCGTCGTGCGGCGCGCGGCCGGGTCGGCGTCGAAGGTGTGCGCCGGCGAGACCATGTAGAGGTGCCCGCGCAGATCCGACGGGTAGGTCCCCTCCACGACGTCCAGGGGCAGGTCCGTCTGCTCCGTGCGAACCGTATCGACGACCGAGCGCGGGCAGAGCGGATCCATGGCCGCGAGAATATCAGTCAACCGCCTTGCGACGGGAGGGGGATCGACGAAGATGCGCTCGGCGTGATCAAGTACATCGGCAGCAAGCGCAAGCTCATCGGCCCGATCGTGGCCGGCGTCACCGGCTTCGGCGGCGCGAAGCGCGCGCTCGATCTCTTCAGCGGGACGGCGCGGGTGGGGCGCGCGCTCAAGGAGGCCGGGCTCCGGGTGACCTCCAACGACCACCTCGCCTACGCGGCGACCCTCGCGCGCTGCTACGTGGCGGCGGACGCCCGGGAGCACCGCGAGCCGGCCGCGCGGCTGCTCGAGGCGCTGGCCGAGGCGCCGCCGCGGGACGGCTGGTTCACGCAGGCCTTCTGCCGGGACGCGCGCTACCTGCAGCCCGACAACGGCGCCCGGGTGGAGGGCATGCGCGAGGCGATCGCGGCCCAGACGCTCTCACCGGAGCTCGAGGCCATCGCGCTCACCGCGCTCATGGAGGCCGCGGACCGCGTCGACTCCACGACCGGCGTCCAGATGGCGTACCTGAAGAGCTGGGCGAAGCGCAGCTACAACCCGCTCGCGTTGCGGCTGCCGGCGCTCACCGAGGGGCCGGGCGAGGCGCTCCAGCTCGAGGCGGAGGAGGCGGCCGGGGTCGAGGCGGACGTGGCCTACCTCGACCCGCCCTACAACCAGCACAGCTACAAGGGGAACTACCACGTGTGGGAGACCCTGGTGCGCTGGGACGATCCGGAGACCTACGGCGTCGCGAACAAGCGGATCGACTGCAAGACCTACAAGAACCCCTTCAACAGCCGCCGCCGCATCGCCGAGGCGATGGCGCGGGTGGTGGCCGCGGTGCGCGCCCCCGAGCTGGTGGTGAGCTTCAGCGACGAGGGCTTCCTCGACCGGGAGACGCTCGAGGCGATGCTCTCCGAGCGCGGCCACGTCCGGGTGGCCACCACCGGCTTCGATCGGTACGTCGGCGCCAAGATCGGCATCCACGATCCCAAGGGCCGGCGGGTCGGCGAGGTCAGCCACACCCGCAACCGGGAGATGATCTTCCTCGTCGGCCCCGACCGAGCTCGGGTGGAGCGCGCCGCGGCCTCGGTGGAGCGGGCGTTCCACGAAGCCGGATTGAAGGGCGACGAACAACTGTCACTGATCTCTTGACAGGGGCGCGAAGGCGACGTAAGACGGAGGCATCATGAGCCGTCACACCTATCGACTCTGGCGCGTCTGGCGCATTCCGACCGGAGGTCCGGTGTCGGCCTGATCCGTCGCGTACGCGTCGTGATCGATCGCCGCCCAGGCCTCCAGGCCGGGCGGTTTTTCTTTTCCGTCACCCGCCCGGTCGCCGCCCCCGCACGGCGGAGAGAGCGGGGTGAAGGGGGAGCTGGTACGAGCTGGTACCCCCACCCGGTTGTAGCCCGGGAGCCTTCGGGCATTGCAGGTTCGAGTCCTGTCACCCCGATCGATCGCACGCGCGATCAAACGGACGATTCCGTCCGGAACAATCCACATAGGCCGGGTGCTGTGCGCACAGGCGGGCTTCCAACCCCCGCCGCGCAGGGTTCGATTCCCTGACGGCCTGTCGCCGCGGCCGCGTCCCCGGGGAAGAATGGCGGGGGCCCGGCGCGTATGACCCGACGTGGAGCGCGAGGGCTCGTGGGCGCGGCAGCAGCTGTCGCGCGCCTGGTTCGAAGCGCGCGCGGCGCGTCATCAGCTCATCCGCGCGGCCGCGGAGCTCCGCGCGCCCACCCCGCTCGGCCGGCGCGGCGGGATCGACCATCTCCCGGTGGCCGGGCGCTCGCGCACCCCGCTCTGGTCCCGCTCAGCCGAGCCCGCGGCCGAGCGGCGGCTCGAGGCGGGGAAGGTGCAGAACCTCCGGGTCGCGGCGCGCGCGCTGCACGGGCGGCGGTTCGAGGCCGGCGAGATCTTCAGCTTCTGGCGCCACGTCGGCCGGCCCACCCGGCGCGGCGGGTACGCGCTCGGGCGCGAGGTCCGGGAGGGGTGCCTCGTGCCCTCGGTCGGCGGCGGCCTCTGCCAGCTCTCGAACGCCCTCTACGACGCCGCGCTCGAGGCCGGCTTCGAGATCGTGGAGCGGCACGCCCACTCGGTCGTGGTGCCGGGATCGCTCGCCGAGCGCGGCCGCGACGCCACCGTCTTCTGGCGCTACGTCGACCTGCGCTTCACCGCGCCGGCGCCGTTCGGGGTGGAGGTGGCGCTCGACGCGACCCACCTCGAGGTGCGGCTGCGGGGGCGCGGCGCGGCGCCGACGCGGGTCTCGCTGGCGCGGCGACCGGAGCCCACCGGGAGCTGCGACCGCTGCGCCCGCACCGGCTGCGTCTCGAGAGCGCCGGAGCTCGCCGCGCCGGTCGGACGGACGGCCTTCCTGCTCGACGGCGTGACGCCGGAGATCGACGACTGGCTCTCCGGCGCGCGTCGCCCGGGGGACCGGCTGCTGATCCCCTGCGACGGACAGCGCTGGCGGCGGCCCCGCTACGCCTGGACGACGGCGGGCTTCTCGCGTGTCGATCAGGCGCTCGCGCTCGTCGCGCGCCGCGCCCTCGAGAGCCGTCGGCTCGGCAGTCAGGGCGCCGCCCGTCAGCGGGCCCTGCTCGCGCACGACGCCCGGCTGGCCGGCTGGATGGCCGCGCGCCTGGGGCCCGAGGACACCCACCTCGTGGTGCACCAGCACCTCCTGCCGCACCTCCACCGAGAGGGCGCGCTCGGCGGCCGCACCTTCGACGTGGTGATGCGTCGCTGGCCCCTGCGGCTCCTCCAGGCCCGCCTCGACGAGGCCGCGCGCCGGCACCCCGAGAGCCCGACCCTCGCCGACTTCCGCGCCCCGGCCGGGCTCGTCGCCGACGAGGAGGTCGCGCTCGCCCGGGCTCGGCGCGTGATCACGCCCCACGCCGCGATCGCCGACGCCTTCGGGCCGCGGGCGGTGAAGCTGGCGTGGCGCGTGCCTCGAGGCGCGCCCGCTCGCCGCGGCGACGCGATCGCGTTCCTCGGGCCGGTGGTCGGGCGCGAGGGCGCGCACGCCCTCCGGGACGCGGCGCGCGGGCTGCCTTCGCCGCTGATCGTGGGCGGCCGCGACCTCGAGGGCGGCTTCGACTGGGGCCGTCCGGTGCGAGCGCCGGGCGCCGATCCGCTCGACGGCGCCGCGGTCGTGGTCGCGCCCGCCTGGGTCCCCCGGGATCCGTCGCCGCTCCTGCGCGCGCTCGGTCGCGGCGTCCCGGTGATCGCCTCGCCCGCCTGCGGCCTGCGTGGCCTCGAGGGCGTCACCGAGATCGCCCCCGGCGACCCGCGCGCGCTCGGCGCCGCGATCCGCGCGGCGATGGACACGTAGCCAGGAATGACCCCTGTCGAGCCGCCGCAGCCCCGCGAGCTTCCACCGAGGACCGGATTTGGGGGTGGCGCCGTCCCGAAGCGGCTCCACAGTGTCCTCCATGACAGCGGTCGGAATGCGTCCGGTCTGGGTCGCCCTCGCGCTCACCGCCTGCAGCGGCGCGGCCGATCCCGAGCCGCCGGCGGAGCCCCCCGCCCCGGCCCCGGCCGCGGAGGCGGCGCCCGAGGTGGCGGCGGAGAGCCCGTGGATCGACGTCGACGCGACGTCGGTGCGGGAGACCCTGCGGGAGCACCCGGCGCCGGCGCTGCTCGTCAACGTCTGGTCCACCTGGTGTGAGCCCTGCGTCGAGGAGATGCCCGACGTCATCGCCACCGCGCGTCGCTACGAGGGGCAGGGCCTCGGGCTCGCGCTGATCGCGGCCGAGCCGCCGACCCGCCGCGCGGAGGCGCTCTCCTTCTTGCGGGAGCAGGGCGCGCCGGAGCCGAGCTACTTCAAGACCGGCGGCGACGACGCCTTCATCGAGGCGCTGCACCCCGAGTGGTCTGGCGCGCTCCCGGCGACGCTCCTCCTCGACCGCGAGCGCCGCGTCGTGCACTTCTGGCCCGAGCCCGTCGACGAGGCGGCGCTGCGAGGGCCGATCGAAGCCCATCTGAGAACAGCTCGCCCGGGAACGGGCACCGAAGCCGAAGCAGGACGATGACGAAGACCCTCTCGATCGCGACCACGCTGACCCTCGCCCTCACCGCGTTCGCCTCCGGCGCCCACGCGCAGGACGCGCTCGCGCTCGGCGCCCAGGCGCCGATGCGGACCCACCGCATGCGCAACGTGGACGGCCAGCAGGTCTCCATCCAGAGCGCCGCCGGCGAGCGCGGCACCCTGGTGATCTTCACGTGCAACCACTGCCCCTGGGCGCAGGCCTGGGAGGCGCGCATCACCGAGCTCGGCAACGCCGCCCTCGGCCGCGGCGTCGGGGTGATCGCGATCAACCCGAACGACCCCGGGGAGTACCCCTCCGACGGCTTCGAGGAGATGCAGCGGCGACACCGAGCGGCGGGCATGCGCTTCCCGTACGTCGTCGACGAGACCTCGAACGTCGCGCGGCGCTTCGGCGCCACCCGCACCCCCGAGGTCTTCCTCTTCGACCGCCGCGGCCGGCTCGTCTACCACGGCGCGGTCGACGACAACGCGCACCAGCCCGACCAGGTGCAGCAGCGCCACCTCGCCGACGCCCTCGACGCCCTCGTCGCCGGCCGCCCGATCGCCAACGCCCAGACCCGCTCGATCGGCTGCTCCATCAAGTTCCGCGATTGAGAACAGGTCCTGGGACAGGTCCTGAGACGGAGCTCCTCGTTGCCCAACCGGGCCCGCGCGGCGCGAGGGGCGAGGAGCTCGCCGAGAACGCACGCGTCGGCGCCGTGTCGCTTCGGCTCTCCCAGGCCCCGGAGGCTCTGACCGGGCCGATCGTGGCCGAGGAGAGGCGTTCGGCAACGAGGAAACTCCGTCCCCGTAGCGCCAAGCGGGGTCAGCCGGCGTAGAGGTGGATGGTCGAGGCGGCGCGCTGGGCCAGGGCGAGGGCGGCGTCGCGGTCGGGGTGACGCACGACGAGGTTTCCGTCGCCGAGGAAGGTCTGCTGCCAGTCCCGGCGCGGCGCGCCGATGGGCAGGAGGTCCACCCGCGCGACGTGGGCGCGGTGGGCGTGGAGGAAGGCGTCGAGCCCCTCGATGGCCCGGATGCGTCCCTGGCCCCGGGCGCGCTTGAAGACGATGGCCGCGTGGTGGGGGTTCTCCGCCGGCGCCTCGACCCGGCCGTGCACGACCGCGCGCGCCCACTCGACGAAGAGGTCGACGTCGCCCGCGTAGTTCATCAGGTCGACCATGTTCGCGCCGGGCGCGCGGCACGCGATCTCGCCGAAGACGGCCTCGCCCGCGGCGGTCCGGAACCACTCCATGTGGGTGAAGCCGGTGCCCATGCCGAGCGCGTCGAGGGCGCGCCGCCCGAGGGCCACGCCGCGCGCGGTCTCCTCGCTCGCGAGGTCGCGCAGGCTCAGGATGATCGGGCTGATCCACTCGTTCTTCCGGGCGTCGAGCACGTTCGGGTAGTACCGGCAGCAGCCCTCGAGGACCGGCGCGCCGTCGACGCAGAGGGTCTCGTAGGTGAGCTCGTCGCCCTCGATCAGCTCCTCGACGCTGGCCTCGGGCACGTGCGCGGTCCGGGCGAGCACGTCGGACAGCTCCGCCGGTGAGCCCGCGCGCCAGGTGTCGGCCGAGCCCGCGCCGGCGATCGGCTTGAAGATCAGCGGGTAGCCGACGCGCTCCGCCGCCGCCCAGGCCTCGTCCGCCGTGCGCACCCGGAAGGTGCGCGGCACCCGGAGCCCGGCCGCGGCGAGGCGCTCTCGCATCAGCACCTTGTCGCGGAACGCGAGCACCTGCTCGCGGCGCATCCCCGGCAGGCCCCAGCGGGCGCGGAGGTCGGCGGCGAGCAGGATCATCGGCTCCCAGTTGGTCTCCACCCGGTCGACGTTGCGCCCGCGCAGCCAGCCCTCGAGCCGCCGGGTCACGTCCGCCTCGTCGAGCGAGCTCGGGACGTGCAGGTACGCCGAGAGCGCGCCGCGCACGGCAGTCGTCAACTCGGATTCCGGGGTGTCGCCCACCCCGTAGACCCGCGCGCCGACCTCGGCGAGCCCCCGGGTGAACTGCTGCATCTCCGGCGGGTAGCTCGGCGAGAGGAACAGCACGTCCATGGCGTTCAGTCCTCGACCTCTTCGGTCAGCTCGCCGCGCAGCGAGCGGCCGGCGAGGGCGCGCACCTCGTCGGGGGGCAGCCCCTGCCCGAGCAGGAACGCGAGCTTGGCCAGCGCCGCCTCGGGCGTCATGTCCGCGCCGGGCACCACGCCCGCGTCGAGCAGCGCCCGGCCGGCGGCGTACTTCGTGCGCACGTGGCCCTTGAGGCACTGGGTCACGTTCACGATCACCACCCCGCGCTCGGACGCGTCCCGGAGCGCGCCGAGCAGGTCGTCGTCGCGGTCGGGCGCGTTGCCGCTGCCGAACGTCTCGAGCACCAGCCCCTCGAGCGGCGGCCGGAGGAAGTTCTCGAGGATGGCCCGGGTGATGCCGGGGTAGAGCCGCAGCGCGGCCACGTGCGGGCTCAGGTCGGTGTGCACGTCGAGGCCGCCGACCGGCGGCGAGCGCACCACGCCCCACCGGACCTCGACGTCGATGCCCACCTCGGCGAGGGGCGGCAGGTTGGGCGAGTCGAAGGCGTCGAGCCCGGCCGCGTCGACCTTGGTCGCCCGGCAGCCCCGGAGGAGCTTGTGGTGGAAGTAGAGCCCGACCTCCGGGATGCGGTAGTGCCCTGCCAGCCCGAGCGCGCCCAGGAGGTTGTCGAGGGCGTCGTTGCGGAGCTGCTCGAGGGGGATCTGCGCGCCGGTCAGGATCACCGGCTTGGTCAGCCCGGCGAGCATGAAGCTCAGCGCGCTGGCCGTGTACGCCATCGTGTCGGTGCCGTGCACGACGACGAACGCGTCGTAGGCGTCGTAGTGCCGCCCGATGTCGGCCGCGAACCGCGCCCAGTCGGCGAGCGCGAGGTTCGCCGAGTCGAGCGGGGGCGAGTAGGCCTCGATGTCGTAGCGGATGCGCCGGCCGCTGCGGGAGGGGAAGGTGGTGAAGCGCTCGCGGCTCGGGTCGTGGAGCTGCGGCTGCCGCGCGATCTCCTCGGCGAACCAGCCCTCGACCGGCTCGTAGCCGCGGGCGCCCTTCTTCATCCCGATGGTGCCCCCGGTGTACAGCACCAACACGCGCGAGACCGGCTCCGACATCGGCCCGGACCGTAGCACCCGATCGCGCGTGAGGAGGCCCATTGCTGCCGGTCGGGGGCCGACGCAGACTTCCGCTCCCCCTCTCCCGGCGAACGGGAACCCCAAAGAATCCGGAGGCGTGCGTGGATCCGTCCTTTCTCGAGCACCTGAACCGAGAGCTCGCGGACCTGAAGGAGCAAGGGCTCTACAAGGCCGAGCGCGTCATCACGTCCCAGCAGGCGGCCGAGATCGAGGTGTCGACCGGCGAGAAGGTCCTCAACTTCTGCGCCAACAACTACCTCGGCCTCTCCAACCACCCGGCGCTCCTCGAGGCGGCCAAGGAGGCGGTCGAGCGCCAGGGCTACGGCATGAGCTCGGTGCGCTTCATCTGCGGCACCCAGGACGTGCACGCCGAGCTCGAGAGGCGCCTCAGCGCGTTCCTCGGCACCGACGACACCATCCTCTACTCGAGCTGCTTCGACGCCAACGGCGGCCTGTTCGAGGCGCTCTTCGGGCCCGAGGACGCCATCGTCTCCGACGCGCTCAACCACGCCTCGATCATCGACGGCATCCGCCTCTGCAAGGCCAAGCGCTACCGCTACGCCAACAACGACATGGCGGACCTGCGGGCCAAGCTCGAGGAGGCGCGCGAGGACGGGGCGAAGCGGATCATCATCGCCACCGACGGCGTCTTCTCGATGGACGGCTACGTCGCCAACCTCTCCGGGGTCTGCGACCTCGCCGACGAGTTCGACGCGATGACGATGGTCGACGACAGCCACGCGGTCGGCTTCATGGGCGAGCGCGGCCGCGGCACCCACGAGTACTGCGGCGTCATGGGCCGGGTCGACGTGATCACCGGCACCCTCGGCAAGGCCCTCGGCGGCGCGAGCGGCGGCTACACGGCGGCCCGCGGGCCGATCGTGGAGTGGCTCCGCCAGCGCAGCCGCCCCTACCTCTTCAGCAACACCCTCGCGCCGGTGATCGCCGCGACCAGCCTGAAGGTGCTCGACCTGCTCGAGGAGAGCGACGCGCTCCCGAAGAAGCTGCACGACAACAGCAAGTACTTCCGCGCGGGCATGGAGGCGCTCGGCTTCGAGCTGCTCCCGGGCGACCACCCGATCATCCCGGTCATGCTCGGCGACGCGAAGCTCGCCACCAAGATGGCCGACGCGCTGCTGAAGAAGGGCATCTACGTGATCGGCTTCAGCTACCCGGTGGTGCCGAAGGGCCAGGCCCGGATCCGCACCCAGATGAGCGCCGGCCACGAGAGGGCGCACCTCGACCGCGCGATCGAGGCGTTCGGCGCGGTGGGTCGAGAGCTCGGGGTGATCCAATGAAGGCCCTCGTGAAGGCGAAGGCCGAGGAGGGGATCTGGATGCAGGAGCAGCCGCGCCCCGAGATCGGCCCGAACGACGTCCTCATCGAGATCTCCAAGACCGCCATCTGCGGCACCGACGTCCACATCTACAACTGGGACGAGTGGTCGCAGCGGACCATCCCGGTGCCGATGACGGTGGGCCACGAGTTCGTCGGCCGGGTCGCCGAGGTCGGCAGCCACGTGCGCGGCTTCGAGGTCGGCGACCGGGTCAGCGGCGAAGGTCACATCACCTGCGGGCACTGCCGCAACTGCCGGGCGGGCAAGCGTCACCTCTGCCGCAACACGGTGGGCGTCGGCGTGAACCGGACCGGCGCCTTCGCCGAGTACCTCGCCATCCCGGCGGTCAACGCCTTCAAGCTCCCGGACGACGTCTCCGACGACATCGCGGCGTTCCTCGACCCGCTCGGCAACGCGGTGCACACCGCGCTCAGCTTCGACCTGGTCGGCGAGGACGTGCTCATCACCGGCGCCGGCCCGATCGGCTGCATGGCGGTCGCGATCTGCAAGCACGTCGGCGCCCGGCACGTCGCGATCACCGACGTGAACCCCTTCCGCCTGGAGCTCGCCAAGAAGCTCGGCGCGACCCGCACCATCGACGTGCGGACCGAGGACATCAAGGCGGTGCAGAAGGAGCTCGGCATGACCGAGGGCTTCGACGTCGGCCTCGAGATGAGCGGCAACGGCCAGGCGCTGCGCGACATGCTGCGCAACATGAACCACGGCGGCCGGATCGCGATCCTGGGCATCCCGCCGTCGGACACCGCCATCGACTGGGATCAGGTCATCTTCAAGGGCCTCGTGCTCAAGGGCGTCTACGGCCGGGAGATGTTCGAGACCTGGTACAAGATGATCTCGATGCTCCAGAGCGGGCTCGACGTCTCGCCGATCCTCACCCACACGCTGCCGGTGGACGAGTTCCAGAAGGGCTTCGACGTCATGCGCTCCGGGGAGAGCGGCAAGGTCGTGCTCGACTGGCGGAAGGCCGGGTGAACCTCCTCACGCCGTGCCTGCTGCTCGATCGCGCGCGGCTCGAGGCGAACTGCGCGCGCATGCGAGCGGCGGTGGCGCGGCACGGGGTGCGGCTGCGGCCCCACGTGAAGACCGCCAAGTGCGTCGAGGTCGCGGAGGCGGCGCTCGGCGACGCGCCCTTCCGCGGGCTGACCGTCTCGACGCTGGCCGAGGCGCGGCGCTTCCGCGAGGCCGGCTTCGAGGACCTCGTCTACGCGGTCGGGATCACGCCGCAGAAGCTCCCGGCCGCGCGCGCGCTGGGGCTGCAGGTGCTCACCGACGAGCCCGACGTCGCCGCGGCGATCGCGGAGGCGGGCCTCGACGCCTGGCTCGAGGTCGACTGCGGGCTCGACCGGGGAGGGCGGGCGCCGGGCGATCCGGCGCTGGTCGAGGCGGCGCGGGCGCTCGGGCCGCGGCTCCGCGGGGTGCTGACCCACGGCGGTCAGAGCTACGCCTGCCGCACCCCGGAGGCGATGCGCCAGGTGGCGGAGGAGGAGCGTCGCGCGGCGGTCGAGGCGGCAGCGCGCATCCGCGCGGCCGGCGTCCCGTGCCCGGAGGTCAGCGTCGGCTCCACGCCCACCGCGCTCCACGCCGAGCGGCTCGACGGAGTCACCGAGGTGCGCGCCGGGGTGCACGTCTTCTTCGATCTGTTCCAGCACGCGATCGGCAGCTGCGCGCGCGACGAGCTCGCGCTGAGCGTGCTCGCGTCGGTGATCTCCCGGCGGCCGGACGGCTCGGTGTGGATCGACGCCGGCACCCTCGCGCTGAGCAGCGAGCGCAGCCTCGACGCGGTCGGCGGCGCGGGCTTCGGCGAGGTGACGACCCTGGACGGCGCGCGCCTCGGGCGGGTGGTCTCGACCCACCAGGAGCACGGCCGGGTCGTCGGGGCGGCGCCGCTCGCGCTGTCGGTCGGCGATCAGGTCCGGGTGTGGCCCAACCACGCCTGCATCACCGCCGCGATGCACGACCGCTACCACGTGATCGAGGGCGGCGAGGTCGTCCGAGAGTGGGCGCGCTTGCCAGGCTGAGGGGATCGCCTCATATCGCGGCCGTGGCCGACGACGACACCACCCGCGACGCCGGGGATCTGCACCAGGGCCCCGCGCGGACCTCGCCGTACCCGATGAGCCGGCTCGCGCCCGCGCACGACCTCGTGGACGTGGCGCGACAGATCCAGCAGGCGGACCGCACCATCGGCACCGTCGTCACCTCGAAGCTCGACGTGATCGCCAAGCAGATCCGCGCGCTCCAGGAGGAGGCGAAGGACATCCTCGAGGGCGCCCGCCGCGACCTCGATCTGCACCGCGCCGAGTGCGCGTTCCAGAAGCGCGCAGGCACCGTGTACCACCTCTACGAGCGCCCGAACGAGACGCTCTACTTCTCGATGCTCAGCCCCGACGACTGGGGCGGCGCCCCGCCGCACGCCTTCCGGGGCAGCTACCGACTCGAGGCCGACCAGTCCTGGACGCCGGCGGAGGAGATCGACGGCGAGGCGCGCCGGCCCGAGGAGGTCGTGCGCCGCCTCCTCGAGCCGCCGCCCGAGTGATCGTCAGGGCACGCGCTCGTCGGGCCCGATGTCCGGCCCGGCCCCGTGAGGCCGCGCGTCGCCCTCGAAGTCGGCCGCGGGCAGCTCCGTCCCGTCCCCCGCGTCGAGGCACGCCGACCCCGCCGCGAGGTGATAGTCGCCGCCCGCCAGGCCCAGGAGCCCGCAGGACTCCCAGAGGTTGCCGCGCGCGCCGGCGAGCATGTTGACGTCGGCGATCCGGATCATCCGGGTCGAGCCCTCGTCGAGGTAGAGCCCGGGGCCCGCGCCGGCCGACGCCCCGCTCGGGTCGTGGAGCGCGTTGCTCACGAACACCTCCGGATCGATCTGCCCCGCCGGCAGCTCCGCGAAGGCCGCGCCCAGGCCGCTCGCGCTCGCGAACATCACGTTGTCGTAGAAGCGCCCGACCGTCAGCGGGCCGCCGCGCTCCAGCACGAGCCCGGCGCCCGCCGCCATGCCCGAGCGCGCCGCGCCCGCCGCGAAGAAGTTCGAGTGGACGAGCACGTCGGGGCGGGTGGTGGGCGGCCCCTCGAAGGCGATCCAGAGCCCGGCCGAGGCGCGGCGGGTCCCGTCGGCGCCGCGCGCGACGTTGTTGGTGACGGACACCACGCCCACGTTGCCCTCGATCGCGATCCCGAGGCCGTACTGGTCGACGCTCCCGGGCGCGATCACGTTCGCGTTCACGCTCGCGCTGCTGCTCGCGATGCGCACGCCGAAGGCGGTGTCGGGCCCGCTCGCGCCCGAGATGTCGTTCGCCTCCACCAGCCCGTCGGGGCAGTCGAAGAGCTCCACGCCGCGCTGCACCGTGTAGGCCTCGGAGAGCACCACCCGGTTGCCGATCACGTCGACCGCGGTCTGGTTGGCGTAGACGCCCCAGCCGCCGTTGCCGCCGCCCCAGCCGCTCCCGGAGCGCCCGAGGCGGATCTCGTTGTCGACGACGCGCGGCCGGACGCCGGGGTTCGACGCGCCCGCCGGGTTGACGGCGACGCCGCGCGAGGCGCCGCCCACGTCGGGCCCGAGCAGCACGTTGTTCGCGATCACCGGCTCGGCGCCCGCGAGGATCGTCACCGCGGTGCCGGTCGAGGGCCCGCCGGAGGCCTCCACCCGGAAGCCGTCGAAGCGGGTGCCGCTCCCCACTCCGGCGGGCGCGCGCACGCCGACGAAGCTCGGCGGCCGCACGGTCGAGACGAGGCGCGCCGGGTCCCGCGCCCAGCTCGACGGGTCGTGGCCGCCGAAGAGGCTGACCCCGTCGACCAGGGTGACGTCCTCCGGGTAGACGCCCTCGGCCACGTACACGTCGACGCCCCCGCCGATGATCATGGCGTGGGCGAGGCCGGCCGCGATCGTGGCCACCGGGCTCGCCTGGGTGCCCGGGTTCGTGTCGTCGCCGGTCGCGCTCGACACGAAGGTGCCGAGCCCCCCGCAGGCGGCGTCCTCGAGGGCGTCGGTGCAGTCCTGCGTGATCCCGTCCCCGCAGATCGGGGGCGCGCCGGGGTGGCGCGTCGGGTCTCCGTCGTCGCAGTCGCCCGCGCAACCCGTCACCCCGTCCAGGTCGGCGTCGACGCAGGCGGGCCCCCCGTCCGGGCCCGAGTCCACGTCCGTCGGCCCGGCGTCGCCGGCGCTCCCGTCCGCGGCCCCGCCGTCCAGCCGCGTCGCCGCGTCTCCTCCGGCGCTCCCGTCCGCCGGCTCGTGGTCGATCGTCAACCCACAGCCGCACAGCAGCGCGACCGCACCCATCCAAGCAAGTAAGCGAGGCATCCCCACCTCCGGTTTCAAGTTACCGGTGGCAGAGACCGCGTTTCAACCGCTGCCGTCGTCCTTCTCGGACCAGAGGCCGCGGACCGGGGCCTTCGACTCGGACGAGGAGACCGGCGAAGGAGGCGGGACCTCCTGCACCGAGATGTCGAGCTCCAGGCTCTTGACCTCGGGGTCGACGATCTCCACGTCGCTGAGGCTGAGGTCGTGCACGCTCGGGTCCTGGGGCGCGGCGCCCTTGGCCTTCTTGGCCAGCCCGAGGCGCTCCGCGGCCTGCCGGACGCTCTTGCCCATCGGCTCCGCGTCGATCGGCTCGGGGTGGGTGCGCAGGATCGCGGCGAGCGCGCGCGCCATCTCGGTCGCGGTCTCGAAGCGGTTCTTCGGATCGGGCTCGAGGGCCTGCTGGATGGCCAGCTCGAGCGGCGCCGGGATGTCGGTCCGCACCTCGCTGACCCTCGGGATCTCGCCCTTGCGGACCGAGAGCAGCACCTCGAGGTCGTTCTTGCCGGTGAAGAGGCGCTGCTGCGAGAGCGCCTCCCAGAGCACCACGCCGAGCGCGAAGAGGTCGCTCTGGGCCGAGGCCTTGGCGCCGCTGATGAGCTCGGGCGCGCAGTAGGCGAGCTTGCCCTTGATGACGTTCGGGCGGGTCATGCTCGCCCGGTCCATGGCGCGCGCGAGCCCGAAGTCGGTGAGCTTGATCGTGCCGTTGGTGCCGAGCAGCACGTTCGAGGGGGAGACGTCGCGGTGGTAGACGGGCGAGAGCGCGCCGGCGTCGTCGCGGCGCTCGTGGGCCGCCCCGAGCGCGCGCAGCACGTCGACCCCGATCGCGGTGACCAGCGGCCAGGGCGTGAGCTGGAGGCCGCGCGGGTGGCTGCGGACCCAGTGATGCAGGTCCAGCCCCTCGATCCACTCCATCACGAGGAAGTAGTCGCCGTCGTCGTCGACGCCGAAGTCCATGATCTGCACCACGTTCGGGTGCTGGAGCCCGGCGCCCACCCGCGCCTCCTCTTCGAAGAGGCGGATGAAGTGGTTGTCGGCGCCCTTCGTCGCGTGGATGCGCTTGACGGCGACCGGGCGCGCGAACTTGCCGGCGCCCCGGACGAGCGCCCGCCAGACGACGGCCATGCCGCCTTCGCCTGCCGGCTCGAGCAGCTCGTAGCGCCCCGCGATGATCTTTCCGGGCTTGTCCCTGCGCATGACGTGGGAGAGAGAGACTACCCCGAATCCGGGCCCGGGCGCATCACTCGCGATGGAACGGCGCTCGGTCGTGCAGCGCGGCGATCTCGGCCTTCACCTGGAAGGCCTCCGAGGGGAGGTAGCGGCCCACCGCCTCGGCGAGGGCCGGCTCGCGGATCCAGTGCGCGCTGTGGATCTCCACCGGCAGCAGCCCGCGCTTGAGCTTGTGGAAGCCCTGCGCGCCCGCCTCGAAGTGGGTCATGCCCCGGGCGATGGCGCGCTCGATGAGTCGGTAGTAGCAGAGCTCGAAGTGGAGGAAGTCGTGGTCCTCCAGGCAGCCCCAGTAGCGGCCGTAGAGGTGCGCGCCCTTCTCGAAGTTGATCGACGCGGCCACCGGGGTCCCGCGGCGGTAGGCGATGGCCGCCACCAGGCGGTGCGCGTCGGTGCGGCGCACGACGTCGAAGAACCCCGGCGTCAGGTACCCGTAGGAGCCGTGCCGCATGCAGTTCTCGCGGTAGAAGCGGTGGATCGCGTCCCAGTCGTCCGCGGTCAGCTCGGGGCCCTCCTTCACCGCGATCTCGAGCCCGCTCTCCGCCACCGCGCGCCGCTCCTTCCGCACCTGCTTGCGCTTCTTGGACCGGAAGCGCCCGAGGTAGTCGTCGAAGGTCGCGTAGCCGTCGTCGTCCCAGTGGAACTGCACCGAGAGCCGCGGCGCGAAGCCGAGCTCCACCGCGAGGCGGCGCTCCTCGTCGGTGAGGAAGAGCAGGTGGATCGAGGAGGCGTCCACCTCGTCGGCGGCGGCGCGGGCCCCGGTCAGGAGCGCGCGGGTGACCTCGAGCCGGTCGACGTCGTCGGCCACCAGGAAGCGCTTGCCGGTCGCCGGGGTGAAGGGCGCCATCGCGACCAGCTTCGGGTAGTAGGGCAGGCCGGCCTGGTGCGCGGCCCGGGCCCAGGCGAAGTCGAAGATGAACTCGCCCCAGGAATTGTCCTTCGCGTAGAGGGGGAGGGCGCCGATCAGCCGCTCGCCCGACCACACCGTGACGTGCAGCGGCTGCCACCCGGCGTCCGCGCCGACGCTCCCGCTCACCTCGAGGGCGTGCAGGAACGCGTGCTCGACGAAGGGGTCGTTCTCTCCGGCCAGCGCGTCCCACGCCTCGGGCGCGATGCCCTCGAGGCCGGACCTCAGCTCGATGCGCAGCTCCACGGGTGCCCGCAGTGTCGGGCCGAACCCCCGGGGCGTCCACCGTCAGCAGTAGAACGAGTCGCTGATCTCGGCCGGGTCGAGGCCGAGCGGGAGCGGCGGCGGCGGGCGCGAGGCCACGTCGAAGCGCTCGAGCACGACCGCGAGCGGGATGCGATCGCGGATCGTCACGCAGCAGCGCGCCGGGTCGAGGGCGCTCGCCGCGTGACGCACGGCGAGGGCCGCGTAGGCGCGGTGCGCGTAGTAGGCCTCGTCGGCCTGATCGTCGCAGGCGAAGGCCACGCAGGCCGCCGCGTGGGCCGCGTGCCGCGCCGGCCCCTCGAGCGCCTCCGCCACTTCGTTGGCCGCGAAGCCGTGGGCCCACGTCTCGGTGCCGGGCGCGCGCCCGTCGATCCAGCCGAGGGCGGTCATCAGCGCGCGGCGCGGGCGAAGATCGGCGATGCGGTGGCGGGAGACCGCGTCGACCGCGACCTCGAGGGCCGCGTGCACCACCAGGCTCCGATCGACGCCGAGCGACAGCGCGATCTGGATCAGCCAGTCCGGTCGAGGGCAGGTGCGCCAGGCCAGCGAGAGATCCCCCTCCGCGGCGTGAAGCCACCGAGCGAGGTCGGGTGAGAGGGTCTCTTCGAGTCGTGTGAGCGGGTTCATGCGTCTCCCCCGAGCGGGTCGGCTGCAATCGCCGTGCTGGCGATGGAAGTCTGTGAGAATGCTCTACGAGCGATGAGGCTCGGGGGATCGGGCCCCCAGCGGGTATCCTGTGCCCGGGGATCGGGCCCCCATGCCTGTAGACACGGTCGGGTGGGCCGAAACTGTTGGAGGACACGATGACGACTCTGAAGATCGGTCGGAGGAGGGCGCTGCTCGTGCTCGGGGCGGCCGCGGTCGCGCCGTCGCTCGTCGGGTGTGGCGAGGAGCAGCAGGGGGAGCCCGCGCTCCGCTGCGACGACACCACCGGGCTCTCGCAGGCCGTCATCGCGGCCCGCCGTCAGCAGAGCTACGTGGACGAGTCGCCGCGCCCGGAGGAGCGCTGCGACAACTGCCGCTACTACCAGTCCGGCGGCGAGGGGCGCTGCGGCAGCTGCCGCGTGCTGGAGGGCCCCATCCACCCGGCCGGCTGGTGCGAGCTCTGGGCCACGCTCGGGTGAGCGGTCAGGCGCCGACGATCGGCGCGATCCGATCCAGCGCCTCCTGGAGCTCCTCCGGGCGCACGCTGGTGAAGCACAGGCGGACCCAGCTCTCGTAGGCCTCCCCGGAGGCGGCGCCGGGCGTCAGGAGCACGCCCGCGTCGAGGCAGCGCTCGAGCAGGCCGAGGGTGTCCTCTCCCTCCCGGCGGCGGGCCGAGACGTCGAAGAAGACGAAGGTGCCGCCGTCGGGCTTGCGCAGTCCGAGGGTGCGCGCGGTGCGCTCGGCGGCCTCCTCGTAGCTCCGGCGCGCCTGCTCCAGCCACGCGCCGCCCTCCCGCAGGGCGTTGGCCGCGCCGAGCTGCATCGGCCGCGGCGCGCAGTAGGTCGAGAAGGTCTGCACGCCGCGGATCGCCTTCATCGCCTCGTGCGGCCCGTGGGCCCAGCCGACCCGGGCGCCGGCCAGCCCGTAGGCCTTCGACATCGAGTGCACGGCCACGCAGCGCGTCTGGTAGTCGGCGCGCGCCCACACCGGCTTCGGCGGGAACGCCCCGAAGTAGAGCTCCTCGTAGACCTCGTCCGACCAGATCCAGAGATCGTGACGCTCGGCCACCTTCGCGACCGCCGCGATCTCCGCGTCCGAGAGGATGCGCCCGGTCGGGTTGTGGGGGGTGTTGAGGTAGATCGCGGCGGTCTTCTCGGTCACCGCCGCCTCGAGGGCCGCCTCCGCGTCCCACGCCGGATCCTCGAGGCGGTCGAAGAAGGGCACCTCCACCGCGGCCGCGCCGCGCTTGCGGATGATGCCGCGGATCAGCGGCCAGAACGGCGCGGGCAGGAGGACCTCGTCGCCGGGGTCGAGGAGCGCCTCGGCCACCACGCTGAGCCCGGCCGTCGCGCCGCTGGTGACCTGCACGCAGTCGCGGTCCACCAGGCACTCGCCGCGGCGCTGCAGGTGCGCCTCGATCGCCTCGAGGAGGGCGAGCTCTCCCTGGACCGGCGCGTAGTTGTGCAAGCGAGGATGCGCCTCGGTGCGCTGGGCCTCCGCGCGCGCCGACTCGAGCGGCTCCATCCAGGTGTCGCCCACGTGCAGCGGGTAGAGGGGGCCGTCGTGCTGCCGGGCGCGCGCCGCGAGGCGGCTGAACACGCGGTCGCTGAGGCTGCCCGCGCTGGACGCGGTGTTCGGGAATCTCGGCATGGCGGGGAGCCTACCGCGCCGCTCGCCGCCCCGCCCTCTACCGGCTGGAACAGAGCGGACGGTTGCGGTGTACTGGCGGCGTGAAGCTTCGAGTCTCGCTCGCGATCGCGCTGGCCGCGTCGATGTGCGTCGGCTGCGACGACACCCACCACGCGCGGATCAGCCAGGGCGCGGGCCTCGGCGAGGGCTCGCCGGTGATGGTCTCCGGCGTGCGCGTCGGCCAGGTCGAGGGCGTCACCGTCATCGAGGGGCAGGTCGACGTGGAGCTGTCGATCTCGAGCGACCACCAGGTGACCCTCCGGCAGGACGCGTGCGCGCTGGCGACGGCGGCGGGGGGCGAGCCGGCCCTGGTGCTGCTCCCGGGCACCGGCGCGCCGCGGGAGGGCGACGCGGTGATCGCCGAGTGCGCGCTGCCGGGCGCCGATCTGGGCGAGGCGATGCGCGGGATCGGCGAGGGCATGCGAGAGCTGCTCGAGCAGCTGGCCCAGGGGATGCGCTCTCCTCCCTCCTCGCCGCCGAGCGCGCCGCCCGGGCTGCCGCCGGCGCGGGCCAGCGACATCTGCGAGGGCGCGACGGTGCGGGTGGACGGCGAGGAGCCGGTGGCCCCGGTGCCGCGCCAGCTGCCCGACGGCGGGCGACGCGTCTGGCTCGTGTTCGAGAACCCCGCCGACCGCACCCTCCAGCTCGGCCCGATCGGCGCCGCGACCTTCGCCGACCGAGACGGCCGCGCGCTCCGCCCGGTCAGCCTGCCGGGCGCGGACGCCTGGGTGACGCCGGTGCGGGTGCCCGCCCACGGCTCCGCGCGCGTGCACGTCGTCTTCCCGGGGAGCGCGCCCACCCAGCTCGACCGGGTGGAGATCCCGAACACCCGGCCCGCCGACGCGGTCGGGCAGACCTGTACCCTGCTCGCCTTCGGGTTGTAGGTCACTCCTCGGGCTCGAGCTCGACGCCGAGGGGGAAGCCCATGGCGCGGGCCTCCTCGCGGATCGCCTCCGCCTTCTGGCGCGCCCAGTCCCAGGGCCCGCGTCCGACGACCGCGCGGCCGCCCTCGTGCACCCGGAGCATCAGCCGCTCGGCGCGCTCCTCGTCCAGGTCGAGGTGGGTGGTGAGCAGCGCGATCACCGCCTCCTTCGTGGTGAACGGGTCGTCGAGCAGCCGCACGCCGGCGCGCCCGGATCCCCGCGGGAGCGGCGCGTCGTCCACCCGGCCGTGGGCCGCCCAGCGCTTGAGCCTGGCCTCGTCGACGTCGAAGGCGAGGAGCCGCTCGGCCACCACGCTCGGCGGGGCCGACTCGACGACGCGGATGAGCAGCAGCACGGGGCTGACCCGGTCGAGCTCCGCGCTGATCGCGTGCATGAGGGCGCGGTCGTAGAGCGAGAGCAGCCCGGGGCTCTCGCGGGTGCGGGCCAGCGACCACCACGGCCGGCGCGGCTCCTGATCCACCGTGCCCTCGACGAGCGCCTCGACGTCGTCCGGGTCCGCGCCGCACGCCGCGACCGCCCGGCGCACCGACTCCTCGCGGAGGAGCGCCGCGGCGAGGTGCGACTCGGTGGTCTGGCGGTGCTTCGCCTCGAGCGAGCGCCCGAACGCGCGGTGGCGCACCTCCGAGAAGGACTCGAGGAGCGGCCCGACGCGGTCCTTCGCGACGGTCCGCCGGACGGCGGGGCGCCTCGGTGGCTCGCTCTTCGGTTGGCCGCCGCGCTGGCCCATGCCCGGACAGGATGACCCCGTCGAAGGCGCCGTGCTACTCGCGCTCGGCCCGATCGGGGATCAGCTCCTCGACCGTGCGCCGCAGCGCGCGCAGGCTCTGGCCCTTGAGCCCGCACCGGTCGAGCACCTCCGACACGTGGTTTCGCACCGTGGTCGCCGAGATGCCGAGGTGCTTGGCGATCTCCTCCCGGGACCAGCCGCGCACGCCCAGCACGGCCACCTCCATCATCGTCGGCGTCAGCTCGCCGTCGGAGAGGTCGAAGAGCGCCGCCTTGAGGCCGTAGGTGCGCCGCTCGAACAGCAGCGCGTCACGCACGAAGGCGTCGAGGCCCTGGTCGAACGCGTCCACCGCGTTGGGGGAGGTGGGCTTGGGCAGGAGCCGCCCGAGCGGGCCGACCTCCAGGACCAGCTCCCGCGTCATCGGCAGGCCGGTCATCACCACCGCGGGCACGGTGGAGCCGGCGGCGCGGAGCTGGTCGAGCAGCCGGAGCCCGCTCCCGTCGTCCAGGTGGATGTCGAAGGCGTAGCCGATGAACGGCAGCTCGCCCGCCAGGAGCGTCCGCGCGCGGGAGACGCCCTCCGCCGCCTCGACGGGCCGATGGGCCTCGAGGCGGTCGCGCAGGCGCTCGCGGATCGCGCCGTCGTCCTCGAGGAGGAGGAAGCGCCCGATGAACGCGTCATCGCCCGCGGAGGCGGGCTCGTCGTAGGAACCGGAGGTCACTGGCTCCCCCGAGATTCATCCCCCGCGCGCATTCGCGCAAGAGGAGAGCACGACGCCTCACCGCGATCCTTCTTTCACCTGGGCACGCACTGGGCGCGCTCGTCGCAGCGCTCGGTCGGGCCGCAGTCCGCGTCGCTCAGGCACTCGGTCGGCAGCCGGCAGAAGCCGCCCACGCAGACCTGGTCGGTCGGGCAGTCGCGGCTGATCCGGCAGGGCGTGCTCGGCTGGCAGAAGCCGAGCTGGCAGCGCTCGCCGGCGATGCAGTCGGCGTCGGTGGTGCACGCGGGCGGCGGCAGGCTGAAGCAGAGCCCGGCGAAGCAGCTCTGGGTCGGTGGACAGTCCGCGTCCCGCATGCAGCCGCCGGGGACCGTGCAGGTGTTGTTGACGCAGGTGCGCATGTCCGGGCAGTCGGCGTCCGAGCCGCAGAGCAACCAGGGCAGGCAGCGGCTGGACACGCAGCTCCACTGGAAGGCGCAGTCGTCGTCGCCGGCGCAGGTCGTGGGCTGGCAGTAGCCCGCGTCGCAGCGCTCCCCCGCGCCGCAGTCGCGGTCGCTCGCGCACTCGGGGGCGACGAAGCAGACGCTCGAGTCGGCGCAGACCGTGCCGGGCGGGCAGCCCCCCATCGTGCCCGGCGGGCTGCAGAAGGGGAACGAGTAGCACTGGTCGCCGATGCAGCTCCAGCCGAGCGGGCAGTCCGCGGTCGAGCCGCAGGTGATGTCCGGGACGCAGGTCCGGGTGCCCAGGTTGCAGACCTCGCCCGCCGCGCAGTCGCCGTCGCGTCGGCACGGGGCGTCGCTGCAGCTGCCGCTCACGCAGGTCTCGCCGGCGCCGCAGTCCGCGTCGGAGGTGCACCCCGGGACGAGCTCGCAGTTGCCGAGCACGCAGCGGAAGCCCGGCATGCAGTCGGCGTCGCGGCCGCAGCTGCCCACGAAGACGCAGCTCCCGCTCACGCACGCGTAGAGGCTGGGGCAGTCGGCGTCGCCGGCGCACACCCCGGTCGGCACGCAGCGCCCGTCCACGCAGTCCATCCCGCTCGCCATGCAGTCGGCGGCGGTGGAGCACTCGGGCGGGACGACGCAGGCCCCGCGCTCACAGACCGAGCCGGGCGGGCAGGTGAAGTCGGTCGGGCAGACCCGCCGCTCCTCGCAGAACCCGAAGTTGCACTCCTGCCCTCGCGGGCAGTCGGCGTCGCGGCTGCAGGTGGGCGGCGGGAGCGGGACGCACGCGCCGTCGATGCACACCGGGGCCATCGCCGGGCAGTCGGCGTCCGCGGTGCAGCCGCCGGGGACCTCGCACATCCGGTCCCGGCAGACCTGGCCCGGGAACGGGCAGTCGGCGTCGCTGCCGCAGATGAAGGGCGGCAGGCACCGGCTCGCGATGCAGCGCCAGCCCCCGCGGCAGTCGGGGTCGGCGGCGCAGGTGATGGGCTGACAGGTGTCGCCGTCGCAGCGCTCGTCCATGCGGCACTCGGCGTCGCTCCGGCACTCCGGCCCCGGCACGCAGCGGAAGCCGTCGCAGCGCTGCGGGGGCGGGCAGTCCGCGCTCGTGGTGCACCTCGGGATCGGGGTGCAGTTGCCGACCAGGCAGAGCTGCCCGGGCGCGCAGTCGGCGTCGCGGGCGCACGCGTCGCGGGGCACGCAGCGGCGGAGCAGGATCGAGCAGACCTCGTCGGCGCGGCAGTCCGAGTCGCGCCCGCACCCGGTGGCCACGCAGCGCGCGTCCTGGCAGCGCGCCCCGACCCCGCAGTCGTCGTCGTCCACGCAGTCGCCGGTGAAGACGCAGCGCGCCGACCGACACTCGAAGCCGACGCTGCAGTCGCCGTCGCTCGCGCAGTCGCCGGTGAAGACGCAGCGGCCGGAGACGCACTCGAAGCCCGCGCCGGGGCAGGGGCTCGCGTCGGAGCAGTCCGGGGTCGCGACGCAGACGCCGTCCACGCAGTCCTCGTCCGGGCCGCAGTCCGCGCGGCGGGCGCACTCCACCTCGCGCGCGCAGCGCCCGTCGAGGCAGCGGTCCCCCGGGTCGCAGTCCGCGTCGCTCCGGCACTCGCCGGAGAACACGCACTCGCCGCTCTCGCAGCGCTCGCCGGGCCGGCAGTCGAAGTCGCCCCGGCACCGCTCGCCCGGCGGCGCGCAGCGGCAGCCGCGGCACACCTCTCCGGCCGCGCAGTCGGCGTCGTCGGCGCAGAGGCACGGCCCCGCGTCGGCGGCCGCGGCGTCGAGGCCCGCGCCCCCGTCTTCCCCGCCCGTCCTGAGCGTGCTGCGCGCGCAGCCGAAGCAGAGGAGCCCCACCATCACCCAGGAACCACACCAGCGCATGCCTCCAGGCTACGGCAGCCGGCGCCGCCCACAAAGGCGCTCTTCCGGTCCGGCGCCTCGGCGGGTACGCTCCGCGGCCATGACCAGCCGCACCCTCGCGCTCTGCCTCGTCTCCCTCACGCTCGTGCTCGGCTGCGGCGGAGAGGACTCGGAGGAGGAGCCGGTCGACACGACGCCGATCGTGGGCCTCTACGAGCTCCCGATCAGCCGCAACAACCAGGGCAGCGAGCCCTCGAACGCGGCGCGCATCGAGATCAGCCCCACGGAGCTGCGCTTGAACCACCGCCCGGTGCTCGAGCTCACCAGCGGGCGGCTGCCGGACGGCGCGAGCGCCGACCACATCATCACCGCGCTCCGCGAGCAGCTCCAGGCGCAGCCGGCCCGGGGCAGCGCGGCGCTCGAGGTGCACGCCAACGTGCCCTACCTGACCCTGGTCGACGTGCTCAACACGGTGCACGCGGCGGGGCTGCGGCAGGCGCACCTGGCGGTGCGCACCCTCGGCGAGTCGCCCTCGAAGTCGTGGATGCCGCTGACGAACTGGCGCGTGATCCCGCACGATCAGCGCCCGGCGGAGTTCGCGAGCCGCGCCCTGCCGTGGAGCGCCTTCACCGAGCACTGGCGGGAGGTCTACGAGGCCTGCCGCGCCGGCCAGTACATCGACTGCGACGGCCCCTACGCCAACGTGGCCGAGGGCGGCGACCTCGGCATGGAGCTCTGGACCCGCGGGCAGGGCATGAAGGTGACCTTCCGCCAGGCGAACGCGCCCGAGGAGGAGGAGAGCGCCGGCGGCGGCGGCCCCCAGCTGATCGAGGGCATCGCGCCCGCGCCGGCCGAGCCGACCGAGGCGGAGGAGGAGGGCGAGCCGGCCACCGAGGGCGCCTTCACCGTGCGCCACCAGGAGGCGGTCGAGCCGGAGAGCGCGCTGAGCGCCCTGGTGCAGCCGGTCTGCGGCAACCAGGCGTGCCAGGCGACGGTGGTCGCCGACGCGACCGGCCAGAGCATGCGGGTGATCTCGATGATCGGCGCGGTGTTCCCGAACGGCTTCACCGCCCCCGAGCTCCTCTTCCGCCTGCCGGAGTGACGATGGACATCCAGGACTTCCCGGTCCGGCTGTCCATGCCGGTGCGCTGGGGCGACATGGACGCCTTCGCGCACGTGAACAACACCGTCTACTTCCAGTACTTCGAGAGCGCGCGCATCGCGTACTTCGAGCGCATGGCGCTGCTCACCTCCGGCGGGACCCCGGACGGGCCGGGCCCGATCCTCGCCTCGACCCAGTGCCGCTTCCGCGCGCCGCTCACCTACCCGGACACCGTGATCGTCGGCGCCCGGGTGCCCGAGGTGGGCGAGGACCGCTTCCGGATGGAGTACGCGGTCTGGAGCGAGACCCTGCAGACGATGGCCGCGAAGGGCGAGGGCGTGGTGGTGAGCTTCGACTACGCCGCCGGCCAGAAGATCGCGCTGCCGGAGCGCTGGCGCGCCGCCATCGCCGAGATCGAGGGTCAGTAGAGCGCGGCGAACGCCAGTCGCTCCTCCGAAATGCTGAAGTCTCTCGTCGCGGCCCGCCGCGCTCGCCGATGATCACGCGCACATTCGCCGGGCGCTGCCTGGATCAGGCCCGGGGCCGTGCACCAGGCTACTCGGCGACCGATTCCCCGTTCAGCCACACGCTCGGGGGCGAGCCCGGTGGGTTGATCCGGATGTAGAAGCCATCCCCGGGCACAGGGTACGTGTAGTCGCCAAGCCTCATGTACTCGAAGTCGCTCGTCTGACAGCGCCGATACCGGATGATGCTCCCATACGCGCCCTCCTCACTTCCGGATAGATGCACGAACCACTGCACCGAAGCCTCCTCCGGAACGCGGGACGACCAGAACATCAGCTGATCGTAGATCTTCACATCGCAGAGGTCGTCTCCCGAGCGATTGTGGAGAACGACATCGCCGTTCGGCGCCAACAGGAAGACGGCACCGCTGAGACAGACGATCACCAGAGCGGCAACGCCCAGGAACTCGAGTCGCCGCCTCGAGAGCTACTCCGTCGCCCAACCCGACATGCGCCAGTCGAGTGTGTAGCGAAGCGAGGGCGGAACCAAGTTTCCATGGTGCGGTGGCGACCAGGCCCGGTGCGCGGGGGCTGCGACCACCCGTACGCGAGCGAGCAGGCTACCGGGTGAGCTGCTGGGCGCGCGCCGCTACCTCTCCGAGGCGCGACCGCCTCGTCGAGCGGGGCGACGGCCCACGTACTCGTGCCCGACGCGCGGCTCACATGTTGGTGCGCCGCCACGACCGTCGCGTCCCGTCCGCCGACGACGAGGACGTGTAGGTGCACGAGGACGAGGACGTGCACGAGGACGAGGACGAGGACGTGCACGGGGACGGGCCCGCGGCGCAGCGGGGAAGACTCGACGCGCCGCCTCACATCTCGGTGCGCCGTGATGAGCGTCGCGTGCTGGCCGCCGAGGACGTGCTCGGAGCTCGTGCACGTAGACGTGCACGTACTCGTAGACGTGCACGTACTCGTAGACGTGCCCGTACTGGTAGACGTGCCCGTACTCGTAGATGTGCCCGCCGCGCGATTCACACGGTGCGCCGCGACGACCGTGGCGACACGGCCGCCGAGGACGAGGACGTGTGGGTGCACGAGGGCCGAGCCGGCGGCCCTCGACGCGCCTTCACGTGTGGGTGCGCCAGGACGAGCGTCGGCCCACCCCTCGCGAACCCTTCCTCTAGCCCTTCGCCTCGCGCTCGGCCCGGAGCGCCTCTGCGACCGCGACCGCCTTGTCGAGCAGGGCGAGCAGCTGCTGCTCCTCGTGCTCCTCGAGGCCGGGCACCACGTTTCGGATCGCGGCGTCCACCACCGGGGCCAGGGACTCCTCGAGCCGGCGCCCCTTCTCGGTGAGCTTCACGATCCGGCGGCGGCGGTCGTTGGGGTCGACCCGGGTCGACACCAGGCCCTCCTTGCTGATCTTCGCGATCAGCCGGCTGACCCCGGCCGCGTCGAGACCCGAGTCGGCCACCAGGTCCTGCTGGGGCAGCTCGCCGTCGTGCTTCAGGCGGAAGAGCAGGTGGTAGGTGGGCGGGGTGACGCCGAGCGGCGCCAGCTTGTTGGTCAGCTCGCTCAGCACCACACGCTTCAGGTAGCTGAACCGCAGCGCGATCTCTCGAAGGGTCCGGTCCCGCACGTCCGAGTCTCGTACCACACCCGAGGGGGCGCGCGGCGTGGACCGGACGGTGGCGGCGTCGGAGCGGCTTGACACCCCCCGACTCTGGCGCCATTCCTTTGCGCACGCAATCGTTGCAGCTGCAAATAAGTGCGCCGCGCCGCCGTACCCCCCCGGCGACGCCTGACCGTCACGAAACCACCGAAATATGCCCGAAGGCGCGCCCGTAGCGACTGGCATCCCGGGAAAAATGACCCGCCCCCGCTTGACTCGACGCCGGCGCGCCACATGGTTCGACCGCCGGTCGAACCGAAGGTCGGAGACCGCTGGAGAGCCCATGCGAATGCAACGAGCCGAGATCATCGCGGCGACCCTGACCATCGCGACGCTGTCGTGGGGGCTGCCCGCGCTCGCGCAGGACGGGGAGACCCCGATCGCCTCGCCGGTCCAGGCCGCGTCGATGGCGGCGGTCGCCGAGGAGCAGGCCCCGATGCCGGAGTTCCTCGCGCCCACCGCCGGCGGCATGACCGCGGACCGCGCGGCCCAGCTCGCCGTCGACACCGCCCCCTCGGTCCGCCGCTCGCGCGCCGCGCACCTGGCCGCCCGGGCGCAGGTCGACCAGGCCGTCAGCCGGTTCGTGCCGCGCTTCGACTTCAGCGCCTCCTACACGCGCATCAACGAGGTCGACCTGCCGCCCTTCGAGATCCCGGGGCTGCCGCCGGCGGACAACCCCTTCCCGCAGATCCTCGATCTGTTCGCGGTCCGCGGCTCGGTCCAGGTGCCGGTCACCGACTACTTCTTCATCGTCTGGCCCAGCTACGAGGGCGCGCTCGGCTTCGTCGACGCCACCGAGCATCAGATCGAGGCGGAGCGGCAGACGGTCGCCTTCCGGGCGCGCGAGGCCTTCTACAACCACGTCCGCGCGCGCGCGGGGCTCTGGATCGCGGAGGAGTCGGTGCGCTCCCTCGAGGCGACCCTCGGTGACGTCGAGAGCCTCGAGGCGGCCGGCGTCTCCGGGCGGGCCGACGTCGCCCAGGTCCGGGCGCGGCTCGCCTCGGCGCGGGCCATGGCCGTGCAGGCGAACGGGCAGGTCCGGGTGACCGAGCGGGTGCTCCGGCGGCTGCTCCACCTGCCGGCCGACGCGCCGCTCTCGATCGGAGAGGACCTCTTCTCGGCCGAGGTGGACGCCTCGCCGTCGGAGACGACCCTGGTGGACCGCGCGCTCGAGCAGCGGGCCGAGGTCGCGGCGCTCCGCACCCTGATCGAGGCGCGCCGCTCGGTCGTCCAGGCGCGCACCGGCGGCATGCTGCCCCGGCTCTCGCTGGTCGGGAACATCGAGACCTCGAGCCCGAACCAGCGCGTGATCCCGCAGACGAGCGACTTCTACACCACCTGGGCGGTGGGCGCGTCGGTCGCCTGGTCGCCCAACGACGCCGCGATCGGCTGGCACCAGGTGCGCGAGGCCGAGGCGGAGCTGGTCCAGGTCCAGGAGGACCTCGAGCAGCTGCACGACGGCGTGGTGATCGAGGCGGCGCAGGCGGTGGCCGCGCACGAGGCGGCCCGGGAGCAGATCGGCGCGAGCCGGGAGGCGGTGGCCGCGGCCCAGCTCTCGCTCGACGACCGCCGGGAGATGCTGCGGGCGGGGCTGGCCACGACGACCGAGGTCACCACCGCCCAGCTCGACTTGACGCGGGCCCAGCTGGAGCTGGTGAACGCGTACGTGGATCTTCACGTGGCCGGCGCGCAGGTCGCGCGCGTGGTCGGAGAGGCGGCGCCCAGCGCCGCGGAGGACGAATGATGCGACGGTTCCCGTTCTTCATCGCGCTCGCGCTCGTGGGCTGCGGCGCCGAGGGTGGGGTGGAGCTGCCCGCCTCGGCCCAGGCCGCCGGCGAGGCCGAGCCCGTGCAGGTCGCGACCCGCGCCCCCGAGGCTCGCGAGGTCGAGCCGAGCGTGCACGCCGTCGGCACGGCGGAGCCCATCCGGGCGGCCGACCTCGGCCCGCAGGTCACGGGCGCCATCGTCGACCTCCCGGTGAGCGAGGGGCAGCTGGTCGAAGAGAACGCGATCATCGCCCGCCTCGACGCGCGCAGCATCCGCGCCGGCGCGGCCCAGGCGGCCTCGAGCGCCCAGGGCATCGACGCTCAGGTCCGCCAGCTCGAGCAGGAGCTCACCCGGCTCCGGCCGCTCGCGCAGCGCGGCACCATCCCGAGCCAGCAGGTCGATCAGATGGAGCTGCAGCTCGAGGGCGCGCGCGCCCAGCTCGCGGCCGCCCGGTCCGGCGCCTCGCAGGCGCGCACCGCGGTCAGCAACACCACGGTCCGGGCGCCCTTCGCGGGCGTCATCTCGCAGGTCGGCATGGAGGTCGGCGAGACCGCCACCGTCGCGCCGCCGAGCACCATCGCCCGGCTGGTGGACCTCTCGGCGGTGGAGATCGCGGCCCGCATCCCCGAGCGCGAGCTCGCCCGGGTGCGCGAGGGCGCCGCGGCCGAGGTGCGCTTCCCGGCGCTCGACCAGAGCTTCGAGGGCGCCGTCTCCCGCATCGCGCCCGAGATCGACACCCAGAGCCGCACCGTCGAGATCGTCGTGCGGGTCGACAACCCGGAGCGGCTGATCCGCGGCGGCATGAGCGCCGAGGTCACCGTGCGGGCCGGCGGCACGCGCACCGCGATGGTGCTGCCCGCCGAGGCCACCCGCGGCATGGGCGACGCCCGCCGGGTCTTCGTCCTCCGGGACGGCCACGCCGAGGAGCGCTCGATCCGGGTGCAGCCGCTCGGCGCCGGCACCGTCGAGATCGTCGAGGGGCTCGAGGCCGACGAGTCGGTCATCAGCCCGCTGCCCCCGCGCCTGCGCGACGGGACGCCCGTTCGTACCCAGACCGCCGCCGCCTCGAGCGAGGGCGCGGCGGTCCAGGGTGAGACCGGCGCGGATCCCACCTGAGGAGCCTCCGATGAAGATCACCGAAGTCAGCGTCAAGCGACCCGTCTTCGCGGCCATGATCATGGTCGCCGTCGCGGTGTTCGGCGCGGTCCTCTACGCGCGCCTGCCCGTCGATCTCTTCCCCGAGGTCACGTTCCCGGTCGTCACCGTGACGGTCGTCTACCCGGGCGCGGACCCCGAGACGATGGAGACCCGCGTCGGCGAGCCCATCGAGGAGGCCGTCAACAGCCTCGGCGGCATCCGGATGCTGCGCTCGACCAACCTGGAGTCGGTGACGCAGGTCGCGGTGCAGTTCGACCTCGACGTCGACCTGGACACGGCGACCCAGGACGTACGCGACCGGGTGGCCTCCATCCGGGACCAGCTCCCCGACGGAGCCGAGGAGCCCCGGGTCGAGAAGCTCGACCTCGGTGCCCAGCCGATCATGCAGCTCGCGATCAGCGGCGATGCCAGCGAGCGCGAGCTCAGCCGGTTCGCCGAAGACGTGCTCAAGCCCGGCCTCGAGCGCATCTCGGGCGTCGGTCAGCTCGAGCTGCTCGGCTCGCGGGAGCGCGAGATCCACGTGTACGTGGAGCCGGATCGCCTCCGCGCCTACGGCCTCACCGTCTCCGAGGTCGCCCAGGCGATCGGCGCGCAGAACCTCGAGATCCCCGGCGGTCGCCTCGACGACGGCTCTCGCGAGCTCACCGTGCGCACGACCGCGGAGGCCCAGGACGTCGAGGAGCTGTCGCGCCTGACCTTGACCGGCGCGGGCGGCCGGCTGGTGCGGCTCGAGGACGTCGCCCGGGTGGAGGACGGCCTCGAGACGCGGCGCAGCGCCGCCTTCGTCGACGGCGCGGGCGCGATCGCGCTCGTGCTGCGCAAGCAGTCCGGCGCCAACACGGTCGAGGTGGCCGCGCGGGTGCGCGAGGCCATCCCGGAGCTGGCCGAGCGCGCGCCCGCCGGGACCCAGGTGGAGGTCCTGCTCGACAACTCGACCAACATCGAGGCGTCGATCGAGACGGTGCAGCTCGACCTGGTGCTCGGCGCGTTCCTCTGCGTCGGCATCATCTTCCTCTTCCTCCGGGACGCGCGCGCGACCTTCATCGCCGCGCTCACCCTGCCGACCACGGTCATCGGCACGCTCGGCTTCGTCTCGGCGATGGGCTTCACGCTCAACCTGATGACGACGCTGGCCTTGAGCCTCTCGATTGGCATCTTGATCGACGACGCCATCGTCGTGATCGAGAACATCGTCCGTCACCGCGGCCAGCTCGGGAAGAGCAAGATGAAGGCCGCCCTCGAGGGCACGAGCGAGCTCGGCCTCGCGGTCCTCGCGACCAGCGCCGCGACCTGCGCGGTGTTCGTGCCCGTCGCGTTCATGGACGGCATGGTCGGCCAGTTCTTCTTCGAGTTCGGCCTGACGGTGGCGTTCGCCATCGCGCTCAGCACGTTCATCTCGCTGTCCATGACGCCGATGCTCGCGTCGAAGATGCTGAAGGACGGCGGCCACGCGGAGCCCTCCACCAAGGGGCTCGGCGGGCTCATCGAGCGCGCGCTCACCTGGCTGGACGAGCGCTACCGCGGGGTGGTGCGCTGGGCGCTGAAGCACCGCTTCGTGACGCTGTCGGTGGCCTTCGGCTCGCTCGTCGGCGCGTTCATGCTCGCGCCGCTCATCGGCTTCACCTTCATCCCGCCCGAGGACCAGGGCCAGTTCCAGGTCACCGTCGAGCTCCCGGTGGGCACGAGCCTCGACGAGGCCGAGGGTGAGCTGCTCGCGGTCGCCGAGCAGGTCCGCGAGATCCCGGGGGTCGAGAGCACGTTCACGACCGTCGGCGGCGGCGTGCAGGAGCGCGTCAACACGGGCGCGATCATCGTGACGATGATCGACCGGGAAGAGCGCGCCTATCACCAGACGGACATCATGGCCTTCATCCGCCAGGTGCTCGCCGGCCGCGACGACCGGGTGATCGGCGTCGAGCAGCTGCAGATGGTGCAGGGCGGAGAGACCGCGCCGGTGCAATACAACCTGCGCGGCGACGACCTGGACGAGCTGGCGGAGGCGGCCAACGCGATGGTCGCGCGCCTGCGCGAGACGCCGGGCTTCGCCGACGTCGACATCACCTACCGCTCGGGGCGCCCCGAGGTGACCGTGGCCCTCGACCGCCGGCGGGCCGACGACGTCGGCGTCAACGGCGCGGGCGTCGCGACCACCGTGCGCTCGCTCATCGAGGGGCAGGTGGCCACCGAGCTCGACGTGGACGGCGACCGCTACGACGTCCGGGTGCAGCTCCCGCCGGAGCGTCGGGCCGACGTGGACGCCATCCAGCGCGCCCAGGTCCGCAGCTCGACCGGCGCGCTGGTGGACATCGGCAGCGTGGCCGACGTCACCGAGTCGGCGGGCCCGAGCCAGATCGATCGCGAGGCGCGTCAGCGTCAGATCACGGTGACCGCCCAGCTCGAGGATCTCGCGCTCGGCGACGCCATGAACACGGTGGAGGAGATCGCGGCCGAGGTCGTCCCGGCCCACATCGCCTCCGACGTGGGCGGCGACGCGGAGATGCTCGAGGAGACGGTCCAGAACATGGCCCTCGCGCTCTTCCTCGCCATCGTGATGATCTACGTGATCCTCGCCTCGCAGTTCGAGAGCCTGATCCACCCGCTCACCATCATGGTCTCGCTGCCGCTGTCGCTGGTCGGCGCCTTCGGGCTGCTGCTCGCGACGGGGGAGGCGATGAGCATCTTCGCGATGATCGGGTTCATCATGTTGATGGGCCTGGTGACGAAGAACGCGATCCTGCTCGTCGACTACGCGAACCAGCAGCGCGAGGAGGGCCTGAGCCGCTTCGACGCGCTGGTCGAGGCGGGGGCGACGCGCCTGCGCCCCATCCTCATGACCACCCTCGCGATGATCTTCGGCATGCTGCCGGTGGCCATCGGGCACGGCGACGGCGGCGAGGTCCGCCGCGCGATGGGCCTCGCGGTCATCGGCGGGCTGACGACCTCGACCATGCTCACCCTGATCGTGGTGCCGGTCGTCTACACGCTGATGGACTCGCTCGGCGCGTTCGGTCGCCGCCTCGTCGGCGGCCGACGTCAGGAGGCGGCGCCCACCGGCACGCCCATCCTGGCCGACGCCGAGGAGTGATCAGACCACCCAGGAGGCGGCGGCGAGCGCCTTGCGCAGCTCGCCGAGCGCCTTCTCCTCCGCCTGCTCGTCCGAGCTCGCGATGAGCTCCTCGAGGTCGTCCTCGAGGAAGTCCGACCAGTCGACGAAGAGCGTGTCATCGGTGCGCTCGGTCGGCTGGTCGTCGTCGTCCCGCGGGAACGACGGCGTCATCCGGAAGAGCTCCCGGCGCCAGAGCCGCGCGCGATAGAGCTGCGCCTGATGGCGCGCCTTGAAGAGCTCCAGACGCAGCGTCATCGGCTCGCCGCCGAGCTCCACGTCGAGCTCCAGCGTGCGGACGCGTTCGAAGATCCGAGGGGGGGCGTGAAGCACCCGAGGACTCTAGCGCGCTCTCTCCGGGAGAGCCGATGACCCCCCTCCTCGTCAACCGAGACCGAGACCGAGATAGAGGTAGAGACCGAGTCCGACCTCGTTGTCGACGCAGATCAGGGGAGAAGAGAGGGGGGAGGCGAGGAGGAATGGGTATGCGAGCTCGCCGAGGCCGTGGAGCCGCTGCCGGTCTCGCTGCCGCTGCCGGTCGCGCTGCCGCTGCCGGTCTCGCTGCCGCTGCCGGTCTCGCTGCCGCTGCCGGTCTCGCTGCCGCCACGACTCGAGGTTGGCGCCGAGCTCCGGATCGGGGGCGGTCTCGGACTCGGAATCGCGTCGGTCTCGGACTCGGTCTCGGCGTCGGATTCGGCGTCGGTCTCGGACTCGGTCTCGGACTCGGACTCGGACTCGGTCTCGGTCTCGGTCTCGGCGTCGGACTCGGAGTCGGTGTCGGTCTCGCCGCCGGTCAGCTGGCGCGAAGCAGGGACGGCGGAGCCGCGCGATCGGAACGGGCAGGCTGACGAACGAAGGGAAGCGCGGCGCGCGAGGGGGCGTAGACCGGGGCATGACGCGCTCCACCTCGAACGGGCTGCTCGCCGCGGCGGGCCTCGCGGCCATCGTCGCCTTCTTCCTCCCCTTCCTGGACCTCGGAGGGCTGGTCAGCGCCTCCGGGTGGCAGATCCTGATCCGCGACCACGTGCCGTGGACGCTGCGGGCGGCGCTGGTGGCGGTGCCGCTCGGGGGGCTGGCGATGCTGATCGCCGGCGCGACGGGCAGCGACCGGGCGCGCTGGGTGGGCTTCGGGTTCGGGGCGGGGGTGTTCGGCTACCTCGGCTGGCAGCTCGTGCGGGCCTTCTTCGCCACCACCGGCCTCGGGCTCTGGATCACGCTCACCGCCGCGGCGGTGGCCCTGGTCGCGGCCCTCGGCGTGTCCCGTCGCTGAAGCGCCGGGATCAAAGCGAGCGGAGGAACGCGAGCAGGGCCTCGCGGTCTTCGGCGCTCAGCTCGGTGAAGGCGGTCGCGGCGCCGTCGGCCTCGCCGTAGTGGCGCGCGATCGCGTCCTCGAGGGTGCTCGCGAGGCCGTCGTGCATGTAGGGCGCCGTCTCGGAGATGCCCCAGAGCGGCGGGGTGCGGAGCTCGCGGCCGCTGGCGTCGCCCGAGCCGATGCCGCGGGCGCCCTCGGCGAACACGTCGTGCAGGAGGAGGTCGCTGTAGAGGGCGACCGGGGTGCCGTCCTCGAGCTCGAGGGTGCGGTGGCAGCTCGCGCAGCCGACCTCGGCGAAGACCGTCTCGCCTCGGGCCTCGAGCGCGGCGTCGGTCGAGCGGCGCGGGGGCGGGGCCAGCCGGCTCATGAAGAGGGTCAGCGCCTCGAGCTCCTCGATCGTGATCTCGGGGTCGGCGACGCCGTCGTCGTCGGTCGCGCCGCCGAAGGTCAGGCCCTCCTGGTCGGGGAGGGTCACGCCGAGCTCGTTGAACATCGCGTCGCGCGCGAACTCGGCGAGGTCCGGCACGTCGGCCTTCCAGCCGAGGCGGCCGAGCCGGCCGTCGGACAGGCGGTGGGCGCGCCCTCGCACACCGTCCCCGTCCAGATCGTCGGGATCCTCGTTGGCCAGGATCACCGCCTCCGGGATGCGCTCGATCAGCCCGAGCCCGAGGATCGACGGCGTCTGGCGCAGCTCGAAGAAGTTGCTGTCGGGGTCGATGGCCGGGCGCACCGCCTCGCGGTGATGACGGTGGGCCATGGTGCCCATGGCCGGCGCGGTCATGCTGGTGCCGTCGAAGATGGCCTGGCGGGTGACGCTCAGGTCGATCGGGCCGGCGCCCCCGACCACCGGGTCGAAGTGGCACGCGCGGCAGGAGTCGCCGTTGAAGCCCGGGCCGAGGCCGGCGCCGAGGCCGAAGTCGCGGTCGAACATTCGCCGCCCCACCTCGAACGCGTCGGGATCGGTGCCGGGCAGCGCGGCGCCGTACGCCTCGCCGGTCGGCGCGGCCTCGTCGGGCGGGATCAGCCCGTCGCTCCTCAGCGAGCCGCCGCCGAGGGACTCGAGGAAGGCGATCACCTCCGCGCGCTCGGCGTCGCTCAGGGCCACGTAGGCGTCGGTCACCCGCTGGGCCTCGCCGCCGTGCAGGCGGATGGCCTCGTCGAGGGTGTCGGCGCGGCCGTCGTGCAGGAAGGGCCCGACCGGCGCGATGCCCCAGAGCGGCTGGGTCCGGAACTCGCTGCCGGTGGCCACGCCCATGCGGATGCCGTCGGCGAGCGCCTCGCCCATGTCGTGGAGCAGCAGATCGCTGTAGAGCGGGATGAGGCCGCGCGGGCTCTCGAGGGTCTCCACGTGGCAGCCGTCGCAGCCCAGCTCGCGGAAGCGCTCGAGCCCGGCCTCGGTCTCCGGCGTGAGCGGATCGGGGCGCGGCACCGCGAGCAGCATCGAGAAGCTGACGACGTCGAAGAGGTCGCCCTCGGCCAGCTCGGGGTCCATGACCCCGTCGTCGTCGGTGATCGGCGAGTCCGGGGCCGCGGCCTGGCCGGCCACCACCGCGCCGACGCCCTCGGACAGGCCCTCGCGGGTGCCGCCCACGTCGCTCGACTGGCTCGGCACCGGGAGCTGCGCCTTGAGCTCGTTCGGGAGCGGGTCGCTCGTGATCCCGAGGTGGTTGAAGAGGGGCCCACGGATGAAGCCTTCGACGCTGACCGTCTGGGACTTGCGGCCGAAGCGACCGACGAAGCCCTGGTCGTAGTTGGGGCGGCCGCTGATGCCGTCGCCGTCGGCGTCGTCGGGGTCGGCGTGACGCTCGATCGACTCGGCCGGGATCTCGGCGAGGAGGCCGGCGCCGAAGAACGGGATCGCGTTGCGGGTGGCGACGATGTCCGCGCCCTCCGGGGTCTCGTGGCGCCCGCTCTCGATCAGGTACTGCGGCTGGATGCCCTCGACGCCGACCGGCTGCACGGTGCCGTCGGGCAGCTCGTTCTGGATGAGCAGGAAGTTCCGGTAGCGGGGCCCGCCGCCGCCGAGCACCGGGCGCTCGTGGCAGCCGCCGCAGAAGCTGACGTTGAAGTGCGGGCCCAGGCCGTCCTCGGGGCTGAAGCGGCGCTGCGCCACCTCGCGCCCGCGCTCGAAGGTCGCGCGCTGCTCGGCGGTGGCCCACGGCGCGACCTCGCCCATCTCACCGAAGATGTCGTCGGGGACCTCGGGCTCGGGGCCGGGGCAGCCGGTGAGGGCGAGCGCGCAGGCGAGCGGCGCGAAGAGGATGGGCTTCTTCGTTCGCAGGGTCATTCCGGGGCTTCCAGGTCACGCAAGAAAGCGACGCCGACGGGCTCCGCGGGGAAGGTCAGGTTCCCGCCGACGGCATACAGGGTAGAGCCATTTCCGTGCAGCGCATGGTAATCCAGCGCGGTCGTGATCGGCGGCTCCTCGAAGGTGAAGGTCTCGGGGTCGAAGACCGCGAGGGTGCCGCGGAGGCCGGCGATGTGCACCTCGTCGGGCGAGCGCATCCAGACGCCGTTGAGGCCGGGCAGCGGGGAGACGATCTCGCTCCGCCAGGTCTCGCCGTTCCAGAACGACACGATGCCGTTGCCGCGGCCGCCGACCGCGACGACGAAGTCCGGGCCGAGGCCCCACACCGCCACCAGGTCGTCGGTGGCCCCGACGAAGAGCTCCTCGAACGCGGCGCCGTCCCAGTGCAGCACGATGCCCGCGTCGCCGACGACGTAGACGTCGTCCGGGCCGGAGCCCCACACCTTGAAGTAGGCGAAGACGTTCTCGCGCATCGGGGTCGGGGTCTCGACCCGCGACCAGCGCTCCCCGTCGAAGTGGATGACGGTGGGCACGCCGCCGGGCCGCCGCGCGGTCCCGCCGACCGCCCACACGTCGTCGGGCGCGGCGCCCCAGACGCCCCACAGATCCTGGTCGGTCGGGCTCTCCATCGCGCTCCAGGCGGCGCCGTCCCAGTGCAGGATCGTGCCGTCGTTCCCGACCACGTGGACGTCGTCGGCGGCGAAGCCGAAGGTCCAGTTGAGGAGCGGGACCTCGGGGGTGGTCATCGGCGACCAGGTCTCGCCGTCGAAGTGCATCACGCCGCCCGCGTCCAGCGCGCCCCCCACGGCGTAGATGTCGTCCTCGGCCGGGCCCCACGCGTTCATGAGCCAGCCCGCGTCCTCGGCGTCGAACGCGGGTCGCCAGGTGAGGTCGGGCTCCTCGGGGCCGGGGCAGCCGAGGAGCGCGAGCGCGGCCAGGATCACCGGAGCCGCGGTGGAGCGAGCTGTGCCGAAGCGAGTCACGCCGGGCAGGTTAGCAGGACGCGTGCCGAGACGGTCACGGGAGGGCGTCGAGCTGCACGCCGAGGGCCCGATCGCGCCGCGCCTCGGGTACGGGGCCGGTGCCCGGGTGTACCCAGGTGGTGGTCGGGGTCCCGTCGTCGGCGAGGAAACGCAGGCCGTCGATCATGCGGCCGTCGTGGGCCTCGAGCAGGAACTCGCCGGTGCCGAAGCCGTAGACGCCGCGCACCCGCTCCAGCTCCTCCGCCGAGTCGTCGCGGCGGTGGCAGGTGGCGCAGCCGCGGGCGTGGCGCGACGTGGTGTGCTGGAAGAAGGGCGCGAAGCCGTTGTTCGCGGTGGATCCGAACGCCTCCCGGAAGGCGCCGATCGTGCGGTCGCCGTCCCGCGCGCCCACCAGCACCTCGCCGTCGGCGGTGCCGAAGTCGTCGGCGCCGATGACGGCCATCTGCACCTGCTGCGAGGGGACGACCGTCTGGATGCGCCCGTCGGGGGCCTGACCGAGCAGCACGGTGTCGAGCGTGTAGGCGCTGCGGCTGCCCCGGGTGAGGCCGGGGGTGATCTGCCCGGTCTGGTAGTCGACCTGGCTGAGCCGCAGGTCGTAGCTGACGTGGCAGCCGACGCAGGTCTGGTTGTAGGACGTGTGGCAGGTGTCGCAGGTCAGGTTGCCCACGTGCGAGAAGCCGCTCGCCATCGGGCCCATCGCGGCGCGCATCTCGTCGGTCGCGCCGCCGCCCGGCGCGAGGAGCAGGGCGGGCTGCGGCACGCGGTGCTCCGCGCCGTCGACGATCCCGGTCAGCACCACCGCGCCGTCCGCGTCGACCGAGAGCTGCGGCAGGCGGCGGCCGCGCGCGGTGCGGAAGAAGCCGTCATCGCCGGGGGCGGCCGGGGTGGTCGCGTCGCCGTGGCAGTCCTCGCAGCGCAGGTCGACCTGGTGCTTGGAGGTGGAGTAGAGGCGGCCGTCACCGTGGACCTCGGCGCCCACGTGGCAGTCGGCGCAGTGCATGCCGCGCTCGAAGTGCACGTCCGGCGGCGTCTCGTCGAAGGTGTTCCGCGTGTCCTCGTCGGTGAAGTAGTAGCCCGCCGCGTGCCCGTAGAGGGTCCGGTCGATGGGCTCGGCGTGCTCGGGGGTCCAGGCCGCGCCGAAGCCGCCCTCGCGGATGCCCTGGTAGAGGAGGCCGATGCGGCCACCCTGGAAGTGACAGGTGGCGCACTGCTGGGTCGTCACCGCGCGCGTGATCTCGTGGCGGAGCGGGTGCACGGGCACGCCGCGCGGGATCGTGGGGTCGCCGCCCTCGTAGCTGCCCAGCTCGCCGTAGATCATGTGGCAGCCGGTGCAGCCGGTGGAGCGGTAGAGTCCGGGAGAGTCGTTGCGGGGGTAGCCGGCCTGGTGGCAGGTGTTGCAGTTCTTCGCGAGGTAGTGGTCGTAGGCGAGCGCCTCGATCGCGCCCGCGTCGCCGGTGCCGACCACGTCGAGGATCGCCTCGCGCCCGGGCGGGACCAGCCGCCGGACCTCGCAGACCGTGCCGGGGATGCTCGGGTCGCAGTCGGGGTCGGTGGCCTCGTAGGAGCCGTAGAGCGCGAGCGGCTCGTCCTGGAGCCCGGCGAGCAGCAGGGTGGGGTAGTAGTGACCGGCGTTCGTCGTCATCACCGAGTTGGGCATCGAGCGCGCCTGGCTGGGGTGACACCGGCCGCAGCTCGACCACATCACGCGGATGTCGCCGGGGTTGATGAAGCGCACGTAGGCCGGGTCGATGGCGTCGAGCTGATCGGAGGCGAAGTCCTCGATGAAGCCCTCGGGCGCGGGGGGCAGGCCGTCGCCGCGGACCTCGGCCCAGTTGTCGGGGATGGGCACGTGGGCGCGCGCCTTCTCCCGCGCGCTGCCGTCCCCGCCGTGACAGATGGTGCACTCGTCGGCCGGGATGGGGCCGTGCGCCTGCTCGATGCCCCGGTGGCAGCTCAGGCACTGATCGCCGCCGCCGCCCTCGCCGCGGCGGGGGCCGCGGTCACAGCCGACCGCGAGGAGCGCGAGCACGAGCGCGAGCAGCCAGCGCATCAGCCCCCGACGCGGATCGTGACCGGCTTGACGCCGACGCCGACCCGGCCCTCTCGGTCGGTCACCGTGATGTGCAGCTCGACCACCTGACCGTCGAGCGCGAGGAGGTCGTCGTTGCTGCGGTAGCGATCGGGATCGAAGCCCACGACCACGCCCACCACGTTGCCGCCCGCGCCGTCCGAGCGGCACTGGAGCGGGGCGCGGGTCTCGAAGGTGCCCAGGATCTCGGCGCCCTGGCGAGGCTCGAGGACCACCATCGACTGCACGTCGTCGCCCGCGACGAGGCCCTGGGTCTGCACGACCACCGGGACGCCGAAGCCGCCCTGGGGGGCCACCGACAGGGTCACCTCCTGCGCGTCCTCGAGCTCCACGAACGCGCCGCCGACGCCTTGCCCGATCAGCACCATCGGCGCCTCGTCGCCCTCGCAGAGATCGGGGCCGCTCGGGCCGCAGTTCAGCAGCACCAGCCCGACCGTCGTCATCAGCATGGGGAGAGTGAGCTGCACCGGTCGAATCTACCCGTTATTCGCGCGGCGCGCCGGAAGAGATCCAGTCGCGGATCGCCTGGAGGGTGGGCGCGTCGAGGTAGGGGCCGCTGATCGGCATGCGGTCGCCGCACTGCTCGAGCCGCTCCTCGAGCTTGGAGACGAGGAGGGACGCCGCCGGGTCGCCAGGGACGACGCGGGGCGCGCCGCCGCAGACCGTCTCGACGCCCGGGCGGAGGAGCTCCTCGTAGGCGACGCTCGGCGAGGAGAGATCGAGGTCGTGCGAGGCCGCGAGCTCGGGCGCGCCCGGGCCGTGGCAGCTGTTGCCGCAGGCGGGGAAGAGCACGCGCGCGTAGATGGAGGCGAAGGTGGGCGACACCGGCTCGACCTCGGCGCGCACCACGCAGGCCCCGACCGCGCCGGGCTCGCAGCGCTCGCCGGGGCCCACGCCGCCGCGCGGCTCGGTGGTGCGCTCGACGACCGGGGCGCCGCAGGCGAGCCAGTTCCGCAGCACGTCCTCGCCTTCGGCCGAGTCGATGCGGGGCAGATCGGGGTAGAGGCCGAGGGCCTGGACCTCGACGCCGGAGCGGCCCGGCGGCATGGCCCCGCTCCGCACCTGCGCGAGGCAGTCCCCGGCCTGGGCGAGCAGGGTCTCGCGGCCGCGCTCGAGCCGGACGATGCCGGCGACGTCGAGGAGGCGATCGCTGGGGGTGCGCGATCCCACCATGTCGAAGCTCATGCCGACCGGAGCGCCGAGGCGACGCTCGGGCGGGAGCTCGGCGGCGTGGCAGAAGACGCCGTTGCCGCAGGACACCTGCACGAGCGCTTGCCCCTCGAAGGCGGGGTAGCCGTTCACGTCGAAGACGAGCGTCTCCGCGCGCGCGGGGTCGCAGTCGCCGAGGGCGGGGTCGCACCCGAGCAGGAGGACGGCGAAGAGGCAGGCCGCGCGCATCGGGCGCAGGGTACACCGAGGCTCAGAGCCAGAGGAGGCTCGCGACGCTCACCACCACCGTGCCGAGCAGGAGCTGGAGCGGGATGCCGAAGCGGAGGAAGTCGCTGAAGCGGTAGCCGCCGGGGCCGTAGACCATCAGGTTCGTCTGGTAGCCGATGGGGGTGGAGAAGCTGGCGGAGGCGGCCATCATCGTCACCAGCGCGGCCGGGACCAGGGGGAGGGTCGAGGCGTCGCAGGCGGCGGCGACGATGGGGAACATGAGCGCGGCGGCGGCGTTGTTCGTCACCAGCTCGGTCAGCACCATCGTGGCCAGGTAGATCGCGCCGAGCACCGCGATCGGGCCGAGCGGCACGGCGATGTCGACCAGGCCGCGGCCGAGCGCCTCCGCCGCGCCGCTGTCCTCGAGGGCCGCGCCGACCCCGAAGGCGGCCGCGATCGCGAGCAGCACGCGCACGTCGAGCGCGCGGCGGGCGGTGGTGCCCTTGAGGCAGCCGGAGGCGAGCATGAGGCCGGCGGCGACCAGGGCGGCGGTCAGCAGCGGGAGCATGCCGGTCGCGCTGAGGATCACCATGCCGGCGAGGAGGCCGAGCGCGATCGGCGCCTTGCGGTGGTTCGGCGGCATCGACTCCTCGACCGGGGTGACCAGCGCGAAGGAGGGATCGTGCCGGTGACGGCGGTAGAAGCTCGGCGGCGCCTCGAGCAGGAGCACGTCGCCGGCGGCGAGCACGATGTCACCGACCTTGCCCATGACGCGGTCGCCGTCGCGATGCACCGCGATGATCGCGGCGCCGAAGCGGGTGCGGAAGCGGCTGTCGCGCACGCTCTGCCCGGCGAGCGACGAGGTCCGGGCGACGACCGCCTCGAGCAGCTCGCGATCGGGGCGCGCCTCCATCAGGTGATCGACCTGATCCGAGGCGGGCACGAGGCCCCGGATGCGGCGGAGATCCTTCACCGAGTCCACCGCGCCGACGAAGAGGAGGTGGTCGCTCGCGTGGATGCGGGTCTCCGGCGCGACCGCCGGGATGATCTCGCTCTCGCGCTCGATCTCGACGAGGAACAGGCCGGGGAGCTGGCGGAGGCCGGCCTCCTCGATGGTCTGGCCGACGATGGGCGACTCGGGGGTCACGCGCATCGACACCGAGTACTCGCGCGGGCGCTCGATGAGCTGGGTCGAGCGGGTGCGATCGGGGAGCAGGTAGGGGGCGGCGAGGACCACGTAGACCATGCCGACGCAGACCGCGGGCAGGCCGAGCACCGCGATGTCGAAGAGCCCGAGCGCGATGGACGCGTCGTGATCGCGGAGCATCCCGTAGACGACGAGGTTGGTGCTCGTGCCGAAGAGCGTGCAGGTGCCGCCGAGGATGGACGCGTAGCTGAGGGGGATGAGCAGGCGCGACAGCGGGAGGCGGACGCGGCGCGCCCAGTCCGTCACCACCGGGACCATCATGGCCACGACGGGTGTGTTGTTGAGGAAGCCGCTCACCGCGGCGACCGGGATCATCAGGCGGAGCTGAGCGCTGACGAGCCGGGAGGGGCGGCCGAGGACCTGGCGGAGGATGGAGTCGAGGCCCCCCGTGTCGCGCACGCCGGCGGCGACCACGAAGAGCGCGGCCACGGTGAGCATGCCCTCGTTGGAGAACCCGATCGTCGCGCGGTCCAGGGGGACCACGCCGGCGGTCACGAGGAGCGTCAGGCCGCCGAGGAGGACGAAGTCCGGACCCGCGACGTTGCGCGCCATGGCGACGACCATGACCAGCGTGACGACGACGGTGAACCAGGCCTCCCAGCCCATGGACCCTCCATTAGCACACGAAACGCGTCGGAAAACTCGGGAATGTGTCGCTCACCTCGGATCTTCCACATAACCGCGGGGCGCGACGGCGCGGTAGAGCGACTCGAGCGTGGACGCGAGGGACTCGGGTGGGAGAGAGAGCGAGGCGCCGTCGCGGAGACCGAGCACGTGATCGCCGGATCGATCGTCGTAGTAGAAGCCGCCGTAGGTCTCGACGTAGCCGAGGCAGGGGCGGGGGAGCGGCTGGCGGACGCCGTCGACGACGAGGGTGTGGAGGGCGATCCGGAAGAGCATGCGGGCGAGCCAGTGGCGAGGGACGACCGCGGCGCTGGACTGGATGCGGAGGGTCACGGCGCGTTCGTCGAGCGCCGACGCGTGGAGGTCGCCGAGGTCGAGGGGGAGGGCGCGCGGAGGGTGCGCTTCGTAGACGTCGAAGGGCCGATCCGGCACGCGCTCCCAGGCTCGAGGCGGCGGGTGAGCGTCCCGGGTCGCGGAGGAGAGGAGCAGGGCGCCGGAGGGGAGGGGGAGGGACTGGCCGGGCGGCACGAAGAAGAGGGCGCCTTCGGGTGTGAGCACGTAGCCGCCGCGGGGCGGCGCGAAGGGAGGCTCCGACCAGCGGAGGTGTGCGTCGCCGATGTGCGCGTCGAGGTGCTCGACGTCGACGAGCGAGAGTGGAGGGGGCGGAGACACGTAGGCCTTCGCGTCGGCCTCGCGACCGGGCGCGACCGGAGTCGGACGGTCGGGACGCGGCGGGAGCGGGACGCTCGCGCAGAAGGCCACGCTCGCCAGGGCGCGGCGCCGCCCGTCGGGGAACGCGGGAGCTTCGAACGGAGGCCGGAGCCGCCCGGGCCAATGCAGCCAGCCGTGAGGGTGCAAGACGGCGTCCCCCACGCGATGGTTCAGGCGCCCGACGTCTTCGTTGGTGGTGGGATCGGAGAGGAACACGCGGAGCGGCGCGGCGTCGAGCAGCGGATCTCCCGTCCTCAGGGGGATGACCCATTCGTCGGAGACGTTGGCGTGCGCGAAGAAGAGGGGCTCGGTCGCGCAGACGGCCTCGAGCTGCGCCTCGCCGACGGAGGCGACGACCATCAGGTGATGCTCGTGGCGCCCCTCGCGAGCCAGCAGGGCGCGGAGGTGGGTGGCGCGGATTTCTGGGGCGACCTTCGGGAGCGTCGCCGGACCCCACGTGCGCGCCGTCGGATGCATCGGTCGAGGGTTGCACGATTTGCCATGGAGGTGGGCCTGTGCGCCAACCCAGGTTGGACGTCTGGCAACCCAGGTTGGTCCCGGATCAACGCCTCCCAGCGTCCGCGTCGCGCCGCTACGCGACCCTCTGCGCCCTTCGTGCGGTCCCGAGAGCCGACCGATGGCCCCGATCCTCACGCCACTCGCCGCTCAGAGCAGATTCCTACACCTCACGTCCGAAGACGGACGCACGAACGCGCGGCCCGGGCCGAAACCGAGCCGCGCGTGGCCTTCGACGGCCTCTGAGCCGAGCTACGACGGCGCCTTCGGCTTCCGCCGCCGCGTGCGGGGCGTGACCTGGCGCGGCGGGTGCTCGCGCTCGGCGCTGCGGGCCGGGGGCTCGAGCTCGGTGCCCTCGGCTTCGCCGTCCGCGCGCTCTTCGTCGGGCCGCAGCACGTCGCCGGGCTGCGTGACCTCGCCGAGCGCGTCCTCCTTCAACGCCTCCATCACCCCGTCGACGTCGACCCCGACCGTCACCTTCCGTCGGCCCCCTTCGGGCACCATCGAGAGGTCTCCCGGCGCGCAGAGCCAGGCGTCTTCGCGAGGCTCGGCGACGCTCACCCGATGCTCGACCGCCATCTCGTAGGTGCCGGCCGGGTAGATCACGTCGCGGTCCCCGTCGCGCCACTTTCGCCGGCACGCGCCGTGCTCGTCCACGAAGCGTGCGTGCTCTTCGGCCAGCCTCTCCCGCTTCGCCTCGAGGTCCTCGCGGCTCTCCATCGCCTCGCCGCCGACCTTCCACGCCGGCGGCCTCGGGCCCTGCTGACGCGGGGTGCGGGGCTCGGCGTAGGGATGGATCCGCTTCACCACCTCTGCGCCCAGCGCTCGCTTCCCCGTCCGCCTCCGCTCCGCCCGAAACCGCGCCTCCAGCTCCCGCTCCCGCTTCTCCAGCACGTGCACCGACTTGCGCACGTCGCCCCCGAAGCCCCGCGTGAGCAGCGCGCTCGGCCAGACCTTCACCTCCAGCTCCGTGGGCATGTCCGGCGTGTGCCGGAGCGCGGGCCGCTTCAAGGCCATCGTCCCGCCCGCCCGCAACGCCAGCGGCGTGTTGATCCCCGGGTAGTCCGCCGTCCGCTCCACCAGCCCATCCGCCACCGGCTGCGCGCGCATGTAGAGCGCCCAGTCGATGCAGGCGCCCGTGTCCATCAGGCGCATGTAGTGGGTGGGTTCCTTGTCCCACACGCAGGGCGGCCGGTCGTAGCCGAGCTCCTCGAGCGCGTCCATCAAGAAGAGCGCGGTGTCCCGGTGCGCGCGCTGCGTGAACTGGGGCAAGTTCGCTTGTGTCGGCGTGACGTCGCCGTGGTAGTGGTTCGGCTCGAGCGCGACGCCGTGGATCCGTACCTTCAGCTGGTGCGCGGCCCAGGCCCAGAGATACAGAAAGCCCTCCTGGATCCACGGCTCGGACGGAGTCCAGAGGAGCTTGCGGTGGGTGCAGCGCCGGGTGATCGCCACCTGCGCGTTCGCCACCTGGACGGCGGGGTCGGACACGCCGCCACCCGTTTCATCGCCCGTGCCGGACCCCGCTCATGTGATTCCGCGTACTTACGCGGCCGAT
>JAYZQJ010000073.1:0-8042 GCA_036149055.1 Myxococcota bacterium | reverse complement strand
GCTCGCGCTCGCGCTGCGCGCTCGCTGGCCGCCCGCTGCCGCGGGATCGAACACCGGTCGTAGTGCGTGCGGCGACCACCCTGCGCTCGTCGCCTGCCGCGCAGGGGTTTTCCCCCTCCCGACTCCGTCGGCGCGTCGCGCTGCGCGCTCGCTGGCCGCCCGCTGCCGCGGGATCGAACGACTCGAGTGGCGCCTTGCGGCGACCTCGCTGCGCTCGTCGCCTGCCGTCGTCTCGGGTCGGTCGTCGCGGTCTAGCGGAGCGTGTCGGAGAGGAAGCTCAGGGTAGAGCAGGCGATGGCGCCGTCGTCGGTGGGGCGCCGCGGGAAGACGCCGAAGCCGTGGCTGTGGTGCGGCAGCTCCAGGGTGCGCACGCGGACTCCGGCCTGCTCGAGGGCGCGGCGCATGCGGCGGGTCTGATCCACCTCCACGATGCGATCGCGGAGCCCGTGCACCAGGAGCATGGGAGGGTCGTCGCGATCGACGTGCGTGATCGGCGACGCGAGGGTCGCGCGCGCGGGGTCTCGGGTGCGGCTGACGCCGAGCAGGTTGCGGATGGCGCCGTCGGCGCCGGGGCCGACGCGGAGCGGCGCGCGCAGGTCGTAGGGGCCGTAGAAGCTCACCGCCGCCTGGAGCGCGACCGAGCCATGGTCGACCGGGCAGGTGCCGTCGTCGAGGTCGTCGACGTCCGACGCGGTCGCGAGCATCGAGGCGAGGTGGCCGCCGGCCGAGAAGCCGACCGCGGCGAAGCGTCGGGCGTCGAGGCCGAGCTCCGGGGCGCGCTCTCGAAGGGTACGGACCGCGCAGCGGAGGTCGGAGACCGGGCCCGGGAAGACGCTGCGCAGGCCGTCGGCGAGGCGGTAGTCGACGCTCGCCGCCGCGTAGCCCTGGGCCGCGAAGGCGTGCATCGTGCTCGTCATGTGCTGGCGGTGACCGCGACGCCACGCCCCGCCGTGCACCAGGAGCACCGTCGGGTGAGGCCCGGGGGTGCTCGGTCGCACCAGGTCCAGCTGCAGGGCGCGACCCCGCACGCTGCCGAAGCGGACCCGCTCCACCACCGCGGCCCGACGCGGGAGCGGCGCGACGCAGCGCTCGGCCGGCGGACGGCGAGACACCGGCCCGAACGCCATCGTGCACGACGCGAGCAGAACGATCCCCAGCGCGGATCCCAGCTTCGATCCCACGGGCACCTCCGGACAGCGGCGCTCGCCACGCAAACGACGCGCCGAATTCATCATCCCCGATCGCGGGGCTCGCGGGGAGTGGGGATTCACCTCACTGCGCAGGTGTTGCGCAGGCCTCGCGCAAACAACGCGCTGTAGTGCGCCACCCCACAACGATGGGAGGTCCCCAACACCGTCCAGTGTCGGAAATCCGCTCACCTCGGATGGCGCGCGCCGTGCTTCGGGCGACCCGCATGACACGGGTCCTGGCTTTCATGATCGCCGCCCTCGCCCTCGGCGCGACCGCCCCCGCGGCGGCGCAGCTCGAGCGCGTCGAGCTTCGCGGCGAAGGTCTGGTCGGCGGACAGCTCGCCGACTTCCAGCGAGACGATCTCGGCTTCGAGGCCGGGGTCGCCGGCGCGCTCCGACCGGGCTTCCGGATCGTCGACATGCTCGCGATCCAGCTCGGCCTCGGCGTGCAGCTGTTCCCCGCCGACAACGGCGCGGGGCAGCTCTTCTTCGCCGGCGGTGGTCTCCGGTTCGAGCCGCGCATCGGCGACGTCGGGCGGCTCTTCGTCGACGCCAACGCCAACTACGGGCTCACCGGCGATCTGCACCGCTTCGCGATCGACTTCGGCGCGGGCTTCGAGTTCGACGTGCACTCGCTCGTCAGCGTCGGCCCGATGCTCCGCTACTCGCACCTCTTCGCCGCCGAAGGCGACGTGCCCCAGGACGCGGTGAGCATCTGGGGCGGCGTCTCGGTGGTCGTGCGCCTCGGCGAGGAGCCCCAGGAGGGTCCCGCCGCCGACAGCGACGGGGACGGCGTGATCGACGGGCAGGATCTCTGCCCGCAGGTCCCGGCCGGCGACACCCCCGACCCCGCGCGCCCGGGCTGCCCGCTCGTCGACCGCGACGAGGACGGTGTCTCGGATCGAGACGACGTGTGCCCCGACACGCCGCAGGGCGAGCACCCCGACCCCGAGCGCCCCGGCTGCCCCGAGGCGGACTCCGACGAGGACGGCGTGCACGACTCCGAGGACGAGTGCCCGACCACCCCGCAGGGTGAGCACCCCGATCCCGAGCGCCCGGGCTGCCCCGCGCCGGACACCGACTCCGACTCCTTCGTCGACACCATCGACCAGTGCCCCGAGGTCCACGTCGGGCCGCACCCCGACCCCGAGCGTCAGGGCTGCCCGCTGCCCGACCGCGACAACGACATGGTGCCCGACGCCACCGACGCGTGCCCCGATCGACCGGGCGCGCCCAACGAGGACCCGGAGCGGAACGGCTGCCCGTCCCTGGTGCACATCCAGGACGGTCAGATCCACATCAACCGGCCGGTCTTCTTCGCGACCGACAGCGACCGCATCCTCCCGCGGAGCATGCCGGTCATGCGCGCGCTGCGTGACGCGCTCCGCGCGAGCCCCTTCATCCGCCGGATCTCGATCGAAGGACACACCGACGACCGCGGCACGGAGGAGCACAACCTCGACCTGTCGAACCGCCGCGCGCACAGCGTGATGACGTGGCTGGTCGAGCAGGGCATCGAGCCGGACCGCCTCGAGGCGCACGGCTTCGGCGAGGCCCGCCCGCTGATCCCCGAGGAGAACCGGCGCGCCCGCGCGGTGAACCGCCGCGTGGAGTTCCACATCCTCGACCCAGCCCAGGAGCGACAGGAAGCGACCATCCCCGACCAGCAGCCCAGTGAAGCAGGAGGTGCGCGATGAAGAAGTGGACCGCGATCGCGCTCGGAGTGGCGGCCCTGACCGCCGGATGTGACAACCGCCCCCTCCTCGGCCGGCTGACGGACGGAGGCGCCCCGATGGACGGCGACGTCCGCATGGACGGCGACGTGGCGATGGACGGCGACGTCCTGGGCGACGGCTCGATGGGCGACGGCTCGATGGGCTGCGTGGCGCCGCGCGTGATGTGCGGCGACGAGTGCGTGGACCCGAACACGGACCCGGCGCACTGCGGCGGCTGCGGCATGACGTGCGAGGCCGGCATGGGCTGCTCGGGCGGCTCGTGCGAGACCTGCGGCGGCGACGGCGAGATGTGCTGCGGCGACACCTGCGCGGCCGGCCTCGGCTGCGGCACGACGATGAGCTGCGAGACCTGCGGCGCCATCGGCGAGGTCTGCTGCGGCGGTGACACCTGCGATCCGGGCGCCACCTGCGAAGGCGGCGCGTGCGTCGCGTGCGGCGCGCCCGGCGCGAGCTGCTGCCCGGGCGACGAGTGCGACCTCGGCGGGTCGTGCGTGGCCGGCGTCTGCCTCGACTGCGGCGCCAGCGGCGAGCCCTGCTGCGGCGGCGTGACGTGCGACGCCGGCCTCGCCTGCGACTCCGGCACCTGCGGAGCCTGCGGCGCCGCCGGCGAGACCTGCTGCCCGGGCGACACCTGCGAGGCCGGCCTCGCCTGCGAAGGCGGGACCTGCGGGACCCCGTGCGGCGCCCTCGGCGAGGCGTGCTGCCCGGGCGACACCTGCGACGGAACGCTGACCTGCGACGGCGGGATCTGCGACACGAGCTGCGGCGGCGTCGGTCAGCGTTGCTGCGCGGGCGACGTGTGCGAGACCGGCATCCCCTGCAACGTGCTGACGAACGTCTGCGCCACCATCGACTGCGGCATGCCGGGCGAGCCCTGCTGCGCGGGACGCACCTGCGCGGGCACCGCCATCTGCACCGGGCTCTTCTGCGCCACCGGGTGCGGGGCCAGCGGCGAGGCGTGCTGCGCGGGCGACCGCTGCAACGAGGGCAGCACCTGCTCCGGCGGGACCTGCTCGGGCTGCGGCGGCGCGGGCGAAGCGTGCTGCCCTGGCGACACGTGCAACCCGGGTCAGGCCTGCAACGCCGGCACCTGCGGCTCGTGTGGGGCCGAAGGCCAGGGCTGCTGCGCGGGGAACGCCTGCGCCGCGGGTCTCGCCTGCGACGGTGGGGCGTGCACCCGCTGCGGCGCCGACGGTCAGCCCTGCTGCCGCGGCAACACCTGCGACACGGGCCGCATCTGCGACACCGCCGCCGGCCTCTGTCAGGGCTGCGGCGCGCGCGACGAGCCGTGCTGCGCCGGCGACAGCTGCCGCCTCGGCTTGCGCTGCGACACCGCGCGCTCGGTCTGCGAGAGCATCATCCCTTGACGCCCGGATCGGACGCAGCGAGGAGGTCCTGCTCCTCGCTGCGTTCGCGATCCTCCTCGACCTGCTTGTCGAGGTCGTGATCGGCCTCGAGGTCGTGGGCGGGCGCGTCGATGACCTCGGCCGGCTTCTCCGGCGGCGCGTCCTTCCGCACCACCACCTGGGTCGGGAAGGGCATGTCCACCCCGGCCTCGTCGAGCGCCACCTTCACCCGCCGGATGGCCTCGCTCCGCACCTTGCCGAAGTCGTACTCGCGCTGGTCGACCCAGCCGTAGACCTCGACGGTGACCGTGAAGTCGGCGAGCTCCAGCACCCGGGTGAACGGCTCGGCATCGCCGAGCACGCCCTCCATCTCGCTCAGCGTCTTCGTCACGATCCGCTGCATGGCCGTCAGGTCCTCGGCGACGCCGACCCCGACGGTGAAGAGGAAGCGGCGACGCGGGTTGAGCGTGAAGTTCGTGGTGACGCTCTTGAAGACCTCGGCGTTGGGCAGCCGGAGGTGGTTGCCGTCGAGCGTCATGAGCACCGTGTCGCGGGACGTCAGGCGGACGACCTTGCCCTCGTGGTCGCCGATCATCACGTGCTCACCGGGCGCGAACGGGCGACGCACCGCGAGCAGCACGCTCGCGAGGTAGTTCTCGATGATGTCCTTGAAGGCGAAGCCGACCGCGAGGCCCACCACGCCGGCGGTGCCGAGGACCGCGCCGAGCACGGCGGTGGCCTCGAGCAGGTCGAGGGCGAGCGCGAGCCCGGCGAGGAAGACGAGCGCGCCCAGCAGCTGTCGACCGATCGAGCGCAGCAGGGGGTTCTTGCGGCGAGCCCGGCGCCCGCGGACGAACGAGCCGACGAACCAGAACAGGACGATGATGGCGAGCGCGATGCCGTAGAGCGGGAGCCGGGCCGCGATCCGCTCGAGCCGCCTCGAGAGCCGCGTCCAGGTGTTCTCGACCCGGGTGTCCACCGCCTGATCGACCTCGAGCTCGGAGTCGACGTAGAGGACGCCCTCCCGCTCCGAGGCGAACTCGACCGCGCGCTGCATCGCCTCGTCGCTCGGGACGCGGCCGCGCAGCTGCACCACGCCTCCGCTCGCCTCGACCCGCACCCCCGACAGCTCGGAGACGTGCGCGAAGACCTGCCGCAGCCGCCCGGCGAGCTCCCGATCCGGGTCCGACGCGTTCGGCTCGTCGGCCTCCTCGACCCGCACCTCGAGGTCGTTGGCGACCCACAGCCAGTCGCCGGCGGCCCGCGCGATCTGCTCGGCCGCCTCGCGCTCTCGGGGCGCGCCGACCTCGCCCTCGAGGTGCAGGACGCCCGCCTCCTCGCGCACCGTCGCCCCGGTGAGCCCGAGCGAGGCGAGCGCCGTGCGCACGCGGGCCACGTCGTCGACCGGCGCCTCGAGCCCCGCGTCGGGGGCGACCTCCGGCGCGTCCTGCGCCTCCACCGATCCCGCGAGCGCGAGCACCCCAAAGAACGCCAGCCATCGAGACATGGCCGCCATGTAGGCACACCTGGCTCGTGACGAAAAGCCGAGGGCCCTTCGCGTCTTCGAGCGACTACCGGGTCGCCGCGAGATCGAGGGTGGGCGCGGCTCGCACGCCGTCCGCGACCGACCACTCGCCGCGGCGCCAGGCGTCGAGCGTGGCCTCGGGCGTGGGCGGCTGCGCGGCGCACCAGCGCAGATACCCGGTGAACGAGATGTCCGGGTCGGCCTCGACGGAGGCCGGGAGCCGCACGCCGCGCGCCAGCGCGTCCTCGAGCGAGGCGAGGAGGCGCTCGTGGTAGCCCTCGAAGACGACGAGGTCGCGCAGCCACCCCGCGCGGGGATCGCCGCCGCTCACCACCGCCGCGGCTCGGTCCCGCGCCTCCGCCAGCGCGCCGGGGTGCAGCGAGAGCAGCGCGAGGTCGTAGGCGAACTGGGGCCCGTCGTGATGGGCGCCGAGCAGGTGACGGATGACGCGCTCCCGCGAGCTGACGAGCCCCGAGAAGTCGAGCGGCGCGACCGCGCGCTCGCGCACCAGGAACGGGAAGCGCAACCCGCGGTGGACGAGGAGCCGCGCCCGCCAGGTCGACCGCACCGGGTCGGTCGCGCTGTTGCCGATCGTCTCCGAGCGGAAGAGCACCCGGTGCCACATGCGCAGCACGCCGAGCGCGATCTGCCACTCGTTCGGCGTGACCGGGACCATGCTGGCCGCCTCCACCCGCGCGAGGGCCTCGCGCACGCGCTCGGGGAACAGGAGGATCGGTCGCAGCAGCCAGCGGGGAGCCATGGCCCGAGCCTAGATTGGTCCAACCAATCATGCAAGCGGATGCGATATACCGGCGGGGCATGTCCGAGACGCCGTTTCGCATCTTCCGCGGGTTCAACGACGAGAGCCTGAAGTGGGCCGCCCGCTCGACCTTCCGGCTCGACCGCAAGAGCGCGCCGTCGTTCCGTGGCGATCCGATGGCCGAGCGCATCGTCCGCGCCCTCGCGGAGCGGCGCGCGATCAACGTCAAGGAGACCCTCGAGAGCTTCGAGACCTTCTCCCGGATCCGCCGCCGGGTCCGCGCGCCCCGGGTGGCCGACGTCTGCTGCGGGCACGGCCTCACCGGGCTGCTGTTCGCGGCGATCGAGCGGCAGGTCGAGGAGGTGGTCTTGCTGGACCGACAGAAGCCGCCGAAGGCGGACCTGGTGGTCGACGCGGTCTGCGAGGCCGCGCCGTGGGCGCGCGAGAAGATCCGCTGGGTGGAGGCCCCGATCGAGCGCAGCGCCGACGAGCTGAGCCCGGAGACCTCGGTGGTCGCGGTGCACGCGTGCGGCGTGCGCACCGACCGGGCCATCGACCTCGCGCTCTCGGTCGGCGGCCACCTCGCGGCCATCCCCTGTTGCTACAAGCAGACCGCCAAGGACGCGCCCCGCGCCCTACGCGACGCCCTCGGCGCCGAGCTCGCCACCGACGTACACCGCACCTACCGCCTCGAGGCCGCCGGCTTCCGCGTCGAGTGGGGCGCGATCCCCGAAGCGATCACCCCGATGAACCGCATCCTCTTCGGCCTCCGCTGATCCCAGGCGGAATCTCTGGTGACCCCGCGGCTTCGGCCGGCAACTGGGCTCTCGCCAAGCCGCCAAGCCGCCAAGGGGTGGGCTGGCAGCGGGATGGCCGCCGGCCGCCGCTCGGCTCACGGCGGCACCGGAGCGTTCGGGGACGATCCTATTCAAATCATCGAACCCCGATCGCGGAATCTCCGGTGAGACCGCGACAGGCTTCGGCGGCAACTGGGCTCTCGCCAAGCCGCCAAGCCGCAAAGGGGTGGGCTGGCAGCGGGATGGCCGCCGGCCGCCGCTCGGCTCACGGTCCACCCATCCGCTCCGGGAGCAACTTGGCTCTCGCAGAGGCGCAGAGGCGCAGAGGCGCAGAGGCGCAGAGGCGCAGAGATGGAGCGGGCGGCACGCTCGACCGGATGACGTTCGTGGCCGGAGTGAGCCACGACTCGGCCACCCTCCATCCCGCGGCCACCCAGCCCCTTTGCGTCTTTGCGTCTTTGCGTGAAATTAGTTGCCACCGAAGCCCCGCACCTCGATTCGGCAGAGATGACGCCACGAAGAGCCGAGCCCCGGCCACCTTCCATCCCGCCGCCCCCCACCTCTGTCGAGTAGCCCCGCCCCCTCACGGAGGCGGGGCCCTCACCAGATCCGGACTAGGAGATTTCCACCATCCGGCTCCTCCGCCGAGCTCGCCTCATGCAGACCAGATGTCGACTCGGATCGAGGG
>JAYZQJ010000072.1:0-15783 GCA_036149055.1 Myxococcota bacterium | reverse complement strand
CCCTCGATCCGAGTCGACATCTGGTCTGCATGAGGCGAGCTCGGCGGAGGAGCCGGATGGTGGAAATCTCCTAGTCCGGATCTGGTGAGGGCCCCGCCTCCGTGAGGGGGCGGGGCTACTCGACAGGGGTGGGGTGGCCTCGGGATGGGGGCTGGCCGGCGGCCACCTGGTCGTGCGCTTGGTGGCGGGTGCTGCGGGAGCAAATTGGCTCTCTCAAAGGCGCAAAGGCGCAAAGGGGCTGGGTGGCGGCGGGATGGGGGCTCGCCGGCGGGGTCACTCTGGCTGACGGTGGTGGAGGGCGAGTCGGTCTCGGATTCGGTCTCCGATTCGGTCTCGGTCTCGGACTCGGTCTCGGACTCGGCCCAGGCTTGGGCTGATGGCGACTGCTGTCGCCATACCTCCTCGCTTCCTACCTTCCTCGCTTCCTGCGAGTGGCTGAGTGGCTGAGTGGCGAGTTGGACGGGGCGGAGGGGCTTTCCTGGTTTCTCAGCCATCGGCGAGGCGGGCGAGGCGCGACGCGAGCTCACAGAACGAATCGTGGGTGTCGGTGGTGCGGGCGGCCCGGGCGATGGCTCTCGGATCGCCGACGATGACGACGAGGCGCTTGGCGCGGGTGACCGCGGTGTAGACGAGGGCCCGGGAGAGGAGGACGTGGTGGGCGCCGTGCAGGACGAGCACGACGGCCGGGAACTCGGAGCCCTGCGACTTGTGGATGGTGGTCGCGTAGGCGAGCGTGAGGGCGTCGAGGTCGTCGGCCTTGTAGCTGCGGGTGCCCGTGTCGAACTCGACGTAGGTCACGCCGTCGACCACCGACTGGACCCAGCCGATGTCGCCGTTGAAGACCTCGCGCTCGTAGTCGTTGCGGAGCTGCATGACCTTGTCGCCGGTGCGGAAGGCGCCGGCGGCGCCGCGGCCGGGGTTGAGCGCCTCCTGGAGCGCGGCGTTGAGGTTCTCGGTGCCGAGGGTGCCGCGGCGCATGGGCACCAGGACCTGCACGTCGCGCTTGGCGTCGAGGCCGTAGGCGGTGGGGATGCGCTGCAGCGTGGAGCGCAGCTTGTCGATGATCACCTCGGGATCGCGGCTGCGGATCAGGAAGAGGTCGCCGCTCCCCTTCTGGCCGCGCTCGGTCGGCGTCGGGATCTTCCCGTCCAAGAGCGCGTGGGCGCCGCGCACGATGGCGCTCTCCTGGGCCTGCCGGAACACGGTCTTCAGGCGGATCACCGGCGCGACCTCGGAGCGGATCAGCTCGCGCAGGAGCTGGCCCGCGCCGACCGGCGGGAGCTGATCGACGTCGCCGACGAGGACCAGGCTCGCGCTCTTGGGGATCGCCTCGAGGAGCGAGCGGCCGAGCACGAGGTCGAGCATCGAGGCCTCGTCGACCACGACCAGATCCGTCGCGAGGGGCTCGTCGGCGGTCTTGTTGAAGTCGCCGGTGACCGGGTTCCACTCGAGCAGGCGGTGAATGGTCTTCGCCTCGCGGCCGCTCGCCTCGCTCATGCGCTTGGCCGCGCGGCCGGTCGGCGCGCAGAGGGTCACCCGGAGCTCGAGCTTCTCGTGCGCCTCGACGATCGCCTCGAGGGTGGTCGTCTTGCCGGTGCCGGGCCCGCCGGTGAGCACCATCAGGCCGCTGGTCAGCGAGAGCCGGACCGCGTCCTTCTGCTGATCGCTGAGCAGGTCCGAGATCTGGAGCTCGCGGGCCGCCTCCTTCCGGCCGGCGCGGGGGCGGGCGAGGGCGCCGAGCAGCGCGGCGGCGGCCACCTCCGCGCGGTGGAGCGGGGGCGCGTAGACCCGATCCTCCTCGGCCACGAGCATGTCGCGGGCCACGAGCGCCTCGACCGCGGGATCGACCAGCGGCGCGGGCACCTGCAGCTCGCTCGCCCGGGCCCGCAGGACGTCGCGGGGCAGGAACACGTGGCCGTCGTCGGCGCCCTTGGCGACGAGGTGCAGCACCGCGCCCGCCGCGCGCCGCGGGTCGTCCACCCCGATGCCGGCGGCGCGCCCGATCGAGTCGGCGGTGCGGAAGCCGACGCCGCGCACCTCCTCCGCCGCGAGGTAGGGGTCCTCGCGCAGCACGTGCACCGTGCGGTCCTTGTACTTCTCGAGCAGCCGGCGCGAGAGCGACGGGCCGACCCCGAGGCTCGCGAGGAACGAGAGGTTCTCGGCGTCGGCGCGGCGGGTGCGGACCGCCTCCGCGATCGCCTCGGCGCGCTTCTTCCCGATGCCGGAGATCTCGCGGAGCCGGGCGCTCTGGGTGCTGATCACGTCGAGGGTGCGATCGCCGAAGCGCTCCACGAGGCGCTGGGCGAGCCGCGGGCCGACGCCGGGGATCAGCCCCGAGCCGAGGAAGCGCTGGAGGCCGGCGTGGGTCGTGGGCAGCACCGGCGTCCAGCCGACCGCGCGGAAGCGCTTGCCGAACTTGGCGTGCTCCTCCCAGCGGCCGCGGAAGCGCGCGTCCTCGCCCTCGGTGAGCCCGGCCACGTCGCCGACCACCGACACCTCCTCGTCGACCGCCTCCCGCCGCACGAGCAGCACCGCGAAGCGGCCGTCCGCGCTGGCGAACCGCTGCTCGACCACGGTGCCCTGGAGCACCTCGTCGTCGCGCGGCTTGCGCCGGTCGAAGGGGAGGGGTCGCGTCACGGAGAGTCTCGGCCTGGGGTGCAGGGCGCGGTGGCGAACGCCGAGGCGGCGCCGCTCCGCGGGTCCTCGGAACGACGTACCACGCAGACGCCCGCCGCGGGGGGGCCGACGGCCGGCGCGGCCGAGACGCGGCGGAGCGCGGGGTCCCGCAGGATCACCGGCTCGCCCCGGTTCGCGAGCCCGCCCGTGCCCAGCGCGCCGTCGAGGCGCACCAGCGGCGTGCCCGGCGGGACCGCGGGGTCGGAGCCCTCGTCCGGGTCGAAGGCGGCGCCGACGACGAGGGCGCGCTGCCCGGGGGCGAGGAGCGCCGTCCGGGGCACGACGTCGCCTTCGCTCTCGGGCCGATCGGTGATCGAGAAGCCCTGGAGGTCGATCGTCTCGGCGCCCCAGTTCAGGACCTCGACGTACTCCTGGCGCGGCTCGGGCCCGAGCGGATCGGCGCGCACCTCGACCACCGAGACCGGGGCGAGCGGCGGGGTGGTGGCGAGCACCACGTCGGTCTCCCACCGCTCGCCGGCGTAGTCGGTGAAGGTCAGGTGGGCGCGCACCGTGGCCTCGGGCGAGAGCGCGTCGAGCCGCAGGGTCGCGTCGCCCCGCGGCGCCACCGCCAGGACCTGCCGGCCCGCCGCCTCGAGCCGCACCCGGACCGCCTCGGTGGCCGCCACCCGGAGGGTCAGGCTCCGGTCGTCGGGCCGGGCGCAGCCGCCCTCGAACGCCACCTCGTCCGGGTGACAGGGCAGCGGCAGGGCGGCCGGCGGCGCGCCGGGGTCGAGGCGGGTCGTGAAGCGCGCGGACCACGGGCCCACCGGGGCGCCGGTCGCGTCGAGGAGCGCGGAGCTCACCTCGAGCACGTGGGCGGTCCCGGGGGCGAGCGGGGCCCGGGGCCGCAGCACCGCGCAGCGCCCCTCGGGCCAGGTCTCCGCGTCGGCGCAGGGCAGATCGTGCGCGTCGACCGCCAGCGCCTCGCCGCCCTCGCGCCGGAGCGTGACCCCCGCGGCCGGGCTCGGGACCGCGCCCTCGAAGGCGACGAAGAGCGCGTCGAGGCTCGCGTCGACCGCGTCGGCGCCGTCCGGCGGCCAGGCGGCGACCGCGCGGCCCCCGGCGTCGGGGCTGGCGCTCACGGTGAGCGCGGCGAGCCACGGGGTCTCGAGGGTGTCTCCGGTGACCGCGCTGCGGGCCCAGGCGGCGACGGCGAGGGTGTAGGTCGCGCCGGCCCGGAGGCGCGCGTCCGGGCGGATCGTGATCTCCCCGCCCTCCACCGTGATCGTCGACGGGACGCGCCGCCGCTCGGTGGCCACCCGGAGCGGCCGAGCGGTCAGGTCGTCTTCGGTGTCCGCGTCCGGCTCGCCCTCGAGCAGCAGGACCGGCTCGGCGTCGAAGAGCGCGTGCGAGGCGGAGAGCCGGACGGTGGGCCAGGAGCAGGCGGCCCCGAGCGGCCACGGCGCGCCGCGGGCGTCCTCGACCGTGGCGCCGGTCAGCGCGAACGCGGGCGGGGGCGGGGGCGGCGCGTCCTCGGGCGGGGGCCCGGCGTCGGGCGTGGGGGGCACGCGGAGGCAGGCGGTCAGCAGGAGGCAGGCGAGGGCGGGCGGGGAGGTGCGGGGCATGACGCCGCGTCATCGCGCGCTCCGGCGCGTGGTTTCGCGCTCGCCGCCGCCTCGCCACCGGCCTCGCCATCGGCTGACGCTTGGGCGCCTCCCCGGATGAAGCTATCCTGCCGTTCGTGAACGGGCCTCAACGCGCGCGCGCCGGGGGACGGGGGAGCCGGATGTGCTGACCCCGGACCCCACCGGCGCGCGGTCGATCGAGGCACCCCCGCGGAGCCTCGTCGGCGCGCTGGTGGCCGGGAAGTACCGCCTCCGGCGGGTGATCGGTCGGGGCGGCATGGGGACCGTCTACAAGGCCGAGAACGTCAGCATCGGCCGGACGGTGGCGCTCAAGGTCCTGCACGGGCACCTGGCCGACGACGGGGTCAGCGTCACCCGCTTCCAGCGCGAGGCGCGGGCGGCCGCGAGCGTCGGGCACCCGAACATCATCGAGGTCCTCGACATGGGGATCGAGCCGAACGGCTCCCCCTTCATCGTGATGGAGTACGTGCGGGGCAAGAGCCTCGCGCAGGCCCTCCGGGACCAGGCGGCCCGCGGCTCGGGCGCGTTCCCCGCCGAGCGGGCGGTGCCGATCGCGGGGCAGGTGCTCTCGGCGCTCGAGGCCGCGCACGAGGAGGGCATCATCCACCGCGACCTGAAGCCGGAGAACATCTTGCTCACCCGGGCCACCGGCCGGCCGGAGCTGGTCAAGCTCTTCGACTTCGGCGTGGCCGCGTTCGTCGACGCGGCCCAGGACCAGAGCGGCCCCCACGACCTCACCCCGACCGGGCGCGCGATGGGCACGCCGACCTACGCGAGCCCCGAGCAGATGATGGGCAACCGGGTGCGCGACGCGCGCGTCGACCTCTACGCGGTCGGCGTCCTGCTCTACCGGATGCTCGCCGGCCGGCTCCCCTTCGACCAGGAGAGCTTCCCCGAGCTCTGCCGCGCGGTCACCGAGCTGCCCCCGCCGACCTTCGCCGAGCTCGGGGTCGAGGCGCCGGCGGGGCTCGAGGACGTCGTCCGGACCGCGCTCGCCAAGGATCCGGCGCGGCGCTTCCAGTCCGCCCGCGAGATGGGCGAGGCGCTCGTCGCGTTCGGGGCCGAGCCGCCGGAGGACGTCTTCGAGACCACCGACACGCTCACGATGGAGCTGCGCGAGCTGCGGGCCCGGGAGGCCTTGCTGGGCGGAGAGCGGGCGCCCGAGCTGCCGCTGGGCAGCACGTCGGTGGTGCGGGGCGAGGCGCTCGGGGCGCTGCTCGGCTTCGTGGAGGAGAAGCTCGGCGAGGCGCGCTTCCGCGAGCTGATCGCGAGCGAGCCGGAGATCGAGGCCATCGTGAAGGCGGGCCTGGTGCCGAACGCCTGGTACCCGGGCGGCGCGCTGACCCTCGTCGAGCGGGTGGACCGGGAGCAGTACGCCGGGGACCGCAAGCTCGTGGCCGAGGCCGGGCGCTACCTGGCGACGCGCGCGTTCATGCAGCGCGACCGGGACATGCTGCTCAAGACGCTCACCCCCGAGCTCTTCTTCTCGCTCCTGCCCGAGCTCTGGACCCGCTACTTCGCGGTGGGCGAGCCGAGGGTGGTCAAGGTCGGGCGCGGCTACGGGCGGCTCGAGATCGCGAACGTGCCGGACGCGTTCCTCGCCCGCTCGGTCGCGATCGCCGGCTACCTCGACCAGGCGCTCCGCATGGCGGGCGCGGCCGACGTCGACGTGCGGCTGGCCTCGGCGGCGGCGCTCGGTGACTCCATGGATGTCTTCGAGGCCACGTGGTCCTCGTGAACGGTGAGGGAACGGCGACGATGGAGGGTGGAAGAATACGGGGAGGCGAGCGGACCGGGCTGCGGTCGCCGGTGCTCGTCCTGAACAAGAACTACCAGCCGGTGCGCATCACGGACGCGAAGACCGGCTTCTCGATGCTGTTCCACGGCCGGGCCCGCGCGCTCGACCGGGCGTACGAGCCGCACGACTTCGCCGCCTGGGCCCGCCGCGAGCTGGCGGCGCACGACGAGGCGATCGGCACGCCCCGCGGCGCGATCCCGATCCCGCGGGTGCTGCTGCTCGAGGGCTACAACCGGGTCCCGCGCGCGCCCCTGCGCCTGTCGCGGCGCCACGTCTACATGCGGGACGACTTCTGCTGCCAGTACTGCGGCGGTCGGCCCGGGCTCAAGGAGCTCAACCTCGACCACGTCATCCCCCGGTCGCGCGGCGGGCGGTCGACCTGGGAGAACCTCGTGACCTCCTGCCGGACGTGCAACCTGCGCAAGGGCTGGGCGACGCCGGACGAGGCGGGGATGCGGCTGCACAAGCGGCCGGTGCGCCCGAGCTGGAGCATGGCGCTCTCGCTCGCCGCCCGGCGCCGACGGTACGTGGAGTGGGAGCCGTTCCTCGGCGCGGTGGACACGCCCGAGGCCGCCGAGTGACCTGACCCTCGCATGCTGGTTGCGGGCCGGGGGATGTACCGGTAGACCGCGCCTCGCCGCATGTCGGACGAGGTCGAAGAGCTGTCCATCGAGGACACCGAGGTGGTCCTGTTCCGGGAGCCGGGCGACGAGCCCGAGGAGCAGGCGCCGCGGCGCGTGCCCAAGGTGCTGTCGGTCAGCGGCGCGAAGGGTGGGGTGGGCAAGAGCATGCTCGCCTCCAACCTGGCCGTGTACCTGGCCTCCATCGGCCGGAAGGTGGTGCTCGCCGACGCCGACGTCGGGGGCGCGAACCTCCACACCATGCTCGGCGTCGAGCGGCCGCGGCCCTGGATGCCGGCGCCCCCCAGCCTCGACGACGGCGACGGCGAGGACGAGCGCCTGCCGCTGCTCGACACGCCGGTCCCCGGCCTCTCGCTCTTCCACGCCGGGCTCGACGTGCCCCCGCGCGGGGAGACCCGCCGGACCCGCCGGGCGCAGCTGGCGCCGCTCCTGCGATCGCTGGACGCCGACTACGTCGTCGCCGACATCGGCTCCGGGACCTCGAGCACCCTCATCGACTTCCACCTCGGGGCCGACCTGGCGGTCTTCGTCACGCTCCCCGAGCCCACCGCGATCGACAACACCTACCGGTTCATGCGGCACGCCTTCGTGCGCTTCCTGCGCCGCGCGGTCGACGACGACCGGACGCGCCGCGAGCTGATCGGCAAGGTCCGGGAGCTGGGCGGGGCGCCGTCGCCGCTCGATCTCTGGCGTCGCCTCGAGGACGACGGCGATCCCCTCGCCGAGTCGGTGCGCGACTGGATGGAGTCGTTCTCGCCGGCGGTGGTCCTGAACCAGACCCGGCTGCGCGCGGACCTGGAGCTCGGCGAGGCGATGCGCTCGGCCGGCCGGCGTCGCCTCGGCTTCGGCATCGATTACCTCGGGCACATCGACTACGACGACACGGTCTGGAGCTGCGTCCGCACCCGCCGCCTGCTGCTCATCGAGAGCCCGGGCAGCAAGAGCGCCAAGAGCGTGGAGAAGATCGCGCGGCGCCTGCTCAGCCTGGAGTCGGGCAAGGCGCGCCGTCGACGCGAGCGCACGGTGCCGCCGGAGAGCCACCACGACCTGCTCGAGGTGGAGCGCGGCGCGACCGACGAGGAGGTGCGGCGCGCCTTCAAGCGGATGCGCGAGATCTACTCGATCGAGGCGCTCGCCTGCTACGGGCTCTTCACCGCCGACGAGCTCGACAAGGTGCGCACCCGGCTCGAGGAGGCGTTCGACGTCCTGCTCGACCCCGCGCGGCGCCGCCCCTACGAGCTGAGCGTCTTCCCCATCGAGGAGGAGGAGCGCGAGGAGAGCCCGAGCGCCTCGCGTCGCGCCGCCGACCTGCCGCCGCCGCCGCCGATCACGCCCGACACCGAGTTCTCCGGCCCGCTCATCCGGCAGGTGCGCGAGTCGCAGGGCGTGGAGCTGCGCGACATCAGCGCGCGCACCAAGGTCGGGCTCAGCTACCTGGAGGCGATCGAGGGCGACTCCTTCGCGCTCCTGCCGGCCCCGGTCTACGTGCGCGGCTTCGTGACCGAGCTGGCGAAGTTCCTCCGCCTCGACGCGGCCCAGGTCAGCCGCACCTACGTGAAGCGCTACCGCCGCTTCCTCGAGGAGCGAGGCCAGGCGTGACGTCGCTGGTTCTGGCGTCGGCGTCGCCCCGGCGGCGCGAGATCCTCGAGACCCTGGGCCTCGCCTTCGAGGTGGATCCGAGCCGCGCCGAGGAGGCGCCGCGCGACGGAGAGGCGCCGCGCGAGCTCGCCCTCCGCCTCGCCGCGGACAAGGCCCGCGAGGTCTCGGCGCGTCGCCCGTCGGACGCGGTCCTCGGCGCCGACACCGTCGTCGTGCTCGACGGCGCGGCGCTCGGCAAGCCCGCCGACGAGGCCGAGGCGCGGGCCATGATCGGCCGCCTCTCGGGGCGCTGGCACGAGGTCATCACCGGCGTCGCCCTCGCGCGCGACGGGATCGCGGTCGAGACCCTCGCGGTGACCACCCGGGTGCGTTTTGCCGCGCTGAGCCAGGAGCGCATCGCGCGCTACGCGGCGACCGGGGAGGGCCTCGACAAGGCGGGCGCCTACGGCGTGCAGGGCATCGGCGCGGGGCTGGTCGAGCGCATCGAGGGGTCCTACGCCAACGTCGTGGGCCTCCCCGCGCACGAGACCGTGCTCCTCCTCGAGCGCCACGGCGCGCTCGGAGCCTGGCCGTGAGCGTGCGCGACGGGCTCGCCCGGGTGCGGGAGCGGATCGTCGCCGCGTGCGCGCGCGCCGGCCGCGACCCCGCCGACGTCACCCTGGTCGCGGTCTCCAAGCGTCACCCCGTCGAGCGGGTGCGCGAGGCCTGGGAGGCCGGGCAGCGCGTCTTCGGCGAGAACTACGTGCAGGAGCTCGCCTCGAAGGCCGACGCCGCCGCCGACCTCGAGGGCGTCGAGTGGCGCTTCATCGGCCACCTCCAGCGCAACAAGGCCAAGCTCCTCGCGCGCCCCGGCGTGGTGGTGGAGACGGTGGACTCCGAGCGCCTCGCGGCGGAGCTCGACAAGCGGGCCCGGGCCGCCGGCCTGGTCATGCCGGTCCTCGTGCAGGTGAACGTGGGCGGCGAGGCGCAGAAGTCCGGCTGCGAGCCGACCGAGCTCGACGCCATCCTCGCCGCGATCCGCGGCGCCGCCCACCTCGACGTGCGCGGCCTGATGACGATCCCGCCGGCGACCGACGACCCCGACGACGCGCGCCCCCACTTCGCGGCGCTCCGCCGCCTCGCCGAGGACCGTGGGTTGAAGGAGCTCTCGATGGGCATGAGCGCCGACCTCGAGGCCGCCGTCGCCGAAGGCGCCACCATCGTCCGCGTCGGCACCGCCATCTTCGGCGCCCGCCCCTGACGCGCGGTGGAGACTAGAAGGGTTGCGCTCGAAGCGGAGATCGGTCGAGTGTCGGGTGTCCGATGACGAACGCCCCGACCTTTCGACTCGAGCGAGCGCTCCAGACGGTGATCCCCTCGACGCATCCGCGAGACATGATCGACGAGCTGATGGGCGACCTCGAGACGCGCTCCCCCGCGGAGCGGCACGCGCTGGGCACGTCGGCGGTGTGGCTCGCGTGGAGCGCCTTCCGCGCCTGCTATCCCGACCATCACGCGGTCCCGTGGGTCGCCGGCTTGCTGAGGGCGGGCGTGAGCGAGGGCGACCGTGTCCACGACCGTGCCAGTGGGGGGGCCAACAACCTGATGTCTGCCGCTCTGATCCTCGCCTCGGCCCACCCGGACCACATCTCTGCCGAGACGGGGTTTCGAGTCGTGTTCGGGTCGGGGAACAGCTACGGCCTGACCGCCTGGGCTCGGTTTCACCCCGAGCACTGGGGCCGCACGTGGGGGGAGAAGACCAAGGACCGATTCACCGCTCCCGCGCGGGCGACCTCGCTGGACCTGAGCGAAGGAATGCGCCTTCCCTCCGTGCAGGTGGCTTCACACGCCTTCTATCTCGCCATCGCGGCTCGCATGCGCGAGCTGAGCGAGCGCGCGGCGCGGTCGTAGGCGTCCGGGTCCCGCGACGTTCAGGACTCTTGATGATGTAGTGTGTCCGCGATGACAGCGGAGCATGACGTTCTCAGGCGGGTGGCCGACGCTATCAGCCGACCTCCGGCTCGCGGCGTCGGGGACGAGCTGGCGGCGATGATCGAGGAGTCGGGGCTCGGCACGGATCCGAACACGTTCCATCTGGAAGCCGCCGGCCCGAACCCGCTGATCTACCACGCCGCCGAGCTCCGCTCGGAGCGGCTCGTCGCCGTGCTGCTGGCCATCGGAGCCGACCCGAACCTCGTCTTCGTCCCCGGAGCCCACGTCTCCGATCCCGACGAGAGAGAGACCGCGCTCTGTTCCGCCGTAATGAATGGGGATGACGCCATGGTGCGTACCCTGCTCGCCGGGGGGGCCGACCCGAACATCCCCAGGCAAGCGGGGCTCACCCCGCTCATGTTCGCTGCGGCTGACGGAGATCTGCGTATCGTCCAGATGCTGCTCGACGCGGGGGCGGATCCGCTGGCGGTCTCGGAGCTGGGAGAGACGCCGCTCCGTGCCGCGGCCTCGGTCCGGGGTCGACCGCTGGACCCTGAGGGCGAGGTGCTGCGCACCCTCTGGTTCGCGGCGCGGGATGCGGCGCGCGGACGCAAGGGGAGCACGCTGGTGTGCCGTCGCCGCAAGCCGATGCTCGACCCCGCCAGCGACCGAGGCGTCGGCGCGCTGCGGTCCCTCTACCGGTCGAGCGATCCCGACTGGGCGATCCTGCTCCTCGACGCCGAGGTCGAGCGCGTCTCGGCGGTGCTCGCGGACCTCGAGTCCGCCCCGCGGCGGGAGGAGGACGTGGCCAGACGTCTGGTGGTGGACTCGGAGCGGCTGTACTTCGTGTTCGAGCTGAAGGGCCTCCCGTGGTCCTTCGTCCCCCTCCAGGTGGGCGCGCCGGTTCGTCAGACGAGGGAGCTGGAGCTGCTCGCCGCGGAGGCCGCGAAGCGGCTGGAGTGTCGGGGCGTGCTCCTCTACGCGACGACGTTCTACGACATCGCGGCGGATGGGGCGCTCCGCTTCTGGGCGCCCGGCGGCGGCGACCCCGACGAGGTCCCTCGCTCGGTGCTGGACGAGCTGGACGAGGCGCTGGCCGAGCGTGGTGTCCTGGTGCCCGGCATCTCCTTCGACTCGGACGGCTACCACGTGCAGATCGTCCTCCATGGCGTGCGGAAGCGAGACGTCGGCCGGGTCGACGTGGTCGTGCTCGAGGAGCTCTTCTCCGAGGGCTAGCCAGAACGAACACCGGCGCTCCCCCAAGCGTCCGATCTCGCGACATTCGCAGGGCGCGAGCCCGTAGACTCGGGCGGCGGTTCCACAGATGGCTTCGGGCGAGAACGACGAAGAACCGGTCCTGCTCGAGTCGCTCGGGCCAGTCCCGGGTTCGGACAGCTGGGCGTCGAGGAGGCTCGACGCGACCATGCTGCAGCCGCCCCCGAGCCGGCTCGTCTCACGCGAGCTGGTGTGTGAGGTGGTCACGCACCGATACGACCATGGGTTCTCGATTCCGCGGATCGACGTCTTCGGCACCCGGCGCGCGCTGACCGCGCTCGGGCTCGTCGTGCTGGGGCAGGTGCTGCACGGGGCACGGCATCACGTGGGCATAGCCCTGCAGAACGCTGGCAGTCTGGACACGGATCCCGACGTTCCGTTCGATGCGCGGAGAATACCGGGGCAAGTTCTCCTCCATCCCCCGACTCCCGTGGACCTGGGAGACGACTGCGGCGGAATCGAGCTCGAAGTGTCGCGGATCGACTACCTGTGGGAGGAACGAGCGCGACGCCCGTTCGCCGTAGGCGGACACGTCTCGGAGCCCAACCACCTGCCGCGTGTGACCGCTGCGTCCGGTGACGCGGAGGGCGGCGCGGCCGCCGGCGATTCAGAGGCGGGAAGTGTCGCCTTTACGTGCTCGCTGCTGGGGCGGGCGCGACTCGGAAAGCTGCTGCTGGACATCGGTTCTCCGGCGACTCACGGCACGCGTTTCGACCTCGAGTGTGACGCCGGCGTGCGCGGTGTGGCGCCGGGGAGTCACGAGCTCCGCTTCATCCTACCGACTGCTCCCGAGTGGCTGCCGCACCCGCCATCGCTTGTGTCGGAGGAGGACGCCGGCTGAGCAGCCCCGAACGACAGCTGACGTCCACGGGTGGGTTTCCTGGCAAACTCCGAAAAATCGCGGTCCTGTTGCGTTTTTTCGGCGAAGTCGCTCGAAAATTCGAGGGAAAGCGCGTTCCGGGTCGAGCCGCGCTCGAAAATCACGGAAGCGAAGCGAACGCGGACGAGACTCTCCGCAGAATCGCTTCGCGGAGCGAGCTCCAAGCGCGAATCCCCGGAGAATCGCCGACAACTCGTGATTCCGTATCGTTCGAGGTACGCAGATCGACCCGCGGCTCGGATTTTTTTCGGATTCTCGTTCCGGAACGATGGCCACCACATTCTGAAATGCGGGGCCGCAGCTGGAAGAGCCCGCTGCGGCGTTCCGGGTTCGCCGCCCGAGTGGGATCGACGGGCGCCGGCGAAGAACGGTGCGGCGCTCGCGCTGGAGCGAAGGGAAGGCCTGCTCGAGGACGCGCGGACCTCCGCGACGACCGGGCAGCGCCGCGCGGCGTAGCCGGATGCCCACCAGGTCGCACACGACGCGGGCCGGGCTGAGCCCCACGCTCGGCGTGCTGGGGCACCGCTCTCGGTGCGCAAGCTCGGCTTCTACCGCACGAGACGACTCGGGCTGCTGCTAGGATCCGGCGGGAGGCGCATGGGATACACGTACGTTCTGCGGGTCGAAGAGGACCTGGACCGGCTCGACATCCCGGAGCCGGCGTCGAGCGAGATCACGGCCGCCTGGGTGGAGCAGGGCGGTGATGGGGCGGTCCCCGCGCAGATGGTGCCGCACATCCGCGCGGCGCTGCTGAGGGGGTGGCTCGCGCGGCACCGCGCGGAGAGGCTGGCGGAGCTCGACGCCGCGTGCCGGTGGGCGGGAGACAACCTGGGGTGGCGCCCGCTCCTCCACGACGAGACCGTCACCGCGATCCTCGAGGCGGAGGGGCGGCCCAGCCTGCACCGCGCCTTCTACTCCGAGAGCCCCGACGCCTGGTTCGACTCCTCCGTGGCGCGCGCCGCGGTCGCGATGGTCGCCTCGCACGAGCGCTCCTCGGAGCTGAAGGAGGCGGTTCGCGAAGAGCTCGACGCGTTCGGACGTGCGCTCGACGACCTGGCTCGCTACGGTCTCCGGTTCCGTTTCGACTTCTGCCCCTGACGACCCCGGGGCGAGTCCGGCTTCGGGCGGGCGTCAGCGCTCGGCGAGGAGGCGCTCGAGCTCGTCGGGGGCCTTCGGGATCGCGGCGGTGAGGTTCTCGTGGCCGTCGTCGGTGACGAGGATGTCGTCCTCGATGCGGATGCCGATGCCGCGCCACTTCTCGTCCACCTCGGCCTCGACGCCGACGTAGAGGCCGGGCTCGATGGTCAGCACGAAGCCGGGCTCGAGGGGGCGCGGGTCGCCGTGGTGGTAGTAGAGGCCGACGTCGTGCACGTCCATGCCGAGCCAGTGGCTGGTGCGGTGCATGTAGAAGGGCTTGTAGCGCTCCTCCTCGATGGCCTCGTCGACCGGGCCCTCGACGAGGCCGAGCCGGACGAGGCCCTCGGTGAGGCCACGCACCGCCACGTGGTGGATCTCCTCCACCGTGGCGCCGGGCTTCACCGCGTCGATGCAGCGCTGCTGCGCGTCGAGGACCACGTCGTAGAGCGCGCGCTGCGGCTCGGTGAAGGCGCCGGAGATCGGGAAGGTGCGCGTGACGTCGCAAGCGTAGTAGTCGAGCTCGCAGCCGGCGTCGATGAGGAGGAGCTCGCCCTCCTGCATCAGGCGGTCGTTCTTGCGGTGGTGGAGGATGGTGGCGTTCGGGCCGCTCCCCACGATGGGCCCGTAGGCGGGGCGCTCGGCGCCGCCGGCCCGGAACACGCGGAGGATCTCCGCCTCGACCTCGAACTCGTGGCGGCCGGGGAGGGCGACTCGCATCGCCGCGAGGTGCGCGTCGCGGGTGACGTCGGCCGCGGCGCGCATCTTCGCCAGCTCCCCCTCGTCCTTGCGGAGGCGGCGCTCGTGGATCCAGGCGCCGGGGTCGACGATGCGGGTCGGGAAGTCCTTGCCGTAGCGGTGCTTGCGCCGCGCCTGCTCGAGCGCCCGGAGCATGCGGGCGTCCATGTCGGGGTCGAGCCCGAGCCGGTAGTGCAGGGTCTCGGCGTCCTCGAGGTAGCCGGCGAGCTTCTCGTTCAGCTCGGAGATCTCGAAGGCCGCGCTCGCGCCGAAGTCGCTCACCGCTCCGTCGACCCCGGTCCGCGGCCCGTCCCACACCTCGCGGGAGGGGTCGCGCGGGCGGACGAAGAGGACCGCGTCGTGCTCCTCGTGCGCGGTGCTCAGCACCAGGACCGAGTCCGGCTCGTCGAGGCCGGTGAGCCAGAAGAGATCGCTGTCCTGGCGGTACTCGTGCTCGACGTCGTTGTTGCGGATGGCGACCGGCGCGGAGGCCACCACCGCGACCGCCCGCTCCCCCATCGCCTCGAGGAACTGTCGCCTGCGCTGCTCGTGAATCGACGCGTCCATGAGCCGGCGAGCGTAGCTCGGATCCCCGCCGGGCGCCTCCGTCAGAGCCGCTCGCGCAGGCGCCGCGCCCAGCCGTCCGCGGGGGCGTCCAGCTCCTCCGCCCAGGCCTCGATCTCGAGCGACGGCCCCCGCTCGCAGGCGGCGCGCAGCGGCTCGGCGCTCCGCGGGTTGCGCCACCAGTCCTCGTCGTAGCGCTCCCGGAGCGCGAGGAAGAGCGGGGCCACCCAGCGCTCGGCCCGCGCCGCCGCGTCGGGGTGAGGCCCGAGGTGCGCGGTCAGGCAGGCGGCGAGCGCCGGCGGCAGCTCCACGCCCCAGGCCTCGCGCAGCGCGGTCTCCGCGCGCTCCTGCCCGCTGCGCTCCCCGAGGTGCGGCCGGACCTCGGCGCAGGCGCCCCGCGTCAGGAGCGAGAACACGTCGAGCGCGAGCGCTCGCTCGGCCACCAGCCGCCGCTCCCGCGACGCCAGCCCGCCCTCGCGCTCGAGCTGCTCCGGCGACGCGCCCAGGTGCGCGAACAGCCCGCCGAGCGCCCGCCCCACCGTCTCGCCGCGCGGCCACGCCTCGAGGGTCGGCAGCGCCGGGTGCGTCCACGCGATCGCGAGCGCGCGCCCCATGGTCAGCGCGGCGTCCCGCTCCGAGGCGAGCCCCAGCTCGTGACCCGGCACGAGCCGCACCTGCCGCGGCACGTCGAGCGCCAGCACCCGCGCCCCCCGGACCCCGGCCCGCGCCGGCTGCACCACCCGCGCCCGCGCCGAAAGCACCTCGCGCCCCCCGATCCCGTCGAACCGCTGCGCGAGCCGCCGGAACCGCCGCGCCGGATCGAAGAGATCGTCCAGCTCGGGCGCCCGGAGCGCGTGGAGCAGATCGATCCAATCCTCGATCCCCCCCACCGCATGCCCGACCCGCCCAACCAATTCTTGCCAGGCCTCGAACGCCCCCGCCCCGAACGCCCCCGCCCACCCCCCCGTGCCCCTGCCCGTG
>JAYZQJ010000071.1:0-17897 GCA_036149055.1 Myxococcota bacterium | reverse complement strand
CTCCCGCTCCCGTTCTCGCTGCCGCTGCCGTTCTCGCTGCCGCTGCCGTTCTCGCTGCCGCTGCCGTTCTCGCTGCCGCTGCCGTTCTCGCTGCCGCTGCCGTTCTCGCTGCCGCTGTCGTGTCGTCGCGTGGCTGCGTGGCCCCGGAGCTCGAGGAGACGAACGGCATCGTCCCCGAAGGACGACGGCGGCTCGGTGAGCGAGGGGCTACCGCACCACGAGGAAGTCGGCGTGGGGGCGGCTCTCCTCGAGCTCGTCCGCCTCGACCGGGAGCACGATCGCGTAGGGCGTCGCACCTCGCCGGGCGGCGCGGTCGGGGATGGCCGGGCGGCGCGTGTGCATCACGCCGGCGAAGACGACGAGGGTGCCGTCGTTCCCCTCCACCCAGCGCGCCGCCGTCTCCGCCATCGTCTCGTCCCAGATCACCTGCGCGGCGTGGAAGCGGTCGCGCATCGAAGCGTCCATCCCAGGGTGGCCGGCCATCGCGGCGTCGAACATCGCGCGGTGGACGGGCTCCTCGAGGTCGAGCTCCGGGAGCGCGGCCCGCTCCTCGTCGGTGAGCGCGTCGAGGCCCTCGCGCGCGACCTTGCGGGTGAGCTCGCGCGGCGCGTTGAGCGCGAGCAGCGGTGCGCCGCGCTCACGGCCGAGCTGGACGAGCGTGCGGTAGAGCCCGAAGTCGAAGCCCCAGCGCGTCTCCCACTCGGTGCGCTGGAGCAGCTCCGGTTCCTCGATCTCGCCGGCCGAATAGGCGTCGAGCGCGGGCTGGAAGGGGCGCTGGAACATCTCGAAGCCCAGCGCGAGCTCGCCGTCGAGGGCCCGGGCCACCCGGAGCTGGAGCGCGTGGTCCTCGGCGCGGTCGTGTCGCTCACCGACGTAGACCACGCGCGCGCTCGCGAGCCGTCCGACCATCGCGTCGAACGTGATCGCCTCGCCGGTCTCGGCGTCGATCACCGCGTCGTCGGCTCGCGGCGTCTGGCTCGCGGGCGGCGCGCCGCAGGCGACCAGGAGCGTGGACAGCAGCAGGCTCCGCACGGCCAGAGCGTACCTCAACCGTGCGGCAGCGCCCCCGCCCCCGCCGCGCCGGAGGCCCGGTGGCTCGCGAGCGCGTCGGTCACGGGGGCGCTCTCGTCCAGGAAGAGCGCCGCGTGGTCGGCCCAGCCGACGTAGCCGCGCCCGGTGAAGTGGATGCCGTCGCGCCCGTGCCCCTCGTGGGTCGCCGGCCGCGAGTCGATCCAGGTCACCCCGAGCGCGGGCACGAGCTCCGCTTGCAGGTCCGCGTTGCGCTCGTGCCACCGGCCGGTCGCCTCCGCGCGCGGGCCGCGGGAGGCGTCGGACGCGGCCGGCCCGAGCCACAGGATGCGCTCTCCGCCGGCCGCCCGGACCTGGGCGACGATCCACGAGAGGTCGCGCCGGTAGCGCTCGAGGTCGCGCGGTCGATCGTTGCCGCCGAGCGACACGACCACGATCTCCGGCCGGCCCGCCTCCTCGAGCCGGGCGGCGAGGTCGCCCTCGCGCACGTACCGCCGGGTCGACCAGCCGCGGCGCGAGAGCCAGCCCGCCGACTCCAGCCCGGCGGCCTCCGCGCGCCGCGCGATCATCGGCCCGAGCCGCTCGACGTGGGAGTCGCCGACGACCACCACCCGGGGGGCGTCTTGGGCGTGGGCGGTCGAGAGCGTCGGCAGGGTGAGCAGGGCGGCGGCGAGGAGGAGCGAGCGGGTCATGTCCACGACGTTCAGCAGGCCGCGTTCCGTCTCGCCTCCGCGGCGGCGTGTCAGGCAAAAACGCCATGATCACGACCGGCTGGCGACGAGGGAATTGTCGGCGGCGTCCCGACGTAGGCGCCGCCCCGCGTGTCACACGGGCCACGCGTCGCGGCGTCGGTGGTACGTGACCGGGGTCGCGTCTACCTCGGGCGCATGCCCGACAACGTCACCCGCAAGCTCATCGCCGCGCACCTCGAGGACGGGGAGATGTCCCCCGGCGAGGAGATCGCGCTCCGCATCGACCAGACGCTCACCCAGGACGCGACGGGCACGCTGGTGATGCTCGAGCTCGAGGCGCTCGGGCTCGACCGGGTGAAGACCGAGCTGTCGGCGCAGTACGTCGACCACAACCTGATCCAGTCCGATCACAAGAACCCGGACGATCACCTCTTCCTGCGCAGCGCGTGTCGGCGCTGGGGCATCCACTTCAGCCGCGCCGGCGGCGGGGTCAGCCACCCGGTCCACATGCAGCGCTTCGGCGTGCCCGGCAAGACGCTGCTCGGGTCGGACTCCCACACGCCGGCCGCGGGCTCGCTCGGCATGCTCGCGATGGGCGCCGGCGGCCTCGACGTCGCGCTCGCGATGGCCGGCGAGCCCTACGCGCTCCGCATGCCCGAGGTCTGGGGCGTGCGGCTCACCGGCGCGCTCCCCCCGTGGGTCAGCGCCAAGGACGTGATCCTCGAGATGCTTCGCAGGCACGGCGTCAGCGGCGGCGTCGGTCGGGTCATCGAGTACCGCGGCCCCGGGCTGGCGAGCCTGACCGCGATGGACCGGCACGTCATCGCGAACATGGGGACCGAGCTGGGCGCGACGAGCACGGTGTTCCCGAGCGACGACGAGACGAAGCGCTACCTCGCCGCGCAGGGGCGCGGGGACGCCTGGCGCTCGCTCGAGGCCGACCCCGGCGCCACCTACGACGTGGAAGAGGAGATCGATCTCGCGCGCCTGGAGCCTCTCATCGCCCGGCCCTCGAGCCCGGGCGACGTGGTGCCCGTCGCGGACGTCGTCGGCGAGCCGATCTATCAGGCGTACGTGGGCAGCTCGGCCAACCCGGGCTTCCGCGACTTCGCGATCTGCGCGCTCGCCCTGCGCGGGAAGGAGGTCCACCCCGAGGTCAGCTTCGACGTGAACCCGACGTCGCGACAGCTGCTCGACCAGCTGCTCGAGGCGGGGCTCCTGACCGAGCTCGTGCGCGGCGGCGGCCGCATCCACCAGGCGGGCTGCAACGGCTGCATCGGCATGGGCCAGGCGCCGGCGACCGGACGCAACAGCCTGCGCACGACGCCGCGCAACTTCCCCGGGCGGAGCGGCACCCGGGAAGACAGCGTGTGGCTCTGCAGCCCCGAGACCGCGATCGCGTCGGCGCTGAAGGGCGAGATCACCGACCCCCGCACCCTCGGCGAGATGCCGGAGGTGCCGGCGGAGCCCGAGGCCGAGCCGACCCGCGTGGAGGCGCCGCCCGAGGACGGCGGCGACGTGGCGCTGAACAAGGGGCCGAACATCGTCAGCTTGCCCGAGCTCGACCCGCTGCCCGATCGGCTCGAGCTCCCCGCGCTGCTCGTGGTCGGCGACGACGTCAGCACCGACGAGATCATGCCGGCCGGCTCGGAGGTGCTGCCGTACCGGAGCAACATCCCGAAGATCGCCGAGTTCTGCTTCGGCGTGGTCGACGCGCGGTACCCCGAGCGCGCGAAGGCGGCGTCGGGCGGCCACGCGCTCGTCGGCGGAGAGAACTACGGGCAGGGATCGAGCCGGGAGCACGCCGCGCTCGCGCCCCGCTACCTGGGGCTCCGCCTGGTGCTCGCGCGGAGCTTCGCGCGCATCCACCGGAACAACCTCGTCAACTACGGGGTGCTTCCGCTGACCCACGCCGGCGACGTGGAGATCGAGCCGGACGACGTCCTCGTGATCGAGGATCTCTCGGAGCTGGACTCCGGCCGGGTCACCGTGAAGGTCCGCGGCAAGGGTGAGCTCGAGGCGCGCTCCGATCTCAGCGCGCGGGAGCTCGCGATGATCCGCGCCGGCGGGCGGATTCCCGAGGTGCGCGACCGGATCTAGCCGGCGGGCAGCGAGACGACGAAGCGGGACCAGCCGTCGTCGCGCTCGAAGCGCACCTCGCCGCCGTGGGCGTCGACGATCTGCTGCACGATCGCGAGGCCGAAGCCGGAGCCGCTCTCCTTGTCGGTCACCATCACCTCGAAGATGGAGTCGGAGAGCGCCTCGCTGGGCCCCGGGCCGTTGTCCTCGACCACGATCCGTACGCGCTCGCCCGCGGCCTCGGCCCGGACCCGCACCGTCGGCGAGGGTTCGCTCGCGCAGGCCTCGGCCGCGTTCTTCACCAGGTTCCACAGCGCGCGCTCGAGCTTGGCAGGGTCGAGCGTGGCCCGGAGGCCCTCGGGCACCTGCTCCTCGAGCGTGACCTTTCGGCGCCGCAGCTCCTCCCGCCAGAGGCTGGCCTCGGCGAGGGCCGCCTTCACGTCCATCGGCCGCGCGTCGATCGACATCTGGCCGCGGCAGAGGGCGAGGGTGTCGGAGAGCATGTCGATCGCGCGCTGCGTGTAGTGCTCGATCTTCTGCACGTGCTCGCGGTCGGCCAGCTCGTCGCGCGACAGGAGCCGCGCGTACATCTGCGCGAGCCCGATCGGGCCGCGCACGTCGTGGAGGAGGAAGCCGACCGCCTGCCCGACGCTCGCGAGCCGCATGCTGCGCACCATGCGCTCGCGCATCTTCGAGTGCTCGACCGCCAGGCCGACGTGCTGGAGGAAGACGCTCAGGAGCGCGACGCGGTCCGGCGTGACCGGCCGCCGCCCCGAGAAGGCCATCGCCACCCCGTGCCGCGAGAGCGGGAACACCCGCAGGTTCTCCTGGAAGGTGATCTCGCCCGTCTGGAGGACCGAGCCCTCGACCGTCGCGAGCGCGCGGGTCGCGGCGTCGCCGTCCTGCAGCGCGCCCACCCCGAGGTGGAACCGCGGCGCCTGCGCGTCCTCGTCATACGTGAAGATCGCCGCGCTGTCGGTCTCGAGCCAGACGCAGACCTGCTCGAGCAGGTGGTGCAGCAGCCGGTCCATGTCCTCGCGGCTGCCGTGGATCGCGGTGACGATCTTGATGAGCGCCTCGAGCTCGCGCGCCTTGTTCCAGTCGTGGACCAGCTTGCTCGCGAGCTGACGCACCTCCTCGTTGGCGAACGGCTTGACGAAGTAGCCCACGTTCTCGCCCACCCGCGCGGCGATCGTGTCGATGCTGTGATCGCTGTAGGCGGTGACGAACACGACCTCCGCCTTCTCGTCGAGCTCGCGGATGCGCTGCACGGTCTCCAGGCCGTCCCAGCCCGGCATGCGCATGTCGCAGAAGATGGCGGCGTAGGGCCGGCCCTCGCGCTGGGCCTCGCGCACGCGCTCGAGCCCGCGCCGACCCGACTCGGCGAGATCCACCTCGAAGGCGAGCTCGGTCGCCGGCGGGGCCTCGGTCTCCCCCAGGAGCAGCCGCGCCGCCGCGCCGGCCACGTCGTTCCGCGCCCGCGGCGCGAGCACGTCCCGGAAGCTCTCCCGGACGGCCTCCTCGTCATCGATGATCAGGATCCGTGTGTTGAGCGTTCGCATCAGCGCCCGATTCCCTTCCAGCACAGCCGCGCCACCGCCCCGCGCCCCGGCCCCTCGCTCGTCAGCGCGAGGCTCCCGCCGGTGGACTCGACCACGCGCCGCGCGGCGCCGAGCCCGACGCCCGAGCCCCGGGGCTTGGTCGTGAAGCCGTCGTCGAACACGCGCGCGAGCTGATCGGCGTCGAGCCCCGCGCCGTTGTCGCGCACCTCGATCCACGTCTCGCCGTTGGTCTGTCCGGCGGCGAGGACGACCTGGGGCACCGGCGCGGTGCCATCTCCGTCGAACGCCTCGGCCGCGTTCTTCAGCAGGTTCAACAGCACCTGCATCAGCTTGGTGACCTCGACCTCCACCTCGACCTCGGCGTCGGCGAGCTCGACCGCGAGGCTCCCGTGCCGCCGCGCGAAGGCGTCGCTCATCATCAGCTGCGCGTCGGCCAGCACCCGGTCGAGGCGCGCGCGCTCCCGCCGAGGGCCGCTCCCCGCGTAGCCGCGGTGGGTCTGGAGGACCTCCTGCGCGTGCTGGGTGAACGCGAGCACCTTGGCCAGCGCGCCGGTCGCGAGCGCGTGCTCGTCCGCCAGGTCTTCGGACATGCCGCGGATCAGCTCCCGCAGCGCCGCCGCGCGCTCCTCGCCCAGCGCCCCGGCGAGCCGGTCCTGCTCCCGCTCGAGCAGCTCCGAGGTCTTCTGGAGGCGCGAGACCACTTTGCTTCCGTTCACGCGGTTCTGGGCCTCCGCCGCCTGCGCGATGACCCCGGTGAGCGCGTTCCCCAGGTCGTGGAGCAGACCGCTCACGGTCTCGGCGCGCCCCTGCTCGTGGGCCATGCGCGCCAGCAGCTCCCGCCGCTCGATCGCCGCCTCCCGTCGGGCGGTGATGTCCCGCACCACGGCGAGCGAGCCGGCGCGGTCCGGCAGCGCGATCGGGGCGAAGGTGATCTCCATCGGGAAGGTCTCGCCGTCGGCGCGGAGGCCGGTGATCTCGCGCCGCGGGGCGTCCGCCGCGAGCGCGGTCGGATCGGCCAGCTCGCTCGCGTAGGGCTCGGGCACCAGGTCGGAGAGCCGGGCCCCGAGCAGGTCCGGAGCGGGCCGGCCGAAGATCTCCCCGGCCCCCAGGTTCGCGCGCTCGACGCGGCCGTCGGCGTTCAGCGACAGCAGCCCGTCCGAGACGCTCTCGATGGTCGCGGCGAGCTGGGCCTCGCGGGCGGCCAGCGCGAGGGCCGCGTTCTTCTGCGACGTCACGTCGCGCGCGACCGCGTAGATGAGGCCGGTGTCGGGGTCGGCGCTCGCGCGCCAGGCCATCCAGCACCAGGAGCCGTCCTTGCGGGCGTAGCGGTTCTCGAAGTGGATGGTCGGCTCGCCGCGCCCGAGGCGCTCCACCTCCGCGAGCGTCGCCTGGAGGTCGTCGGGGTGGACGAGATCCAGGAACGGCTGGCGCAGCAGCTCCGCCTCGGAGTAGCCGAGGGTCTCGATGAAGGCCGGGTTCACGCGCTTGAAGTATCCGTCCGTGCCGGCCAGACAGATCATGTCGAGCGACATGGTGAACAGGCGCGCCAGATCGAGCGCCTCCGCCTCGGTCGCTTCCCCCATGCGGCGAGGGTAGAACAGATCGCGGCGCTCAATCGAGGAGCGTGAGCGGGTCCTCGAGCGCTCGCGCGATCCAGCGGAGGAAGCGCGCGGCGTCGGCGCCGTCCACCGCGCGATGGTCGTAGCTCAGTGAGAGCGGCAGCTGGCGGCGCGCCTCCCAGGCCCCGTCCCGCAAGCGCGGCGCGTCGTGCGCGCGGCCCACGCCGAGGATGGCGACCTGCGGCCAGGGGACGATCGGCGTGAACCACGTGGTGCCCAGCCCGCCGAGGTTGGTGATCGTGAAGCTGGCCCCGGCCATGTCGTCGGCTCGCAGGGAGCCCTCGCGCGCGGCCTCGGCCAGGCGCGCGATCTCCTCCGCCAGCGCCTCGAGGCCGAGCTGGGCCGGCCGGCGGATCACCGGGACGAGCAGCCCCGCGTCGGTGTCGACCGCCATCCCCAGGTGCACCTCGCGGCGCAGCTGCAGCGCGCCCTCCCGGGCGTCGAACGCGGCGTTGAGGCGAGGGAATCGAGCGAGCGCCCGGGCGGTGAGCGCGGCGAGCAGCGCGGTGAGGGTCAGCGGCGCGCCGCGCTCCTCGGCCCGCGCCGTGAGTCGCCGCTCGACCTCGGTCACGTCCGCGACGTCACCCTGGCTGACCTGCGCCACCTGACGCCAGGACCTCGCGACGTTCTCGGCGGTGCGCGCTCGCACGCGGCTCAGGCTCTCCCGCTCCGCCCCGCCCCAGGCCTCGAAGTCCGGCAGCGGCGGCGGGCCGTCTTGGTCTTCCTGCGGCTCTTCGCTCACGCGCTCGATCAGGCGACGGACGTGGCTCTTCACGTCGTCCTCGGTGATCCGTCCGCCCTCACCGGTCGCGGCGATCGCGCTCGGATCGTCGATCCCCAGCTCCCGCGCCAAGCGCCTCACCTTGGGGGAGGCAACACGAACGCCCCGCCCACCACGAACGCCCCGCCCACCACGAACGCCCCGCCCACCCCCGTGCCCGTGCCCCTGCCCGTGCCCCTGCCCGCGCGTTCTGGAGCCCGAGCCCGCGTGCGAGCCCGACTCCGAATCCGAATCCGAGCCCGAATCCGAATCCGAGCCCGAATCCGAGCCCGAGCCCGAGCCCGAATCCGAGCCCGAGCCCGAGTCCGCGTCCGAATCCGGCTCCGAATCCGAAGCCGAATCCGAGTCCGAATCCGAGCCCGAATCCGAGCCCGAATCCGAGCCCGAATCCGAGTCCGACTCCGAATCCGACTCCGCCTCCGCCTCCGACTCCGACTCCGACTCCGAATCCGACTCCGACTCCGACTCCGACTCCGAATCCGACTCCGACTCCGACTCCGAGCCCGACTCCGAAGCCGACCCCGCGTCCTTCAGCTCCAGGATCACCTCTCCCGCGCCGATCTCGTCTCCCTTCGCCACCAGCACGCGCTCGACCTCCCCGGTGTGCGACGCCGGGACCTCGGTGGTGGCCTTGTCCGTCTCGAGCTCGAGGACCGGTTGGCCCTCCTCGATCGCGTCGCCCTCGGACACGAGGACGGCGAGCACCACGCCCTTGGCCTTGTCCTCTCCGAGCTCGGGGAGCTTCATCTTCATCGTGGATCCTCTCTCACCGGCGGAGCGGGGTCTCCGCCTCGGGGTCGACGCTCGCGGCCTCGATGGCGTCCTGCACCACGCGTCGGGCGACGACGCCTTCGTCGGCCAGCGCGGCGAGGGCGGCGATGACCGTGTGGTCCGCGTCCACCTCGAAGTGGCGACGAAGCGCCTCCCGGGTGTCGCTCCGGCCGAAGCCGTCCGTGCCGAGCGCGTGCAGCGGGCCGGGGAGCCAGCGGGCCAGCGTCTGAGGCAGCGCCTTCACCCAGTCGGTCACGGCGACGAACGGGCGGCGCGCCTCGCCCAGGGCCTCGCGGAGGAACGGCGTCACGGGCTCCTCCATCGGGTGCAGCCGGTTCCAGCGCTCGACGCGGCAGCAGTCGCGGTGGAGGAGCGTGAAGCTGGTGACGCTCCAGACCTCCGCCGCCACTCCGTAGTCGGCCTCCAGCCGCTCGGCCGCGTCGCGCGCCGCGCGCAGCAAGGGGCCGCATCCGAGCAAGCTGACCTGCGGCCGCTCCGCCTCACGGACGCGGTGCAGGCCGCGCACGATCCCGTCGCGCGCGCCCGCAGGCATCGGGGGCATCGGGTAGGGCTCGTTGGCCACCGTCAGGTAGACGATCACGTCCTCGTCGTCCTCGAGCATTCGCCGCATTCCGTCCCGCACGATCGCGGCGAGCTCGTAGCCGTAGGCGACGTCGTAGGGCCGCACCGTCGGGTAGGCGTGGCCCGTCAGGTGGCTGTGCCCGTCCTGATGCTGCAGCCCCTCGCCGTTCAGGGTGGTGCGCCCGCTGGTCGCGCCGATGAGGAAGCCGCGCGCCCGCGCGTCGCCGGCCGCCCAGATGAGGTCGCCGACCCGCTGGAAGCCGAACATCGAGTAGAAGAAGAAGAAGGGCAGCGTGACCGGGCCGCCGTTGGCGTGCCCCGTCCCCGCGGCGACGAACGAGCCCATCGCGCCGGCCTCGGTGATGCCCTCCTCGAGGAGCTGACCGTCTTCGCGCGCGTCGTACGAGACCAGCGAGCCGGCGTCGACCGGCTCGAACGCCTCGCCTTCGGCGACGTGCACGCCGATGCGCGGGAAGAGCGCCTCCATGCCGAACGTCCGGGCCTCGTCGGGCACGATCGGCACGAGCCGCGGGCCGAGCGAGTCGTCCTTCAGGAGGGCGCCCAGGAGTCGCACCAGCCACGCGGTCGTGGTCACCTCGCGCTCCGAGCCCCCCTCGAAGCGCTCGAAGAGCGTCGGGTCGACCTCGAGGTCGCTCGGCACCGTCACGCGCCGAGGCCGCGGCCCGCCCAGCGCCTCGCGCCGCGCCTCGAGATGCGCGCGCATCGCGTCGTCGGCTTCGAGGAGCGGGAGGTCGTCGAGCGCCTCGTCGCTCACCGGGACGCCGAGGCGATCCCGGAACGCGCGCAGCGCGTCGCCCTCCAGGTCCTTGGTCTTGTGAGCGACGTTCTGCGCCTCGCCCGCCTCGCCGAGCCCGCGACCCTTCACCGTGTGGGCGAGGACCACCGTGGGGCGGTCGCTGTCCCGGGCGGCGGCGAGCGCGGCGTGGAGCGCCCGTCGATCGTGCCCGCCGCGGTCGAAGGGGCCGAGCGTCTTCGCCACCTCCCGGAGGTGCGGGTCGTCGCCGACCAGGTGCGCGCGCAGCGCCTCCTCGCCCTCGGCCGCGAGTCGTTGCCACGTGGCGTCCTCGGTCGCGTCGATCCGGGCGGCCACGAGCCCGTCGCGGTCCGCCTCCAGCAGCGCGCAGACAGCGCCGTTCCAGAGGACCTGCAGCACCCGCCAGCCGGCGCCTTCGAAGAGCCGCGCCAGCTCGCTCAGCGCGCGGCCGCCGCCCCGGACCGGGCCGTCGAGGCGCTGCAGGTTGCCGTCGATCACGAAGGTCAGGTGGCCGAGGCCCGCCGCGAACCGCAGCGCGCCCAGCGACTCCGGCTCGTCCATCTCACCGTCGCCGAGCACCGCCCAGGTGTGCGGCGCCTGCTCACGTAGCCCTCGCTGCACCAGGTATCGATCGAAGCGGGCCTGATAGATGGCGAGGATGGGCGCGAGCCCCATCGACACGGTCGGTGTCTCCCAGAAGTCGGGCATCAGCCACGGATGCGGGTAGGAGCTGAGCCCGCCGCCCGCCGTCTCGCGTCGGAACCGATCGAGCTGGCTCGCGTCGAGGCGCCCCTCCAGGAACGCGCGGGCGTAGATACCGGGGGAGGCGTGACCCTGGAGGAAGAGCCGGTCGGGGCCCTCGGGGTGCGCGTGGCCCCGCACGAAGTGCGTCAGCAGGACCTCGATCGCGGTCGCCGCGGAGGCGTAGCTGCCGATGTGCCCGCCGATCCCCGGGGTCGCGCGGTTGGACCGGGCCACCAGGGCCATGGCGTTCCAGCGGACGAAGGCCTCGACCCGCTCTTCGAGCTCGAGGTCGCCGGGGTAGCCGTCCGGGTAGGGCAAGGTGTTGACGAAGGGCGGCCCGTCGACGGGAGAGGGCGGGATCCCGAGGCTCGCCGCGCGGCGCTCCAGCTGCGACAGCAGATCGCGGGTCGCCTCGTCGCCTTCGGCCCGCGCGTGCTCCTCGAGCGACGCGAGCCAGTCTCGCACTCGCTCCCGCCGCGCCTCTCGGTCCCGCTCGTTCATCCCCCGGGAGGGGCACGCAAGGGACGCGCCGCGGCCGCTTTCGGCGGCTCACGCCAACGGCCCTGTGACGCGCCGCCCCGCTGGTCGAATTCGGCGTGTTGATCCGCACCGGGCCGCCTCGGCGCCGAACGCGCGGCTTGACCCGGGGCGTGGTCACGTTCATGGTCTGGGACGCTGAGAACGACTATCGGAACCATTCCGAGATGCAGCCCGCCTCCAGCCCCACCGCCTCCACGCCCGCCGCGCTGCGCGGCGCCACCCCCGTCGAGCCGCCCCGCGACCTCGGCGCGGCGCCCCGTGGGTCGATGCCGGTGGTGATCGCGCTCTCGGTGGCCGCGCACGTCGGGCTGCTCGCGCTCGCGGCGGCTCTGCCGGAGCCGGCGACCCCGATCGTGATGGACGCCCCGGTCGAGTTCATCCCCATCACGCCCGCCCCCGTCGAGCCGGAGGTGGTGGAGCCCGAGGTCGTCGAGCCCGAGCCGCTGCCGGAGCCGGAGGTCGCGGCGGCCGTCGTGCCCACCCCGCGGCCCACGCCTCGCCGCGCCGAGCCCACGCCCGCGCCGGTCGAGGAGCCCGCGCCGCCGCCCGAGGTCATGGTGGCCGAGAGCGCGCCGACCGGCGCCGCCGACGAGTGGACGCACCCCGAAGGCGCGCCCGGCGGCCTCCCCGGCGGTGAGCCCGGCGGGACCGGCACCGAGGTCGGCGGCCCGTCCGGCGCGGTCAGCGAGACGGCGCCCCGGCGGGAAGGCATCAGCCGGGCGGAGCTGCGTCGGCGTCTGCGTGGCTACGTGCGCGGCACCCTCTCGGCGTACGTCAACGGCCGCATCGACTACCCGCTCGCCGCGCGCCGGGAGCACCTGCAGGGGGTCGTGGTGCTGCGCATCCGGCTCGCCCGCGACGGCCGCCTGCTCGGCGTTCGCCTCTCTCGCTCGAGCGGCCACGCCATGCTCGACCGCGCGGCCCTCGCGTCGGTGGAGCGGCTGAGCACCATGCCGCCGCCGCCGGCCGGCATCCCGTGGGGCGACGAGCGCGAGCTGCCGCTGCCCGTCACCTACCTCCTGCAGTAGCGGTCGGGCAGGGCGCCGGCGCGAACAGCCGGTAGATCCCGACCGCGTACTCGTAGGCGGTGAACGACGCCTGGTAGCCGACGTCGTCGGGGATCGAGGTCGGCGCGCCGATCGGTCGCGCCCCCGCGCAGCGGAACAGCCGGAGCGCGCGCCGCAGGTGATAGGGCGAGGTCACGACCAGGACGCGGGGCGCGCAGCCGGGGCGACCGCCGCAGAGCGAGGCGACCGCGTTGCGGGCGTTCTCGGACGTGTCGCGGGAGCGGCGCTCCCTCCGGATCGCGTCGGCCGGGACCCCGAGCGCGCGCGCGTGCGTGGCCATCACGTCGGCCTCGGTGCCTCCTCCGGGCGCGGGGCCGCCGGCCATGAGCAGGGTCGGCGCGAGGCCTCGCTGGTAGAGCGCGACGCCGTGGGCCACCCGCCGCGCGGTCTCGGGCGCGACTCGACCCTCGGCGTCACGCGGGGGGCGGTTGCCGAGCACCACGATGGCCTCGGCCCGCTCGAGCCGCTCGGGCGGCGCGAAGAGCTCCTGGCCGAGCGGGCGACCGCAGCCGGTCAGGGCGGCGACCATCAGCAGCGCGCCGCTCCAGCGAGACGCGGGGATCATCCCGCCACTCTATCGCTGGCCACTCCATCGCTGGTAGGCGGGCCTCGGGCTCGAGATGGGGGATCGGGAGGATCGTCCCCGCTCCCCTCGGCCGAGGTCGGAGACGAGGGCGCGGGCGGCGGCCCGGCCCGACAGGACGCAGAGCGGCATGCCCCCGCCGGGGTGCGCGGTGCCGGACGCGAGGTAGAGGCCGGGCCAGGCGCGGACCCGGTTGGGCGGCCGCTTGAACGCGGCGAGCCGCGCGGTGCTCGCCGCGCCGTAGAGGGCGCCTCGGCTCCCCGGGAAGCGCGCCGCGAGGTCCGCGGGGGTGCGGCTCCAGACCAGCGCGTCATCGTCGCCCCACAGGCCGTGCGCTCTCAGGCGGGCCTCGACGGTCTCCCGCACCGTGCGCCACACCGCCGGGTCGCGCCGCCCGACCTCGGGCTCCGCCGGCGCGTTGACCATCAGGAAGACGGCCTCGTGATCCTCCCAGCCGTCGCGGGCGTGGGCGCGGGACTGGGCGCAGAGGTAGACGGTCGGCGCCCGCGGCGGCCGGTCGTGGTCGAAGAGATCCGCGAACTCGTCCTCGTAGCGCTCGGGGAAGAGCACGGTGTGCGGCGCCCGCGGGGCGCCCCTCCGGGCGCGGAGGATCCCGTTCCACGCCGAGGTCGACGGAGCGCCGCCGCGGCCGGGGGTGCGGCGATCGGGGAGCAAGGTGTCTTTCAGATGGGCGACGTCGGCGTTGATCACCACGGCGTCGGCGCGCACGACCCGCCCGTCGACGACCACGCCCTGCACCCGGCCGGCCGCCGCGTGCACCCGCTCGACCCAGCTGCCGCACCGGATCTCGACGCCGAGCCGCCGGGCCACCCGCGCGAGCGCCCTCACCACCGCCGCCACTCCGCCCCGGACGCCGAGGCCGCCCAGGGTCAGGTCCACGTGCGCGATGCAGAGGAGGGTCGCGGGGGCGCGCCGCGGGTCGGAGCCGTTGTAGGTCGCGTAGCGCATCAGCACGTCGCGGAGGTGAGGCGAGCGCACCCGGCGCTCGATCGCGCCCTGCATGGAGTGGAGCGGATCGATCCGGGGCAGGGCCCGGAGGTGCCGCGCGAGGCGCCCCACGCTCGGCGCCGGGCCCTCGACGAAGTGCGGCGCGGCGACCTCCCAGATGCCGGCGGCGTACTGCAGGAAGCGGGCGAAGTCCTCCGCCGCGTCGGCGCCGAGCGCGTCTCTCACCGCGTCGGTCGAGTCGCGCGGATCGTGGTGCAGGTCCAGCGCGGTGCCGTCGGGCCAGAGGTAGCGAAACGCCGGGCTCAGGCGGATCAGGTCGACCTCGTCCTCGAGCGACGAGCCGGCGGCGCGGAAGACGTCGTCGAAGACGTGGGGGAGGGTGAGCAGGCTGGGGCCGGTGTCGGCCTCCACCGCGACCGACGAGCGGCCGCCCCGCAGCTCGACGGTGCCCGCCTTGCCGCCGACCTGGTCGGCGCCCTCGAGCACCGTCACCCGGTGGCCCGCGGCGGCGAGATGGATGGCGGCCGAGAGCCCGCCGAGGCCGGCCCCCACCACGGCCACGTGGCTCATCGCAGCAGGGCCCCGAGCTGCCGCCGCCAGCGCCCGCGACGGGGCCCGACGAAGAGCGGGTTGAGGCGCGAGGACGGCGCCTCGGTGTGATGGACCCGCATCTTCACGAAGGGGCGCATCGGCGCGAGATCCACCCGCCCCGGCCGGACCAGCTCGCCGGTGCCGTGCGCGCGGTGGCCGCCGCGGCGCGCCTCGGTGCCGAAGCGCAGATAGAACGGGCCGTCGTCGAGGAGCGCGGTGTGCCGCACGTCGAGCCAGGTGCGCCCGTCGGGATCGATCAGCGCGATGTCCTCCCAGAAGGGCATCCCGTAGCGGGCCCGGCGCTCGTCGCCCAGCCGCGCCCGCACCGGCACGTCGCGGGTCACCCCGTGCTCGTCGATCTCCAGCGCCAGCGCCTCGGGCGCCCCGCCTCCGTCCGGCCAGAGCACGTAGTAGATGAGCTCGCGGTCGGGCATCGGCACGCGGCCCCAGACCCAGTGCGCGATGCCGAGCTGGTCGAAGGGCGTGCGGCTCCCGTTGCGGTCGTGGTAGCCGCGGCCCTCGAAGTCGAGCAGCCCGCGCCCGCCGACCCGGAGCGACGCCTGCACGTGAGACGGTCCGGTGAGCGGGCTCCAGTCGTGGTCGTCGAGCGTCGGCTGGGCGGCGGCGATCGGCCTCCGCGGCACGCCGTCGAGCGTGATCGAGCCCTCGAGCCGGTCGCTCGTGCCGGGCAGCGGGCAGTCGAGCGAGAGCCGGGCCTGCCGCCGTCCTCCGCGGACGTGGCTCTCGAGCGTGCTCTCGCCGAAGCGCCACCGCTCGCCGGTCCAGCTGGCGTCGTGGGTCGGGTACTCCTGCAGGAGGTAGAACGCCTCGCGGCCGCCTCGATAGACGGCGACGTTCAGGCTCGGTCGCTCGCGCGCGGGCGGCGCGTCTCCCCGGCGGCTCGAGGCGCGATAGCCCGGCAGGAAGGGGAGCCCGAACGACCAGATCGCGACCACCCCGTCGCCGCGCGCGTCGATCGCGTCGAGGTACCACCACGCGAAGCCGCCCCGCGAGTGCAGCAGCTCGCGGTCGAGGGGGCGGTCGGGCGAGGTGAGCCGGACGAGTCGGGTGGCGCTTCGAAGCATCGTTCCTCCTCCACCGATCTGGGCGCGTTCGCGAGTTCGGCCACACCGTCCGCCAGAAAAGACCGCCGAGGGGCAAATCGCTGGTCAACCGACCGAATCGGCCCATGCTACAAGTCGGCGTTGCTGATGTCCTCCTCGAGCGACAGTCGAGACCTGCTGACGAGCACCGAGGCGGCCGACCTCCTCGGCGCCAGCCCGACCAGCGTGAAGCGCTGGGCCGACGAGGGGATCTTGCCCTGCGTCCGCACCGCGGGGCGCCACCGCCGGTTCGCCCGCGACGACCTCGAGCGCTTCCTCCGCGAGAAGATGGGCGCGCCGGTCGAGGAGAGCGTCGGCGGCGCCGACACCTTCGAGGCCTGGATGGAGGATCTGGTCGAGGGCCGCCCCTACCGGGTGCAGGCCCGCCTGTTCGAGGCCCGCTCCAGCCTCGGCTCCTGGCGCGCGGTCGGGGAGCGCGTCGGCGCCCTGATCACCGAGGTCGGCGCGCGCTGGGCCCGCGGCGAGCTGTCGGTGGTCGAGGAGCACCTCGCCTCCGAGCGCCTCACCCGCGCGCTCGCCCGGGTGAGCGAGACCCTGCCGCTCGCCCCCGACGCGCCCCGCGCGCTGCTGCTGACGCCCGAGGAGGAGGAGCACACGCTCGGGCTCTCGCTGGTGGAGCTGGCGCTGCGGGAGCTCGGCTGGGAGCCGGTCTGGGCGGGCCGGCGCACCCCGCTCGACGACTTCGGCGAGGCGCTCGACGGGATGGACGTGCAGCTGGTGGCCGCGAGCGCCTCGCAGTTCGCCGACGACCCGGTGAAGATGGCGCGGGTCGCGCGGAGCCTCGCCGACGCGTGCTCGGCGCGCGGCGTCACCCTGCTGTTCGGCGGCAACGGGGCCTGGCCCGACCCGCCGCCCTACGGCCGCCGCCTGCGCGGCTTCCGCGAGATGACGGGGGCGCTCCCGCCGGCCGAGGCGGCGAAGCGTCAGAGGAAGCAGCGGCCCTCGCCGCGGTAGGTCGGCTCGCGCAGGGCGACCTCGCCGTCGCGGACGAGCAGGTAGGTGTCGAAGCGCTCCGCCAGCTCGCCCGCCTTCGCGTGGCGGAAGATCACCGGCTCGCCGACGCGCGGCCGAGGCCCGGTCCGGGGCAGGCGCAGCGGGGTCTGCACCTCGCCGGCGCCCTCCATCGACACGTAGCCCAGGCCTGGCGGCATCCAGGGCACGGGGAGGCGGTCCCAGCCGGGCTCGCCGCTCGCCACGTAGCCGCCGCCGAGGCACGTGATCACGCCGTCCTCGGGCGCGCGCGACACCTCGAGGGCGAAGAACGCGGCCGGCTCGAAGCGCGCGTCCCGGAAATAGTCGAAGAGGTGCGAGCAGAGGAAGCCCGAGCCGGCCGTGACCTCGGTGACGCAGGCCTCCTCGGTCGTGGTGCGGAGCGAGCCGGTGCCGCCCCCGTTGACCACGCGCACGTCGACGCCGGCCGACCGCAGCGCCTCGGTGGCCTCCGCGCGGGCGCGGGCCACCCGGGGCACGGCGAGCCGCTTCAGCGCCCGGCGCATCGGGTTGAGGGCGCGGCTGAACGGGTTGTCGTCCGGCAGGCCGGCGACGTGGGCCTCGTACCCCATCAGGCCCACCACCTCGAGGCCGTCCATCGCGTTCGCGCGCAGCGCCAGGTCACGGAGCGCGGCCGCGCCCCGGAGGGGGCTCCGCAGGGCCCCGAGGTGCAAGGCGTCCGTCGGCTGCCAGGCGACGTCCAGCTCGACGATCACCTCGAGCGTCGTGCCCGCCTCGCGGGCCGCCCGGGCGCACGCCTCGAGGTGCGGGAGCGCGTCCACCATCGGCCGGATCGTCGCCCCCTCCGCCACCCGGCGCGCCAGCTCTCGCAGCGCCGCTGGCTGCACGCTCGGGTAAGCGACGAGCAGGTCGTCGAAGCCGCGGTCGTACAGGAAACACGCCTCCTCGAGCGTGAAGCACATCAAGCCCCGGAAGGCCTCGCCGCCGCGCTCGAGGATGCGGCGCAGCAGCCCGACGTGACGCACCGACTTGGAGGCGACGCGGCAGGTCTTCCCGCTCCCCTCGATCGCGTCCTTCACCCGGTCGACGTTCCGGTCGAGCGCGTCGAGGTCCACGATCGCCGCCGGCAGCCGCTCCCCCTCGAGCAGCGCCACGAAGCCCCGCCAGTCCATGGCGCGAGCCTCTCACGACTCGCGCCCTTCAGTACACGACGCCAGCAGGCCGGGACACCCCCGCCTCCCACGACAGTGACCCGAGACGACGGCAGGCGACGAGCGCAGCGAGGTCGCCGCACGGACCACCACCACCTATGTTCGATCCCGCGGCAGCGGGCGGCCAGCGAGCGCGCAGCGCGAGCGCGAGCCGCAGGGCCCCCAGCGCCCCGTCGCTGGGGTCGCGGCGCGAGCGCGAAGAGCGACGCGCCGGCGGAGTCGGGAGG
>JAYZQJ010000070.1:0-40635 GCA_036149055.1 Myxococcota bacterium | reverse complement strand
TTGGCGCTTTGCCCAATGGGGGGAGGGTTTGCACCAAACCCTCCAGCAAGAAGCAGCGGGAGGGGGGCCCCATTGGCGCTTTGCCCAATGGGGGGAGGGTTTGCACCAAACCCTCCGGCAAGAAGCAGCGGGAGGGGGGCCCCATTGGCGCTTCGCCCAATGGGGGGAGGGTTTGCACCAAACCCTCCAAGAAACTCAGAAGCGCAGCTGGAAGACGATGGTGCCGAGCCCGCGCTTCGTCTCGTCGGTCTCGACGTCGATCCGGGTCGCGCACGCCTCGCCGACGCCTCGCAGGGTGCCGACCACGCCGTGCAGGAACGCCTCGTCGTGGCGCACGAGGATCGGCAGCTCCCGGAGCGCCAGCGAGAGGCCGTCGTCGGTGGGGGTGACTTCGGCCCGCCCCACGTCCCTGAAGATCAGCTTCCACGCCATCGGCATCCGCTCGAGCAGCCGCTCCGGGTGCCCGCGCAGGAGCCGGCCTCGCACGACCGGCGCGAAGAGCGGCCGCTGCATGAGGTCCAGCGCGAGCTGCGCGCACGCCTCCTCGTAGCGCTCCCGGCCCATCACCTCGTGGAGCGCGCCGTCCACCTCGAGGTGCAGGCGCATGTCGATGAACGCGAGCGGCCCGGCGCTCCGCACCGCCCGCCAGGTCTCGTCACGCACCGCCGCCACCACCCGCTTCGCCTCGTCGGCGGGCAGCGCGTCGATCATCTTGATCGACGTCTGGGTGTAGCTGGCGCGGACTTCCACGTCCTCAGCATACGACTGTCTGGCGTCGGCGCTGAAGCCGGGGTCAGAGCACGACGTCGCCGGAGAGGACGCGGCGAGGATTGTCGGCGAGCAGCTCGTGGGCCTCGTCGGGGCCGACGAGGTCCTTCAGGCGCTCGATCGCCTCGCCCACCCGGGGCACGTCGTCGGGGCGGTGCGTGTCGGAGCAGGCGGCGTAGTAGACGCCCTCGTCGAGCATGCGCTCGGCGGCGCGCTGGGCCCGGCGCCCGTAGCGGCCCACCAGGCTCATCAGGTCGAGGAGCGCCACGCAGCCGACGTCGAGGAGCGGGTCGACGGGGTCGGTCCGGCGGCCGAGCGCGGCGTAGCGCTCGGGGTGGGCGAGCACCGGCCGCACGCCCTTGACCTGCATCTCGAAGAACACGTCCTCGACCCGCTGCGGCCAGACCTCGTAGTGGAACTCGACGAGCGCGGCCTTGCCCCCGGGGTACGGCAGCGCCTCGCCCTGCTGGAAGAGCTGCCAGAAGACGTCGTCGCAGTAGTGCTCGGCGGCGAGGCCGGTCTCGGGCAGGTCGGGCACCCCGTCGAGGATGGCCCGCGCCTCGGCGTAGGCGCGCTCGAGCCCCGGCTTGCGGTTGTCGAACATCGCCGTGCGGATGTGCGGGGTGGCGACCACCAGCTCGTAGCCGAGCCCGCCCAGCCCGGCGAGCACCCGGATGCCCTCGTCGAGCGTGCGGACGCCGTCGTCGATCCCCGGCAGGTAGTGGCAGTGGAGGTCGACGTAGCCGCTCATGCGCCCGTCACCTCGCGATACGCCTCGGGCAGGATCGCCAGGAGCCGCTCCCGCTCGCCGAGGGAGGGATCCTCGAGCACCTTCTCGAGCAGCAGCTCGAGCACGTCGCCCACCGCGCGGCTGGGCTTCACGTCGAGCGTCTTCATGACGTCGCCGCCGCCGATGGGCAGCTCCTTGGGCAGGAGCGGCACGCCCCGGTCGAGCTCCGCCCGGGCCCGCTCGGCGAGCGCGTCGACCGGGCGACCGTCGGCGCGGCCGAGCGCGATCACGTCGTCCACGTGCTCGCGGCCCACGTCCCGGAGCCAGCGCCGGAGCGCCGCGTCGTCGAGCGCGTCGGGCGCCGGCGTCGCCCCGTGCAGGGCGAGCTGCACGACCCGCTTGCGCTCCTGGTTCGACGCCCGGATGCCCCGGAGCCAGTCGTCCATCCGGCGCGGCGCGCCCTCGGCGGCGGCGAGGTCGACCCACAGCGCGGCGAGCCGGAGCTCGGGGTCGGCGGGCGCCGCGTCGACGCGCGCCATCGTGCGCGCCCAGGTCGCCTCGTCGAGCCCGGCGAGCTCGGGGCAGGTGATCTCGAGGATCCCGGTCCGGCGCATCACGTCGAACGCGATCGAGGGCCGCGCGCTCTTCTTCAGCGCCTTCTTCCACTCCTCGTGCACGCGCTCGGGGCTGACCTTGCGGAAGGTCTCCAGGCTCCCCGGGATCGCGGCCTCGGTCTCGGGCTCGAGCGCGAAGTCCAGCGTCCCGCAGAACCGAGCGGCGCGCAGCACCCGCAGCCCGTCCTCCCCGAAGCGGAGCGCCGGGTCGCGCACCGCGCGGATCACCCGCGCCTCCAGGTCCGCGCGCCCCCCCCACGGATCGACGACGTCGCCCGCGAGCGGGTCGTACGCGATGGCGTTCACCGTGAAGTCCCGGCGCTCGAGGTCGTCCTCGATCCGGTGCACGAACTCCACCGTGTCGGGCCGGCGCCCGTCGGTGTACTCGCCCTCGCCGCGCAGCGTCGTGACCTCGTAGGCCTCGCCGCGGAAGAGCACGGTCACGGTGCCATGCTCGATCCCGGTCGGGATCGTCTTGTCGAACGCGCGCTGCACCTGCCCCGGGAGCGCGCTCGTGGCGAGATCCCAGTCGTTCACCGCGCGCCCCATCAGGAGATCGCGGATGCACCCGCCCACGATCCACGCCCGGTGCCCGGCCTCCTCGAGGCGTCGACACAGCGCCAGCACGTCCTTCGGGATCTTCTCTCGCAGCGCGTCCACGGTGCCCCTGCACCTACCCCGCCCGCCCCTCCTCCGCCACCCCGTCGCCCACCTGTCCCCCTCACCATCGGTCATCGATCGCGCCGAGTCCGACACCTGCACTCGGGGGAAGCGAGGAAGGTCGGAAGGGAGGAAAGTCGGGGAAGAGGGAGACGGGAGAGAAGAGGCGGGAGGAAGTGTCGCTGCGCGACACGGTGCCCTGGGCGGCGGGATGGAGGCTCGCCGCCGGTCGCCCGGCTCCGAACCTCTGGGACCCTATTCAAGCCATCGTTTCCACCGAGACCGACGCCGAGTCCGAAACCGCGACCGACGCCGAGACCGACGCCGAGTCCGAAACCGCGACCGACGCCGAGTCCGAAACCGCGACCGACGCCGAGTCCGAAACCGCGACCGACGCCGAGTCCGACACCGAGTCCGACACCGAGTCCGACACCGAGTCCGACACCGAGTCCGACACCGAGTCCGACACCGAGTCCGACACCGAGTCCGACGCCGAGTCCGACACCGCGACCGACACCGCGACCGACACCGACACCGACACCGAGTCCCTCGACCCCGCGGAATCGCGCTCAGCACGACACCAGAGCGCCAAGCCGTGGCCGGTCGCCATCCCGCGGCCGGCCAACCCCTTTGCGGCTTGGCGGCTTTGCGAGAGCCAATTCGCCCCCCAGGGCGTCCATCGAGAACGTCGTCGACACGCCGAGAGCCGGCGAGCCCCCATCCCGCGGCCACCCCGCCCATCTCTGCGCCTCTGCGCCTCTGCGAGAGACAATTTGTCGCCGAGGCGTCCGCCAAGCCGTGGCCAGCCGCCATCCCGCGGCCCCCCGGCCCTCTTCGCGTCTTGGCGGCTTTGCGCGAGTAATTTCGCTCCCGAAGCGTCCTCACGAACGACGTCGACCCGCCGAGAGCCGGCGAGCTGCCATCTCGCGGCCACCCCCCATCTCTGCGAGAGACAGATGTCGTCGGGGGCGTCCGCGAGGACAGCCGGCTTGCAAGCTGTTCCTCCTCGCCTCCCTCCTCCCCTGAATTGCGTCGCCCAACAGGACCGCCATTCCGAGGGCGAGGGGCGAAGGATCAAGCGCCGGGGTTGGTGCTCTCGCCTTCGAGGGGAGGCAGGGCGTAGGTCTCGGAGGCGAGCTGCTTGCCGTGGACCTCGAGGGCGCGGTCCTTGAGCTCGCGGGCCTCGGCCGCCTTCTCGGCGTCGTTCGGGGCGATGCGCTCGAGGAAGGCGGCGAAGCGCTCGCAGGTCTTGGCGAGCTCCACCTCGTTGCCGAGCTCCTCGAAGATGGCCATCGACTGGCGGTACGCCTTGTCGGCGTCGAGGTGGCCCTCGGCGCCGCGGGAGGCCTCGACCTCGGCGAGGGTCCGCAGCGCCGTGCCGAGGAACGGCTTGCTGCGCGCCTGCTCGAAGAGCGAGACCGAGCGGGTGATGTAGGCGTGCGCCGCCGCGTGGTCCTGGAGGAACATGTGGCTCTTGGCGAGGCCGCGGAGGATCTCCGCCTCGAGGATGCGGTCGCCGAGGGTCGCGCTGATCCGCTCCGCCTCCTGGAGCACCGCGATGGCCTCCTCCGGCTTGCCCTGGCGGTAGCTCGACTCGCCCAGGTTCGTGAGGATCACCGCCTCGCGCATGCGGTCGCCGACGCGGCGGGCGTACTCGAGCGCCTCGTTCCAGCGGGCGCTCGCCTTCTGGTGCTCGTCGTTGTCCTGGTGGATGGTGCCCAGGTTGTTGAGCGTCTGGGCCATGCCCGGGGCGTCGCCGATCTCGCGCCGGATCTGCAGCGCCTCCTGGAACGCCTCGAGGGCCGCGTCGAAGCGGCCGCTGTCCTGGTAGACCAGGCCGAGGTTGTTCAGGCTGAGCGCGATCGAGCGGCGGTCGCGCACCTCGCGGCGGAGCTCCAGGCTGCGCCGCATGAAGCGCTCGGCCGGCTCGTAGGCGCCACGCATCCAGTGCACCTTGCCGACGTCGTCGAGGCTCGAGGCGACCCCGCGGGTGTCCTCGGCCGCGTCGAAGAGCGCGTGGCCGGTGCCCAGGTTGCGCATCGCCTCCTCGAGCTGCCCGATCGCCCGGAAGACGCGCCCGATGCGGTTGTGCGCGGCGCCGCCCTTGGGCTTGCTGTCGAGGCGGTAGGCGAGCGAGAGCATCTTGCGGAAGGCGAGCAGCGCCTCCTCGTTGCGCCCGAGGAGCTGGAGCACGTCGCCGTGGTGATGATGGGCGTCGAGCTGGCGGACCACGTCGGCGTCGCCGAGGAGAGCCAGGCCCTTCTCGTAGAAGTCCGCCGCCTTGGCGTTCGCGTAGCGCTCGCGCGCCCGGTCGCCGGCCGCGAGGTAGTAGTAGGCGGCCTGCAGCTCCGAGCCGCCCCGCTCGTAGTGGCCGCCGAGCAGCTCGCTCGCCTCCTCGCCGCGGTCGGGCAGCCGCAGCTCCAGCCACTCGGCCACCGCGCGGTGGTAGCGCTTCGCGTCGGCCGCGTTGATCAGCCGGTAGAGCGCGTCGCGCTCGAGGTTGTGCTTGAACGCGTACTCCTCCTCGCCGGGGATCGACGAGTCGGAGAAGCGCATCACGTAGTCGCGATCCTCGAGCTGCTTCAGCAGATCCCGGTAGTGCGCCGCGAGGTCCTCGGCGCCGCCCCACATCTCCGGCGCCTCCCGGGCCAGCCGCCCGAGCGAGACGAGCGCGCCGAGCCAGAAGACCCCGCCCATCGCCGCCGCCTTCTCGAGCAGCTGCCGCTCGGACGGGCCCATCGAGGCGATGCGGGCGGCGATGGCGTCGTCGACCGAGAGCGGGAGCTGCGCGTCGTCGAGCTTCTCGAGGTGGACCTCCCAGCTGCCGTCGGGCTGGGGCACCAGCGTGCCGCTGGAGAGGAAGGTGCGCACCATCTGCTCGAGCAGGTACGGAGAGCCGCCGGCCATGTCGACCGCGGCCTCCACCAGCTCGGACGGCGGGCTCTTCACCGGCGTGAGCAGCGCCCGGACCATCGCCGCGGCGTCCTCCCCGGTCAGCGGCGCGAGCTCGAAGCGCCGATGCCGCGCCCCCTCGGTCCAGTCGGGGCGGCGGGTGAGCAGCTCCGGGCGCGCGCTGACCACGAACAGGATCGGCGCGTCGGTCACGCTCTCCGAGAGGTAGCGCACGAGATCCAGGGTCTCGTCGTCGGCCCCGTGGAGCTGCTCGAAGGTGAGGATCATCGGGCCCGCGCCCGCGTCGGCCTCGAGGAAGCGCCGCAGCACCGCCCGCGAGATCCGGCCGAGCTGCTCCTCGTCCGCCTCGAGCGCCTTGGTGAACGGCGACTCGGGGAAGGTCACGTCGAGGTACGCGCCGAGGAAGTGCAGGAACTCGGTCACCCGGCGGTCGTCGAGGAGCGTGGTGACCTGCTCGCGCAGCTGCTCGCGCGCCTCGACCTCGTCCATCTGGTCGGACAGCTCGAAGCGCTCGCGGAGGATGCGCTGGATCACGCCGTGGGCCGGGCCGCCCTGGTGCGCGATCCCGCGGAAGGCGCGCGTGCCCTCCACCGGCGCGCAGCGGCTCAGCAGCTCGGCGACCATGCGGCCCTTGCCCATGCCCGCGCCGCCCAGGATCGTGACGATCCGGGGCGAGCGCTCGCGCACCACCAGCCGCCAGGTCGCCTCGAGCTCCTCCATCTCGCGCTCGCGGCCGATCAGCGGCGCGCGCGGAAGCGGCATCGACATCGAGATCTGCGTGGCCTCGCCCCCAAGGTCCGTGCTCATGATGCGCGGAGTCTACACGCTGCGGTGCCCGAGGCCCGGGATTGTGACGCGGGGGGTTCGGGACCCATATTGAAGGCCGATGGGACACGCCCACGCCCACGGTCACGCGCACGGTCATTCGCACGACCACGCCCACTCGCATGGGGGCCACGCGCACGACCACGGGCAGTCCGCGCCTCGCCGGGCGCTGCTGGGCGCGCTGGTGCTGACCGCGTCCTTCATGTTCGTCGAGGTCGCGGTGGGCCTCTGGTCGGGCAGCCTCGCGCTCCTCGCCGACGCCGGCCACATGCTCAACGACGCGGCGGCCCTCGGGCTCTCGCTCTTCGTCACCTGGATCGCGGCCCGGCCGAGGACCACCAAGCACACCTTCGGCTACCGGCGCGCCGAGGTGATGGGCGCCTTCGTCAACGCGGTGGCGCTCGGCGTCGCCGGCGTGCTCATCGTCGTCGAGGGCGTCGAGCGCATCGGCGCGCCGACCGAGGTCCGCGGCATCGGCATGCTGCTGACCGCCGCCCTCGGCCTCATGGTCAACCTCGGCAGCGCCTGGATCCTCACCCGCCACGGCGGCGACTCCATCAACGTGAAGGCGGCCCTCTTCCACGTGCTCAGCGACGCCCTCGGCTCGATGGCCGCGGTGATCGCGGGCGGGCTCATCCTCGGCTTCGGCTGGACGATCGCCGATCCCATCGCCTCGCTGCTCATCGCCGTCTTCATCCTCGCCGGCGCCTGGCGGCTCTTGAAGGACACCGCGCACGTGCTCATGGAGGGAGCGCCCCGCGGCGTCGACGTCGAGGATCTCGAGGCGACCATCCTCGGCACCGAGGGCGTCGACGAGGTCCACGACCTGCACGTCTGGTCGCTCGTGCCCGGCGAGGTCCTGCTCAGCGCCCACGTGATCCTGCGGCCGGGCGCGCACGGCACGGACGTGGCCCGCCTGGTGGGCGTCCGGCTCGGACTCCACGGCGTGCAGCACGCCACCATCCAGCCCGAGGCCCCCGGCCCCGGCCTCGTCGAGCTGCGCCGCAAGTAGGTCAGCGTCCGAGGCCGGCGAGGGGGCGCCAGCTCACTGCGTCGTCGCTCCCCAGCACCCGGAGGTCGTCCTCCTGGCGCGCGACCAGCGCCACCGTCTCGCCGTCGGTCGCGAGGCGGGGCTCGCCGCAGAGGCCCTCGGCGGGGTCGGTCCAGCACGGCGCGGGCACCGACGTGGTCGTCTCGTCCGCGATCCGCGCGAGGCGCACCGGGCCGGTCTCGGGGTGGGCGGCCCAGGCGACCACCGTCGCGCCGCGGAAGCGGATCACGTCGAAGGCCCGGGCGGCGCCGCGGGGGGCCTCGGCCGGAGCGCAGCCGTCGCCGTCGCAGCGCGCGCTGCGCAGCGCGCCGTCCTGGAGCCACCAGAGCTCGGCCCCGCCCGCGTCACACGCGATCCGGAGCGAGCGCGGCCCCGGCGGCCGGAGCGCTCCGTCCACCGAGACCGTGGCGCCGCTCGGGGCGCGCATCGCGAGGCCACGCGCGGTGCCGATCGCGATCCAGCCGCCGCAGGTCGCGAGGCGAGGTCGCCCGGGCGGCCCCTCGAAGGTGGAGACCGCGCCGTCGAAGCCGATCCGGCCGCCCTCCCCGTCCGCCGCCCAGACGAGCGCGTCCTCGGTCCAGCGCAGCGTCGGACGCTCGGGCAGCGTGAACGGGTGCTCGAGCTCGGCCGCGATCTGCGGCGGCTCGCGCTCCTCGCCGATCGCGCGCACCGTCGGCTCGGGCAGCGTGAAGCGGCGCAGCGCGTGGCCCTCCTCGGCGACCGCCGCGATCCAGGCGGTGCGCCCGGTGACGAAGATCCCGCCCGGCACCGACGCCGGGTGCCCCTGGAGCCAGAACATCGGCTCCAGATCCTGCCGGGCCTCGAGGAAGGCGCCGACCCCGGTCGCCCGGTGCACGCAGCGGTCCTCGTCGCACTGCGCCTCCGGGGTCGTCCAGAAGGCCCAGGGCGGCGCGGCGTCGGTCTGCATGCCGCGCACGCTCCGCGGCCGGCGGGTGTAGCGGAGGTCGACGCCGCCCTCGGCCACCCGCACGTGCGAGACGCGCCCGTCGTCGATCGCGCCGGCGAGGAGCGCGCCCTCCCGCATCGTCAGCGCCCACTCCCCCTGGAGCGACACCCGGAGCGGGATTAGCGAGGGCGTCGGCACCTCGGCGGGCGCGAACCGGATCGCGTCGTGGTCGGCGCTCAGGCGCTCCACCCCGGTGACCAGGCCGAGCTCGGCGAGGGCCCCGCGGAGCTGCTGGAGCGCGCGCATCGGGCGGTCCGGCACCGAGACCTCGCCGTCGCCCCGGGCCCGGGCGAGCGCCTCGAGCTCCCGGCGGGTCAGCCCCACCGCGGCCCGCAGCTCCGCCTCCGCGTTCTTCACGTTGGGGAAGAGGAAGCGGGACTCCTCGGGGGGCAACGCGTCGAGCGCGGGCAGGCAGCGCGCCGGCCAGTCCGCCGGGCCCCGGATCACCAGCGACGCGTATCGCGCGCGCTCCCCGCTCGGCAGCCCGAGCCCGGGATCGTCGAGCGCCTCCCCGTCGAAGAGGCAGGCGGAGAAGGCGGCGAAGCGGCCGGGCACCGCCTCGGCGCGATCCGGGCCCCGCGAGTAGGGGATGCCGAGCAGCACCGCGCCCAGCGCCACGTTGACCGCGGCCGCGATCAGGAACGGGCGGATGTTGGGGCGGAACTGCGCGCTCTCGTCGTCGAGATCTCGGCTCATGAGGAGGGAACCGAAGCGGCCCCTCACGCGTCCTAACGCCACGGGCCGGCAAGGGAAAGGAACGATAGCGGGGTCTGAGGCCCGCACCTATACTGCGCCGGTACCGAGCCCCCCTCGAAGAGACGGAATCGAGCCCGAATTTCATGGACGAACAGCCTCGTACGCCCTCCAAGCGCCCCCCGCAGTGGTGGAAGCCGGTCCTCGCGGTGGGAGCGGTCGCCGCCGCCTTCGCGCTGACCTTCTCCTGGCACGAGCGCAACGGGCTCGATTTCAACATCGACGGCTCGGCGCGGGCGCAGGAGGTCCGGGAGCAGGAGGCCTACGACCTCACCGAGCTCCGGGTGATGAACCGCGTGATCCTCCACGTGAAGAACCACTACGTGGAGCCCGAGCGGATCGAGCCGCGGCGCATGCTGCTCGCCGGCCTGAACGCGGTGCAGCGGCAGGTCGCCCCGGTGCTGGTCGAGTACGAGGACGGCCAGAGCCACCTGACGCTGCACGTCGACAACCAGGAGCGCCGCTTCCGGGTCGACGACGTCGACAGCCCCTGGGCGCTGAGCTTCCGGTTCCGCGAGATCTTCGGGTTCCTCCAGCAGAACCTGCGCGGCGAGGACATCGAGCTGCGCGACGTCGAGTACGCCGCGATCAACGGGATGCTGCGCACCCTCGATCCGCACTCCGTCCTGCTCACGCCCGACGTCTACGAAGAGATGCGCATGAGCACCCGGGGCGAGTTCGGCGGCCTCGGCATCGTGATCTCCATCCGCGACGGGCAGCTGACGATCATCCGGCCGATGGAAGGCACGCCGGCCGGGCGCGCCGGGCTCCAGCGCATGGACCGCATCGTGATGATCAACGAAGAGTCCACGATGAACATGCCGCTGAGCGAGGCGGTCAACCGCCTCCGCGGCGCGCCGGGCTCCCAGGTCTCGATCTTCGTGGTGCGCGAGGGTCAGGGCGGCTGGACTCGCCCCCGCCGCTTCGATCTCACCCGCGCGGTCATCCACATCGAGTCGATCGAGTCGCGCATGCTCGGCGACGGCATCGGCTACATCCGGATCAAGAACTTCCAGGGCAACACCCACGAGGACATGCGGCGCGCGCTCGCGCAGCTGCACCGCGAGGGGCTCCGCGGCCTGGTGCTCGACCTCCGGGACGACCCGGGCGGCCTCCTCGAGCAGGCGGTCCGCGTCGCCGACAGCTTCCTGCCGAGCGGCACGATCGTGACGACCTCGTCCAACGATCCCGCCCAGCGCGACGAGAAGTTCGCCCGCCAGGAGGGCACCGAGCCCAGCTACCCGATGGTGGTCCTGGTCAACGGCGGCAGCGCCTCGGCGTCCGAGATCGTCGCCGGCGCGCTCAAGAACCACGACCGGGCGCTCATCGTCGGTCAGCGCACCTTCGGCAAGGGCTCGGTCCAGGTCCTCTACGACTACGAGGACGGCTCGGCGCTCAAGCTCACCATCGCGCAGTACCTGACCCCCGGCGACGTCTCGATCCAGGGCACGGGCATCGCCCCGGACATCGCCATCGACCCGATGACGGTCGACCGGGAGGACATGGACCTCGCCGTCGACCAGCAGTACATCCGCGAGTCGGATCTGGCGGCCCACCTCACGAGCGACCGGGCGCGCGACGCCGACGCCGCCGCCGAGGTGCTCCGCTACTACCTGCCGAACGACGTGCGCATGCGGCTCCGCGAGGCGAGCCCGGAGGACCGCGAGGAGAACGAGGAGGAGCAGGAGTTCCTGCTGCGCTTCTCGCGCCTGCTGCTCTCCCGCGCCCAGCACGCCTCCCGCCGCCAGATGCTCGCCGACGCCCAGCCGGTGCTCGAGCGGGTGCGGCGCGAGGAGATGGGCCGCGCGGCCGAGGAGCTCCGCCGCCTCGGCGTCGACTGGTCCGAGGGGACCGACCAGGGCGAGACCACGGTCGACGTGGCCGTCAGCACCAGCCGCCCCGACAACACCGCCACCGCCGGCGAGCCCTTCGAGCTCCAGGTCCGGGTGACCAACACGGGCTCGAGCCCGCTCTTCCAGCTCCGCGGGGTGACCAAGAGCGACAACCGCCTCTTCGACGGCCGCGAGGTGGTCTTCGGCCGGCTCGACCCGGGCGAGACCCGCGAATGGACCGCGACCCTCGGCATCTGCCAGACCGAGAACGAGCGGCGCACCTGCACCCTGCCCCGCCACCTCGCGGACCGCGCGGACGGCATCCGCATCGAGTTCGAGGACGCCCACGGCCACGCGCCGGAGCCGGCCGAGGTCCGGGTCCAGACCCGCGCCCTGCCCCGCCCGCGCTTCAGCTACCAGGTCCAGGTGGCCGACAACATCCAGGGCAACGGCGACGGCCGCATCCAGCGCGGCGAGCAGGCCACCGTCTACCTGCACCTCCGCAACACCGGCCAGGGCCGCACCTACGAGACCCAGGCCAACCTCCGAAACCTCAGCGGTGAGGGCGTGCTGCTCCGCGCCGGCCGCTTCCGCATCGACGACATCCAGCCGGGCGACGACCGCACGGTCGCCTTCACCTTCGAGGTGCTGCCCGACTTCTCCCGCGACACGGCCAAGCTCGAGGTCTCGGTGGTCGACACCGATCTCCGCGAGGCCTTCACCGAGCGGGTCGAGATCCCGATCGTCGACGCCGGGCCCACGCCCACCGATCGACGCGGCCGGGTCACCCTCGGCGACGGCGCGGCCCTGCGCGAGCAGCCGGCGTCGGGCGCGGACGTCGTCTCCCACGTGCGCGGCGGCGCCCTCTCGGTGCCGGTCGAGGCCGAGCTCAACGGCTACCTCCGGGTCCAGATCGCCGAGGACCACCCGGTGTGGGTCGCCGCGAGCGACGTCACCCAGGACCGGGCCAGCCGGAGCGCGCGGGTCGAGGACGACCTCAACCACCGCCCGCCGGAGCTGACCATCGAGATGCCGAGCCTCGTCACCCGCGACGAGCAGCTCCGCATCCAGGGCACGGCCCGCGACGAGTCGCGCCTGCGCGACCTCTACATCTACGTCGGCGCCCGCAAGGCGTTCTACCAGTCGAACCGCGACAGCGACACGCCGCGCGAGGCGACCTTCGACACCGCGGTCCGCCTCCGCCCCGGCACGAACTACATCGTCGTCGTCGCGCGCGAGAACGACCAGTCCATCTCCCGACAGACCTTCGTGGTCCGCCGAGACGGCCCGAACGGCGAGCTCCTCGAGACGCCCGACCAGCCCGACGAGTGGTTCCACATGGGCGTCGACGAGGAGTAGACGGACGGCGCCGCCTCCTCACGCCTGGCAGGCGAGGAGGCGGCCGTAGAACCGGCGCCAGTCCTTCTTCACCTGCTGGCTGCCCTCGCGCAGGTGGTAGTCGGTCACGCGGGTCACCGTGAAGCGGGCCGCGGCGGCGAGGCGCGCGGTGCGGACGAAGGCGCGCTCCCGCGGCTCCAGCGGCCGCACCGAGGCGTAGCCGCGGCCCATCGCCTCGAGCAGCCCGGGCTCGAGGCGGTCGCCGTAGCACCACGCCAGCTCGGTGACCGCGAGGTCGTAGACGAAGAGCCCGTCGCTCGCGCTCTCCCAGTCGAGCACGCCGACCACCGCGTCGCCCTCCCAGCGGAGGTTGTCGCGGAAGAGGTCGCCGTGGATGACGCCCCCGGGCAGGCTCGGGTCCCAGGCGCGGTCGACCTCGTCGAGGGTCTCGCGCAGGGTGGTCACCGCCTCGCGCAGCTCCGGGCGGTCGAGCGGCGCGATGTCCGCCTCGAGGCGTCGGCGCACGTCGGCGCGGGTGAAGCGGCCCTCCCGGCGGCGCGGGAAGCCCTCGGCCGCGGCGTGGCAGCGGGCGAGCAGCCGCCCGACCGCCTCGGCGCGGGCCTCGGTCACCCTCGCCTGGCAGACCTCCTCGCCGCCGAGCACCTCGAAGAGCGCGGTCGGCTTGCCGGCCACCCGGAGCTCCCCCGGCCCGGCGCCCCGGATCCGCCTCGGGACCGGCAGCCCCGCCGCCTCCAGGTGCGCGAGCAGGGCCCACTCGTAGTCGACCCCGTCCTCGCCCTGCTCCTCGTAGATGCGGGCGAAGACGCGGCGGTCGGCCTCGACGAAGAAGTTCGAGTTCACGCTCCCGGCGAGCACGCCCTCGACCGCCCGGGCGGGGCCGAGCCCGTGGGCCCGGGTCAGGCGGTCGGCGTCCTCGAGCGACAGATCGGTGTAGACGGCCACGGCCGCGGAGGATAGCGCGCGGCCCCGGTCTGGTTTACAGAGTCCGGCTCACCGGTGTACCCACGATCCATCAGGATGGAGCCCGCCGAGGCCATTCGCGGGAGCGGAGCAGCGTGATCGCGCTCCTACTGTCGCTCGTCTGCGTGGCGGCGAACGCGTTCTTCGTGGCCGCGGAGTTCGCGCTCGCCAAGGTGCGCCCGAGCGCCCTCGAGGCCATGGCCAAGCAGGGCGACGCGGACGCGCGCCGCGCCTTCGAGATCACCAAGCGGCTCGACGCCTACCTCTCGGCGACCCAGCTCGGGATCACGCTCGCCTCGCTCGGGCTCGGCTGGCTCGGCGAGCCGGCGCTCGCGCACATCATCGAGCCCCTCCTCGTGAAGGCCGGGATCACCGACCCCACGGTCATCCACGGCATCTCCCTGACCCTCGCGTTCGGGGTCATCACCATCGCGCACATCGTGATCGGCGAGCTGGTCCCGAAGTCGCTCGCCATCCAGCGCCCCGAGCAGGTCGCGCGCTGGAGTGGCCGGCCGCTGCGCTGGTTCTTCTACCTCAGCTACCCGGCGCTCTGGGTCCTCAACGGCTCCAGCAACTTCGTGCTCCGCGCGCTCAAGCTGCCGGCGCCCGACCACGCCGAGGGCAAGCTGAGCCTCGAGGAGCTCCAGCTCCTCATCCAGGCCTCGTTCTCCGATCGCGGCCTCGAGGGCACCAAGCGGGAGCTGCTCGAGCGGGTGCTGCGGGCGACCGACCGGCCGGTCCGCGCGGTCATGGTCCCGCGCGTGGACATGCACGTGCTGTCGCTCGCCGACGACTTCGACACCTGCATGGGCCGGGTCCGCAAGTTCGGCTTCAGCCGCTACCCGGTGGCCGAGGACGGCGACCCCGACAAGATCGTCGGCTACCTCTACGTGAAGGACATGCTGATGGCGTCGCGCCGCCCGCGCGGCCGCATCGGCGACCTCAAGCGCGACATCCTCTTCGTGCCCGAGAGCCGCTCGGTCGGGGAGCTGCTGACCGAGTTCCAGAAGACGAAGATCCCGATCGCGCTCATCGTCGACGAGTACGGCGGGACCAGCGGGCTGGTGACCCTCGAGGACGTGGTCGAGGAGATCGTCGGCGACATCCAGGACGAGCTGCACATCGACGAGCCGCGCATGCGCCTGACCGAGGAGGGCGGCGCGGTGGTCGACGGCTCGCTGCCCATCGCGGAGCTGTCCCTCGACGGGCTCGACGCGCCGCCCATCGAGGGGGCCGAGACGGTCGGCGGCTATGTGCTCGCCACCCTCGGCCGGCTCGCGCACCCGGGCGACCGCATCCGCCTCGGGAGGTTCGTGGCGGTGGTCGAGGACGTGCGCGAGCGGCGGGTCAACCGCGTCGCCGTGCGGCCCGCGACCGAGGACGAGCTGACCGACCCCAACTCCCTGACGAGCGTCCGCCCGCCCCCGACCTGAATCACGGTTGACCCCGCCATTCGCAGGGCGGCGTCGACATGCTAGACCCGCCCGATGCCTCCGAAGCTGTCGCTGATCCGCGGGGAGAGCCCGTTCGACGCGCTGATGCGCGCCGCGGATCAGGACGCGGAGGCGGCCGAAGGCTTCGCCCTCGCCTACGCCTCGATGTCGCGCGAGGAGCGAGAGAAGCTCGTGGACACGGTGGTGGCCGACGCGGAGGCGGCCGGGCGCTCCCCGGCCGGCCCGCTCATGCTGCTGCTCGCGGTCGAGGAGGAGCTGGATCTCGCGCGCGGCATCGCCAACGCGCTGCTCGCCTCGGAGCCGAAGCTCACGCGCCGCGGGCTCGACGCGGGCTGGGTCTGGGGCAAGGAGGGCGACGGCGGGGTGGCGGTCGTGCGCCACCTGCACGGCGGCTTCGTGGAGCTGCTCCGGGTCGGCTGGCGCGGCACCGACGTCGAGGTCGACAGCGTGCCCCTGGCCCACGAGGAGGAGCTGCCCGAGCGTCGCCGCGCCCTCGGCGTGCCCGAGCAGGCGGAGCGCGTCCCGCTCGAGCGGGCCATCGACCGGCTGACCGAGCAGCTCTGGCGGGTGCGTCGGCGCGGCGGAGATCTGCCCGAGGGCCTGCGGGCCTACGCCGACCTCTTCCAGGTTTCGCGTCACGCTTGACCGCGACCGGTGGGCTGGTGTGTCCTCGCCGGTGGATGAGCGGGGCGGACGACGCGTTCGTGAGGGAGCACGAGGACCTGGTGCGCAAGCACGCGCTGCGCGTGAAGGCCCAGATGGACCTCACGGTCGACGTGGGCGAGCTCATGGCGTACGGCTTCAAGGGCCTGCTCGAGGCGAAGGAGCGCTTCGACGCGAGCCGCGGCGTGAAGTTCGAGTCCTACGCCTACTACCGGGTGCGCGGCAGCATCATCGACGGCGTGCGAGAGATGGCCTACCTGCCGCGCCGGGTGTACGCGAAGCGCAAGGCGGCGGAGGCCCTCGACCGGGCGGCCGAGGAGGTCGCGCTCCAGCGCGCCAGCACCCCCGAACAGCGCGCCGACATCCAGAAGACCCTCGAGGCCGTCGACGACATCCTCGGCAAGACCTGCGCGGCGATGGTGCTCAGCGTCGTCGGGCAGGCGAGCGAGGACTCGCCCGACGGGGCCGAGGCCCAGATGATCGAAGACGAGGAGCACTCCGCGGTGCGCGACGCCCTCGAGGTGCTCGACGACCGCGAGCGCGCCCTGGTGGAGGGCCACTACTTCGGCGACCGCACGCTCGAGGAGATCGGCGCCGAGATGGGCATCTCCAAGTCCTGGGCGTCCCGCCTCTGCACCCGCGCGCTCGGCAAGATGCGCCTCGCGCTCGAGTCGGATCCTTAGCTATTCGCAGCGGGCGAGCGCTCGCCGCACCGGGGGCGCGTCGGGCGCGCAGGCGCGCGCGGCGGACACGGGGTCGAGCGGGCGGGCCAGGAGCCGGAGCGCGGCCTCGTAGCGTCGCAGCTCGGCGCGCTCCTCGGCGCTCAGGTCGTCGAGCGACAGGAGCGCCCGGTACGCGGTCAGCGCCTCCGACCACGCGCCGCGCGCGCGGGCGAGCTCGGCCCGGAGCCGCAGCCCCTCCCGGTGATCGGGATCGCGCGCCAGCAGGCTCCGCACCGCCCGCGCCGCCTCCTCCGGCTGCCCCGCCTCGAGCAGCGTCCGGGCGAGCCCCAGCCAGAGCGGCGCGTGGTCCGGATCGCGCGCGAGCCCCGCCTCGAAGACCTCGCGCGCGTCGACGTGGCTCCCCCGCGCCCGGTAGGCCTCGCCGAGCCGCTCGTACGCCCGCATCGAGCGTGGATCGGCCTGCAGCGCCTCCCGGAAGTAGCCGATCGCGCTCCCGCGGTCCCCGGCCCGGAGGTACGCCTCCCCGGCCCGGATCAGCCGCGCCGCCCGCGGCGACGGCCCCCGCTGCGCGGCCACCGACGAGGCCACGGTCGAGGCCACGAGGATCGCGGTCGTCAGGGCGAGGGCTCTCACGACCCAGAACCTACCGCCCCATCGCGCCCCGCGCCGCGTCGAATTCGACGCCGGATCGTCGCGTGCGAGGATTTCCCGTCGAATTCGACGACAAGTCGATAGTCACTATCGGAAACTCGTCGAATTCGACGACAAGTCGATAGTCACTATCGAAAACCCGTCGGTTTCGACGGCCAGTCGATAGTCACTATCGGAAACCGTCGAATTCGACGAAATCGAGGCTGCCCCGCCCGCGCGATCCTCGAATTCGGCGCCGCGAAGGCGACGGCGACGATCGTGGCTCGGAAGCGGTTGGGCTTGCAGCCCTCCGGCCCCTCCCTCACCACCCCGCGATGCGCGTCTCCCCCGCACACGTGTCGGCCTTCGCGCTCGGCGCCTCGACGCTGGTCTTCGCGGTCGGCTGGGTCCGGCTGCTCCTGGTGACCGCCGGCACGTCGCGCCTCGCCTTCGAGGCGGTCGCGCCGACCGTCGGCGTGGGCCTGCTCCTCGGCGCCGTCGCCGGAGCCCGTCGGACGCCTCCGGGTCCCCACGCCGCGGCTGGCCTCGCCCTCGCCGGCCTCGCCCTCGCGTCGGGGCTCGCCGGGGCCGCCAGCCTGATCGCCCTGCCCGCGCTCCACGCGGTGGGGACCGACCTGTCCATGGGCCTCGCGCCGCCGGCGAGCCTCGCGCTCCGCGTCGGCCTGGCCTCGCCCGCGCTGCTGATCCCGAGCCTGCTCTCCGGCGCCGCCGTCGGCGGGCTCACCCGGCGAGGCGCCTCCTGGACGCCCGCGCTGCTCGGCGCCGCCGTCGGGGCCGCGCTCGCGCAGCTCCTCCTCCTGCCGAGCCTCGGCATCCGCCCGAGCTTCCTCGGCGCCGCCCTGCTCACGCTCCTCGCGGCCGCCCTCGCCTGGCGACGATGAGCCAAACACCGGGGACGATCTTCCCCATCCCCATGCACCCGACCCGCCCGCGCCGAGCCCGAGTCCGACGCCGAGTCCGACGCCGAACCCGACGCCGAACCCGACGCCGGATCCGAAGCCGAATCCGAAGCCGAGTCGAGGACCGTCCTCGAGCAGCGCCGCGGGCTCCATGTCACCGGTCACGACCCGAGTCGGAGAGCGGCAGTTCGATGATTGAATGGGATCCCCGAGGGAGCGCCGCGCGCTGGCTGATTCCTCCTCGCCTCCCCCCTCCCCTCTCCCGCCCTGCCCGAGCGCCTCGCGGGGCGGGTGGTGCGCCTCAGCCCCGCTCCCTATACTGCGGCGCTTTTCACGCCCCCTCAGCACGCACGGCCCCGCCCTCGGTCTCGAGGAGCGCGGCGGAGACCCCATCGTGGCTTCCCGAACCCTCGGGCGAGCGAGCGCACCTGGCAGCGTCCACGGCCGCGCCCTCGCCGCATACCTCGCCTTCTTCCTCTCCGGCGCGTCCAGCCTGATCTTCCAGACGATCTGGACGCGCATGCTGCACCACGTGTTCGGCGCGACCTCGGTCGCGATCAGCACGGTGCTGACCGTCTTCATGGCGGGGCTCGGCCTCGGTGCGTGGCTGGGCGGCAAGTACGCCCACCGGATCAAGCACCCGATCATCACCTACGCGGTGGCCGAGATCGGCGTCGGCCTCTGGGGCCTGCTCATCCCCCTGATGATCCAGTCCGACGGCTGGCTCGCGACCGTCAACGCGTTCCTGCGCGCGGAGCTGGGCGCGGAGTCCGGGCTGTTCATGGTCGCGCGGTTCCTCTGCGTCGCCCCGCTGCTGATCATCCCCACCACCCTGATGGGCTCCACCCTGCCGCTGCTGACCCGGCACTTCGTGCGCGCCAGCGAGAACGCCCGCGAGGCCGGCAAGCAGGTCGGCTGGCTCTACGCCATCAACACCTTCGGCGCCTCGACCGGCCCGCTCCTCAGCGCCTTCGTGCTGCTGCCGACGGTCGGCCTCTCGGTCACCAACATCGTCGCCTGCTCGATGAACTTCGGCCTCGCGGCGATCATCTGGATCTTCCGCAAGCCGCTCCTCGCCGGGCTCTGGGAGCCGGGGGAGCCGCTCGCGTTCCTGCCCGGCACCGCCGGGCCCGAGGACGTGACCGAGACCCCCGCCGCGCCCGCGGACGAGAAGGCCGAGGACGCCGAGCCGGAGAAGGCGAAGAAGACCAAGAAGAAGCGGAAGAAGAAAAAGAAGACCGCGGAGACGGCGAGCGCGGGCGACGACGAGCTGCCCATCCCCGAGCTGGCGCGCAAGGGCGCGTTCCTCGCGTTCGCCGCCAGCGGCGCCGCCGCCCTCTGCTACGAGGTCGTGTGGTCACGCGCGCTCGCGATGACCATCGGCTCCTCGATCTACTCGTTCGCGCTGATCCTGGAGACCTTCCTCATCGGCATCGCGGTCGGCGCGGCCGCGATGAGCGCGTTCCTCGGCAAGAAGACGGCGCCCTTCGCCGGCGTCGCCGCGACCTCGATCGTGCTCGTCTTCCTCGCCAACGTCCCCTGGGCGGTCGACATCGTCGATCCGCAGGACACCTCCACGCGCTTCGAGGGCGGGGTCACGAACTACCTGCTCCTGAGCCTCTTCTACGTCGCGCCGATCGTGCTCGCGCTCATCTGGGCCAGCCGCCGCGCCACCAGCGAGCGCCTCAGCGAGATCGCCTTCCGCGACGACGAGGGCTCCTGGAAGTCGCTGGTCGTGGTGGTGATGGCCGCCATCCCGGTCGCCGCCGCCGTCGTCAACACCATCCGCTTCCCCGGCTTCCTGCCGCAGATCATCATGACGGTGGTCGCGCTCGTGGCCACGTTCCTGGTGCTCGCCTCGCTGCTGAGCCGCTCGAGCGTGCTGCTCGTGGCCATCATCCAGCTGTTCATCGCCGGGGCCACCGTCGCCTCGTACATCTGGCAGGACGAGATCCCCTACGCCTTCGCGCAGCTCGTCGTCAGCATCCCGAGCGCCGCGCTCCCCGACCACGTCGGCCAGGTCCAGTTCTTCATGTTCCTGACCGTCGTGCTCTGCACGCTGCCCGCCACCCTGGGCATGGGCGCGATGTTCCCGCTCGTGGTCCGCATCTGGACCAAGGGCGGCGACGGCATCGCCCGCGACGTGGCCCACGTCTACACCGGCAACACGGTCGGCTCGATCATCGGCGCCTGGCTGCCCGGCTTCATCCTCTTCGCGCTCATCGGCGCCGAGCGCACCCTGCACCTCGGCGTCGCGCTGAACATGGTGCTCGCGCTGGTGATGCTGATCCTCGGCGCCGCCGATCCGCACGAGGACCAGCGCTGGTGGAGCTGGCGTCGCGTCGCGGCCATCACCCTCCCCGTGCTCGCCGGCCTCGCCGTCGCGGGCAGCGCCTACCCGGTGATGACCGGCGACTGGCGCTGGTGGACCCGGGTGGGCACCGCGCTCGGCTTCTTCGTGCTCTGCGCGATCGAGTACCAGTGGCTGCGCGAGGTCTCGGCCGCCCAGAAGGGCGAGCCGCGCGGGAAGCTCGACGGCCGCGCGATGGCGATGGTCGTCGTGCCCACCTTCGCGGCGGGCGCGCTCGCGGTGGTGCTCGTCGATCCCTCGCAGGCCGACAGCTGGGCGCTCGGCGCCGTGCAGTGGGTGCTCCGCGCCTTCCTGGTGCTCACCGGCCTGGTGGCCAGCTGGGCGAACTGGCGAGAGATCGTCGCGCCGGGCCCGACCCCGCCGCCGGTCGACGAGGACGCGCCGCCCGAGGCCGACCTACCCACCTGGCACGCGGTCACCGTCTACATCCTGAGCCCGCTGATCCCGGCGCTGCTCGCGGTGCTCTTCGTCTTCACCCGCAACCCCTACACCGACGACAGCTACAACATCCGCTGGAACCTCACCCAGATGACCCTGGGCGTGTTCCGGGTGTCGCTCGCCGAGGGCATGCTCGACCCCGCCAGCTGGGGCGCCCCCGACCTCGTCTACTACGAGGACGGCCTGACCACGACGGTCAGCGTCGAGCGCTGGGGCCGCCACTACGCGATGAAGAACAACGGCAAGGTCGACGCCAGCAACGGCGACGACATGCCGACCCAGATCAACGTCGCCGCCTACCCGCTCCTCCTCCACCCCGAGGGCCCGGCGGGGCTCGACGTCGCCGTCATCGGCTTCGGCTCGGGGGTGTCGGTCGGCACCGCGCTGCAGTTCCCGGTCGAGCGCGTCGACGTGGTGGAGCTCGAGCGGCACATCCCCGAGGCGGCGCGCTTCTTCGAGGACGTCAACCACCTCGACTACCGCCTCGACCGCTGGCCCTACGTCGAGATGGATCGGCTCACGATCATCAACGACGACGGCCGCAACTACCTCGCCTCGACCCGTCGGCAGTACGACGTGATCGTCAGCGAGCCCAGCAACCCCTGGATCACGGGCGTCAGCGATCTGTTCACGGTGGATCACTGGCGCATCACCAAGCAGCGCCTCCGCCCGGGCGGCATCTACTGCCAGTGGGTGCAGCTCTACGAGCTCAGCCCGCAGAACATCAAGACCATCTACCGGACCTTCGCCTCGCAGTTCGAGCACGTCGTGGTGCTCAGCGCGGACGACCGCTCGAGCGACACGGTGATGCTCGGCTCGGACCAGCCGATCCGGCTCGACCTCGAGCGCGTGCAGCAGGCCTTCGCGCCGGTGGAGTGTCAGGACGAGGACCCCGCGCGGCACTGCTACTGCGAGCGCGACGCCGAGAGCGGTGACCTCCGCAACCCGACCTGCCCCTCCGAGATCGCGATCGAGCTCGAGCGGGCCAACGTCTACACGCCCTTCGACATCTTCGCCCGCACCCTGCTCGCCACCCGCGACGAGGTGATGGCCTACACGATGATCGAGGAGCGCCGGCGCGAGGGGAGCTACGAGCCGGTGCCCGCCTCCCACAACGCCGGGCGGTGCGAGGAGCCGGAGTGCCGGCGGCGCCCCGCGGTGCTCAACACCGACGACAACGCCCACATCGAGTTCAACGCGCCCCGCGACCTGATCGGCTTCTCCCGCTACGAGGGCTACCTCTCGAGCATCTACTCGGAGGAGTGGCCCTACGGTCACCCGATGAACGCGCGGGTCGCGGAGGGCGACGCCCAGATCCCGGTGCTCGCCGGCTTCGGCGAGGGGGACGCGGCGGCCCGCAACTACGCCGAGCTGGCGATGAGCATGATCGCGCACGGCCGCTACGGCTGGGCCGGCGACCTGATCGAGCGCAGCCAGCGCGCCGGCCGGGCCCGGGAGACCGCGGTCGCGCTCGAGGTGCTCACCCACCTGCTGACGAGCGACAACGAGCCGGCCATCCGGATCACCCCGCCGATGCCCGGCCCGGAGATGGACCGCGACACCGCCGAGCAGCTGCTCGAGGGCTTCGACGCGGTGCGCGACTCGGTCGACGAGCGCGCCTACGGGGCCGCGCTCATCGCGATGGAGAACATCCCCGCGCCGCTGCGGCTGCACAGCGGGCCTTCGATGCGCTTCCTCTACGGCTACCTCCTCTACAAGGCGGCCGACGGCAGCTACGCGCAGCACCGCGCGGCCATCGAGCACCTCGAGGAGCTGGTCCGGACCGAGCCCGACTACGTGCTGCGCCACCCCGAGGTGCACTACTTCCTCGCCCGCGCCCAGGACGCGGAGGGGCAGTACGGTCGCGCGCTCCGGGCGATGCGGGCCTACGTCGAGGCGCGGCTCGTGCCCGTGAACCGGGACACGGACGAGGTCCCGGAGCCGGAAAACGGCCAGGCGCCGACCTCCGACGCGCCCGGCGAGGCGCCGAAGCTCGAGCACGACGACCGGGGCTGATCGGCGCCGCCATGTCTCGGCGGTGTTTCGAACGCGATCCGGAATTCCCCGAGATCACGCCGAGATCGGTGCGTCACCACGTGCGCATCTGGCGCGGGTGCGTAGCTGTTTACGCGGCGATCGGGGGGGCTGACGTGTAGTCCCCTTCGCACCTCTCGCCAGATATTCGCACCCCCGAATTCCGGCTCGATGGCCGACTTCCCATCGAAGTCCACGGAAGCATGATGTTTTCGGGTTTGCGGCCAGCCGGCCGGTTTCCGTGGCACGAGCCGTGCTGAATGAGAGGGCTGGAGGGAGCGCCATGCAGACGATGAGCAGTCAGTCGAACGTGAGCCCGAGTCAGGAACCCCGCGCGCTTCGCATCCTCGCGAAGTCGGTCTTTCGCGAGCTCAAGTCGACCGGGCACTCGCGCTCGGACATCGTGGCCTTCGCCACCGAGATGCTCTCGCTGGTCAGCAGCGACATCCGCGGTGACGAGACCCTGAGCGAGCCGCCGCCGCCGGCCGAGTAGCCCGGAACCGAGCCCGCGCTCCGAAGCCCCCGCCCTCCCGGACGGGGGCTTCTCGTTTTCCGTCACACCCCTCCGCGGGGTCCGCTTGACGGTGGGAATTCGCGCGGATATCTAGGCCGGACTGTCACGCTCTTCACACACGAGGACTTCTCCGATGGCCACCAAGATCGCGATCAACGGGTTCGGACGCATCGGGCGCTGCGTCGCCCGCATCCTCTTCGAGTCGGGCCGCACTGACCTCGAGCTCGTCGGGATCAACGACCTGACGACGAACGACATGCTCGCGCACCTGCTCAAGTACGACTCCGTGCACCGCACGTTCGGCCCGGAGGTCACGAGCGACGACGACGCGATCACCATCGGCGGCAAGAAGGTCCCCTGCTTCGCCATCAAGGATCCGGCGGAGCTCCCCTGGAAGGACCTCGGCGCGGAGATCGTGCTCGAGTGCACCGGCGTGTTCCGTGACCGCGAGGGCGCGGGCAAGCACCTGAAGGCGGGCGCCGAGCGCGTGATCATCAGCGCGCCGGGCAAGAGCGTCGACGGCACCTTCTGCGTCGGCATCAACACCGCCGACTACGACGCGTCGAAGCACCAGGTGATCTCGAACGCCTCCTGCACCACCAACTGCCTCGCGCCGATCGCGAAGGTCGTGCACGAGCAGTTCGGCATCGTGAAGGGCCAGATGGTCACCGTGCACTCGTACACGAACGACCAGCAGATCCTCGACCTGCCGCACAAGGACATCCGCCGGGCCCGGGCGGCCGCGATGTCGATGATCCCGACCACCACCGGCGCGGCGAAGGCCATCGGCCTCGTGATCCCGGAGCTGAAGGGCAAGCTCGACGGCAGCGCCATCCGCGTCCCGACCCCGAACGTCTCGATCGTCGTGCTCACCGCGCACCTCTCGAAGAGCACCTCCAGCGAGGAGGTCAACGCGGCCCTGAAGGCGGCGAGCGAGGGCGACCTGAAGGGCATCCTCGGCTACGAGACCAAGGAGCTCGTCTCGAGCGACTTCATCGGCAGCACCTACTCGAGCGTGGTCGACGCGCCCTGCACCGCCGTGATCGAGGGCGACCTCCTCCAGGTGCAGAGCTGGTACGACAACGAGTGGGGCTTCTCGAACCGCATGATCGACCTCGCGGCGCACGTCGCGAAGAAGGGCTGATCATGCTCGAGAACATCCGCTCGGTCCGCGACCTCGACGTCGACGGCCGCCGCGTGTTCGTGCGCGTGGACTTCAACGTCCCGCTCGACGGCACCACGATCACCGACGACACGCGCATCCGCGCCGCGCTGCCCACCATCCGCTACCTGATGGAGAACGGCGGGCGGCCGGTGCTCGCGAGCCACCTCGGGCGGCCGAAGGGGCAGCACGCCCTCGAGCTGTCGCTCGAGCCGGCGGGGCAGCGGCTGGCCGAGCTGCTCGACTGCGAGGTCCTCCTGGCGGACGACTGCATCGGCGACGGCCCGCGCAAGGTGGTCAGCGACCTCCGCGACGGCCAGCTCGCCCTCCTCGAGAACCTCCGGTTCCACGAGGGCGAGGAGGCCGACGACGAGGCGTTCGCCAAGGAGCTCGCCCGCAACGGCGAGGTCTACGTGAACGACGCCTTCGGCGCGGCCCACCGGGCCCACGCGTCGGTCAGCGCGCTGCCCAAGCTGATGCGCGACCGGGGCGCCGGGCTGCTGATGCAGGCGGAGCTCGAGGCCCTCGGCAAGCTCGAGCGCCAGCCGCCCAAGCCCTACGTGGCCGTACTCGGCGGCGCCAAGGTCAGCGACAAGATCGGCGTGCTCGAGGCGCTGATGACGAAGGTCGACACCCTGGTCATCGGCGGCGCGATGGCGAACACCTTCCTGGCCGCGCAGGGCTTCCAGCTCGGCCGGAGCCTGGTCGAGGAGGACAAGCTCCCCCTCGCCCGCACCATCCTCGGCCGGGCCGAGGAGCGCGGCATGACCATCCTCCTGCCGATCGACGTGCGGGTGGGCCTCGACCTCGGCGACGCCGAGGGTCGGGTCGCGCCGGTGACCGAGATCGGCCCGAGCGAGATGGCGCTCGACATCGGGCCCGAGAGCGTCGCCCGGTTCGCCGACGTGTTCCGCACCGCCAAGGCGGTGTTCTGGAACGGGCCGATGGGGCTGTTCGAGAACGACGCCTTCGCCCAGGGCACGCGGGACATGGCCGAGGCGATCGCGGCCGCGCCCGGCTTCACGGTGGTCGGCGGCGGCGACAGCGTCGCGGCGGTCCAGCAGGCCGACATGGCCGACCGCTTCGACCACGTCTCCACCGGCGGCGGCGCCTCGCTCGAGCTGCTCGAGGGCAAGAAGCTCCCGGGCGTGGAGGCGCTGCGCGGCAAGGAGAGCGCCTCGTGAGCCGCCGGCCGATCATCGCCGGCAACTGGAAGCTGCACAAGTCGGTGACGGAGTCGGTGGAGCTCGCCCGCGGCGTGCTCCACCGGGTCCCCCGCGAGGCCAGCTGCGAGGTGGTGGTCGCGCCGGTGTTCACCGCCCTCTACCCGGTGCACGAGGCCCTCGGGGACAACGCCCGCGTCGTGCTCGCCGCCCAGGACGTCTACTGGGAGAACGAGGGCGCGTTCACCGGCGAGGTGAGCCCCCCGCTCCTGAAGGACGTGGGCTGCGAGTACGTCATCGTCGGCCACTCCGAGCGCCGCCACGTGTTCGGCGAGACCGACGACGAGGTGCGTCGCAAGGTCGCCGCCCTCCTCTCCCACGGGCTCACGCCCATCGTCTGCGTCGGCGAGAAGCTCGACCAGCGCGAGGCGGGCGAGACCGAGGCGGTGGTGCTCGGCCAGGTCGACGCCGCCCTCGAGGGCCTCACCGCCTCGTCGGTCCGTCGCCTGGTGATCGCCTACGAGCCGGTGTGGGCCATCGGCACCGGCAAGACCGCGCAGCCGGAGGACGCCCAGGCGGTGCACGCCGCCATCCGGGGGCGCCTCCGCCAGAGCTTCGACGCCGAGACCGCGGACGGCATGCGCATCCTCTACGGCGGCAGCGTGAAGCCGAAGAACGCGGCCGAACTGCTCGCCCAGCCCGACATCGACGGCGCGCTGGTCGGCGGCGCCTCCCTGAAGGCCGACGACTTCGTCGCCATCATCGAGGCCGCCGGCTGACGGCCCCTGGAATCTCCCCCCGGACGGGCTGTTATCGCCCCGTTCATCGGCGCGTTCCTGGCCCTGGTCATCGGGGCGAGGTCTGCTAGCCTCCGCGCTTCCTGAGGACTCCCTATGTGGTTCACCATCGTCTCGGTCTTCTACGTCCTGGTCTGCGCCTTCCTGATCATGGTCGTCCTTCTCCAGCAGGGTAAGGGCGGCGGCATGGGTGCGGCCCTCGGCGGGGGCGGCGGCAGCAACACCGTGTTCGGTGGCGCCGGCGCCGGTAACTTCCTCACCCGCCTGACCGCGATCGCGGCCACGCTCTTCATGGTGCTCTCGGCCCTGCTCGCCTACATGTCGACCAGCGGCGAGCGCAGCATGAACGTCATCGACGAGGTCGTCGCCGAGGAGACCGCCGACAGCGTCGGCGCCGCGGACGAGGGCGAGGACGCCGAGGGCGACGACGCCGAGGAGGCCCTCGACGTCCCGGTCACCACCGAAGAGGTCATCGAGCAGGAGGCCGACGAGGCCCTCGACGCGCTCGACGACGAGCCGCTCTTCGAGGACGAGGCCCCCGAGGCCGACGCACCCGAGGCCGACGCCCCCGAAGCCGACGCTCCCGAAGCCGAGGCCGAGCCCGCCCCGGAGGCCGCCGCGCCCGCTCCCGCCGCCCGCCCGGCGGCCGCTCGCCCGGCCGCTGCCCGCCCCGCCGCCGAGGCCCCCGCGCCCGCCGCGGCCCCGGCTCCGGCCCCCGCGCCCGCCGCCGAGGCTCCCGAGGCCGCGCCCGAAGCGGCCGAGTAGCCCACCCGCTCGGCCCCTCCCACTCGCAGGAAGCGAGGAAGGGCCGAAGCGAGGAAGAGAGAGAGAGCCCAGAGGGCGAGCGGTCACCGACCGGCTCGCCCTCTTCGCGTTCTCCCTCCTCCCTCCCTCCTCCCTCGTCGGCTCCCTCACCGCGACCCTCGTCGGCTCCCTCACTGCGACCCTCGTCGGCTCCCTCGCCGCGACCCTCGTCGGCAACGAAGACAGGGAGAAGGGAGAAGGGAGGCGAGGAGGAAGTCGCGACAGCAGTCGCGACTCGGCCTCGGCCCGACCCGTCGCGACGCACCGCCGGCCTGGTGGTCGTGCCGACTTCTGTCGGCACACTCTCCTCGCCTCCCCCCTCCCCTCTTTTCCTGCCGACCGGCTGCCACCGACCGAGCGGCCGGGCGCCCCGGTCCGACCGGGCGAGCGGCCGAGACGGGCCCACCTTTCCGCGGCGGAGCCGCACTCTCCTCGCTTCCCACCTTCCTCGCTTCCCGTGAGTAGCCGGCAGCCGAGCAGGCGGAGCTCGTCGGGGCGACGAAGACAGGGAGAAGGGAGGCGGGAGGCGAGGAGGAAGTCGCGACAGCAGTCGCGACCCGGCCTTCGGCCCGACCCGTCGCGACGCACCGCTGGCCTGGTGGTCGTGCCGACTTCTGTCGGCACACTCTCCTCGCCTCCCCCCTCCCCTCTCCCCCTTTTCCTGCCGACCGGCTGCCACCGACGAGCGGCCCGGCGCCCCGGTCCGACCGGGCGAGCGGCCGAGACGGGCCCACCCTTCCGCGGCGCAGCCGCACTCTCCTCGCTTCCCACCTTCCTCGCTTCCTGCGAGTTCGGGGGGGCCGACGTTACCCGCCTGACCTGGTGGTCGTGCCGACTACTGTCGGCACACTCTCCTCGCCTCCCCCCTCCCCTCTCCCCCTTTTTTCTGCCGGCCGGCTGCCACGGGCCGAGCCTCGCTTCCTGCGAGTTCGGAGGCGGCGGGAGCGAGGACGAAGGGTCAGCCGGGAAGCTGGATGGTGCTCCCCTGCTCGAGCGCCCGGAGGGCCTTCTCGGCGGCCTGCACGTAGTCACTGAACCCGTGCTCGGCGGCGAGCCGGAGGATGTCGCGGAGGCCGGCGCGGGCGGCGTCGTCGTCGCCGCGGCCCTGGTCGACGATGGCGAGGTAGTAGCGGCCCTGGATGAGGTCCCAGACGAAGCCGTGGCGCTCGGCGAAGTCGTTGGCGCGGACCACGTGCTCGCGGCCCTCCTTGCTGCCGAAGCGGGTGGCGTCGATGAAGCCGAGCACCCGCATGTTGGACCACTGGAGCTTCTCCCAGGCGTGGTCGCGGGCCACCTCGTAGCTGTAGCGGAGCGAGGCGAAGGCGCGCTTGTAGTCGCCGAGCCGGAGGTGGGCCTCGCCGAGGTTGTGGGCGTTGACCGCCGCCTCGTAGGTGAGGCCGTACTCCTTGGCGAGCTCCAACGCCTGGCTCGCGGCCGCGCGGCTGCGCTCGTAGTCGTTGGCGAAGAAGTGGGTCAGCGACTCCATCTTCAGCATCTCGCACTCGGTGAAGCGGTCGCTCTCCTCGCCCCCGAGCCGGCGGGCCTCCTCGAGGGCCGAGAGCGCCCGATCGGTGCGACCGTCCGACGCGCTGGCGAGCGCGAGGGGCACGAGGGCGCGGATCTGGGCCTCGGTGTCCTGCAGCTCGCGGCTGATCGCGAGCGCCTCCTCGAAGTGCTGGCTCGCGCTCCGGTGCTCGCCGAGCCGGATGTCCGCCTCGGCGGTCGCGAGGGTGACGTCGTGCAGGAGGCGGCGATCGCCGGCGCGGCGGGCGATGGTCTCCGCGCGGTCGAGCCAGCGGCGGCCCTCCTGGGAGCTCACCGGCATGTTCACCAGCAGGCGGCCGCGCAGCATGCTGAAGCGCGCCACCTCGTGCTCGCGGTCGAGCGCCTCGCAGAGCTCCACCGCCGCGGCCATGCGCTTGGCGCCGCCCTCGAGGTCACGGCTCCGGAAGCAGAGATCCCCGATGCGCGCGTAGAGATCGATCATCCGGTCGCGGTCCGGCTCGGCCATCTGCGAGAGCAGATCGATCGCGCGCTCGAGCGCGGCCACCGCGCCGGGCAGGGAGTGCTCCACCCGGAGCCGCTCGGCCGCCCGCACCAGGTAGTCGACCGCGCCCGCCCGGTCCCCGGACTCCCGCCGGTGCGCGGCGAGCTTCTCGGCCAGCTCGTCGAGCCGGTCGGGGTGCAGGGTCTCGAGCGCGTCGGCGACCGCCGCGTGCAGCTCGCGCCTGGACTCCAGGGTGAGCCCGTCCCGCAGCACCTCCCCGATGAGCTCGTGCTGGAAGTCGTACTCGGCGTTGCCGCGGGTCACGAGGCCGCGCCCCTCGAGCACGTCGAGCGCGGCCGAGACCTGCGCGGGATCCTCGCCCGAGACGTGGGCGAGCAGCTCCGGCGTGAAGCGCTCGCCGGCCACGCTGGCCACCTGGAGCAGGCCGCGATCGGTGGGCCCGAGGCGCGAGAGGCGCGAGGCGACGATGCCCCGCAGGGTCTTGGGCACCTCGACCTCGGCGACCTCGACGTCGTAGTCGACCCGCCCGCCGTGCACCTTGATCGCGCCCGCGTCGGCGAGCGCCTTGAGGTACTCCTCGACGTAGAGCGGGTTGCCGCCGCTCTTGGCGGTGACCTCGCGCAGGAGATCGAGCGGCACCTCCTCCGCCGCGAGGCGGGTGCCGGTGAGCCGGGCCACGTCCTCGTCGCTCATCGGCCCGAGGGGCAGCTCGAAGTAGCTGGGCACGTCGGCCCAGGCGTGCACGAAGCCCGGCCGGTAGGAGAGCACCACCGCCATGCGGGCGTCGCGCGAGTCGCGGATCAGGCCGTCGAGCAGCGCCTGGGACTCGTCGTCCATGCTCTCGGCGCCGTCCCACGCGAAGACCGTCAGGCGGTCCTCGGCGAGCTTCATCGCGATGCGCGCCAGCGCGGGCCGCAGCATCTGGGCCGGGTTCTCGACCGCCTCGTCGGCCTCGTCGAGGGCCACGCCGAGCGCGACCGTCACCGCCGCGATCTCGCCCGGGCCGAGCCCGAGCTCGCGGAGCCGGCCGATCTTCTCCTTCGCCTCGCTCTCCGCCTCGAGCTCGTCGATGCCGAGGATGGTCCGCAGCATCTCCTGCATCGCGGAGAGCGGGACGCTGCGGCCCTGCCGCGCGCAGCTCGCCACGTACATGCCGACGTCGTGGCCGCCGAGCTTCAGGCGGCGGCGCGTCTCCATCAGGAACCGGGTCTTGCCCGAGCCGGGCTCGCCCACGATGCCGATGACCTTCATGCGGCTGCGGTTGGCGGCCGCGAGGAGCTCGCCCATGCGCCGCAGCTCGTCCCGCCGGCCCACGTACTTGCCCGACGCGTCGGCGAGCGAGCGCTCCTCCTCGACCACGAAGGGGACGTCGCCCTCCCCGGTCGCCGTCGCCTTGAAGAGCCCGGCGATCGCGCGCCGGCCCTCGGGGCTGATCCAGACCGAGCCGGTCGGGGCGCGGTCGGCGAGGCGGCGCGCCCGGCCGGCGAGCTGCTCGAACTGATCGTCGCGCACCGGCGCCCCGTCGAGCCCGACCAGCATGCGGCCGCAGTCGATGCCGACCTGCACGTTCACCCCCGGCCGGCCGGTCTGGGTGCCCGAGCGGGCCGAGCGCGCGATCCGCAGCGCGCAGCTCGCCGCCGCCTCGGTGTCGCGCCCGTCCGGGTCGCGCACGCCGAAGAGCGCGAGCAGGGTCGGCGACGTGCCGGGCGGCGGCTCGTAGGGGACCTCGACGCCGCCGAAGCGCTTGAGCAGCCGCTCGATCACCGGGTCGGTCAAAAAGCGCGCGTCCGGCGAGCGCACCACGAGCGCGGTCACGTCCCGGCGCTCCTGGGTGATGCTGCTGAGGGTCGGCCGGCGCGGGCGGCTCGAGCGGCGGGCCCCGGTCCGCGCGACCGGCACCTCGACCGGGGTCGCCTCGGGCGCGTAGGCGGGGCTGCTGCTCGCCTCCTGGTCGAAGACCGCCCGGAGCCGCGCGTCGTCCGGCGCCTGCTGCGCCAGCTCGCTCGCCCGGCGCAGCTCGAGCAGGAAATCGGCGAGGTCGTGCCCGCTGACCCGGCGGCCGCTCGAGTAGAGGAACTGCACCAGCTCCTCGTAGAGCGCGCCCGCGTTGGGCTGCCGCTCGTCCGGCGTCGCGCTCATGGCCCGCTCGACGATCGCGGCGAGCTCCTTGGGGATCTCGGGCAGGCGGGTCGAGAGCGGCACGAAGTCGTGCTCGCGCACCTTGCGGAGCGTCTCGTAGGAGCTCTCGGGCACGTAGAACGGGTTCTGCCCGGAGAGCAGCTCGTAGAGCACGGTGCCGAGCGCGAACAGATCGGTGCGGCCGTCGACCGGCTCACCGCGCGCCTGCTCGGGCGACATGTAGGCGTACTTGCCCTTGAGCACCCCGGCGTCGGTCTTCTCCTCGACCGCCAGCGCCGCCTGCGCGATGCCGAAGTCGGTGAGCTTCACCTCGCCCTCGAAGCTGATCAGCGCGTTCTGGGGGCTGACGTCGCGGTGCACGATGTGGAGCGGCTTGAGCTGCGCGTCGCGCCGCCGGTGCGCGTAGTCGAGGCCCTTGGCGACCTCGCTCACCACGTAGACGGCGAGCTCCTGGGGGATCGGCTTGTTGAGCTTCTTGCCGCGCGCGAGGATGGTCGCGAGGTCGTAGCCGGCGACGAACTCCATCGCGATGAAGTAGGTGTCGTCGGCGCGGCCGAGGTCGAAGACCTGCACGATGTTCGCGTGGCTCAGCGAGACGGCGATCTTCGCCTCGTTGATGAACATCTCGACGAACTGCGGGTTCTGGCTCAGCTCCGGCAGGATCCGCTTGATGACGAGGACCTTCTCGAAGCCCTCGACGCCATGCGACTTGGCCTTGAACACCTCGGCCATCCCGCCGCGCGCGAGCAGGTCGAGGAGCTGATACTTTCCGTAGAGAACCGGAGCTTGCTCGTCCATGGGCCCGCCAGCGGCCGCCAGCCGCTGATCCCCCGCCCCGGCGGGGCGACGACGCCAGGACCTCCCCCGCGCCGATTCGGAGAAGTATAAGCGATTCCCCTGGGTTTGCGCGAGTTCAAGCGACCGGGGCGGTCAGCTCGGTCTCGGCGAACTGCAGCCGGTGGAGCCGGGCGTAGACCCCGCCCCGCTCGAGGAGCTCCCGGTGGGTGCCGCGCTCGACGATCCGGCCCTTGTGGAACACCAGGATCCGGTCGGCCTTCCGGATGGTCGAGAGCCGGTGGGCGATGATCAGGGCGGTGCGCTTCTCGAGCACGCGCTCGATCGCCCGCTGGAGCCTCGCCTCGGTCTCGCTGTCGATGCTGGCCGTCGCCTCGTCGAGGATCAGCACGTCCCGGTCGACGTAGAGGGCCCGCGCGAAGGCGAGCAGCTGCCGCTCTCCGGCGCTGAAGTTGGCCCCGCGCTCGTCGACCCGCCCCTCGATCCCGCCCGCGCGGCGCGTGACGAGGTCCCAGGCGCCCACCTGCTTCAGCGCCATCTCGACCCGGTCGGGGTCCGGGGTGTCGTCGCCGACGGCGACGTTCTCGAGCACGGTGCCGGCGAAGAGGAAGACGTCCTGGCTCACCACCGCGAACCGGCGCCGCAGCGCGCTCGGCGACAGGGTCCGGACGTCGTCGCCCCCCACCCGGACGCTGCCCGCCCAGACGTCGTAGAGGCGCAGCAGGAGCGAGGTCACGGTGGTCTTGCCCGCGCCCGTCGCCCCGACGATGGCGATCTTCTCGCCCCGCTTCGCGGCGAAGGAGACCTCCTTCAGGATCTCGATGCCCTCGCGGTAGCCGAAGGTCACGTCGGTGAACGACAGGGCCACGTCGTCCGGATCGGCGGGCAGCTCCGGCACCGGCACCCCGGCCGGCGCGTCGTACTCCTCGAGGTCGAGCACCGCGAAGATGCGCTCCGCCGCGGCCAGCGACGACTGCACGATGGTGTACTTCTGGCTCAGGTCGCGGATGGGCACGAAGAAGCGGCGGATGTAGCCGTAGAACGCCACCACCGTGCCGACCCAGGGCGCCGTCTCCGCCATCGGCAGGTCCCCGAGCCGGACGGCCGCGTACCAGAGCACGAGGGCGATGGTGACCGCGCTGACCGACTCCACCACCGAGTAGAGGAGCGCGTCGTAGCGGATGGACTGGTGGTTGGCGTCCCGGTAGGCGGCGTTGATCTGGGCGTACTCGGCCTGACACTCGGCCTCGCGCCCGAACGCCTGCACGATGGCCACGCCCTGCACCTGCTCGGCGAGGTAGGCGTTCAGCTGCGCGATGCGGGTGCGGATGCGGCGGAAGGCGTCCCGCGCGAAGCGGCGGAAGAGGTTCACCACGATCAGCAGCGGCGGCAGCGCGGTGAGCGCCACCAGGGTCAGCCGCCAGTCGAGGTAGAACATGAAGCCGACGATGCCGACCAGCATCAGGAGATCGGCGAGCGCGAGCACCGCGCCCGACGCGAACAGCTCCCCGAGCGTGTCGGCGTCGTTGGTGACCCGGGTGACGACCTTCCCGACCGGGGTCCGGTCGAAGTAGTCGATGTGGAGCCGCTGGATCTTCTCGAAGGTGTCCATGCGCAGCCGGGCGAGCACCCGCTGGCCGGCCATCTGCATCAGGTAGATCTGGGCGAAGCTCGCCGCGAACTGGGCGACGATGCTGACCAGGAAGAGCCACACCGCGGTGGTCAGCGCCTCGGTGGAGTGGGTGACGATGGCCGCGTCGATCGCGTCCTTCTTGAGCAGCTCCTGGTAGAGGGCCGCGAGGCTCGCGATCGGCATCATCGCGAACGCGACGCCGAAGAGCACCCAGTGCCGCTTGGCGTACGGGACCAGCCGCCGGAGCAGCGTCAGGTCCGCGTTCATCTCGTGCCGGAGCTCCTCCTCGGGAGGCGCGAGCTGCGCCGGCGCGACGTCCTGGGCTCGGGCGCTCACAGCTCCGCCAGCTCCTCTTCCAGCCGCTGCCGCGCGGCGATGCGGGCGTAGAGCCCGTCCGACGCGACGAGCTCGTCGTGGGTCCCCGACTCGACGATCCGGCCCTCGTCGAGCACCAGGATGCGATCGGTGCGGGCCGCGGCGGCGACCCGGTTGGTGATCAGGACGAAGGTGCGGTGCTGCTTGGCCCGGTCGAGCGCGGCCAGGATGTCCGACTCGGTCTCCGCGTCGACCGCGCTCAGGGGGTCGTCGAGCACGAGCACCTTCGGCTCGTTGAGCAGCGCGCGGGCGAGCGACAGGCGCTGCCGCTGGCCGCCCGAGAGCTGCACCCCGCGCTCGCCGACGATGGTCGCGAAGCCGTCCGGCATCGACTCCACCTCGTCGAGCACCGACGCCTCGGCCGCCGCGTGCCGGATCCGCGCGTCGGCGTCGGGCGCCTCCGGGTCGTCGAGCGCGAGCTTGAGGTTCCGCTCGACGGTGGTGGAGAAGAGGAAGGGCTCCTGCTGCGCGTAGCCGACGCTCTCCCGCAGCGAGCGCAGCTCGAGCTCGGTGACGTCGACGCCGTCGAGCGAGACCGCCCCCTTCGGGGTCGGCAGCAGCCGCGGGAGCAGCGCCGCGAGGGTGGACTTGCCGCTCCCGGTCGGCCCGAGGACCGCGACCGAGCCGCCGGCCGCGACCTCCATCGAGACCCGGTCGAGCACGCGGGTGTCGCCGTGGGCGAAGGAGAGCGCGTCGACCGAGAGCGCCCCGGGGCCGGTGGCCTTCGCGGGCGCGTCCGGCTCCACCACGTCGGGCTCGGCGGTGAGGATCTCGACCACCCGCTCGAACGACGCGCGGCCGCGCTGGACGACGCTGAGGATGTAGCCGAACGCCAGGGTCGGCCAGACGAGCAAGGCCAGGTAGGCGTCGAACGCGGCGTACTGCCCCACCGTCAGCTCGCCGTCGAAGACCTTCTGCATGCCGAGCCAGAGCGCGATCAGGGTGCCGAGCGACGAGACGCCGAGCAGCACCGGCCACATCAGGCCCCGGAGCAGCACGAGCCGCATCGTGGTGTCCACCGCGCGCTCGTTGGCCTGCCCGAAGCGGTCGCGCTCGCGCCCCTCGAGGGCCATCGCCCGGACCAGCCGCACCCCGGCCACGTTCTCGTTGGCCCGGTCGGCGAGGTGGCCGAGCGCGGCCTGGTTGTCGGTCGAGGCCCGGTAGATGGCCGAGCCGAAGCCCCGCGTGGCGAGGATGAGCAGCGGGTACGGGGCGAGCGCGTACATCGTCAGCTCGGGGCTGATCGCGATCATCAGCGCGATCGCGCTCACGAAGGCGATGGACGAGTTGACGACGTTGAGCCCCGCGAAGCCGACCAGCAGCCGCAGCTGCCCGAGGTCGTTCGTCGCCCGGCTCATGATCTCGCCGGTCGGCATCTTGCGGAAGAAGCTCGGCCCGAGGAGGTGGATCCGCGCGAGCACCCGGTTGCGCAGATCGAACTCGACGTCGCGCCCGACGTTGAAGATCCAGACCCGCGAGAGCGTGCGCACCAGCCACATCACCGCCGCGACCGCGACGACGACGAGCGAGAAGTCCCGCACCGTCTCCAGGTCGTCGGCCTGCAGCGCGTCGAGGGCGTGCTGGAGCAGCCACGGGATCGACTTCTCCGCTGCGTTGGTGCAGAGGAGGAAGAAGATCCCGACCGCCAGCTGCCGCCGGTAGGGCCGCACGGCGCCCCACAGCGTGGGCCGCTCCGCCGCGTCGTTCACAGTGCTCACGAGGGGGCGGCGAGCATGGTGTCGACGCCCCCCTTTGTCGACCCCCGCCCTCCCGGGCAGGGGTCGGGCAAAGGAGCGCTCAGCGGCGGCGGCGCAGGAGCAGGCCGAGGCCGAGCGCCAGGAGGCCGAGCACGCCGAAGCCGGTCGGCGCGGGGCCGCCGGTGACGCGGCAGCCGCAGCCCCCGCTCGGCGCGGCCGTCGGCTGACAGATGCGCACGTCGGGATCGGCGGTGGCCACGCAGGCGAAGTCCGCGCCGGGGCACGGGGTGGTGTCGTCGCAGAGGCGGGTGCAGTAGGTGTCGTCCCCCTCGACCGCGCAGATGCCGCTGAGGCACTCGCCGTTGTCCTCGCACGGCGTGCCGAGGCCGCCGAAGTCGGGGACGCAGACGCTGGTGCTCTCCCCGACCGGGGTGCAGGTGAAGCGGTCGGGGCACGGGGTCTCGTCCGAGCAGAGCTCGGTGCAGAAGCGGTCGTCCCCGCGAGACGCGCAGATGCCGCTGGTGCAGTCCTCGTTCACCTCGCAGCCGTCGCCCGGCGCGCCGCTGACCCGGCAGGCGCCGCGACACGGCAGCGTGCCGACCTGACAGGCGTAGCCCGCCGGGCAGGTCGCCGCGCCGTCCGGGATGCAGCTCTGCGAGCAGACCCCGCCGTCGCAGACCAGGGTGGCGCAGTCGGTGTCGGCGCTGCAGCTCGCGCCGAGGGCCCCCGCGCCCGCGCCGCCGCGCACGCAGTAGCCCACGTCACAGCTCGTCGAGGCGTCGGCGTCGCAGTAGAAGCCGCCCGGGCACGAGCCGCTCGGGTTGAGCCAGTCGCAGCTCTGGGTGCAGGTCCCCGCGAGGCAGAGGCCCGAGTTGCACGCGTCGTCGTTCGTGCAGGCCTCGCCGAGCCCCGCGCCGCCGGTCGGGCGGGCCATGCAGGTGCCGGCGGAGCAGATCTGGTCCGCCGCGCAGTCGCTGTCCCGGGTGCAGCCGCCGGGGCTCGCGCCGGCGCAGCTCGGGGAGCTGCCCTGCACGCGGATGCACTGGTTGCCCGCGCTCGTGCCGACGCAGCGATCGCCGCCGCAGTCCGCGTCCGAGCCGCAGGCGCGGCCGCAGTAGCCGGAGCCGTCCGGGTAGCCGAGGCAGTAGTCGCTCGGGCCGCCGCACTGGCTGGAGTCGGTGCAGGGGGCGCACACGGTGCCGTCGCCGACCACCGCCTGACAGGCGCCGTCGACGCACTCCTGGCCGCTCGGGCAGCCGGTCATCGTGCAGTCGGTGCCGCTGCCCGGGTAGAGGGCGCAGATGCCGTTCTCGTCATCGGGGCCGAGCCCGATGATGCCGCCGCCGTAGCTCGGCCACATCGAGGAGCCGCGCACGTTGGTGTGCCCGAGGCCGTAGTAGTGGCCGCCCTCGTGGAGCACGATCGAGTAGGTGTTGACGTTGCTGAAGCTGCCGCCGGCGGTGGTCCACGTGAAGTTGACCCCGTTCATCTCCATGTCGGCTTCGATGATGTTGCGGCCCCAGCGCGGCCCGGTGACGCCGATGGCGCTGCTGCCGTGCCGCCAGCCGGACTCCACCCAGCCGATGGTCGAGGTGCCCTCGTAGCTGCCGGGCGTGCGCGACGTGCTGCCGTTGTAGCGGGTGGTGAGGCTGGTGCAGGACACGCGGGTCCAGTCGTCCATGCCGCGCCGGACCTCGGTCTCGGTCGGGCCGAAGCCGCCGAGGTCGGCCGAGCCGGCGCTGTGCAGCGAGTACGGGACCGGCGGGCTCCAGGTGGGGCTCCCGGACGCGATCGGCTGCCAGGCGAAGGCGGTGCTCGCGGCGAGCAGCGCCAGGCAGAAGAAGAGCGCGAAGACCGAGCGCCTCATCGCGCACCTCCGGAGGCGTCGCGGCGGACCTGGCGCACGAAGTCGAGGAAGGACTCCAGCATCATCGCGGGGTCCTCGCCGGCGTGCTGCACCGTCTGGCGACCGTCGGCCCAGCGGGCGAAGGCGATCCCGTCGAGATCGCGCTGCACCGTCGAGGGCACGCCGGGCACGCCGTGGCGCACGGTGAACTTGCCCTGGACCATCTCCAGGGTGCGCAGATCGTGAGGCGCCTCGGCGCGGCGCTCGAGGAAGATCACGACCTCCTCGCCGACCGCGTACTCGGGCGTGCCGATGTAGCGGAGGCCGCCGCCCTGCCAGGTGCCGCCGAGCTCGCGGAGGGTGACGGTCTCGCCGCCCTCCCCCGCGATCCACTCGTGCACGCGCAGCGTGACGATCGTCTGGGGCTCGAGGCCGCCCTCGCGCATCTCCATGCGGGTGCCGGTGCGCGTGACCGTGGCGTGCACGATCGCGTCCGCCCGCTGCACGAGCTGCTCGAGCGGGACCTCCACCATCACCGTCGCGGACGCGCTCGAGGCGCCCAGCCAAGCCATGCACGCCAGAAGCCCGAGGGCCGCCAGCGAGATTCGCCGTCTCATGAGACCTCCGATCTCTGGCCGGAGCCCCACCAAGCCCTCGGCCGGCGGGGAACGTAGCACATCGGTCAAGCCCGTTCCGCGACCACGGACGCCGGCGCGTCCGGCTCCTCGCTGCCCGTCGGAAGCCGCAGCCATCGCCCCAGGAGACGGACGAGGAGGTAGAACGGGCCGGTGTCCAGCAGCGCGGTGACCAGCTTGAACGTGTAGCTGGCCGCGATGAAGGTCAGCAGCTGCGGCCAGAGCGCCTCCCCCTCGTCGATCGGCAGGGCGTGGCTGAGGAAGTGGGTCACCAGGGTGACCGCGACCGCGTCGACGAGCTGGCTGGCGAGGGTCGAGCCGTTGTTGCGCAGCCAGAGGTGCTTGCCGCGGGTCAGCGTCTTCCAGAAGTGGAAGAGCTGCACGTCCACGTACTGCGCGGCCAGGTAGGCGGCCATCGACGCGGTGACCGCGCCGAACGCGAGCGCGCGGACCTGGAAGAACACCCCGCTCGCGTCCTCGCCCTCGAAGCCGGGGAGCGCGCCGCCGAGCCAGAGGATGAAGACGACCCAGGCGTTGAGCAGCAGCCCGACCGTGACCACGAAGTTGGCGCGCTTGCGGCCGTAGAGCTCGCTGATGAGGTCGGTGCAGAGGAAGGTGATCGGGTACGGCAGCACGCCGACCGCCAGCGGCATCGGCACCCGCCAGCCGAGGCCCGGCACCGTGAACGAGAGGTCGATGAAGCGCGTGATGCCGAGGATGTTGAGCATCGCGAGCGTGCCGAGGAACAGCCCGGCGAGCACGATGAACACCCGCTCGCGCCGCTCGTGCAGGACCGGCTCGGGCAGCCGCGGCAGCCCCGGGTGCGCCACCTGCTCGGAGGGCAGCAGGAAGTCGCGGGGCTCGCTCACTGACGGCTGCCGGGCGCGGTCGCGGTGCGCTCGATCGTGCCCCAGCGCTTGTGGTGCTTGCCCGCCTGCGCGGTGTCGCCGAGCGCCTCGTAGAGCCCGGGGATCGCGAAGAGCACCCCCGGCTGGCCGGCGCGGGCCGCGTCGAGGGCCTCGGCGAACCGCGGCAGCGGCAGCGCGGCCGGCACGACCACCTTGCCGAAGACGATCCGGTGCTGCTCGGCCGGGAGGTGCTCGTGCTTGACCAGGGTGTCGCCGGCGGCGCAGCGCGGGCACACCATCTCGACGCGCTCTCCGTGGGGGTAGAGGATCGCGCCGTCGGGCAACGCCTCGCCGACCGCGGCCACCTGCCCCTCCTCCTGCTGGAGGGCCATGAAGCGGAAGCGGCGCTCGTCACCGGCCTTGAGGCGGCCGAGGAACGGGAAGCGCGGCACCGGCCGGCCTTCGATCTCGCGCACCCCGATCGGGGCCCCGTCCCAGAGGATCACGTCGCCGAAGTCGGCCGCCGCCTCCCGGTGGGTCGGCGAGCGCACCACCCCGTGGCACGGGGTCAGCGGCTGCACCCAGACGACCTCGAAGCCGGCCGCCTCCTCGGGCACCACCCGGGTCGGGTCCTGACCCGAGCCCAGGGTGGGCAGGCGCACCTGCACCGGGTCGAGCCCCTCGACGAAGGGGAGCCCGCTGCCCGTCTCGGGGCGGAGGCCGAGCGCGCGCCAGGCGTCGGCCGCGGTCTCTCCGTCGCCGCACGCGGTGGCGCAGAGCGCCACGTTCCAGAGGGTGCCCTTGCCCGGCTCGGTCTCGCCGCGGCGCGCCGCCTGGAACGCCTCGAGCGCGTCCGGAAAGCGGCCGGCCCGCTTGTAGACGAGGCCGAGATCGAAGCGCCACGCGGGGCGGTCCTCCAGGCCGAGCGCCCGACCGAGCGCGGCCACCGCGTCGTCGACCCGCTTCGGCCCGAGCAGCCCGAGCGCGTTGCCGCGCAGCGCGTGCAGCATGCCGCCGACGTCCGGATCGGCGCCGAGCTCGCCCGGGAGCTTGCCCAGGCAGCGCCCCGCGGCGGTGGCCGCGATCGACGCCGGGCCCTCCTCGAGCGGCGGCTCGTCCACCGGCCGGCGGCCCTCCACCCGGATCAGCGCGTCGCAGCACGCCCCGACGATGCCGGGGTCGGCGGCCCACGCCTCGAGGATGGTCTCGGCCTCCTCCCGCAGCGTCGCCCGGCGCGGGGTAGCCCCGAGCGCCTCCGCCCAGGCCCGGGCCACCGCCGGGTCGTCCGCGAGCCGACCCTTCAGCGGCTCGAGCGCCGCCCAGAGGGTCTCGTGGTCCGTGGCGCGGACCGCTCGGTCCAGCAGCGCCTCCCGGCTCTCGCTCGTCGCGCTCATCGCGCGAACCATAGACCTACTCTTCGGAGGGGGCATGTGCGCAGCCCCGATCGAGTCGAGAGGTGGCAAACAATGGCGCCGGGGCCCCCCGCCCGCTTCCACGGCACTGACCCGAGGCGACGGCAGGCGACGAGCGCAGCGACGTCGCCCCGTTCGATCCCGCGGCAGCGGGCGGCCAGCTCGCGCGCAGCGCGAGCGCG
>JAYZQJ010000069.1:0-171949 GCA_036149055.1 Myxococcota bacterium | reverse complement strand
CCCCGCGGCTCGCGCTCGCGCTTCGCGCGAGCTGGCCGCCGGGGGTCGCTCGTCGGGGGGGGGCGGGTCGGGGCCGTCGGGGCGGGTCCGGCGGAACCTTCGGCCGTGAGGGGGGCCTCACCTGGGTGCGCTCTCTTCGCGTTCGTGCTGGGCTTCTCTGACCGGTGATCGTCTTCCACGTCTTCCAGGGGCTCTTCCTCGTCGCCGTGCTCGGGCTGGTGATCGAGCGGGTGCGCGCGCTCGCCTACCGGTCGGCGCTCGACGCGGGGCCTTTCCGCCGGGCCCTCGTGCAGCTGCTGCGCGCGGGGGAGCACGAGCGCGCGGCCGGCCTGGTGCGCGACGCCCGGCCGGCCTGGATCGCGGAGTGCGTCTGGCCGCTGGTCGATCCGGAGCGGTCCGAGCAGGACCGGATCATCGACCTCGAGGACGCGCTGATGGACGTCCAGGGGCTGGCGGCCCGGGGCATGCGGGCGCTCCGGATCTCGGCCTCGATCGGCTCGGCGCTCGGGTTCCTGGGGGCGGCGATCTCCATCGGCTGGATCTTCGTCGGCGATCACGGGCTGATGCGGCTGCAGGCGGGCCTGGTCGAGAACATCGGCCTGGGGCGGGCGGTGATCGCCATCGCGCTCGGCATCAGCACCTCGAGCCTCGCCCTGGGGTCCTGGACGGTGCTCAAGAAGATCGCCAAGGAGCGGATCGCCGAGAGCCGCCGGGTCGTCGCCTCGGTCGAGGAGGCGCTGTCGCCCAAGGACCTGTCGCCCAAGGACGGGGTGAAAGATCCCGTCGAACCGTCCGTTGACCCGGACGAACCCACAGCACACTGATGCATCGCGCCTGGACCCCCAGGCCGACGCGGTGTTAGGCTTCGGCGGCGAAAAAACGACCGTCGCGCCTGGGAACTTCTCCCGCTGCGTGGCGTCGAACCCCCGGGACAGAAGTCTGAGAAGCCCCCCGCGCGCGCGGGTGACGATGGGGAAAGACCAGGATGAGCACCAGCCAACAGCCGCAGCGACAGGGTAGGGGCCGCCCCGGGGCGATGACGATGGCCATGCAGGCCGTCCAGCAGCGCCCGAGCGGCCCGAAGGTCCTGCGCATCGGCCTGATCCAGGGCGGCAAGATCGTCGAGGAGCGGATCATCCGCCGGCGAGAGACCGTCACCGTCGGCTCCTCGGAGAAGAACCACTTCGTCGTGACCGCGGGCGGCCTCAGCTCCCGCTTCGAGCTGTTCCAGCTCGTGGGCAGCGACTACATCCTGAACTTCACCGACGAGATGCGAGGCCGCGTCGGCCTGCCCGGCGGCGTCCAGGAGCTCGAGGAGCTGCGCAAGAGCGGCGGCGCCCGCAAGGCCCAGGGCTACTACCAGGTCAAGCTCAACGACACCTCGCGCGGCAAGGTCGTCATCGGCGACACGACGCTGCTCTTCCAGTTCGTGGTGCCGCCGCCCATCCAGCCGCGGCCCCAGCTCCCGGCGGCCGTCGTCGGCGGCTTCATCGCCGGCATCGACTGGCTCTTCACCGCCTTCGTGATGTTCTCCTTCATGACCCACTTCGGGTTCATCATCTATCTGGAGAACGCCGACTGGCCGGTGGAGCCCACGATCGCCACGATCCCCGATCGCGTCGCCGAGCTCATCTTCAACGAGCCCGAGCCGCCGCAAGAGGAAGAGGTCGAAGAGGTCGAGGTGTCCGACGAGGTCGAGGAGGAGGTCGAGGAGGTCGCCGAGGCGCCCACCCAGCAGCCCTCCGAGCAGTCGAGCACCTCGAGCTCCAACGAGCCCACGAGCAGCAGCGGTGAGAGCCGCGCGGACTCCGACGCCCGCCTCGCGGTCGAGGAGGCCCAGGCCCAGGTCGAGCAGATGCTGCTCGGCGCGCTCGGCGGCGCGGACGGCGCCTTCCAGGACGTCCTGGCCGGCGGCGCGGTCACGGGCAGCGCCGAGGACGTGCTCGCCCAGGCCGAAGGCGTCGGCGTCGCGACCAGCGCCGAAGGCGGCAGCCTCCGCGAGCGCGGCGGCGGCGGCCGGGTGGGCGGCCGGACCGAAGGCCTCGGCGGCCTCCAGGCCCGTCAGGGCGGTGGCGCCGGTCAGCAGCAGCAGGAGGGCGAGCGGATCGTCGAGCGCGTCATCCGCGGCCGGGTCAACGCCGGGGCGCTCGAGGACGAGAGCGGCTCGGGCGTCTTCGACCCGAGCATCGTCACCCGCCAGATCCGGGCCCGGATCCGCGCGATCCAGACCTGCTACGAGCGCGAGCTCCGCAACAACCCGACCCTGGCCGGCCGCGTGCTCGTCCGCTTCACCATCCAGCCCACCGGCACGGTGAGCAACGCCACCGCCCAGGAGAACACGACGGGCAGCCCGGCGGTCGCGAGCTGCGTGGTCAACACGATCCGTCGCTTCCGCTTCAACCCGGGCCCCGAGGGCGGCAGCGTGAGCTTCGCCTACCCGTTCGTGTTCGCCCCACAGCAGTAGCGAAGCACCGACGAACCCAGCGCGAGGCGCGGGCCTGTAGGCTCGCGCCTCGTTCGCGTTTCGGTGGTTTGCGGCTTGGTCCCGGATCGGGAGGGGCTAAAGCCGGAGCACGGCTCTGAACCCGCGTCGCTCCTCGCGCAACGCACCCCACAGACGACCCAGGCGAACGCGCGAAATGACGCAAAACGACTCGAAAAACCGACGAATCCAACGCGTTGACTTGAACGCGCCCGCCGATATACTCGGCACCCTATTCGGGAGGGGATCCCATGCTTGACGGACGACGAGCGCTCATCGCGCTCCTCGTGGGGGCCTTGCTCGGAGCCACCGGCTTCGGCATCGCCATCGCGCAGGACGCGGAGAACGAAGCAGAAGAAAGCGACGTCGATGACGATGGTGTGGACGCCGAGATCGGTGTCCGTCGCCGCGCGCAGCTGACCCCTCAGGAGCAGCTCGCGGAGGCCGAGCGCCTCGAGGAGCGCGGCACGCAGATCAGCCGCCGCGTGCTCGCCATGCTCGACGAGGCCCGCCGGGAGCGAGACATCATCCGGGTCACCTGCCTCAACGACAAGCTCGCCCAGATCAACGCGCGCCTCCGCCAGCTGCAGAGCCGCACGGAGACCCTGGAAGAGGCCATCAACATCCAGGACTCGGAGCGCCGCAATCACGAGTTCACCGTGATCACGGTCATCGGCCAGGCCTTCCGCACCCTCGAGCAGGAGGCGAACGCCTGCATCGGGCAGGACATCTTCGAGACGGGCACGACGCGTGTGGTGACCGACATCGACCCGGGGACTCCGGAGGAGGACCTCCAGGTCCGCGACCCCGCGCCGCCGTCCGTGCCCTTCATCCCCCCGCCCGCCAGCCCCGAGATCTAGGACTCGTCGAGCCTCGAGCCCTGCCAGGCGCACTTGGAGATAGTCTTGCGTATTGTTGGTAGCCTCCGGTTGGTGCTGGTGGCGGTCGCTCTCACGGCGATCAGCCCCGCCCTGGTCCACGCGCAGGGGTGGCTCTCGGATCGTTCGAGGGCCGAGGGTCCGGGCATCCGGGTCGGTGACTTCGAGCTGCACCCGGGCCTCGGAGTGGAGGTCGGGTACGACTCCAACCTCTACTACTCGGACGACACGACCACGCCGGCCGTGGACTCGGGCATCCTGCGCGCCACCGCGCACCTGCTGATCGCGACCCGCGGCGCGCAGCGTCGCTCGGAGGGCGAGGGCACCCCCGGCGGCGACGAGGAGTCGGCGCGCACCCAGCCCCCGGTCACCTTCCGCGGCGGCATCTCGGGCTCGTTCTACGCCTTCTTCAACGACCTGGACCGCTCCAACATGGAGCTCGACGCGAGCCTGGCGCTCAGCGTCCTCCCCGGGCGCACCTTCTCGTTCGACCTCTCGAACGAGTTCGGGCGCTCGATCCGGCCGTTCACCGAGAACTTCGATCGCAGCGTCAGCTACGCGCGCATCCAGAACGACGCAGGGGTCCGCCTCAACTTCGCCACCACCGGCGACGTCTTCCGGGTGACGGCCGGCTACAACTTCCGCCTCAACTTCTTCGAGGAGGAGCAGTTCCAGTACGGGAACCGCTTCCAGCACGTGATCTCGCTCCAGGAGACCTTCCGGTTCCTGCCGCAGACCGCGATCTTCCACGACACCACCGTGAACGTGCTGGACTACTTCGGCCCGATGGACGGCCCCGTCCTCACCAACGACGGCGTCCTGCTCCGGACCCGGGTGGGGCTCAACGGCGCCTTCACCAGCAACTTCTCGGTGCTCGCCGCCGCCGGCTACGCGGCCGGCTTCTACTCCGACACCTTCACCTACGACCAGGAGTACGAGTCGTTCGTGGCCCAGGTGGAGGCGCGCTGGAAGATCACCGACAACACCCGGCTGAACTTCGGCTACGACCGCGACTTCCAGCCCTCGTTCATCGGCAACTTCTACCGGCAGGACCGGGGCTACGCGAACTTCCAGACGATCATCGACGGGGCCTTCCTGCTCGGGGTCGAGGCCTCCTTCGGCTACTACGAGTTCGGCGCGATCGTGCTCCCGGACGGCATGACCCCGGTCGGCACCTCGCTCGGCCGCGGCGACTTCCGCCTCATCGGCTCGGTCTTCGGCGAGTACCGCTTCACCGACTGGCTCGGGGTCAACGCGACGCTCCAGTACACCGGCGCGTTCACCGACTACCAGTACCGAGTCATGCGGCCGGTGGATCCGATTGACCCGGCCGGGTTCAACAAGTTCGAGGCCTGGCTCGGCGTCCGCGTCTTCTACTGAGCCGCCTCGCCCTCGAATGCGGCGCGCCCCGCGCGCCACGGTGTCTTCGATGTCCCTGCGCTTCATGATCGCCTCGGCGACGCTCGCCGCCTGGCTCTCCGCCTGTGGGCCGCCCGCCTCGAGCGCGCGCCCGCCTGCGCCCAGCCACGACGACACGAGCCTGGGCGCGGGCGACATGTTCGACATCCGCGTCTACGGGGAGGAGGACCTCTCCAACAACTACCGGGTCGCCCAGGACGGCACCATCGACTTCCCCTACGTCGGCCGGGTGGTGGTGGCCGAGCTCGAGCCGACCGAGGTCGCCGACCTGCTCGAGCAGCGGCTCCAGACCGGTGGGGTGCTCGTGCGGCCTCAGGTCTCGGTCCTGGTCACCGAGTACGCGTCCAAGCGGATCAGCGTCAGCGGGGCCGTGAACTCGCCGGGCAACTACCCGATCAACCCGGGGCTCACCGCGCTCCAGGCGGTCGGCCTCGCCGGGGGCACGACGGAGCTCGCCAACCGGAACGGCGCGATCCTGACCCGGCGCGTGGAGGGATCGCTGCGGCGCTACTCGCTCCCCCTCGAGCAGATCACGCTCGGCGCGAGCGAGGACATCCCGGTGCGCGCGGGCGACATCATCTTCGTGCCAGAGCGCATCTTCTGAGCGAGCCGGCGACGCCGAGGGTCCGGTGCTCTTCAACTCGCTCGCGTTCGCGCTCTTCCTGCTCTACTGGACGGCGGCGTCCGGGACGGCGCGGCGCCAGAACGCGCTCCTCCTGTCGCAAGCTACATTTTCTACGGCTGGTGGGACTGGCGGTTCCTCGCGCTGATCGCGGGCAGCTCGCTGGTCGACTTCTTCGTCGCCCGCGAGCTCGACCGGCGGGACGCGCCGCGGACCCGCAAGCTGCTCCTCGGGCTCAGCCTCTTCGCCAACCTCGGCACGCTCGCGGTCTTCAAGTACCTCGGCTTCTTCACCCGGTCGTTCGCCGACGCCGCGGCCGCGGTGGGCTGGCATGTCGACGCCATCACGCTCGACCTGCTCCTGCCGGTCGGCATCAGCTTCTACACCTTCCAGACGCTCAGCTACACGATCGACGTCTACCGCCGGCAGATGCCCGCGACCCGGGATCCGCTCGCGTTCTTCGGGTTCGTCAGCTTCTTCCCTCAGCTCGTCGCGGGCCCGATCGAGCGCGCCTCCTCGCTGCTCCCGCAGTTCGAGAGGCGACGCGAGCTGGACGTGGCGGGGGCGAAGGACGGGCTCCGCCTGATGGCGTGGGGGCTGGTGAAGAAGGCGGTGGTCGCGGACGGCGTGGCGGCGGCGGCCGACGCCGCGTTCGCGTCCCACGCCGAGCTGAACGGCCTCGCGCTGGCGGTCGGCGCGTTCCTCTTCGGTGTCCAGATCTATTGCGACTTCTCGGGGTACTCGGACATCGCGATCGGGTGCGCGCGCCTCTTCGGACACGAGCTCTCCACGAACTTCCGGACGCCTTACTTCTCCACCAGCTTCGGTGAGTTCTGGAAGCGCTGGCACATCTCGCTGTCCACCTGGTTCCGCGACTACGTCTACATCCCGCTCGGGGGCAACCGAGGCGGTCGCTGGATGCACCTGCGGAACGTCGCGGTCGTGTTCCTGGTCAGCGGGCTGTGGCACGGCGCCGCCTGGACCTTCGTGGCCTGGGGCGCGCTCCACGCGCTCTACTACGTGCCCGAGACCTTCCTCCGCCGCCGCACGACCCGGCGGGCGACGCGGCTCGAGAGCCTCCTGAAGTGGGGCGCGACCCTGTCGCTGGTCATGCTGGCCTGGATCTTCTTCCGCGCGCCGACGATCGGAGACGCGCTCGCGTACATCACGCGCATGGTGACCGAGATCGGCGCCGGTCGGCCGCCCGGCACCCAGCTGCGGCCGCTGCTGCTCGGCGTCGCCCTCATGAGCGTCGAGTGGCTCTCGCGGCGCCGCGCTCACCCGCTCGACGTCGCCTCGTGGCCCAAGCCCGCCCGCTGGGCCTCCTACTACGCCGCGGCCGCCGTCCTGTGCGCCCTGGGGAACTTCGGTGAATCTCCCTTCATCTACTTCCAGTTCTGAGCCGCCCTCCGACGCGAGGAAGGCGTGGCGCCTCGTCGGGCGGGTGGCCCTGTTCGCCCTCCCGTTCGTGATCCTCGCCTCGCCGTTCGAGCTAGCGATGTGGCGCGCGGGGGAGAGCTGGCCGGCGGCGCGCGCGCTGGACGCTCAGCGGGAGGCCGCCGCGCGCGGCGAGGAGCTGCTCTGGGGCCGCCGCTTCTTCTCGCAGCAGTTCAACGTCTACAAGCTGGAGGGCATCGCGCGGGCGCGCGCCGACGTGCTCGTGGTCGGCAGCTCGCGCGTCATGCAGCTCCGGGCCGAGCACTTCGAGCCGGTCTCGTTCTACAACGCCGGCGGGCTGCTCCAGGGCCACGCGGACCTGATGTCGCTGCTCGGGAAGCTCGCCGACGGCACCGTGACGCGCCCAGAGGTGCTCGTCATCGGTGTGGACCCGTGGTGGTTCACCCGCGGCGCGCCCGGACCCTCGAGCTGGCTCGAGCCGGCGAGCCTGACCGACGCGGCCTTCGATCCCAGCGCCCACGTGGCCGCGCTGCTGGCCGTGCCCGGCGACTCGGGGCCGCTGCTGGAGGCGCTCCGCGGCCCCAGCGACGAGGCGCGGGGCATCGGCCTGCACGCGCGAGGCGGGAGCGGCTTCCGGGTCGACGGGAGCCGGCGCTACGGCGGATGGCTGCAGCAGTTCGCCTGCGATCCCGTCTACCGCGACCGGGAGGATCCTCCGGTCGTCGAGCGCGTGGCCCGGAGCAGCCGGCAGTTCGCGGTCGACGGCGGCTTCGACGCGGTCCGATGGCGCGCGGCGACCGAGGCGATGCGCGCGCTGGAGGGGACGCACGTCGTGCTGTTCGTGCCGCCGCTCTCGACCGAGGTGCGCGCCGCCATCGAGGCGTCGCCGGAGCACCTGCGCTGGTGGAGCGCCTACCTCGACGCGGCGCGCGGGACCCGAGGGGTGCAGGTGGTCGTGGCCGAGACGCCGGCGACCTACGGGCTCGACGACCGCTACATGCTCGACGGCTTTCACCCGAGCGAGGTGTTGCTCGGCCGGGTGGTGGAGGCGATGCGCGAGGGCGCGCCGGACGGGAGCCTCCTCGGCCGGGTGGACGCGGGCTGGAGTCGAGCCGAGGGCGTCGCGGCGGCGTGGAGCCCGCTCGGCTACCGGCGGCCTCACGACCTGAGGCCCTGCGGCGCCGAGTGATCAGGCGGACGGGCGAGCGTCGCCGCGGGCGTCGTCGTCGGTGCCCGCGTCGTCCTCGTCCTGGGCGTAGTAGCCGTCGCGGCGGTAGTAGTAGTAGTACTCGCCCGCGCCGTAGCCTTTGCGGCGGGGGTCCAGGTCGTTGAGCACGCCGCCGACCACGTTGGCGCCGACGTCTCGCAGCTGGCGGAGCGCCGACGAGAGCGCGTCGCGGGTGGTCGACTGCGCCTTGACCACGATGAGCGCGGCGTCGAGCTGCGGCGCCAGGACCGCGGCGTCCGTGACCGCGCCGAGCGGCGGGCTGTCGAAGATGACGCGGTCGTAGCTGCGCAGCGCGTCGTCGATGAGGTGCTGGAACTTGTGGCTGTGGAGCAGCTCGGACGGGTTCGGCGGGATGGGCCCGCAGGGGAGGATGTCCAGGTTCGGGATGTCGGTCGGCACCGCGAGGTCTTCCAGCTTCTCCTCACCGACGATCACGCTGGTGACGCCGCGCGCGCCCGACACGCCGAACGCCCGGTGGATGCGGGGGCGACGCAGGTCGGTGTCGACCATGAGCACGCGCTTCCCGCTCTGGGCGAGCGAGATCGCGATGTTGGTGGTCACCGTCGTCTTGCCCTCGCGGGGGCTGGCGCTCGTGATCACCATCGCGCGGATCGGGTCGTCCGCGCTCATGAACGTGAGGTTGGTGCGGATGGTGCGGCAGCACTCGGCGGCCGCGCTCATCGGGTGGGTGTGCACGAAGAGGTCGCGGCTCGTGTCCTGTCCGCCCTGCGGCTTGCGCCGACGCTTGCCGTTGCGGCGCCCGTAGACCGGCTGCGACTCGTCTCCCTCCTCGATGCGCGGGAGGATGCCGAGCACGGTGAGCCCGATGCCCTCGACGTCGGCCACCGACTTGAGCCGGCGGTCGAGGCGGCTGAGCAGGAAGGCCAGGCCGAGCGCGAGCACCAGGCCGGCGCCGACGCCGCCGCCGACGTTGGCCATCACCTTGGGGCTGATCGGGGCGCTGGGGCGCAGCGCGCGGTCGAGGAGGCGGGCGTGCGTGGTGCGCAGCATGCGCGTCAGGTCCGTCTCGGTCGTGCGCTCGAGGACGAGGTCGTACAGCTTGGCGTTGTTCTCGCGCTGTCGGTTGAGGCGGCTGTACTCGATCTCGCGCAGGTTCAGCTCGAGGCCGGCCGAGTGGGCGTCTTCGAGCGCGCTGCGAATGCCGGACTCCACCCGAGCGGCCTCGCGCACGTCGGCCTCGGCGGCGCGGAGCACGCCCCCCACCTCTTCGCGGAGCTGACGGCGGAGGTCGTCGATCTCGTGGGCCAGCTGCTGCATGCGCTGGTGGTTGGGCCCGTAGCGGACGCTCAGGCCCTCTCGCTCGGCGGCCTTGCCGCGAAGCTGCTCGCGGAGCGTCCCGATGGTCTCGTTGTCGGGGAAGGCCGACGCGCTCTCCTCGGGGGTCTCGGCCTCGGCGATGTCGCGGATGCGGTTGGCGCGCGCCTGGAGCTCGATGCGCTTGGTGCGCACCTGGGTCAGCGCCTCGTTGAAGTGCTGGATGTCGCTCGCGACCAGGTTCTGCCGGTCCTCCATCGAGACGGACAGGATGTTGTGCTCCTCCTTGAACCGGTGGAGCGACAGCTCGGACTCGTCGAGCTGGTGGCGCAGGGTGTCGAGCTGGGTGCCCAGCCACTCGAGCGCGCTCACGGTCGAGCCCATGCGGTCCTCGAGCGTCTTGGCGATGTACGACTCGGCGACCGCGTTCGCGAGCGTGGCCGCGCGGTCGGGGTCGCGGTCGACGACCCGGATCGCGACGATGCGGGTGTTCTCGATGGGCTCGACCGACAGGCGGCCCTGGAGCACGCGCGCCGCCTGCTCGACGGTGGGCTCGTCCGACTGGAAGCTCTCGACGTAGAAGAACGAGGGGTCGCGGTGGAGGCCGAGATCCTGGACGACCCGCTCGGCGACGGCCCGGCTGCCGATGATCCGGTTCTGGGTCGCGAAGAACTCCCGCGTCGTCCAGAACGAGCCCACCGGGCTGGCGACGTCCTCCACCTCGCGCCCGAGCGGGCTGGTCGGGCTCGGGTCGTACTCGATGGTCGCGACCGCGGCGTAGACCTTCGGCTGGCGGAGGGTCCAGAGCGTCACCCCCACCGCGACGACGGTCGCCACGCCGAGGATGAGCCACTTGTACGTCCATCCGATGAGGAGGTACTGCCGGATGTCGATGCCGGACGCGCCGCGCTCGGCGTCCGCTGCTCTGTTGTTCTCGGCCATGGGGTTCGACGATGGCGTGGGAGCCTTGCCCGCCGCCTCTGGTGGGTCAAGGTCCGGCCGTCGGTTGCGTCCGGAGAAGAGGGCGTTCAGTCGAGCGGCGCTCGAGGCGGTCTCGGGCCGCGCAATGTGCGCTCCCGGGGCCCTCGCGCAGGCAGATCTCGGAGTGGGCCCGGAAGGCCCGCGCCAGGTCGCCGAGGGCCTCCGCCAGGTCGGCGATCTCGGCGCCGGCCCCGGAGGTCGGCGCGATGCGGTGGGCGCGCTCGAAGCACCGCATGGCCGCCCCGTCGTTGTTCTGGGACCGCTCCAGTCGCCCCTGCAGGACCCAGGCCTCGGCGACGGCGTCGGCCCGACCGGCGGCGCGCCCCCGCAGCCGCTCGATCGTCGCGTGCATGTCGTCCATGCGCCCGGCGCGGGCCTGGGCCATCGCGAGCAGCCGGAGGAGGCGGGTGGAGGTGGTGGACGAGCGCTCGAGCGCCTCGACGGCGTCGGCGGGGCGCCGGGCGGCGAGCGCGATCTGCGCCGTCAGGAGGGCGACCTCTTCGTCGGTCCCGTCCAGGGACGCCAGCGACGCCAGCGCCTCGTCGTGATCTCCCGCGGCGAGCCCCCGTCGCGCTTGCCGCATGCGCGCGCGCTCTCCTCCCGCTTCGAGCAGCTGCGCGTCGAGGGCGACGGCGACCGACGAGTCGAGCGGCAGGCAGTGAGCGACACGATCCATGATGCCGGTCCCGACGTCGTCGGCCCGGGTCACCCGCACGAAGGTGTCCAGGGTCGCGGGGCGCTCTTCGAGGACGGCGCAGGCGACGTCGAACGCGCTGCCCGCCTGCCGCAGCTCCGCCTCTCGCACCTCGACGAAGGCCTGGCCGTAGGCTCCGCGCCGGGCGAAGAACCGCGCCGCCTCGGCGTGCGGCCCCGACCAGCCGTCCGCCGCCCGCATCGCCTGGTTGAGCCAGGGCAGGGCGGCGGGGTCGTCGCGGACCACCGCCTCGGCGCCGCCGAGGAGGAAGAACGTCGGCTCCGCCGGGTGGGTGGACACGGCGCGCTCGAGGGTGGTGGCGAACGCCTCGTGCTCTCCGTCGAGGAGCTCCCGCTCGAGCTGGGCCTGGAGGGCGCGGCGACTCGAGCCGTCGATCGACAGCCCGTGGAGCAAGACGCCGCCGACGGTGACCACGGCGAGGGCGGCCAGCGACAGGCGCGCGCTCGAGAGCCGCGAGGGCGCCGTCTTCGGCCGGCGGGGCGCGATGGCGGCTCCGGCGACGGCCGCCGCGACCACCGCGACGCCGAGGCCCTCGAGGGCGAAGTCGACGAGGTCGTGGGTGAGGATCGAGCCCACGGCGGCGATGGCTCCGACCCGAGGCCAGGAGCGGGCTCGCCGGATCGCGTGGCGCGCGGCCGCCGCGATGGCGACCACGAGGACCGCGGTGACGACGAGGCCCCACTCGCTGCTCCAGTGGGCGAGCCAGTTCTCGGCGTGCGTGTAGCGGTACTGGGCGCCGTGGTCGGCGACCAGCGCCGAAGAGAACGCGCCTCGCCCGACGCCGATCCACGGATGGTCGAGGGCGAGCCCGAGGCCGGCGCCGGCGAGCTCCAGCTTGCCGAGGTCGCCGCGCTCGAAGTCGCGGAAGAGGGTCTCCGACGCGACGTAGAGGCCGATGCCCGCGAGGCTCGCGGTGGCCGCCCCGATCAGGATCAGCGGGGAGCGGCCCTGGCCGCCGCTCGACTTCTTGCGCGCGACGCCGAGGAGCCCGACGAGGGTGATCCCGCAGGCGAGCGACGCGACGCCGCCGCGAGACGCCGCGATCAGCACGGTCACGCCGGTCACCACCGCCGCCGCGAACCACCCGCCGCGCCGGGCCGGCGAGGGCGCGTCGAGCGCCAGGCAGAGCATCAGCGGCACGCCCATGCCGAGGAAGCCGGCGAGGTGGTTCCGGTTCATCAGCGGCGCCACGAGGATGCGCGCGGCGTAGCGGGGCTGGTAGAGGCCGAAGACCGACTCCGCGCCGGCGGCGAGGTGGCAGAGCGCGACCGCGGCCATGAGCGCCACGGAGCCCGCGGCCGCCACCAGGATCGCGCGCCGCCAGGAGCGCGTCGCCAGCGACATGGAGGCGAAGAACACGCACGCGACGGCGCCGAGCTTCAGGACCTCGGTCCAGGTGTCGTGGGGCGACAGCGAGAGGGGGATCCACGACGGAGCGGGCCCGCCCAGCAGCCGGGCGGCGTCGTCCCAGACCTCCGTCGCGAGCGGCTGGAGCGCGCTGGCCACGGCGCGCGGCAGCGGGGTCGCCTGGAGCGCCGTCCATCCCAGCAGGGCCAGGGCGAGCGCGCCGAGCCAGGGGCGCAGCGCGTGCGTGCCGCGGGTGGCCGCGGCGGCGAGGGAGCCCGTGATCGCCGCGAGCGTCGCGATGAGGGCGATGCCCCATCCGAAGACGCCACCGAGGAGCTGAGGAGCGACGACCAGCGTGAGGGTCAGCGCGCCGAAGGCGACCCGATCGCGTGTGACCTTCGTGCTCCGGTTTCGGCGCGACATCGATCAGGGAGGATCGAGGCTCGGGTTCGCCAGCGCGGGCGGCAGTGAGGGCGCCTCGACGGGCGGCGCGGGGCGAGAGGGCCTCACCGGCGCCGCGGCGTCGGGCTCGTGGAACTCGGGGACGCAGCGCTGCAGCGAGGCCACGACGCGCGCGCGGTCCGCGCCGTCGGTGCACCTCGCGAGGACCTCGAGGTGTCGCGACGCCTCCGCGAGCGTGGCCGGGGGACGCCGCCCCACGAAGATCTTCTCGTGCCGGGTCTTCTCGGCGTGCTCCGCGTCGACGCACAGCTCCTCGAAGAGCTTCTCGCCGGGGCGCATCCCGCTGAACTCGATCTCGATGTCGCGCCCGGGGACGAGGCCGCTGAGCTGGATGAGGTCGCGCGCGAGGTCGACGATCTTCACCGGCTCGCCCATGTCGAGGATGAAGATCTCCCCGCCGTTCCCCATGCTGCCTGCCTGCAAGACGAGCTGACAGGCCTCGGGGATGGTCATGAAGTAGCGCTGCATCTCGGGGTGGGTGACGGTCACCGGCCCGCCGTTCGCGATCTGCTCCTTGAAGATGGGGATCACGCTGCCGGCCGACCCGAGCACGTTTCCGAAGCGCACGGTGACGAAGCGGGTGTCGCTGTCCTCGGCCAGCGCCTGCACGTACATCTCGGCGACGCGCTTGGTGGCGCCCATCACGCTCGTGGGGTTCACCGCCTTGTCGGTCGAGATCATCACGAAGCTCTCCGCTCCGTGCTCGTGGGCGAGGTCCGCGACGGTCTTGGTGCCGAAGACGTTGTTCTTCACCGCCTCGCCGGAGTTCCACTCCATCATCGGCACGTGCTTGTGCGCCGCGGCGTGGAAGACGGCGTACGGGCGGTCGCGCTCGAAGATGGAGCGCATCCGCACCTCGTCGGTGACGTCGGCCATCACCGGCGTGATGTCGAGCCCCGGGTAGCTCGTGCGGAGCTCCCGGTGGATGTGGAAGAGGTTGTTCTCGGCCCGCTCGGCGAGGAGGAGCTTGGACGGCTGGAACGCGGCGACCTGGCGACAGATCTCCGAGCCGATCGAGCCGCCGGCGCCGGTCACGAGGACCACCCGGTCGCGCAGATCGTCCGCGATCGCGTCGACGTCCAGCTCGACCGGCGCGCGCCGGAGGAGGTCCTCGATGGCCACCGGGCGGATCCGCGCGAGCTCCACCCGGCCGCCCGCGATCTCGAAGAGGCCGGGGATGATCTTCACCGGCAGCTCGGCCGCCTCGGCGAGCCGGGCGATCCGGCGGATGATCTCACCCGGCGCGCTCGCCATGGTGATGAGGACCTGTTTGGCGCCGTGCTTCTCGCAGAGCGCGGCCAGGTCGTCGCTGCGCCCGAGCACAGGCACGCCCTGGATGACGACCCCGAGCTTCGCCGGGTCGTCGTCGAGGAAGCCGACCGGCTTGAGGCCCAGGTCCGGACGGTGGGCGAGCTCCTTGGCCATGAGCACGCCGCCCTGACCGGCGCCCACCATCATCGTCGGCACGGCGTCCCGCCGCTCGACGTTCTTGGCCCGCTCTCGCGCCTCGTAGTGCTCGCCGAGGATCCGCCGGAGCACGCGGATGCCGGCGACCCCGAGGAGGAAGAGCACGAAGTTCATCGCGATGACGCCGAGGGGGATCACCCCGTGGCGCAGGTAGGGGACGTGTCCCTGCGCCGCCCCCAGGCCGATGCGGATCCAGACGAGCACCATCGTGGCGACGACGCCCGCGGCGAGGATCCGCCAGACCTCGCGCAGGCCGATGTGGCGCCACGAGAACTTCGGGACGCCGAAGAGCCACATCACCAGGTACTCGCCGAGGACGATGTACGGCACGGTGAGGGCCAGCCGCCCGATCATGTCGGTGGGCGGACGCCAGTCGAAGCGGGCGAAGAACGCCAGGGAGAAGGCGAGCGCGAGCACCAGGAGGTCCAGCACCAGCTGGCTGAGCCGCAGCACTCGACGACGCATGGGTCAGCCGCCCTTCACGACGCGCGTGACGGCGCCGATGACGCGGCCCTGCTGCTCGCCGTCCAGGTTGCTGGAGCTCGGGAGGCAGAGGCCGACCTCGAACAGCTCCTCCGCGACCTCTCCGCCGTGCCGCTCGGCGCGCGCGAAGAGAGGCTGGGTGTGCATCGGCTTCCACACGGGGCGGGCCTCGATGTCCTCACTGGCCAGGTGCGCGATGATCTCGTCGCGGGTCACGCCGACCTTCCGGGCGTCGACCGTGAAGACGCTGAGCCAGTTCGTGTGCAGGCCCCACGCCGCCTGGGGCATCAGCTCGAGCCCGTCGATCTCCGCGAACGCGTCCCGGTAGGCGAACGCGATCTCGCGGCGACGCCTCACCCGCTCGTCCAGCACGCGGAGCTGACCGCGCCCGATCCCGGCGAGCACGTTGCTCATGCGGTAGTTGTAGCCGACCTGCTCGTGCACGTAGGCGACCGAGGGCTCGCGTGCCTGGGTGGCGAGGTGGCGCGCCTTCCGGACCAGCTCGGGGTCGCGGCTGACCAGCGCGCCGCCGCCCGTGGTCGTGATGATCTTGTTGCCGTTGAAGCTGAGCACGCCCACGGCGCCCATCGCGCCGACCGGCGCGTCCTTGTAGCGGGTGCCCAGCGCCTCCGCGGCGTCCTCCAGGATCGGCACGTCCCACCGGGCGCAGACCTCGCGGATCGCGTCCATGTCGGCGCTCTGGCCGAAGAGGTGCACGACGATCACGGCGCGGGGGAGGGCGCCCGCGGCCGCCTTGCGCTCCAGCACCGACGCGAGCAGCTCGGGGTCGAGGTTCCAGCTGGTGCGCTCGCTGTCGAGGAACACCGGCTTGGCGCCGAGGTAGGTGATGGGGTTGGCGGTCGCCACGAAGGTGAACGTGGGACAGATGACCTCGTCGCCCGGCCCGACGCCGAGCAGCCGGAGCCCGAGGTGCATGCCGGCGGTGCCCGAGGCGAGGGCGGCGACGTGTCCGCCCACCACCTCCTGCAGCTCGCGCTCGAAGGCGTCGATGTTCGGGCCGACGGAGGAGAGCCAGTTCGTGTCGAACGCCTCGTGCACGAAGCCGAGCTCTTGCCCACCCATGTGCGGTGCCGACAGGTAGATGCGGCTCACGGTCACGCTCCGTAGTACTCGCGGTACCAGTCCACGAAGCGCGCGATGCCGTCGGCCAGCGGCGTCTGCGGACGGAAGCCGACGTCCCGCTCGAGGTCGGACACGTCGGCGTAGGTCGCGGGCACGTCGCCCGGCTGCATCGGGAGCAGCCGCTTCTCGGCGGTCCGCCCGAGGCAGCGCTCGAGGGTGCCGATCATGTCCATGAGCGGCACGGGCGCGTTGTTGCCGATGTTGTAGAGGCGGTAGGGCGCGGCGCCGCTCGCCGGGGTCGGAGCGGCCGCGTCCCACTCGGGATCCGGCTCGGGCGTGCGATCGGCCACCCGCATCACGCCCTCGACGATGTCGTCGATGTACGTGAAGTCCCGCTTCATCTCGCCTCGATTGAAGACGTCGATGGGCTCGCCGGCGAGGATGGCCTTGGTGAACAGGAAGAGCGCCATGTCGGGCCGCCCCCACGGGCCGTAGACCGTGAAGAAGCGGAGCCCGGTGGTCGGCAGGCCGTAGAGATGGCTGTAGGTGTGCGCCATCAGCTCGTTGGCCTTCTTGCTGGCCGCGTAGAGGCTCACCGGGTGGTCGACGTTGTGCTCGGTCGAGAACGGCATGCGCGTATTGGCGCCGTAGACGGAGCTGCTCGACGCGTAGACGAGGTGCTTCACGCCGTGATGGCGGCAGCCCTCGAGCACGTTGAGGAAGCCCACGATGTTGGAGTCGACGTAGGCGTGCGGGTTGGTCAGCGAGTAGCGGACGCCCGCCTGGGCCGCGAGGTTGACGACGACGTCGAAGCCGCCGTTGGCGAAGACCTCGGTCACGGCCTCCCGGTCGGCGAGGTCGAGCTCCGCGAACGAGAAGCGCGCCTCCTCCTGCAGGAGGCGGAGCCGGTCGCGCTTGAGGGCGACGGAATAGTAGGGGTTGAGGTTGTCGAGCCCCACGACCTCGTCACCGCGGGCGAGGAGGCGGCGGGAGAGGTGGAAGCCGATGAACCCGGCGGCGCCGGTGACGAGGTAGCGCGTCATGGGGTGCTCAGAGGCTCCAGTAGACGCGTCCGTCCGGCACGGCGGCCGGATCGAGCACGCTCTTGACGTCGATCATCGCGCCGCCGTCGCCGAGCCGGCCGTAGAGGCTCTCGGTGGAGAGCGCGAGGTACTCGCGGTGGGGGACGGCGAGGATCAGGCCGTCGAGCTCGGAGAAGGCCTCGAGGTCGCTGAGCTCGAGGTGATACTCCTCGAGCGCCTCCGCGGGATCCGCGAGCGGGTCGTGCACGAGGGGCGTCACGCCGAACTGCCGGAGCTCCGCGATGATGTCCGGCACCCGGCTGTTCCTCAGGTCGGGCACGTTCTCCTTGAACGTCAGCCCGAGGATGCCGACGCGGGCGTCGCGGATGGGGCGCCCCTGCGCGATCAGCTGCTTGATGAGCGCCTGCGCGACGTAGGCGCCCATGCCGTCGTTGATGCGCCGCCCGGCGAGGATCACCTGAGGGTGGTAGCCGACCGACTCCGCCTTGGCGGTGAGGTAGTAGGGATCGACGCCGATGCAGTGGCCGCCGACGAGGCCGGGCGTGAACGGCAGGAAGTTCCACTTCGTCCCCGCCGCGTCGAGCACGTCGCGGGTCCGGATGCCCAGGCGATCGAAGATGAGCGCGAGCTCGTTCATCAGCGCGATGTTCAGGTCGCGCTGGGTGTTCTCGATGACCTTGGCCGCCTCGGCGACCTTGATCGAGGTGGCCCGGTGGACGCCCGCGTCGATGATGCTCTCGTAGGCGCGCGCCACCCGCTCGAGGCTCTCCGCGTCCTCGGCCGCGACCACCTTCACCGTGCGCCGGAGGCTGTGCTCCTTGTCACCCGGGTTGATGCGCTCGGGCGAGTAGCCGAGCTTGAAGTCGACGCCCTGGCGCAGGCCCGAGGTCTCCGCGAGGATCGGGCCGCAGACCTCCTCGGTCACCCCGGGGTACACCGTCGACTCGTAGACGACGACCGCGCCCTTCCGCAGGAAGCTGCCGACGGTCCGCGACGCCGCCTTCAGGGGGCGGAGATCGGGTTGACGGTTGGCGTCGATCGGGGTCGGGACGGTGACCACGATGAACGACGCGGCGTCTCCGATCTCCGCCGGATCGGACGTGAACCGGATCTTCGACGCCTTCAGCTCGGCCTCGTCGACCTCGCGGGTCCGATCGATGCCGTCGCGCAGCTCGCGGATCCGTCGCTCGGAGATGTCGAAACCGACGACGTTCTCGAAGCGGTCCGCGAAGCCGAGCGCCACGGGGAGTCCGACGTAGCCCAGGCCGACGACGACGATCTGTTCATTCACCAACGGGATCCTCCAAGGAGCCGGGACCTTGCACCTCGCGGTGAGCCCGGTCAACCGACGCTGGACCTGTGTTGCGCGCCTCGCGCCGCGCGTTCGAAGCGCCCTGCGATGAACGCCCGCGGCCCCTCGTTCATCCAACCGGAGCCTCGTGGGCCGGTGCCCTGCGCGGCGGTTGGCGCGCTCGGATGGGCGTGCCAGGATGCCAGGCCCCGGGACGGCAGACGTGAACCGGAACACTCAGCACTTCTACGTCCACGACGGTCTGCGGGGCGGCGACCGGGTCCCGCGGTTCGACCTCCCCGAGGGCTATCACGCGGTGCTCTGGCGCCCGAGCGGGGCCGAGCTGCGGCCGCCTGGCTTCGAGCGGCACCCCTTCCTGATGTGGGGCACGATGGCGCGCCTCGGGCTCTTCGCCCGCGAGGGCTACGGCGTCTTCGTCGTGCGCCGGGGGCGCGAGCTCGCCCACTACTCGTGCCTGCTCCCGAAGTATCAGCGCTTCCCGTTCATGGGGCCGCAGGACCTCCAGATCGCCTCGACGCACACCGCGCCCTCGCACCGTGGCCGCGGGCTGGCCAAGGCGGCCGTCTCGGCGTTGATCCGCAGCCATCCCGGCGTGCGCTTCTGGTACTTCGCGTCGGAGGACAACATCGCCTCGCTGAGAGTGATCCGTGCCTGCGGCTTCGAGTTCGCCGGCGCCGGCTACCGCAGCGCGCCCTGGGGCGTGAAGCCCCTCGGCCGCTTCGTGCTCGATCGACCCGCCTCCCAGGTTGACGATGAGCGGGCTTGAGGCGCTCACGCAGCTGGCGCGGGACCTCGGTGATCGCGTCGTCTCCTCGCGGGACGGGCGGCGGTGGCGCCGTCATCACCTCGCGCTGCTGCCGCTGACGGCGATGCCGAATCACGGGGCGCTCCCGTGGCTGGAGGCGCAGGCGCTGCTGCTCCGCGGGGGCGCGGTCCTCGCTCGGAACACGGTGGCGGACCGCGAAGACGGGTCGTGGTGGAACGTGGTCTGCCGGGCCCACGACTTCGGGGCGCTCTCGGCGAACACCCGCTCGCAGGTGCGCCGCGGGCGGAAGCGCCACACCCTCCGGCGACTCTCGGAGGAGGAGTGGCTCGCCCTGGGCCACGCCTGCCACGTGGCGGCCCACGAGCGCTACCGGGACGCGGAGCCGCTGACGGCCGCGGGCTGGGAGGCGTGGGCGCGCGCGGTCGCCCGCTCCACGGCGACCGAGGTCTTCGGCGCGCTCGACGGCGACGGCCGGCTGGCCGGCTACATCGCCTGCGTCGAGGAGCCGCTCGGCGTCTTCATGCACACCATCGACATCACCCCGGTGGGCTTGAAGAACTACGCCAGCGCCGCGCTGATCGAGCACGTCACCGAACACTACGTGTCACGCGGGATCCCGGTCTGTAACGGCGCGCGCTCCGTGCTGCACGACACCAACATGCAGGACTACTTGCTGCGGCTGGGCTTCCAGCGCGAGCACGCGCAGCTCCAGCTCGTCTACCTGTTCCCGCTGGGGCTGGGCGTCGCGCTGCTGCGGCGCTTCCCGGCGCTCCTCGAGCGGCTCCCCGAAGGTGGCGCGTCGGCGAGCCTGCGGGCGCTGATGGCGCAGGACGCGCTCGTGGACCGGGATCGCGGGGCCGTCTACCGGGACGTCTTCAAGCCGCTCCTCGACCGCAGCGTCGCCGCCGCCGGGCTGGTCGCCGCGGCCGCGCCGATGGCGATGATCGCGGCGGCGATTCGACTCACCGACGGCCCGCCCGCCGTCTTCCGTCAGACCCGCGTGGGGCAGCACGGGCGCCCCTTCGTGCTCTACAAGTTCCGCACGATGTCGACCGGACGTGGAGGCGGGACGGTGACGGTGCGGGGTGATGTCCGGGTGACGCCGCTCGGCGCCGTGCTCCGCCGCTTCAAGCTCGACGAGCTGCCGCAGCTCTTCAACGTCCTGCGCGGCGACATGAGCCTCGTCGGCCCCCGACCCGACGTCCCGGGCTACGCCGACGCCCTGACCGGCGCGGACCGCGCGGTGCTCGACCTCAAGCCGGGCATCACCGGCCCGGCGACGCTCGCGTACCGCCGGGAGGAGGAGATCCTCGCGGCGCAGCCGGACCCGGTGCACTACAACGACACGGTCGTTTACCCCCACAAGGTCGAGCTCAACCTCGAGTACCTGGCCAAGGCGAACCCGATCCTGGACGCGCGGTGCCTGCTGGAGACGGTCGCGCCCGGTCTCCTGCGCCGCCTCCGCGTTCCCCCCGTCGTCGAGACCGTCGGCCCCGGTCGTAGCGATGCCGCGTAGACGTCTGCTGCACATCGCGACCGTCCCCGAGACGCTGTACTTCCTCCGGGGGCAGGTCCAGTTCATGCGGGACGCCGGCTTCGACGTGCACGTCGCGACGGCGCCGGGCGCCCGGCTGCAAGGCGTCGCGGAGGAGTGCGGGGCCGAGCCCCACGAGCTCCCGCTGACCCGCGCCATCTCGCCCCGCGCCGACCTGGTGGCGACGCGGCGCACCCACGCGCTCATCCGCGCCCTCCGGCCCGACGTCGTGCACGGGCACACGCCGAAGGGGGGCCTGGTCTCGATGATGGCGGCCGCCGCCGCGCGGGTGCCGGTGCGGATCTACCACCTGCGGGGCATGCCGCTCCTGACCGCCGAGGGCGCGACCCGCGCCGCCCTCTGGGGCGCCGAGGCGACCTCGATCACCTGCGCGCATCGGGTCATCGCGGTCAGCCGCTCCCTCGCCGCCGCGGCCCGCGCGCATCGCCTCCCCGTCCGGCGCAAGGTCTCGGTCATCGGGGCGGGCAGCAGCAACGGGGTGGACCTGAAGCGCTTCGATCCCACGCGCCGATCTCGCGAGGAGGCGCGACGGACGCTGGGCCTCGCGGGCGACGAGACGGTCTTCGCCTACGTCGGTCGGCTGGTCGCGGACAAGGGCATCCCCGAGCTGGTGGACGCGTGGCGCCGGGTGACGCGCGACGACGGCCCCCCGGCCCGGCTGCTGATGGTCGGCACCTACGAGGCGCGAGATGGCCTGGACCCGGAGACGCGGCGTCACATCGAGACGAGCCCGTCGATCGAGCACCGGCCGTTCATGGAGGACATCGCGACCCTCTACCGCGGCGTGGACGCGCTCGTGCTGCCCACGCGGCGGGAGGGCTTCCCCAACGTCCCGCTCGAGGCCGCGGCGATGGAGCTGCCCGTGGTCACGACCGACGCGATCGGCGCGGTCGACTCGGTCGTGCACGACGCCACCGGGCTCATCGCGCCGACGGGGAGCGCCGCCGGGCTCGCGGACGCGATCACCCGCTACCTCCGGGACCCCGACCTGCGCCGTCGCCACGGGCGCGCGGGCCGGGAGCGCGCGGAGCGAGACTTCCAGCCCGAGAGAATCTGGAGCGGAATCTTGGAGATCTATCAGCGAGAGCTGGCGAGGGTGGCGTCATGAGCGCCGGAGCGCCGCGGGTGCTCGGCCTGATCCCCGCCCGGGGCGGGTCGAAGGGCATCCCGCGCAAGAACATTCGCCCCCTCGGTGGGCGCCCGCTGCTCGCGTGGACCGCGGAGTGCGCGCTCGCCGCTCAGACCCTGACCCGGGTGGTCCTGAGCACCGACGACGAGGAGATCGCCGAGGTCGGGCGGGCGCACGGGCTCGAGGTGCCGTTCCTCCGGCCTCCGGAGCTTGCGACCGACGCGGCAGGGTCCCTCGCGGTCGTGATCCACGCGGTGCGGGCGCTCTCGGGAGACTTCGACGCCGTGTGCTTGCTGCAGCCGACCGACCCGTTCCGCCCGGCGGCGCTGGTCGATCGGTGCGTGACCACGCTCTTCGAGCGGGGCGCGAGCGGGGTCGTCAGCGTCTTGCCGGTCCCGACGCGCTACCACCCGGACTGGGTGTATCGCCCCACGGAGGAGGGCGGGCTGCGCCTCGCGGACGGAACGACCGCGCCCGTGACCCGCCGCCAGGAGCTGGGCCCCGCGTTCATCCGCAGCGGGGCGGTCTACGTGACGCGCACCGACACGCTGCTGACCGACGAGACCCTCTACGGAGACCGGCTCGTCGGTGTGCCCCACGAGGCGAACGAGGCGGCGTTCAATCTGGACACCATGGACGACTGGCGCGCCGCCGAAGCCCACCTGGCGAGCGCTGGAGGACCCGAGTGAAGGCTTACTGCTTCTTCTCCGTGCACATCGAGCTGTTCGACCGCGTCGCGCGCGAGCTGAGGGCGACCGGACACGCGACCTCGGTGAGCGGCTTCGCGTGGGGCCGGCACGTGCTCAAGACGATCGACGCGAGCGACGTCCCCTACCAGCGCGCCGAGATCGTCTCGTTCACCCGGGACATCGTGCCGCGCCTCGCCGAGGGGCCGGTGGACTACGCGTTCCTGGAGCGGCGCGAGCGGGAGCTCGGGATCTCGCTCCGGAGGGCCATCGCCGCCGAGCGGCACCTCCTCGAGGGCCGGACCTACGAGCAGGTCCTGCGCCTGGTGCAGGTCGGGCTCGAGGTCATCGGCGACGCGCTCGATCGCATCCAGCCCGACTACATCTTCACCGAAGACATCTCGTGCCTGATGAGCACGCTCCACTGGGCGCTGGCGCGGGAGCGCGACATCCCCTTCTGGTGCGTCGGGAGCGCCCGGCTCACGAACCGCCTCTCGGTCTACCGCTCCGGCTTCCAGAACTGGGAGCGGGTGCTCGCGCGCTACGCGGAGCTCGAGACGCTCACCGACGCGCAGGCGGAGCTGGCGCGCGCGTTCGTCGCGGGGTTCCGCGATCGACCGCGGCGGCCGACCGGCATGCAGACGCGCTCGCGGGTGCCGGTGCCGAGCAAGGGAGACGTGCGCCAGCTGGTGCGCGCGACGGCGGCGCATCTCCGCGACCGGCGGGATCCCACCGCGGTCTCGGGCGCCCGGGCCATCGGCCAGCGGCTCACGCGCTGGCAACGCATGGCGCGCGCGAAGGGCGGAGACATCTTCGAGGCGCCGGTGGAGGGGGAGCGCTTCGTGCTCTTCCCGATCCACTTCCAGCCCGAGGCGTCCACCCTGGTGCAGGCGCCGATGTACCTGAACCAGCTCGCGCTGATCGAGGACATCGCGCGCAGCCTCCCGGTGGGCGTGCGCCTCTACGTCAAGGAGCACCTGTCGAACCGGGGGCGACGGCCGCTCTCGTTCTATCGCGACATCAAGCGCGTCTGCGGCACTCGCCTGCTCGGGCCGGACGAGGACACCTGGGCGCTCATCCAGCGGGCCGAGGCCATCGCGGTCATCACCGGCACGATGGGCTGGGAGGGCCTGCTCTACGACAAGCCGGTGGTGGTGTTCGGCGACGCCTTCTACGCGCACCTGCCCGGCGTGTACCGGGCGCTCGACGAGCCGAAGGATCGCTGGTTCGCGCTCTTCTCGCGCGCGATGACCGAGCACGAGCCCGATCACGAGGCGCTGCATCGCTACATCGTGGCCCTGCACGAGACGTCGTTCCCGGGGTTCATGAAGAACCCGAACACGTTCCCGCAGGTCCTCGCGCCGGAGAACGTCAGCGCCATCGCGGCCGCGCTGCGCGCGGTGCTGGACGAGGAGCCCCCCGCGACGCCCGTGCGCCCCCACCACGTGGCGGAGACGCGCGGCGACTCACATCCCGCCGCGTGAGGGCCGCCCGATCGCGCCGAAGTAGCTCTCGAGCCCGGGAGCCCCGCTGCCGACCCGGAGCGGCCCCGCCGGGAACGTCCACGCGCTCGCGGAGGTCGTGCCGTTCCCGGAGCTCGCGCCGGCCACGGTGAGGCGCCCGGCCGACGGGTCCACGGACACGGTGAGGACCTGGTGGGCGTCGAACGTCAGCGGCATCGTCTCGACGTGGGGCGACCCCGAGGTCCGGACGCTGACGCGGACGGCGCCCGCGCCCACCCGGAGCCGGACCGACTCGTCGATCGAGCCGAACTCGAACACCGTCCACGAGCCGCCGGCGGCGACGATGGCCTCGCTCGACGCGCCCGGCGCGAGCTCCACCGTCCAGGGACCCGACGTCATCCCGGCGGGCGCCGCGCCGAACACGACGGTGTCGGCCGCGCGCGTCTCCCGCAGGCCCGCGGTGGGGATGTACTGGCTCGCGAAGTGCCCCTCCTCCGCCTGCGCGCCCCAGATGGACAGCATCCTCGCGGCCGCGGTCGTGGCCTGCGCCACGCCGTTGCGCTCCATGTCCTCGCGGGTGACGGTGAAGCGCTCCCAGCCCGCTCCGACGGTGCGGTCCTCTCCGAACTGATGGGTGCCGGCGCCGCGCCAGTACTGGCGGAAGGTCTCGCTGCCCCCCGGGGCGGCGGCGAAGATGGAGATGGTGGCGGTCGGCCGGCTCGCGCCGCCCCAGGGGCCGCCGAGCAGGAACGCGCGCGCCCCGCCGTCGTCCAAGGCGACCCAACGCTCCGCCGTCCGAGCGCCGTCCGGCGCGACGTCGAGGTTGGCGGTGACGGTGCTGTCGTCGGTGAACCAGCTCTCGAACGCTTCGGAGTCGAGCACGAAGTTCGTGCGCTCTCCTTCGACGTAGATCGAGCCGTCGGCGAGGATGCGCGGCTCGTGGACCGCGTAGCGCGTCAGGGTGCCGGTCGCGGGATCGAACCAGGTGGCCACCGAGCCGCGGGTGAACGTCGCCTCCGCGTAGTCCAGGAGCGGTCCGGGGGGAGGGCCGGAGTCCGGGGGCGGCGGAGGCGCGTCGGGGGGGACCTGCGCGTCGAGCCCCGAGTCCTCGACGGGCGCACCGGAGTCGAGCCCGGAGTCCTCCGGGCGGCCGCTGTCGACGCTCTCGCCGATGCAGGTGCCGTTGACGCAGAACCCGCTCTCGCAGTCCGTGTCGCGGCGGCACTCCACCGCCGTCCCGGCCCCCGAGCGGTTCAGGGTGCAGGAGGACGCGAGCGAGAGGAGGAGCGCGGCGGCCGCGACGGAGGCGGGCATGCGCGGTCGAGAGAGCATGTCCCGCAGTATAGCGCCGAGGAGGGGAGGGGGTTCCACCCGACGTCAGCGCTCCCAGATCTGGCGCCCCTCCTCCAGATACCAGGCGACGGTGCGGTCGAGCCCCTCGGCGAGCGTGACGCTGGAGCTGAAGCCGAAGCGCTCCCTGGCCTTGCGGGTGTCGAGCATCCGCTTCGGCTGACCGTTGGGCTTGGTGGTGTCCCACACCACGTCGCCCTCGAACCCGATCCGCGTCGCGATCATCGTCGCCAGGTCCCGGATGGAGGCCTCCTCGCCGGATCCGATGTTGACGGGGTCGGGCGAGTCGTAGCGCTCGGCCGCCAGGGCCACGGCCTCCGCCGCGTCCGAGACGTAGATGAACTCGCGGGTCGGGCTGCCGTCGCCCCAGAGCACGACCTCCTTCGCGCCGGACTCCTTCGCCGCGAGGAACTTCCGGATCATCGCGGGGATGACGTGGCTCGTCTCGAGGTCGAAGTTGTCCCAGGGGCCGTAGAGGTTGACCATCAGGAGGTGCACGCCGTTGAACCCGAACTCCTGCGCGTAGGACTGGGTCAGCACGAGCATCATCTTCTTCGAGATGCCGTAGGGCGCGTTGGTCTCCTCCGGGTAGCCCTTCCAGAGGTCCTCTTCGACGAAGGGCGTGTTGGTGAACTTGGGATAGGCGCAGACGGACCCGATGCCGACGTACTTCTCGACGTCGAGCTGTCGGCACGCCTCGATGGTGTTCAGCGCCATCAGCGTGTTGTCGCGGGCGATGGTGCCGGGGTGGGCGCGCATGAAGCCGATGCCGCCGCCCGTCCACGCCCCGTGCACGACGAGGTCCGGGCGGACGTCGGCGATCAGCGCGCGCGTGGCCTCCCACTCGCGCAGGTCCGTGGCGGCGCTCCTCGGGACGATCGCCTGCACTCCACGCCGCTCGAGCGCGGACACGATGTGTCGCCCCAGGAAGCCCGCGCCGCCCGTGACGACGGCCTTGGTGTCTCCGTCCAGCTTCACTTCTGACCTCCAGGGGCGCGCTCGCGCGCCTCTCTGACGTCGGACTCCACCATCCGCCGCACCAGCTCGTCGAACGAGACGGTCGGAGACCAGCCGAGCTTCTCGCGCGCCTTGGTCGAGTCACCGAGCAGGTGCTCCACCTCGGTCGGCCGGAAGAACCGGGGGTCGATGCGGATGCGCTCGGTGCCGTCCGCGTCGACGCCGACCTCGTCGACGCCCTCACCTCGCCACTCGATGGGCATGCCCACGTGCGCGAACGCCCGCTCCGCGAACTCGCGCACGCTGTGGGACTCGCCGGTGGCGAGCACGTAGTCGTCCGGCTCGTCCTGCTGGAGCATCATCCACATGCCGCGCACGTAGTCGCTCGCGTGACCCCAGTCGCGCCGCGCCTCGAGGTTCCCGAGGTAGGTCGTCTCCTGCAGCCCGAGCGAGATGGCGGCCGCCGCGCGGGTGATCTTGCGGGTGACGAACGTCTCGCCGCGGACCTCGGACTCGTGGTTGAAGAGGATGCCGTTGCAGGCGTAGATGCCGTACGCGTCACGGTAGTTGGTCGTGATCCAGTAGGCGTAGAGCTTGGCCGCGCCGTACGGGCTGCGCGGGGCGAAGCCGGTGTTCTCGTCGAGGAATCCGTTCGAGATGTTGCCGTAGAGCTCGCTGGTGGACGCCTGGTAGAAGCGCGTCTTCTCCGTGAGCCCGAGCAGCCGGATCGCCTCGAGCAGCCGCAGCGTGCCGAGCGCGTCGGCGTTCGCCGTGTACTCGGGGGTCTCGAACGAGACCGCCACGTGGCTCTGGGCCGCGAGGTTGTAGATCTCGTCGGGCTTCACGTCGGCGACGACCCGGATCAGGTTCGTCGAGTCCGTCATGTCTCCGAAGTGGAGGAACATGCGCTGATCCTCGACGTGGGGATCCTGGTAGAGGTGGTCGATGCGTCCGGTGTTGAACGACGACGAGCGACGCTTGACCCCGTGGACCTCGTACCCCTTCTCGAGAAGGAGCTCGGCGAGGTGGGCGCCGTCCTGACCGGTGACGCCGGTGATCAGAGCTCTGGGCATCTTGGTGCTCTCCAAAAGCGACTAGGGGTGGGCGCTGCCCCGATCGGTCCGGGGCGGCGCGACCACGCTGTTGAGGATGGTCTCGTAGGTGGGGAGCTGCGCGTCGAAGCCGAAGCACCGGTCGTAGGTGGCTCGCGAGGCGCGCGAGAGCGCCATGCGGCGATCCGCGTCCGCCGCGTACTCGCGAAGCAGCTCCACGAAGTGGTCGTCGTCCGTCGCCGCGAGGCAGTTCTCGCCCGGCACGAACTCCTCGGCGCAGTCGAAGGTCTCCGTGTAGCCGATGTTGACCATCCCGTAGCCGGCCGCGGTGACGAACTTGGCGCGGAACCCCGTGTCGTCCCGGTAGGGCACGAGGCACAGATCCGTCGGGCGGAGCACCTCGCCGAGATCCTCCACGTAGCCGTGGACCTCGAACACGCTCTCGACCCAGCGCCAGAGATCCGTCTTCTGGCCGGGGATCTCGCCCAGCTGATGCCAGGAGAGCTGCTCACGGACGGGGCCCAGCTTGGGCCACAGGCGGTCCCGCATGGCGCGCCTCGCCGCGTTCATCGCGGTGTTGCTCCGCCCGAGCAGGAACGCGCGAGGGCGAGACGGCGGCGCCGCGGTGGGCGTCGGGATGGGCTGGCCGACCACGGGCATGTAGGTGCTCGGGACGCCGAGGCGTTCAAAGATGGCCGCGTCGGTCGCGGACACGGTGACCGCGTGACCGCAGCGCGAGACGAGGTCGAGCTCGGTTCGCTTCAGCTGCGCGGTCGTGACGGGGTCGGGCCGGCGGAGGCGTCCCGCGTGGACCCGCCGACGCACCGCCTTGAGCTGGTGGATGAAGTCGAGGTGACCGTAGACGACCGGGGGCCCCTCGGGCAGCCGGACGAGGCTCCCGATCCAGTCGGCCCACACGAGGTCGGGCGCGAGGCGCCGCACCGCCGACTCGATCTGCGCCCGGACGCCCATCCAGTCCGGGAACCGGAACATCATGGTCTCTGGCCGGAACACGCGCGCGAGCAGCGCGTCGAGGCTGCGCGCGCTCGGCGCGATCGGCGTGCAGTACGTGACCGAGGCGACCGCGTCGCGGAGGTCCTGGTCGAGCGGGTGGTTCGGCTCCGCGATGACCAGGTGGACCTCGTGGCCGAGTCGGACGAGGGACATGATGTTCTGCCACGAGAACACCAGCCCGCCCCCGCGGGCGTTGCGGCCGGGGGTGTTGTGCGTGAGGTGGAGGATCTTCATCGAGTTTCGGGGGCGGTGGGCCGGCGAGCGTAGTCGGATGTCGCCTACCCGTCGACACGCGGCGTGGCCTGGCGACGACGCCGGAGGGTGCTGATGACCTGCCGGAGCTGGAGGAGCTGCTCGCGCAGGAGCAGCCGAGCGAAGAGCGCGTAGGCCGCGACGCCGACGACGGTGCCGAGGGCGAGCTCGGCCGCGGCGGGCATCGGCGGCAGGACGTGGCGCACGCCCACGAGGATCCCGCCCATCGCCCCGGCGGCGAGCATCACGCGCAGGATGACGGGCCACCAGCCCCGGAGCTCGAGCTCACCGAGCCTCTTCAGCAACCAGAGCTGCAGCGGCAGCACGACCACGAGGGTCGCGGTGAAGGCGGCGGCGACGCCGGGGAGGCCGAAGGGGAACAGCACGAACAGGAGCGCGACGTAGCCCGCGAGCACGGCCGCCTGCGCGTAGGTCATGAGGATGGGACGCCCGACGGCGCGGGCGACGGCGCTGATCACGTAGCCGATCGCCATCACGATGCCGGAGCCGCAGAGGATCTGGAGCACCGGCACCGCGTCCGCCCACTGCGGTCCCACGACGAGGGGCACGAGGAGGTCGGCGAGCGCGGCGAGGCCGACGAAGGCGGGCGCGGTGATGAAGAGCGAGAAGCCGAGCGCGCCGCGCGCAGAGCGCTGCAGCGCCTCCCGGTCGTCCTGCTGTCGGGCGAAGGCGCTCGCCGCCACCGCGTCCCCCGACTTGCTGAGCAGGTTCGAGCAGAGCTGGAGGATCCGGCGCGCCACCGCGTAGGTGCCCAGCGCGCTGGTCCCGAGCACGCCCGCGATGAGGAAGCTGTCGAGGCGGGTGCTGAGCACCCGGAGGATGCCCGCGCCGGTGAGCCCGCCGCTGTAGCGGAGCTGCTCGAGCGCGTGGGTCCGCGACCAGCGCAGCGACGGTCGCCACCCGCTGGCCCACCAGAGCGCCAGCGTGCTCGTCACCTGAGAGACGACGATCTGGGTGACGAGCGCGTTGGGACCCCAGCCCGCGAGGGCGGTCGCGATGCCGGCGGCGCCGCCGACGAGCGCCGCGAGGATGGTCCGGACCGCCATGGCGCGGAAGGCGAACTCGCGGGTGAGCAGCGCGACGTGGACCTGCGACAGGCCGTGGAGCGGCATGGTCCAGGCCAGCCAGCGCACGATGGCCGGGACCTGCTCGGCGTCGGTGAACGCGCCGACCCACGGCGCAACCAACGTGAGCCCGGTGGCGAGCAGGATGGAGGTGCCCACCGTGGTCCAGAACGCCGTGTCGATCTGGGCGTCGTCGAGCGCCTCCTTGTGGATGAGAAAGGCGCCGATTCCTTGACCGACGAAGAGCAGCAGCACGTCGATGGCCGCCTGCGCGAGGGCGACCACGCCGAAGGCCTCGGGCGACAGGAGACGCCCCAGCACGGCGAACACGCCGAACGACACCAGGCGCGCGGCCGCGTTCTGGGCGAAGGACCAGAGCGCCCCCGAGACGATCTTGCGGGTCACCGCCATCTGACAACCAACGACGCTCGAGCTGGAGAGGAGGGGACGCCGCGCTTGTCCGCCACGTCCGACGAAGCTATTTCACCGACCATGTCCGCGCCGCCACACCGCGCTGCTCGAGCGGTCGCTTTCTACCTGCCGCAGTTCCATAGCATCCCGGAGAACGACGCGTGGTGGGGCTCGGGTTTCACCGAGTGGACCAACGTGCGCAAGGCGCGGCCGCTCTATCGCGGGCACGCGCAGCCTCGGCACCCGGGGGAACTCGGGTACTACGATCTCCTCGATCCCGAGGCGCGCGCCCGACAGGCCGAGCTCGCCGCCGATCACGGGATCGAGGCGTTCTGCTACTGGCACTACTGGTTCGCGGGCAAGCGGCTCCTGGAGCGGCCCTTCCAGCAGGTGCTGAGCCGCGGCGAGCCGGACCTCGGCTTCTGCCTCGCGTGGGCGAACCACAGCTGGACGGCGTCCTGGGTCGGTCGTCCCTGGCAGATGCTCATCGATCAGACGTACCCGGGGCGCGCCGACTACGAGGCGCACTTCGCGGCCATCCGGCCGGCCTTCGAGGACCCCCGCTACATCGCGGTCGACGGCCGCCCGGTCTTCGTCGTCTTCCGGCCCCAGCGCGTCCCCGAGCCCACGGCGTTCGCGGACATCTGGCGAGAGCTGGCCCACCGCGCCGGCTTCCCGGGGCTGTACCTGCTCGGGATCTGTGACCCCGGCGTCGAGCCGAGCTCGCTCGGGCTGGACGGGACCATCGCCCCGGGCATCGGTCACCTGCTCTCGTTCCAGTCCCGCGGCCGCTTCCGGCGCGCCGAGCTGAGGCGCAGGGTGGGCACCGTGCTGGAGCGCCGCGGGCTCGGCCCGGCCCATCAGCTCATCGCGCGCGCGGCGGCGCCGACCCTGGCGCCCCGGTCGGTCCACGCCGCCCACGACCGACTCAGCCGCGAGCTGCTGCTGCCGCTCCGCCAGCCCTACGGCGAGCTGATCGACGCCGCCTGCCGGGACGAGCTCCGCCCGGGGCGTCTCCCCTGCGTCACGCCGAACTGGGACAACACGCCCAGGGTGGGCCGCTGGGGCGTGGTGCTCGAGGGCTCGACGCCGGAGGCGTACGCACGGCACCTCGCGCACGCCGTGCGGCAGGTGAGCGTCCGCCGCGAGGAGGAGCGCTTCGTGTTCCTCAAGTCCTGGAACGAGTGGGCGGAGGGCAACTACCTCGAGCCCGACGCGCGTCACGGCCGGGCGTTCCTCGAGGCGACCCGCGACGTGGTCATGGCCGACGCGCCCGCGCCCGGGCTGCGCGTGGGTGACGCCGCGACCTGACGTCGCGCGGTCTCCGCAGGGCAGCCACGTCCGCCACATCTCAGACCTCGGGCCAGCTCACCTGGACGTCGAGCTCGCGCTCGAGCCGCGCCACGTCCGGTCGATAGTGACGCGCGAGGCGGCGGCGCACGACGTCGGAGGGGCCGCGGTCCTCCTTCGACGCGATGCCGAGCTCGGTGCGGGTCCAGAACTTGAAGGCCTCGTAGCGCTCCTGGGTGAGGAGCTCCCCGACCCCAGGGATGCGTCGCGCGCGGCCCACCGTCCGTCGCAGCTGCTCCATGGCGCCCGGGAAGCGCGCCTCGCCGCCGACGTTGAAGCGCTTCTCCAGCGTGTCCGGGCGGTAGGTCGGGTCCACGCCGAGGTAGCGATACACGCCCGCGACCGTCTCCGCGGGCGCCCGCGCCAGATCCTCGGTCAGGACCACGTGGATCCGGGAAGCGGGGAAGCGGTCGAGGTACGCGCCGAGGATCCGGCCGTACTCACCGAAGCGCACGTAGTCGTGCTGCACGTCCGGCGGCGCGTCCTCGGGCAGCGCGAGGCAGGCCTCGATCGCCTCCTCGAACTCGCGGCTCTCCTGGCCGCGCATCACGCTCATCCGGAAGTGGGAGTAGGCCCGCTCGATCGGGTTCCGCAGGATGGCGATCAGCTTGACGTCCGGCAGGGTGTCGTGGATTCGCTCCGGGACCTCGGGCACCCGCATCATGTAGTGCGTCGACGCCTCTCCCCGGACCGCCGCGCTCCGGCCGGCCTCGAAGTAGGTGTCCAGGTACCAGTCGAGCCCGCGCTCGAACCGCTCGTCGGAGCTGAAGAACTCCAGCTCCTTCGCGCCCGGCATGTAGATGTCCGGGTGCGCGGCGAGGTGCCGGTGCAGCGACGTGGTCCCGCATTTCTGCGCTCCGACGATCAGGAAGTCGGGGGCGCGCTTCGTCTCATCGCCTCGATTCACGACGTTCGTTCCTGTGTCCAGGTCACCCCGGTGCGGCGCACGGTCGCCGGACAGCCGGCGACGACGACGCCCTCCGGGAACTGCCCCGAGACCACCGAGCCCATCCCGAGGATGCTGTCCCGCCCCACGCGCGTCCCCTTCAGGACGCTGCAGCGCGCGCCGACCCAGACGTGCTCGTCGAGCACGACGTCCGCGGGCGGGTTGAGACGCGCTCCGGTGCTCGCGTCGAGGATCGAGTGGGAGTCGGAGTTCCGGATCTCGATGTCGTAGGCCAACATGGAGCCGGCCCCGATGGAGACCCCGCGCCCCTCGAGCGAGACCACGCGCGCCGACTCGATGCTCACGCCGTCGCCGATCTCGATCGAGGAGCCCCGATCCCGCAGCACCAGCTCGGCGCCCACGCGGACCTTCACCCGCTCGCCGATCGAGACCCGGAGGCCGTCGCCCTCGCAGACGATGCGCACGTTCCGGAGCCTGGAGGCGCCGCCCACGACGATCTCGATGTCGTCGCCGCCGAGGTCGAGCGTCACGCCGCGAAGCCGCGCCGTGGCGTGGACGTCGACGTGGTTGCGCGCGCCGCGGTCCCGGATCCGGGTGCGACCGCGCATCCGCCCCAGCACGGCGTCTCTGAGCGACGGGAGCTTCATCCGCCGCTCAGTACGTGAGGCGCTTCTGGCTGCTGAGCGGGGCCGTGGCGAGCACGTCCGCGATCCGCTTGCCGGCGTCGCCGGAGCCGTAGATGGCGTCGCTGGCGGGCCGCGGCGCCGTCATCTGCCGCTCGATGGCCGCGCGGATCTCGTCCTTGGAGTAGGGGACGTCGACGACGTTCGGGCCGCGGTCCCGGCCCGCCTGCCGCGTGCCGATGTTGACCACCGGGACGCCGAGGAAGGCGCACTCGCGGATGCCGACGCTCGAGTTCCCGACGAGGCAGGAGGCGTTGTAGAGCAGCCGCAGGAAGTCGGCCGGCGCCATGTTCTTGAAGAAGTGGATGTTCTCGTTGTCGGTGTTCTCGCGGTGCGCGCGGAGGCCCTGCGAGGTGCCATCCGACCCGGCGTCCGGGTTGGGCCAGAACCAGAGCGTCGGCCGGCCCAGCTGGGCTACGGCGGCCAGCGTCTCCTCGACGTGGCGCCGCGCGGTCTGGTGCTCGGACGTCACCGGGTGCTGCATCACGACGATGTAGCCGTCGCTGATGTCGATGTCGGCGCCGACGCCGCCGTACTTGGCGATGGGATCGAAGTCGAGCCCGGGGGACTCCAGGATCTCCGCCGCGAGGTCGACCGACGGACAGCCGGTCATGTGGACCGTCTCGGGCTCCTCGCCCATCCGGATCACGCGCTCGGCCGCGTGGTCCGAGGCCACGAGGTGCAGGTCGGCGAGCTTGGTGACCGCGTGCCGCACCTTCTCGTCGATCGAGCCCGTGATCTCGCCGCCCTGGACGTGGGCGAGCGGGATGTTCTGGTAGGACGCCGCGACGGCCGTCGCGAGGGTCTCGTAGCGGTCGGCCACCGTGACGACGACGTCCGGCTGCAGGTTGTCGAAGATGGTCGCCAGCTCGAGGATGCCGACCGCGGTGGTCTTGGCCATCGTCACCGGCGAGCCGCCCTCCAGCTGCATGTACACGCGGTGACGGATGTCGAAGCCGTCCTCTTCGATGTTCTTGAAGACGGCGCCGTAGCGCGGGAGCAGGGCGGAGGCGGCGACGACCAGGTGCAGCTCCGTGTCGGGGTGGGCGTCGAGCTCTCGGAGCACGGTCTTGACGCGCGAGTAGCTGGGTCTCGCGGTCACCACGGCGGCAACTTTGCGCGGGCTCATGTCGGTTCCATCTCTTCGGGGGCGATCTGCTCGCCACGGTCATAGGGGCGGCGCGCGGCTCTCCCCATCAGCTCCTGATAGCGACGCGCGGGGACGCCCGTGCCGGGCTTGCGGTAGTCGAGGTCGTCTTCCGTGAACACCGCGCCACGCGCGATCGGGCGGGCGGCGACGATGCTCTTGGTGAACAAGCGCCGCATCTCGGAGAGCTCCGCCGCCTGCGCGTCCTTGCTCACGGGCGAGCGGACGGCGCGAGACAAGAAGGCCGCGCCGTCCACCAGCTGCTTCAGCTCGGGGAACGTGATGCTCGAGGGCACGTCGGGCCCGAACGCCTGCTTGCTCAGCGTGACGTGGACCTCGAGCACGTCCGCCCCGAGCGCCACCGCGCCGAGGCCGGCGTGAATCGCGCCGGAGTGATCGGACAGCCCCACCGCGCACCCGTAGCGTCGCTCCAGCTCACCGAGCACGTTGAGCCCGAGCTGCTCGGGCGGGCAGGGATAGGCCGAGGTGCACTGGAAGAAGGTGAGGGGGACGCCCTTCGCCAGCTCCGCGACCCGGTCCAGCTCCTCCCACGGGCTCATCCCGGTCGAGCAGAGGAGCGGCTTCCGGGTCGCGATCATGCGCTCGAGCAGCGGCAGGTTGCTGACCTCGCCGGAGGCGACCTTCCACGCGGGTGTGCCGAGCTTCTCGAGGAGCTCGAAGGCCTGGAACGAGAAGGCGGAGCTCAGGAAGATGAGCCCCCGCTCGTCCGCGTGCGTCTTGAGCCCCGCCCACTGCGCGTCGGTGAACTCCATCCGGCGCCAGTACTCGTAGCGAGTGGCGTCCTGGGGGCTGAACTTCACCCGCCACGGCTCGTCCGGGGTGCTCTCGGCGGCCGCGATGTGCGTCTGGAACTTGACCGCGTGCGCGCCCGCGTCGGCGACGGCGTCGATGAAGGCGTGCGCGGTGCCCAGGCTCCCGTCGTGCGCCTGGCCGACCTCGGCGATGACGAGGCAACCGTCGACGCCGAGTCCGACATCATGGGTGGTCATGAGCGCTCCATACGAGACGAGGGTTGCGCGGGCACCCGCCGACGTTCGGTCCGTTGCATGGCGCCTGATACCACGACCGGACGGCGTCTGCGCGCTGGTCAGCTGCCGGAGATACCACGCTGGCGCGTCCATCGCTCGAGGAGGAGCACGGCCCACAGCGCCTGCGCGTGGTCGAAGCGACCCTCCACGTGCTCGCTCACCGCCTGCTCGAGGCCGGCGCGCCGGACGAGCCCCGCCTCCGCCAGTCGCGAGCCCGACGCGAGCGCGCGGAGCTCCTCCCGCAGCACGGTCCGCATCCACCGGCCCATCGGGGGCGTGAAGCCCTGCTTCGGTCGCTCGACGAGGTGCTCGGGGAGGTAGCGCCTGAGCACGCGACGCAGCGCCACCTTGCGCTCGCGGATGCGCACCTTGTCGTCGAGCGGGAGGCCGACCGCGAGGCGCTGGACGGCGGGCGCGAGGAAGGGCGCGCGGGTCTCCAGGCTCACGTTCATCGAGGCGCGGTCCACCTTGCAGAGCCAGGCCTCGGGGAGCGTGTTGGTGGCGTCCCAGAGCATGCCGCCCTCCACGCCGGTCCGGCTCTCGAGGGACGCGACCTCCGCGGCCACGATCTCCGCCGGGTTCGGCGTCGACTCCGGCAGGAGCAGGCCGAAGCTGCGCTGGAGCACCGCCCCGCGGTAGAAGCCGCTCGACCCGAAAAACTCTCCGGCCGTCGAGGCGCTGGTCCGGGCCAGGATCCGGCGGAGGCGAGGCTCGGGCAGCACCGGGTGCAGGCGGGAGAGCGCGCGTCGCAGGCGCCGAGGGGCCCGCGCCCAGAGCTCGAAGGCGGCGAGGGCGCTGTAGTAGCGATAGCCGCCGAACAGCTCGTCGGCGCCGTCGCCGGTGAGCGCGACCGTGAGCTCCTCGCGCGCGAGGCGTGCGACCGCCAGCGTCGGCAGGATGGAGTAGTCCGCCATCGGCTCGTCGAGCGCGGTCACCGCGGCGTCGATCTCCTCCACGACGTCTCGCTCCGAGATGATGCGGGTGACGTTCTCGATGCCGAGATGAGCCGCGACGGCCTGCGCGTGCGGGCTCTCGTCGAAGGCGGGCTCGTCGAAGCCGACGGTGAAGGTGCGCACGCCGTCCCGGCGAGCCCGCGCCATGAGGGCGCACACCAGGCTCGAGTCGACGCCCCCCGAGAGGAAGGCGCCGAGCGGCACGTCCGCCTCCATGCGGTCCTGCACGGCGTCGAGGAGGACGTCGTGCAGGTCCTCCGCGGTCGCGCGGCGCGCGGGCGCGTGGGCGTGCTCGGCCGGCAGGCTCCAGAAGCGCTCTACCCGGCGCGCGCCCGCGGCGTCGAACGCGAGGAACGTGCCGGGCTCCACCTTGTGCACGTCGCGCAGCACCGTGCGGGTGCCGCGAGCGAAGCCGAACGAGAGGTAGCCGGCGACCTCACGAGGCGAGAGCGCGCCGCCGCCGCGCCACGTCGCGAGGGCGTCGATCGTGGACGCGAAGGCCACGCCGTCGTCGCCGAGCGGGGCGAAGTAGAGCGGCTTCTCTCCGGCGTGATCTCGCGCCAGCAGCAGCCTGCGGTCCGCCGTGTCCCAGAGACCGACGGCGAACATGCCCTCCAGACGCCGGAAGAGATCCTCACCCCACTCGAGGTAGCCGTGGACCAGGACCTCGCTGTCGGTCTGGCTGCGGAAGCGATGGCCCCGGGACTCGAGCTGCGCGCGCAGCGCGCGGTGGTTGTAGATCTCCCCGTTGAAGACGGCCCAGACCCGCTCGCGCTCGTCGGACATCGGCATGCGCCCGGCCGGCGAGAGGTCGAGGATGGCGAGGCGCCGGTGGGAGAGGGCGAGCCCCGGCGCGGTGAGCGTGTGCGCGTCGTCGGGGCCGCGTCGCACCATGGTGTCGCGGGCTCGATTCACCGCGCCTGCGTCGATGGGACGGCCGTCCCAGTACCTCACTCCGAACACACCGCACATGGCTCAACTCGCAGGTTGCGGGGCGGGCCGGTCGCGCCGCCGGCGGGGCTTCGGGGCGGGGGTCGGCGCCGACGCCTCCCGGCTCGCTCGCTCCATCCCATGCACGACCGCCACCACGGCCAGCAGCAGCCAGAAGACACGGAACCGGAGCCCGTTGTGAAAGAGGCTGTAGATCGCCGTCGGGGCGAGGTACGCGAGGTAGGTGATCGGGAGACGGCGCACGAGGGAGAACACGAACCAGGCGAAGAGCGCGAGCCCGACCAGGCCGTAGTAGAACAGGACGCCCGCGAAGCTCGAGTGGAGCTCCAGGCCGAAGGGGTGGAACCGCTCGTGCGCGCCTTCGCCGGATCCGAGCATCAGGTACTCGGGGTTCGAGACGATGCGGTCGATGCCGCGGTCCTCGATGTAATCGCTGAGCTGCTGCGCCTCCGCCTGCTCGACGCGGCGCTGCCAGAGAGGGTCTTCGGCGATGGGGTTGTCGGCCATCGCGCCCGCGATGGCGAGCGGGATGGCGGCCGCGATGACGAGCGCCGGGCGCCGCACGAAGGGCACCATGCACAGCATGGCGAAGCCGCCGAGCGCGGAGCGAGAGTACGTGGAGTAGATCACGAACCCCGAGGCGAGCGACGACGCCACCACCAGCATCCGGGGGAGCTTCTTGGACAGGGCGGCGTTGATGACGAGCACGACGGTGCTCGCGCCCAGGCAGTAGTAGGCGAGCTGGTTCGGGTTGTTGAAGTAGAGCGTGAGGCGCGCGCCGTTGTTCAGGTCGGGGCGGAGCACGGCGAGCGCTCCCTGGCCGACGAGGCTGAGCGCCGTGACGGTGCCGGTCCAGCGCAGCACCGTCTCCGGGGAGCGCTCGGCGAAGCTCAGGAACCCCACGAAGACGACCGTGTTGAACGCGGCGAACGTGGTGGAGAGCAGGAATCCGGTGTTGAACGACTCGACCAGGAACCAGAGCGCGTTCACGCAGGCGACCCAGCCCAGGTAGGACGCCAGCCTCGACGTGCTCGCGCGCGCCGCGTCGTTGAGCCGCGAGAAGCCGGCGGCGGCGGTGAGGCTGCAGAACACGGCGAGCGCCATGTCGGCCGGCTGGGGGAGGCCCGACTGGAAGACGTAGATCGGGACGCCGAGCAGGATCGCGGACCAGCACAGGAGCACGAGCCGGTTCGGCCCGGCCGAGGTCGCCGACGCCTCCGAGCGGGGGACCGCGGGACTCCGAGCGGGACCACGAGCGGCGCCCCGCGCGAGCGGAGTCATCCCCGCCACAGCCGCTCCTGCGCTCGCGTGACCGTCTCACGCGCCGCGCCGTAGGCGGCCTCGGCCTCGCTCGACGGCGCGGCGTAGCGGGCGTCGAACACCGCCTCGTCGGCGCCGACGGCCGCCATCGCCCGGAGCACGGCGCCCTTGGCGTAGGTCTGCGCGAGGGTCCGACCCACGTGGAGCGGGTGGCGCCGCAGGTGCTTGCGATGCGCCATCATCCGGTACCGGTAGCCCTCGAGCGTCTTGTCGAGCGTCATCGCGGCGCGTCGATAGGCGTAGAGCGGCCGCGCGGTCAGCGCGTAGCGGCGCCCGAGGAGGGCCCGGATCAGCATGTCCGAGTCCTGCGAGCGGCGGAGCCGCTCGTCGAAGCCGGCCTGCTTCACGATGTCCGAGCGGAGCATGCTCGCCGGGAAGAAGAACCGGGGCGGCTCGGGCCGAGGGAACTCGAGGATGGCGGGCAGCGGGCTCGCCACGCGGGGGCGGGCCTCGCCGACCATCTCGAGCGCGTCGTCGAAGATCGCCATGGGCGAGCCCACCGCGGCGAGGGACGGCTCGAGCTGCAGCCACGCGACCTGGTCGGTCAGCCGATCCGGGTACATCCAGTCGTCGGCGTCGAGGAACGCCACGAGCGGGGCCGTGACCCTCTCGAGCAAGAACTGCCTCGCCGCGCCGCGGCCCCGGTTGCGCTCGAAGCGATGCACCTCGAAGCGCGGGTCCGCGGCGGCGGCGCGCGTCAGCAGCGCGTGGGTCTCGTCGGTCGAGCCGTCGTCGACCAGCAGGCACCGCCAGTCCTCGAACGACTGCGCGTGCAGCGACGCCAACGCCAACCGCACGGTGTCGGCGGCGTCGTAGCACGGCACCATGACGTCTACGCGGGAAGCGCTCATCGCGAGTGTGGTGTGTGTCGCGGCCTGGACGCCGCGTTCAGCGCACCCACATAGCGCGTCCCGCGCCGACTCGCATGGTCGGCGTCCCGATCAGCTCCCCTGAACGCCGACGCCTTCGTACGTGAAGCCCATCTTCCGGGTGCCGTAGCCGCTCCAGATGTTGCGGCCGTCGAGCAGGAGAGGCCGGTTCAGCAGCTCCTTCAGGCGCTCGAAGTCGGGGTTCTGGTACTGGCGCCACTCGGTGCAGAGCACGAGGGCGTCGGCGCCCTTCGCCGCCGCGTAGGCGTCCTCGGCGATCTCGATCTTGTCGCCGTACATCTCCTTGGCGTTCTTCGCGCCCTCGGGGTCGTGCGCGACCACGGTGGCGCCGTCGGCGAGGAGCGCGTCGATCAGGGTGAGCGCGGGGCTCTCCCGGAGGTCGTCGGTGCGGGGCTTGAACGCGATGCCCCAGACGGCGACGCGCTTGCCGCGCACGTCTCCGTCGAAGTGCTGCTTCAGCTTCCGGAAGAGGATGCCCTTCTGGCGCACGTTGACCTTGTCGGTCGCCGCCGCGAGGTCGAGCTCGAGGCCGTGGTCGCGCGCGGTGTGCACGAGCGCCTTCACGTCCTTCGGGAAGCAGCTGCCGCCGTAGCCGGGGCCGGCGTAGAGGAACTTGCTGCCGATGCGCACGTCGCTGCCGACGCCCATCCGGACCTGGTGCACGTCCGCGCCGACCTTCTCGCAGAGGCCCGCGATCTCGTTCATGAAGCTGATCCGCATCGCGAGCATCGTGTTCGCGACGTACTTGGTCAGCTCGGCGCTGGGCGGGTCCATGATGACCAGGCGGTCCTTGGCCAGGCTCAGCGGGTGGTAGAGGCGGCGCATCGCGTCGCGCGCGAACTCGTCGTCGGGGTCGACGCCCACGACGATGCGGTCCGGGTAGAGGAAGTCGTTCACCGCCGAGCCCTCCTTGAGGAACTCGGGGTTGCTGACGACGTGGATCTTGACCTTGGCGTCCTTGACCAGGCGCTTGACCCGGGCGTTGGTGCCGACCGGGACGGTGCTCTTGCAGACCAGGACGGTCTCGCGCTCGGCGTGCTCGGCCACGGTCTGGGCGACCGCGTCGACCGCGCTGAGGTCCGCCGCGCCGTCGCTGCGCATCGGGGTCCCGACCGCGATGAAGATGACGTGGGCGTCCTTGACCGCCGCCGGCACGTCGGCGCTGAAGGTCATCCGACCTTCGCGCACGTTCCGCTCGATGAGGTCGTCGAGGCCCGGCTCGTAGATCGGGATCTCACCAGCCTCGAGCCGCTCGATCTTCGAGGCGTCGATGTCCGCACAGATGACATCGTTGCCGGTCTCGGCGAAGCCCGCGCCGCTCACGAGGCCGACGTAGCCGCCTCCCACCATCGTTACCTTCATCGGTTCTCCTCCTGGGTCGACGCTTTCCTATAGGCACGTGGGTTGCCGCACAACCGTCCCCGGTTCGGGCGGGCGCGCATCACCCCACGTCCACGATCGTGCGAAAGTGCGCGACGGTCTGGGCGAGGCCGTCGGCGAGGGGGACCTGCGGCTCGTACGCGAGGCGGTCCCGGGCGAGGGTGAGGTCGGGGCGGCGGCGGGTCGGATCGTCGGCCGGCAGCTCCTTGAACACCAGCTCGGCCGCGCTCCCGGTGGCCTCGGTGATGAGCTCGGCGAGCTCGAGCATCGTGTACTCGCCGTCGTTGCCGAGGTTGACCGGGCCGTGCTCGTCCTCGTGGCTCATGAGCCGGATCAGGCCGTCCACGAGGTCGCTGACGTAGCAGAAGCTCCGCGTCTGCTTGCCGTCGCCGTAGACGGTGAGCGGCAGGCCCTGGAGCGCCTGGACGATGAAGTTGCTGACCACCCGGCCGTCGCCCGGATCCATCCGGGGGCCGTAGGTGTTGAAGATGCGCGCGATCCGGGCGTCGACGCCGCGGCGCTGCCGGAACTCCGCGCAGAGCGTCTCGGCGACCCGCTTGCCCTCGTCGTAGCAGGCGCGCGGGCCGACGCAGTTGACGAACCCGCGGTAGGTCTCGGGCTGCGGGTGCACCCGGGGGTCGCCGTAGACCTCGCTGGTGCTCGCCTGGAGCATGCGCGCGCCGTCCCGCTCGGCCAGCTCCAGGCAGAAGAGGGCGCCATGAAAGCAGGTGAGGGTGGTGAAGACCGGGTCGCGCTGGTAGGCGGGCGGGCTCGCCGGGCAGGCGAGGTTGAAGATCCAGTCGAAGCCCCCGAAGCCCTTGGGGAACGGCTTGGTGACGTCGTGCTCGACGAGATCGAACCTCGACTCGTCCTTCAAGTGCCCGATGTTGCGACGGAACCCCGTGACGAAGTTGTCGAGCGCGACCACGCGGTGGCCGTCCGCGAGGAGGCGGTCCACGAGGTGGGAGCCGACGAAGCCAGCCCCTCCGGTCACCAGGCATCGACGGGAGGTCATGGGCGTGCGCTTCTACCTCATCCAGGACGCCACAGCACGCCGAAGCTCACCGGGGGCTCACCGGGGGCGACGCGCGATCACGAAGACGCGGCCTCCGACCCAGCGGGCGGCCGCGCCGGGGAGGTGTCGATCGGCGCGCTGCGCGCCCGCGCGGAGGCGGCGGGGGAGGGCCCGGAGCAGGGTCGCGACGCTCGGCTCGCCGCCCTCGGCGACGTCCGCGAAGCGCGCGCGGAGGAGCGCGAGGTCGTCCGGCCCCAGCGGGTCGTCGGTGCCCCGCTCCGCTCGGACGAGGCGACGGCGGACCCGGGCAGCCAGCTTGATGGCGGGCGGCAGGTAGGGCTCGATCACCACCATCGCGCCGCCTGGGCGGAGCACCCGCGCCGCCTCCGGGATCACGCGGGCCCGGTCCATGTGGTGGAGGCAGTGGCGGGTGTAGACGAGGTCGAAGGTGCGCGCGGCGAAGGGCAGCCGCTCGGCGAAGGTCACGTGCTGGACGACGCGCTCGCGCTCCTCCGGGGTCAGGCGGGCCCGCGCGAGGCGCAGCATGCCCGGGCTGACGTCGAGCTGGTCCACCCGCGACGCGCCGGCCAGGAGGAGCGCCCGGGTGACCTCGCCCGATCCCCCGAGCTCGAGCACCCGGGCGCCGGCCAGGTCGGGGAGGCGGCCGGCGACGTGCGCGAGCCGCGGGTTGTCCCGGAGGCGGAGGTCGAGCCAGGCCATCGGGGAGCTCGCGGCGGGCCGCTGGACGACCCGAGCCTCGAGCACGGCCGAGCGGAGATCGAAGAGCCGGCGCTCGACCTCGACCCGCGCCGCGAGCTCCGGGTCGGCGGGCCGCTCGTAGACGAGGCGGCGCGCGCTCCGGGTGCCGACCGGGCCGCGGCGGGTGACGAGCCGCTCGCCCTCGAGCCGCGGCGCCTCGCCGTCGACCTCGACGCCCTGGAGCAGGTCCTCCATCTCGTCGAACCGTACTCGCTTTCTTGGCCCTGCCCAGGGTTCTCCCCACACTCCGGCCATGCACGGCATGGTGTTCGCCGCCGGGCTCGGGACGCGGCTGCTGCCGCTCACCGAGAAGCTGCCCAAGCCGGTGGTCCCCCTGATGAACCGGCCGCTCGCGAGCTTCGCGCTCGAGCGCCTGGCGGCGGCGGGGGTGACGCGCTGCGCGGTGAACACCCACCACCTGGCCGACGAGGTCCCGCGGCAGCTCGAGCCGTTCGTGCCCGAGGGCCTGGAGGTGGTCTACGTGCACGAGCCGGAGCTGCTCGGGACCGGCGGCGGGCTCCGGAACGCGCTCTCCGCGCTCGGGCCGACCGACGAGCCGATCCTGGTGATGAACGGCGACATCTTCTTCTGGCCGGACTTCGAGGAGGCGCTGATCCTCCACGAGCGGCTGGGCGCCATGGCCACCACGGTGCTGCGGCCGGATCCGCGGGCCGCGAAGCTGGGCGCGCTCGAGGTGGACGCCGACCAGCGGGTGCGGCGCATGCTCGGCCGGCCCGAGGCGGTCGACGTGCCCCTGACCGAGCACATGTTCACCGGCGTGCACGTCCTGAGCCCCCGGGCGCTCCGGGAGCTGCCCGAGCAGGGCTGCGTGATCCGGACCGCGTACCGCCGGTGGGTGGACGACCCGGAGACGGTGGTCGGCGGCTTCGTGGATCTCGGCGACTGGCGGGACCTCGGCACCCCCGCCGAGTACCTGCGCGCCCACCTCGATCTGCTCGACGGCGCCCTGCGCTGGCCGACCGCCGACTTCGAGGGAGACGGCGACGTGGTGCTGGGGAAGGGCGCGCTCGTGCCCGACGACGTGCGGCTGAAGCGCTGCGTGGTGTGGCCGGGCACGGTGGTCGAGCACGACGCGGTCGACGCGATCCTCGCGCCCCACGCGACGGTCTCGGCCCTTGGCTAGGCCGGTCATCCGCGATAAGCGGCCCTGGTGATCCGGAACTTCGCGCTCCTCGGCGTCGCGGGCTTCGTGGCCCCTCGGCACCTCAAGGCCATTCACGACACCGGCAGCCGGCTGGTGGCGGCGTGCGATCCCCACGACTCGGTCGGGGTGCTCGACCAGTGGTTCCGGGACGCGAAGTTCTTCACCGAGTACGAGCGCTTCGATCGACACCTCGAGAAGCTCCGCCGCCGGACGGAGGAGGAGCGGCTGCACTACCTCTCGATCTGCTCGCCCAACTACCTGCACGACGCGCACGTGCGGCTCGCGCTGAGGCTGGGCGCCGACGCGATCTGCGAGAAGCCGCTGGTCATCAACCCGTGGAACCTCGATCAGCTCGCCGAGCTCGAGGCGGAGTCCGAGGGCCGGGTCTACACGGTGCTCCAGCTGCGGCTGCTGCCGAGCCTGATCGCGCTCCGCGAGAAGACGCTCGCCCTGAAGGAGCCGGCCGAGGTGGTGCTCAGCTACATGACGCGCCGCGGGGCCTGGTACGGCGTGAGCTGGAAGGGCGACGAGGCGAAGTCCGGCGGGCTGCCGACCAACATCGGCATCCACTTCTTCGATCTGCTCCAGTGGCTCTTCGGCCCGGCGCGGGAGAACGAGGTGCACCTGGCCGAGCCGGATCGCTGGAGCGGCTTCCTCGGGCTCGAGCGCGCCAACGTGCGGTGGCTGCTCTCGACCCGCTACGAGGACCTGCCGGAGGCGAGCCTGCGGGCGGGGCAGCCGGCGTTCCGCTCGATCACGATGGACGGCGAGGAGATCGAGTTCTCGACCGGGTTCACCGACCTGCACACCCGCGTGTACGAGGACGTGCTCGCCGGGGGCGGTTACTCCATCGAGGACGCGCGGCCGTCGATCGAGCTGGCCCATCGCATCCGGACGACCGCGCCGACCGAGGCGGGCGAGCGGGCGCACCCGCTGCTGAAGGAGAAGGCATGAGCGACGAGGTGGTCGAGACGCGGTACCTGATCGTCGGCGCCGGGATCAGCGGGCTGACGTTCGCCGACTGGGTGAAGTCGGACGACTACCTGATCTGCGAGGCCGACGCCGAGATCGGGGGCTACTGCAAGACCGTCCAGCAGGACGGCTTCGTGTGGGACTACTCGGGGCACTTCTTCCACTTCCGGCACCCCGAGATCGAGCGCTACCTGGTCGACCGGATGAAGGGCCAGCGGGTGCTCGAGGTGGAGAAGCGCTCGCTGATCCACTGGAAGGGCGACCACGTCGACTTCCCGTTCCAGAAGAACATCCACCAGCTCCCCAAGGAGGACTTCGCGGCGGCGCTGCACGACCTCTACTTCCGGGAGGACGCGCCGGCGACGAGCTTCCAGGAGATGCTCTACGCCAAGTTCGGCCGGTCCATCGCCGAGATGTTCCTCGTCCCCTACAACGAGAAGCTCTACGCGACGGATCTCTCCACCCTCGACGTCGACGCGATGGGGCGCTTCTTCCCCTACGCCGACATCGACGAGGTGATCCGCAACTTCCGCGCGAGCGACAACGCCTCCTACAACGCGTCGTTCACCTACCCGGAGGGCGGCGCGATCCAGTACGTGCACGCGCTGATGCAGGGCGTCGACGAGGGGCGCCTCTCGCTCCGGGAGCGGGTCGAGCGGATCGATCTCGAGGCCAAGACGGCGACCACGTCGAAGGGGCGGACCATTCGCTTCGAGGCGCTGATCTCGAGCGCGCCGCTGCCGAAGCTGCTCGGCATGACCGGGATCGCGCACGACACCGAGGCGTTCACCTGGAACCAGGTGCTGGTCTTCAACCTCGGCTTCGATCGCAAGGGCCCCGAGGGGGTGCACTGGATCTACTACCCGCAGCGCGAGCTCTGCTTCTACCGGCTCGGCTTCTACGACAACATCTTCGGCACCGACCGGATGAGCATGTACGTCGAGATCGGCTACCCCCACGGCAGCGTCATCGATGAGGCCGAGGTCGCGCGCGCCAAGGCGCAGGTGCTCGCCGACCTCGCGAAGTGCGGCGTGGTCGACGGCCATCAGCTGGTCAGCAGCCACTCGGTGGTGCTCGACCCCGCCTACGTGCACATCACCAAGCGCTCCATCGCCGAGGTGACGCGCCTGAAGGCCGCGCTCGCGACCCGCGGGGTCTACTCGACCGGCCGCTACGGCTCGTGGACCTACTGCTCCATCGAGGACAACATCGTCGAGGCGCGGGCCCTCGCCGAGGCCTTCGACGCCGCCGGGGCTCGGCCCCGCGGGTAGCGCTCCGCTCGTGTCCGTCCGGTGACGGCCACCCTCGACATCGGGGCCGAGATCCGTCATCTATTCGCGGTTGACGCGCTCGCGGGGGCGTCCCGGGGTGGCCGCGGCCACTGGTGGGGGAGGCTCGTTCGCGCCGCGCACGTGGTGGGAGCAATCGAATGATGCGTACGAGCTTGACCTTCTCGGGCCTGCTGGCCCTCTCCATCGTGGCCACGCTGGCCACCGTCGGCTGCGACGCGCGGACGCCTCCGGCGCTCCGTGACAGCGGCGTGCTCGGGGACGGCGAGACGCCGCCGCCGCCCACCGGCTGCACCGCCGGAGGGCCGAGCTTCGTCTGCATGGGCAACACCGCCATCGGGTGCGCCGCGGACGGCAGCGAGACCGGCCGCACCATGTGCACCGACATGGGCCAGGTCTGCGTGCAGGCGGTGGGCTGCGCGACGTGCCGCCCCGGCAGCTTCAACTGCGACGGCAACGACGTCACCCGCTGCAACGAGGCGGGCACGGGCTACGAGCCGTTCATGGCCTGTGACGCGGCGGCCGGCCAGATGTGCAACTCCACGATCGGCGCCTGCACGAGCCTCTGCGACGACGCGGCCCGCTCCAACAGCTACATCGGCTGCGAGTACTGGCCGGTCACCACCCTCAACTCGCAGGTCGACGCGACCTTCAGCCCCGCGGTCGTGGTGGCGAACCCGCAGACGATGCCGGCCACGGTGACGCTCTCGCGCGGCGGCTCGGTCATGGAGACGCGCACGGTGGCGGCCGGCGCGACCGAGACCATCCCGATCCCCTGGGTCAACGAGCTCAAGGGCACCATCGGTGAGGAGCAGTCGATCCTGCTGTCGGGCGGCTCCTACCGGCTCCAGTCGAACGTGCCGGTGACCGTCTACCAGTTCACCCCGCTCGAGTACGAGCAGGGCGGCGAGTACAGCTTCTCGAACGACGCGTCGCTGCTGCTGCCCGCTCACGTGATGACGGGCAACTACACCATCCTCTCTCGCCCGACGCTCATGCTCCGCCAGGACGGCTCGGAGAGCTCCTCCCCGGGCTTCGCCACCATCGTCGGCGTCAGCGAGACGCCCGTGCAGGTGACCGTGCAGTTTCGCGGCGACGTCGTCGCGGGCCCCGGCGTCTCGGCCCAGGGCACCGGCAGCTCGGCCACCTACACCCTGAACCAGGGCGACGTGCTCCAGCTGGTCGGCGGCGCGCCGTCGAGCTGCACGGTGGGCGATAGCGAGACTCTCGAGATCCCCTCGCCGATCCCGTTCTTTCCACCCACGACCGTCACGATCGACTACTGCACGGTGGGAGACCAGTACGACCTGACGGGGACCGAGATCCGCGCCACCGGCCCGGTCCAGGTCATCGGCGGGCACAACTGCGCGTTCGTCCCCTACAACCGCTGGGCCTGCGATCACCTCGAGGAGGCGATGTTCCCGCAGGACGCATGGGACGAGGAGGCCATCGTCGCCAAGACGCAGCCGCCGATGGGGCGCACCGAGCCGAACATCGTGCGCGTGCTCTCGGGCGCCGACGGCAACGCCATCACCTTCGATCCCCCGTCGGTCGCGTCCGGCCGCACCCTCAACCGGGGCGAGTACATGGAGTTCGAGGCGAGCCAGAGCTTTCGCGTCACCGGCACCGGGCCGATCCTCGTCGGGCAGTACCTCGTGGGCCAGGACTACGCGGGATATGGCATGGCCGGGGACATGGGGGAGGGCGACCCGGCCTTCTCGCTCGCGATTCCCACCGAGCAGTACCGGACCGAGTATACGTTCCTCGCCCCGAGCTCGTACCCGACGAACTTCGTCAGCGTGACGGCGCCGAGCGGCTCGACCATCACGCTGGACGGCTCGCCGGTGAGCGGCTTCATGCCCATCGGCTCGACCGGCTACGGGACGGTGCAGGTGCCGATTGGTGCGGGCCAACACACCATCTCGGGCGACAACGCCTTCGGCATCGTCGTCTACGGGTTCGGCTCGTACACGAGCTACATGTACCCGGGCGGCCTGGACCTCGAGGCGATCAACCCGCTCATCTGAGTGCGCCGTCGACGCACCCCGTTTGTTGTCTTGCGCTCGAGGTGCGTCGACGACCAGCCGGCGACTCAGGGACCGGTCGGCGGAACGCGAACCGGGAACCCGGGCAGGCGGACCGGCGCATGGGCATCGGAGACATCAGCGGTGCCGAGGCGTCCGTCGTTGGCGCCCCAGCACCAGACTTCGCTCGTGTCGCTCAGGGCGCATGTGTGAAACAGGCCTACTTCGACCGCGGTGAAGCGTTGCGTGGTCGCGACGCGCGCCGGAGTGGCTGACGGCGCCGACGCTCCCCCCACGCCGAGCTCACCCCGCGAGTTGGCCCCCCAGCAATACGCGCGACCGTCGTTGACGGTCACACACGTATGGCCGCTCTCCCCTGGGGGGCGGCCGATTCCGAAGAACAGGTATTCGCTCCGGGTGCTCACGCTCGTCAGGGGCAGGGCAGGCAGACCACTGATCCGGGTGGGCGTCGAGATCACACCAGCGCCCGGCCCGACCTGGTTTCGCCCGTTTCGGCCCCAGCAGAAGAGAGCGCCGTCGGCGCGCGTCGCGCAGCTGCTCTCCGAAGCAGACTGGAGCGTGCCCCCGTCCACCTCCGGGTAGGTCACCACGCCTCCGCTCGGGCCCTGGCATGCCATGGTGCCTCCGGAGCGTCGTCCACAGAGACCGGTGACCGCGGCTGCCGGACCGATTGCGGTCATGACCCAACTCGAGCCGGTCCGTTCGTGTAGCGACACGCTTCCGGCCATCGTCAGCGCGTACAGGGTCGGCTCCGAGACTACGGCTCCGGCGAGAGCGTTGGTTCCGCTGGGCAGCGCAGAGAAGGCCGAAGCCACTGGGCTCGAGCCGAGCCCAGTTCCCCAGCACCAGAGGCTTCCATCCGTCAGCGCCGCGCAGGTCACCACCTCGTAGGCGTCCATGGAGAAGTCCGTGGACTTACTGATGATGGCGACGTCCAAGGCGGGTGCGGGCAAGGTCACGCGGGTCGGTATCGGGACGACCGCGACCGAGCTCCCGGTACCGACCTCTCCTTCACGGTTGCCGCCCCAGCAATACACATCCCCGGCCGCGGTCAGCGCGCACGTCGAGGTGGAGCCTGCGGTGAGCCTGACGGGCTCATCCACACACTCGGTCCCCGCGCAGAGATATCCGGCGGGGCAGACCAGTCCGCACCCGCCACAGTGCTCCGCCGTGTCGGGGCGGGGGCTCACCTCTTCATCGACTCGGGTATCGCAGTCCTCGTCGAGCCCATCACACGTCTCCATTCCACCGGGGTTGGCGCTCGATCGCGAGTCGTCGCAGTCTCCACCGTTGGCGGTGTAGCCGCTGGGCTGCATGCACGCTTCGACCGTATCGCCGTCGTCACCGTACAGGTCACCGTCGGCGTCCCGGTAGAACGTGTTTCGCACGCGCTCATCGACCGCGTCGTCGCAGTCGTTGTCGATTTCGTCGCAGGTCTCAGGTTGGGCGGGGTTTGCAGCGCGCTGCTCGTCGTCGCAGTCGAGTCCACAACGAACGGCGCCGGTCGGTTGGCGGTTGCAGCACGACACCGAGACGTAGCCGTCCGAGTCGACGTCCGTCTCGGCAGGGCCGCTCAGCGTGCTGGGATCGCAGTCCTCGTCGACGCCGAGGTCATCACAAACCTCCGTCCTGCCGGGGTGGATCGCTCCGTCCGAGTCGTCGCAGTCCACGCCGCCGCAGTTCGCCGCGGCGTACCCGTCACCATCCGCGTCGGGATCGCTGTCGCAATCACTCTCGCATCGACCCATCACTTCGTTGCAAGACTGATCGGCGAGGCACGGATTCCCTTGGGAAACGCACCCACGTGCGTCGGCGGCCATGTCGGCAGGTCTGCAGACCTCTCGGCCGTTGCAGAACTGCATGTCATCGCAGTCGCGGTCTCGTTCGCAAGTGACGGTGCCGGGGCCGGTGTCTCCCTCCCCAGCATCGCGGGTAGAGCCGTCCAGCGGAACACCATCTCCACCGCACGCAGCCAGCAGGTGCAGGGCAGCGATCGTGCAAAGAACTCGTACGTACATTCTCCCTCCCGGGCCAAAGTAGCACCCGCATCGGCCCGGGAAGGAGAGGGTTTCGCAGCGCCCCTCAGAACGCCGGGATGATGCCGTCGCAGCGGGCGTTGCAGTCGGGGCTGCACTCCAGCTCGTTCAGGCAGTCGTCGCAGTCGAAGACCTGCGCCTCGTTGGCGTCGCTGACGTCCGCGTAGCTCTCGCAGGCGTCCGTGCAGGCCGTCTGGTCGTAGCTGTCCATCACGCAGTCGTCGTAGCTCTCGCAGACCTGGGCGCACTCGAGCAGCTCGCCGATCTCGTTCGAGCAGCCGAGGGTGAGCGCCATGGACGCAAGCAAGATTCCGAGGGTCTTCTTCATCGGTTCCTCCGTTGGGGTTCGACGGAGGAATGAGCCCGACGGCGGCCGATCAAAGAGGGGTTGTTTTCCCCAGGTGGCAGGTTCGCCACGCCACCGACCGCCTCATCCCCAGCGGCGCGCGATGCGGGATCTGAGGCCCAGGGCGACGTGCATGGCGCAGCTCGCCGCGCCGCGGGGGAGGGTGCGGTTCACCAGGTGGGGGGCGATCAGGCTGAGCCGGGCGGCCCCTCCCCAGCGCCCGGTCAGGCCGCGGGCGGCGGCCGCGCTCAGCTCGCCCACCCGGTCGGGGCGGAGGTGGCGGAGCACCTCGCCGGCGAAGGCGTCCTCGGCCCCGTGGGCGATGGTCAGGGAGTAGCGAGCGGCGCGGGCGAGGCCGTGGCGCTCCAGGTGACGGGCGACCGGCTCCGGGGCGAGGCGGAAGCGGCTGGCGACGGCCGAGAAATCGCGCAGCTGGGGCGCGTGGCTCGCCTCGTGGCGGCCCTTGGCGAAGTTGCCGACCAGGTGCGCGTAGAGGTCGAGCGGGGCCGGCACCACCACGACGCCCTGGACGAGCGTCTCGTCGATCCGGCCGCGCGCGAAGAGCTGGGTGGCGCTCAGCCCGTAGAGGCCCGGCGAGAAGAGCCGACGGTGCAGGTCGACCTCGAGCTGGGCGTCGGGGCCCTTGGAGCAGACGGCCGCGCGTCCCTCCGGCCAGGTGCGGTAGCCGGCGGCGCGCAGCGCGGCGACCGCGTCGTCGAAGCGCCCGGGGGGGACGAGCAGATCCGCGTCGGAGAGCAGGCGGTCGGCCGGGTCCTGGTAGACGATGTGCTGGAGCAGCACGCCCTTGAGGGGCATCGGCAGGATGCCGGCGGCGTTCAGGTGACGGACGGCGTCGGCGAAGTCGCGACGCGCGATCAGCGCCGCCGCGAGCCGCTCGGTGTGTCCCCAGCGCGGCTCCACGTCGGGTCAGCCCTGGATCTCGTGGGGGGCGCGCATCGCCCCCGAAGCATAGCGCCGAGGGTCAGCCCTTGCCGATCCACTTGGCCATCACGACGGTCACGTTGTCCGGGCCGCCGTTCTGGTTCGCGCGATCGATGAGCTTGGCCACGCCCTGCTTGAGGTCGTTGGTGCTGCTCGCGAGCTCGTGGATCTCCTCGTCGGTCACCGGGCCGCAGAGCCCGTCCGAGCAGAGGACGTAGAGATCGCCGGGCTGGGGGTGGTCGAGGCGGGTGTCCACCTTGACCGTCTCCTTCATGCCCAGGGCCCGCACGATGACGTTCTTGTGCGGGAAGTTGGCGATCTCCTCCTCCGTGAGCCGCTTCATCTTGATGTAGTCGTTGAGGAGGGAGTGATCGTCCGTCAGCTGCTCCATCTTGCCATCACGGATGCGGTAGACGCGGCTGTCGCCGACGTGCGCGATGAGCACGCCCTCGTCGATCACCAGGATCGACACGACGGTCGTGCCCATGCCGCGGAGCTTCGGCTCGCGCTGCGCGTTCTCGTGGATGCGCAGGTTGGCGAGCTTGATGCCCGTGATGAGGCGATTCTCTTCGTACCCCCGCGACTTGTCCATCTTGTATGGCCAGGTCGCTTCTGGGTCGGCGCTGGTCGCCTTGAAGAACTCACGCAGAGTGTCGATCGCCATCTTGGAGGCCACCTCACCAGAGGCGTGACCACCCATTCCGTCCGCGACGAGGTAGAGCTTCTCCTCGTCGATGACTTCGAAGGCGTCCTCGTTGTGAGTCCTCTTCATCCCGACGTTGGTGTCGCCGGCTACGAGGACGCGTGCGCTCGAGGCCACTAGCCGTATCCCTCCAAAATTCGGGCAGAAAGTTATCCCGCGCGGCCGACGCCCGTCAACGCTTTCTTGGTCGACGGGCCGGACGGCGTTCAGTGGACGAGCTTACCGCCCCCACCCACCGCGGTGGAAGCGTTCGATGCGCCGCCGTCACTCGGACGCCACGGACGCTCGCGACGGCGCAGCCGCGCGGGCACCCCGTAGCGGGCGATGCAGAACAGCGCCCGGAACGCGTCCTTGAGGCCGATCTTCTTGCCCTCGGCGTAGGTCCGGCCGTGATAGCTGATGGGCACCTCGTACACGCGGACGCCGAGCTGGGCGATCTTCGCGGTCATCTCGGGCTCGATGCCGAAGCGGCTCTCCTCGAGCACGAGCTCGTCGAGCACCTCGCGGCGGAAGACCTTGTAGCAGGTCTCCATGTCCGTGAGGTTCAGGTCGGTGACCATGTTCGACAGCGTGGTCAGCGCCTGGTTGGCGACCGAGTGCCAGTAGTAGAGGACCCGGTGCGCGCCCCCGCCGGCGAAGCGGCTGCCGTAGACGACGTCGGCGTGACCGTCGAGGAGCGGGCCGAGCAGCGCCGGGTAGTCGTTGGGGTCGTACTCGAGATCGGCGTCCTGCACGACGACGAAGCGGCCACGCGCCTCGCGGAAGCCCGTCTGGAGGGCCGCGCCTTTGCCGCGGTTCTCGTCGTGCAGGATGATCCGCACGCGCTCGTCGAGCGCGGGGCCCTGGGTGAGGAGCTCGCGGGTCCCGTCGGTCGAGCCGTCGTCCACGACGACGATCTCGAGGCTGTCCACGGGGCTGGCCAGCACGCGCTTCAGCGCCTCGTGAATCGTCGCCCGCTCGTTGTAGGCGGGCATCACCACGGTCAGGGTGGGTACTTCGCTCATCGCGAGGAGGGGATGCCCGATCGGCCGGCGGCGCGCAACCCGTTGCACGCGGCGCTGGCGCCGTGTAATCCGCGGCCGTGGGCGTGGACTCGGATCTCGCGGAGCTGGCTGCGCTGACGGCCGAGCACCTGCGCTGGGAGATGGATCTCGGCAGCCGGGGCCTGCCCGAGGTCGCGCTCGACGCGCTCGAGCGCGCCGACGAGGCGGCGAGCCCGCCCCCGAGCCCCGCTGCGACTCCCGAGCCCGGCCCGATCGCCAGCCCGATCGCCCGCCCGGTCGCGACCGAGGCGCCCGAGCGCCCCCAGGCCCCCGCCGCGGCGCCCGCGCCGTCTGCAGAGGAGGCGCCCGTCGACGCGCGGACGCGCCTGACGGTCCTGGCCGAAGAGGCGGCCAGCTGCACCGCGTGCCGGCTCCACGAGGGGCGGACCCGCAGCGTCTTCGCCCGCGGCAACCCCGACGGCGCGCTGGTGGCCTTCGTCGGGGAGGGGCCCGGCTACCACGAGGACCAGCAGGGGCTGCCGTTCGTCGGCAACGCCGGCCAGCTCCTCGACAAGATGATCGCCGCGATGGGCCTCTCGCAGGACGAGATCTACGTCTGCAACGTCGTGAAGTGCCGGCCGCCGGACAACCGGACGCCCAACCCCGACGAGGCGGCGGCGTGCATGCGGTTCCTCGAGGGCCAGCTCGACGCGGTGAAGCCCCAGGTCATCGTGGCCCTCGGCCGGCACGCGGCCGAGAACCTCGGGGTCGGCGGCGGCGGGTGGCGCGGCCGCTGGGGCACCTTCGCCGGCGTGCGCGTGATGCCCACCTACCACCCGGCCTACCTGCTCCGGAGCCCCGAGCAGAAGCGGCCGGTGTGGGAAGATCTCCAGAAGGTCGTGGCCGCCCTCGGCCGGGAGCTGCCGTCCCGGTGAAGCCCGAAGAAGACGACGATCTCCTCCCGCCGCTCCCTCCGCTGGCGGACGACGACGACGACGCGCTGCCCGACGCGGGCGAGCTCGGCCTCGACGCGCTCCTGCCCGACGACGCCGAGGCGGCGGAGTCCGTCGGCCTCGACGACGACACCGGCCTCGAGGACGACGCGCCGCTCTACGCTCTCGAGCTGCCGCCCGAGGAGACGGCGATCGACGAGGAGGACGTCGACGCCATCCCGGTGGAGGGCCTCGACGAGGGCGCCGAGTACGGCTGGACCGACGACGGCGCCTCGCAGGCCGACGAGGGCTGGGATCCGGCCGAGATGGACCTGCCCACGCTCAGCCCGCTCGGAGGCGATGACGGCGGCGAGGTCGGCCTCGACGACGCGATCGATCTCGGCGGTCGCGGCGCCGACGATGTGTCCCACCTCCCGCCGCTCGACGCCGACGAGGGCGACGAGGACGACGCCGGGGACGATCTCCTGCTCGACGTCGCGGCCATGATCACCGACGTCGACGAGGCGCCGGACCGCTCGCTCCCGGCGCCCCTCGAGGGCGTCGCCGTGACCCACCTCGGGCCGCGCGAGGGCGCCGCGGCGGTGCGGCCGCCGTACGTGGGCGGCGCCGCGTCGGTGTGGGTCGTGCGCGGCGAGGGCTGTGAGCGCCTCGGGAGCGGCGGCCTGGAGGCGGCGGAGGTGGTGGCGGTCGCCGGCGACGGAGACGCGCTGGTGGTCAGCACCGCCGCCGGAGAGGTCCTGCGGTCCGACGACGCGGGCGCGTCGTTCGCGCCGGTCACGAGCTTCGGCAAGGACGCCGCGCAGAGCTTCCACCTCCGGCGGGAGGCGGGCACCACGCGGCTCTGGGGCCGCACCGGCGGCGGCGCGCTCCACGCGAGCGACGACTTCGGCCGGACCTGGAAGGGCCCGCTGCTCCTCAAGCGGGTGGTGGCGATCGTGACCCCGCCGACCGGGGGCGTGATGGTGCTCTGCGCGGGCCGGGACGCGCCGCCGCAGCTCGCGTGGACCGAGGACGGAGGCGGGCGCTGGTCCGCGGTCGACGGCCCCGGCCTGCCGGCGGAGGGCGAGATGAGCCTGGCCTACGGAGACGGCTACGTGGCGGTGGCCTGCGCGGCCGACGTCGCGGGGCCCTTCCTCTCGTCGGACGCGGGCAAGACGTGGGCGCGGGTGCCCGGGCTGCCCCCGGCGGGCCCGATCGCGCTGGTCAAGGAGCGCGGCGGGCTGTCGCTCTACGCGGCGCACCTCGACGGAGACCGCGGCGTGATCGTGCGCCACCGCCCCGGCGGCGGAGAGGCGGGCCTGGTGCTGGACGTGGCCGAGGAGGCGGAGCGCCTGGGGCTCGACGGGGCGCACCGGATCGTCGACCTGAGCCTCGCGCGCGACGGCGACCGCACCGTGCTCCACGCGGCGACCGGGGTGGGGGTGTTCCGGGTCACCGTGGAGCCCGAGACGTGACCGCGAAGCTGGGGGTCAAGCGCCTCGAGCGACGGCTCCGCGAGGGCGCCGGGACGGACGACGGAGAGCTGCGGCAGACGCTCGGCGTCTCGTCCGACGATGACGGTGAGCTCGCCCGGGCGCTGGTGACGGCGGTCGGCGAGGAGGCGCTCGGCCACGTGAGCTGCGGGGCGGAGAAGGATCCGCGGGCCCCGGAGGCCCCCCCCGTGGTGAGCTCCGCCGACGCCTCGTTCCTGGGCCGCCTGACCGTCTCGAGCGAGCACGGGGCGGAGCAGCTCGGTGTGGCGGAGCTCGACGACGTGCAGACCCTGCTCGCGGTCCTGCGCGCCGGCGGCCTCGTGCAGCGGCGGGCGGCGGCGCTCCGGCTCGGCGCCCTGGTCGAGGAGGGCGAGCTGAGCAACGAGGACGTTCGCGGCGTCACCACGACCCTGCTCAACGTCCGGGACGTCGAGATCGCCTTCGAGGTGGCGCACGCGCGCGAGGCGCTCCCGGGGGCCCGCGGGCGGGCGGCGCGGCAGGAGAGCGAGGAGTTCGCCGAGGTCCTCGACAAGCTCCGGGTCGCCATCGAGGACTTCTGGTCCGGCCAGCTCGCGATCGAGCCGGTGGGCGCGATGCCGCCCGATCACCGCGCCCAGCTCATGGTGCGCCTCCGCGACGCGCCCGACGTGGTGCTCGATCACCTCGCCTCGGTGCTCGACGGGAGCGACGGGGTGAGCGGCAAGAGCAACCGCCTCGCCATGCTCTCCTCGCTCCGCTACTCGGGGGATCCGCGGCTGACCCCGGCGCTGGTCGGGCTCTTGTCCTCGCGCAACGCCGACTTCGTGCCGGAGGCGGCGCGGGCGCTCGCGCGCATCGAGGATCCGCGCGCCCACCCCGCGCTCGCCGCGGCCTACGAGCGGAGCGTGGTCGACAGCGAGCGGGCGATCCTGGCCGGCGCGCTCGGCATCGCCGCGGACGTCCGGGGGCGGGACTACGTGCGCAAGCTGCTCGGGAGCGACGACGAGCGGGTGCTCGGGGCCGCGGTCGAGGCGATGGAGAGCCTCGCCAACGCCGAGGACGCCGAGCGGCTCGTGCCCCTGCTCGAGAAGAGCGACCCGGTGCTGCTCACCCACGTGATCCGCGCCCTCGGCAAGACCGGGGACGCGCGCGGCCTGCTGCCGCTGGCGGAGCTGCGGCGGGAGAGCGGCCTGAGCGCGCTCTTCGCCGACGCGGAGGACGCGGAGGCCGCCATCCGCGCGCTCATGGAGCTGCGCGGCGAGGAGCCGCCCGAGCACACCGAGAGCGTCGACCTGGCGACCGCCTCGCGGAGCGGCATGGCCGAGCGGGCGCGTGATCCGGCGGTGGTGCGCTTCTCGAGCTGGTTCGACTTCGTGATGGGCCACCTCTGGCTGGCCCTCGGCGCCGGGCGCCGGGCGATCTCCCGCTTCGAGCGCGCCGCCGCGCGTCGCCCCGGCTGGGCCGCGCCGCTGGCCGCGCTCGCGCTACATCACGCCCGGAAGGAGCGGCCGCCTCAGGCGCTCGCCGCGTTCCGGCGCGCCCTCGAGGCCGACCGCCCGTGGGTCGAGGGCAACCACTTCGCGATGCGCGCGCTCGCCCGTGTCTTCCTCCGCCGGGCCGAGGAGGTCGAGCGCAGCGGCCGCGTCGACATCGCGCGCGGGCTCATCGAGGAGATGCTCGCGCTCGACCTGCGGCGCGTGCCGAGCGAGCTGCGCTTCGAGCTGTCGCGTCGCCAGGAGCACCTTCGCCAGCGGAGCGCGGCGTGAGCGAGGCGATCCGCGAGGCCGCGCGGCGCGCGCTCGAGCGCGTCGGGGGAGGGCGGGGCGCCGGGGAGGTGACCCGGCTGACGGTCGACGTCCAGCTGGACGGAGTCACGGAGATGGTCACCCTGGCCCTCCGCGACGGCGAGCTGTCCTGGACGAGCAGCGGCGCCGCCGACGGTCCCCACGTGCGCGAGGCGCTGCGGTGGCTGGCCCAGAGCGCGCCGCCGGCGGAGGACGTGCGCGCGTCACAGACCGGGATGCGCGTCACCGAGACCGACCTGGCCCCGCGCCCGAGCACGCCGCCGCCCGCGCCGCCCGCCGAGGAGGCGCCGACGCCCTCCGCCCGGGGCCGGCTGGCCGACGCCCTCGACGACGTGGTGACCACCGTGGTGCGCGCGGGCGCGGGCGAGCGGAACGCGCCGTCGGTGGCCGAGAGCCTGGAGCGGCTGCGCAAGGAGGCGCCGCTCCCCACGCCCACCGGGCTCGCGCGCTGGCTCAAGCGGCTCGAGAGCGGGCTGGCGGCGAAGGACGTGGCCCAGGTGGCGCTGCTCCTCATGGGCGCGAGCCAGCTCGCCAAGGATCTCCGCAAGGAGCGCCCGTCGCGCAGCGCGCGCCGCCGCGTGGTCGGCTGGATGGGCGCGAGCGGGGAGCTCGGCGCGGTCGAGCGCCTCTCCGATCGCGTGCTCGTCGAGGTGGCCCGAGAGTGGCTCCCGAGCAGCGAGCGCGGCGGGATCGAGCGGCGCTACCTGGTCGATCTCCGCAACGGCGAGGTCTTCCGCGAGGAGCGCTCGCGCTCGAGCCCGGTGGCCTCGGTCGGCCCGTGCCCGCGGGTCATCCAGGTCGGGCTCGCCGAGGTGGAGGACGGCGCCTCGCCGCGCCGGATCCGCCTCATGCAGTACGCGGTCAGCCTCGGGCCGTCGCACGACGACCTGACGCGCGTGTCGAGCAACGCCTACCGACGCTTCGGCGCGCTGGCGGACCGCTACCGCGAGCAGATCGGCGGCCACCCGGGACAGTCGGAGCCGTTCGCGATCGTGGCCCCGAAGCGCTGGGCGACCAACGGCGAGCCGGTCGCGTTCGACGACGACGGCACCGCGCTCGCCTTCGCGCGGGCCGACGACGCGGGCGGGGTCGCGGTCCTGCATCAGCTGACCGCCGCGCAGCCGCGCTGGCTCGGCGGCCGCCTCGTGCACGCGGAGGGGGCGCTGATGATCGTGCCGTGCGTGGTCGCGCTGCCCGACGGCTCCGGGACCCGCCTCTACCGCCTGCGCTGAGCCGACCAGCCGGCCAGACCGGCGACCAGGGCGAGCAGGGCGGCGCGCGAGAGCAGGGCCCAGCCGTGCAGCGCGGCGCTCTCGGCGGTGAGGGCCTCGAGGCCGCGGACCGCCAGCTCCCAGCCGCCGTAGACGATCGTCGAGGCGAAGACCGCGCGCGAGAGCACGCGGTTCACGCGCAGGACCTCGGGCGCGCTCGACCAGTGACGGGACAGCCAGCGGGTGAGCGCGCTCAGGGCGCCGATCGCGGCCGCGGCGGCGAGCAGCCAGGCGGCGCTCACCTCCACCGGCGTGCGGGCGGCGCCCCCGAGGGTCTGCAGCCCGGTGACGAACAGGCCGGCCACGCATGCCGCCCAGAGCGCCGACGCCGCGCCGAGCAGGACCGCGAACGGGCGCGCGCGGGCCGCCTGCTTGGCGAGCGCGCGGGCGCGATCGACGCTGCCCCGCGGGAGGATCAGGGTCGAGACCTCGCCGCCGCCCATCGAGGGCTCCCACGTCGACGGCGCCACCGACTCGCCCCCGGGGTCGAAGAGGGCGAGCTCCCGCTCGAGCTCGAGCGCGTCGCCGGGGCGATCGCTCGGGTTGCGGGCCATGGTGCGCTGCACGAGCGCCTCGAGGCCGATCGGGATCGACGGCTCGAGCGCGCGCGGCCGCTTCGGCACCTCGTGGAGCAGGCTGGCGAGCAGGGCCGCGGGCTCGTCGCCGGAGTAGGGCGCTCGCCCGGTGAGCATCCGGTAGAGGACGGCGCCCACCGCGTAGATGTCCGCGCGCGTGTCGACCTTCGCGCTCCCGCGGGCCTGCTCCGGGGCCATGTAGGCGGGTGTCCCGACCACCGCGCCCGTCCGGGTCAGCTCCTCCTCGCCGTTCAGCTTGGCGACGCCGAAGTCGAGCACCTTCACCACGACGCGTCCGTCCGCGCCGGTCTCGAGGAAGAGGTTCGAGGGCTTGAGGTCGCGGTGAATGATCCCCTCGGCGTGCGCCGCCGCGAGCCCCCGACAGATCTGCCGCGCGATCGGGACCGCCTCCGCCGCGGGCAGCTTGCCGACCCGATCGAGCCGCGCCTTCAGATCCTCGCCTTCGAGCCGGGCGGTCACGATGGCCGCCCGATCGTCGGGGGTGCGCAGGACGTCGATCACGTCGAGGACGTGGTCGGAGCGGATGCGGCTGAGCACCCGCGCCTCGCGGTCGAAGCGGCGGACCGCGTCGCGGGAGCGGGACTGGGCCTCGTGCAGGACCTTGATCGCGAAGTGTCGGTCGAGCCGGGTGTGCTGCGCTTCGTAGAGGCGCCCCATGCCGCCGCGACCCAGGTTGCGGACGACCCGGTAGGTGCCCGCCAGCACGATGCCCATCATCGGGTCCTCGCGGCTGGCGTCGACCCCGAGCGGGGTGCCGTCCCGCGGGCAGACGCGGTAGTCGCTCGGGAACTCCTCGCCGCAGGTGCGGCAGCGCCGGAGGTGGAGCGCGCCGGTGGCCAGGGTGTCGTCTGCGAGGGCTTCGGCCGCCATGGGCCTCGAACCTAACCGAAGCCTCTCGGGCGACCGAAAAACCGGCGAATCTCGGGGGCCTCCGTTGTAACTTGCCCGCCCCGCGTCGCGTAGGCGCCAGACCCGAGGAGAGCCCGATGAGCCACTACTACGATCACGAAGACCTCGCGAAGTTCGGTGAGATCGGTGAGAACGCGCCCGAGCTGGCCGAGAAATTCTTCGAGTGGTACGGCGCGGTGTTCGCCGACGGCGCCCTGACCGCCCGCGAGAAGTCCCTGATCGCGCTCGCGGTCGCCCACGCCATCCAGTGCCCCTACTGCATCGACAGCTACAGTAAGGACTGCCTCCGCAAGGGGGCCGACATGGACCAGATGACCGAGGCGGTGCACGTCGCGGCCGCCCTCCGAGGCGGCGCGTCGCTCGTGCACGGCATCCAGATGCGCAATCGCGCCGGAAAGCTCTCGATGTGACCGAGCCTGCCGAAGAGAAGACCCGCTCCCTCGCCGCCCGCCGCCTGCCGCTCGCCGAGCCCGCGACCCAGCTCGCGCGGCTCCACGAGCTGCGCTTGCCTCGCGAGTTCCACGACGCCCTCGGGGCCGCGGGGCTGTGGCCGCTGCGCGCGGAGCGGGCCCAGATCTTCCAGATCAACGTCGGGAAGCTCTGCAACCAGACCTGTCGTCACTGCCACGTCGACGCCGGGCCAGATCGGCGCGAGGTGATGACGCGCGAGACGATGGAGCTCTGCCTCGAGGCCCTGGCGAAGACCTCGATCCCGACGGTGGACATCACCGGCGGCGCGCCCGAGCTGAACCCGGACTTCCGGTGGCTGGTCGAGCAGTGCCGCAAGCTCGGCCGGCACGTGATCGATCGCTGCAACCTGACGATCCTGGAGACGCCGAGCCACCGCGATCTCCCCGAGTTCTTCGCCGCGAACCAGGTCGAGGTGATCTGCTCGCTCCCTCACTACGCGCGGCTCAGCACCGACCGGCAGCGCGGCGACGGGGTCTACGACAAGTCGATCCGGGCGCTGAGGCGTCTCAACGACGTAGGCTACGGCGAGGGGGAGCTCCGGCTGGTGCTGGTCACCAACCCGGTCGGCGCGTTCCTCCCCGGCGAACAGGCCGCGCTGGAGCGGGAATGGAAGCGAGAGCTCGAGAGGCGACACGGGGTGCGATTCGACGCGCTCTACTGCATCACCAACATGCCGATCAGCCGCTACCTCGAGTGGCTGGAGTCCTCCGACAACCTCGAGGGCTACATGGACGAGCTGGTGCGCGCCTTCAACCCGGGCGCGGCGGCGGAGGTGATGTGCCGGAGCACGATCTCGGTGGGCTGGGACGGGACCCTCTTCGACTGCGACTTCAACCAGATGCTCGACATGCCGGTGGCCGGCGAGGCGCCGCGGCACGTGCGCGACTTCGATCTCGAGGCCCTGGAGGCGCGCTCGATCGCGGTGGACCGGCACTGCTTCGGCTGCACCGCGGGCGCGGGCTCGAGCTGCGGCGGCACCACTTCCTGAGCGTCGTGTTGGCGGGGCTCGCCGTCGCCTGCGGCGCCCCGGTCGACGAGCGTCGGGAGCCGCAGGCCGCGCCGAGCGCGGTGACGGGCGGGGACGCGCCGGCCGCGATCGACGAGGCCGGCGCGATGGAGGAGGTCGCGCCGGCGATCCGCGGCGTGGTCGGCGGGACCCACCTCGAGCCGCAGGTCATCACCCCGCTGGACTTCGAGCCGCGTCCCGTCGAGGCGCGCGCGCGGCTGGCGAGCCTGACCCTGCGGCCCGGAGGGAGCTTCCGTCCGCCGGCCGGGGCCTGCCAGGACGTGCTCCTGCTGGTGCGGAGCGGCGAGCTGCGCGGGGTGGGGACCGGGATCGCGCCGCCCGAGGCGCCGGCCACCCTGTACGCGGGCGACGCGGTCCGCTTCGGCGTCGAGGGCGACGGGCTCGTGCAGAACCTCTCCGAGCACCCGGCCCGGACCGTGGTCGCCTACGTGCGCGCGGCGGGGCGCGGGGAGCCGAGCCTCTCGGACCCGGGGCCGACCGGCTGTGGGCACGAAGACGCGCGCGAGGCTCGGGTCCGTCCCCTGCGGGCGACCTCGGTGCGCACGACCCCGCCGTTGCCCGCGCTGGGCGGCAAGCTGCGGGTGCGCATCCTGCTGGACGAGGAGGGCGCGGGGGCGCGGCACGGAGGGCTGAGCGTGCTGGAGGGCGACGCCGACGTCGCGGTGCCGTCGCACCGTCACCCGGAGAGCGCCGAGATCCTGCTCATCGAGAGCGGCTCCGGGGTCATGCGGGTCGGCGAGCGCCTGATCCGGGTCCGCCCGGGGGCCGCGCTCTACGTGCCGCCCGGCGTGCTGCACTCGCTGGAGGGCGACGGGGGCGCGCCGCTCAGGGCGATCCAGGTCTACACGCCGTCGGGCCCCGAGCAGCGCTTTCGCAGATAGGCTGCGCTGATATCCTGGGCGAGATGCCCCGGATCTCCGCCGTGCTGCTCGCCTCCGTGGTCACCGCCAGCGCCTGCGGCGCCTCCGCGCTCGAGAGCCGCGCGGGGCGGGCGAGCTACTACTCGGACCGACTGGCCGGTCGCTCCACCGCGAGCGGCGAGCCCTACGACCCCGAGCGCCTGACCGCGGCGAGCCGGGACCTCCCCTTCGACACCCGCGTCCGCGTCACCCGGGTCGACACCGGCGCCAGCGTCGTCGTGAGGGTCAACGACCGCGGCCCCTTCGGCGACCGCCGCCGCATCATCGACCTCAGCCGCGCCGCCGCCGAGCGCCTCGACATGATCCGCGAAGGCGTCGTCGACGTCCGCGTCGAGGTCCTCGAAGAGTGACCCGGGGACGGAGTTCACTAGTGTACTTAGGTAGGTCTTCGCTCGACACCGCCTGGTGTAGGCTTGCTGCCTACGTAGGTTAACAAGTTCACTCCGTCCCCTATCCCCTAGCCTCCGGACGGGCGTCCGTGGCCGGGGACCAGGAGGGACTGGCGGTAGGACTCGTAGACGAACTGGTCGCTGTGCTCTTCGTTGTGGCAGCGGACGCAGAGGCTCTCGGGGACTTCGCGGGCGACGTTCACGGTCGCGCCGGTGGGGTTCTGGACGTGCTGGCTTCCGGGGCCGTGGCAGACCTCGCAGCCCACGTCCTGGAGGCGGTCGACGTGGGTCACCGTCGATCCGCCCGGGCGGAGGTAGCCGGTGACGTGGCAGCCGACGCAGCTGAGGTTGAAGTTCTTGTGGCGGTCCTCGAGGGTGGCGTACGCCCGGCCGTGCGCGTGGCCGCGCCACCAGCGCACCGCGGCGCCATGACAGGACGCGCAGGCCTGCGAGCCGAGGTAGTGCGGCTCGCCCTCGGGCGCGGGCTCCGGGGTCCAGTCGGCGAACAGCTCGCGGTTCCGATCGTTCACCCGCCGGTCGTGCTCACCCATGATCCGGGTGATGGCGGGGTCGCGCGCGGCCTCGGGCGGCAGCTCCTCGTAGCGCGCGGTGAAGACCTTGCCCTCGGCGGTCGGCGCCGCGCTCAGGCTCCGCAGCTCGGCCCGCATCTCCTCGAGGCGCCGCCGCTGCCTCGCCACGTCGGCCTCGGCGACGTCGTCGTCGCCCTCCCACTCGGCGATGCGCGCCTCGAGCGACTCGATCCGCCCCTGCAGGTGATCGCGCCGCTCCCGGCGGGTCCACACGCTCGCGTCGGTCCAGCCGTCGCCCTCGCCGAGCCGCAGATCGAGCACCACCAGCCCCTGCCCCTGCCGGCCCGCGTTCACCAGGATGGCCCCGCCGGGCGTGCTGGGCGGCGAGACGCTCGCCTCGTCGACCCCGCCGTGCACCACCACGTCGACCCCGTCCACCCCGGTGGCGACCTGGCGCGCCCCGCGTCGATCGGCGGTCACGAGCGCGACCACGAGCTCGGCGCCCCGCTCCCGGAGCTCGGCCACCGCCGCGCGCCCCGCCTCCCGGAGCGCCGCGTCGATCTGGACCGCGTCGGGCAGGCTCCCGTCGGCCGACTCGAGCTGACTCAGCCCGACGAAGCCGACCTGGCGCGATCCGATCCGGCGCAGCGTGGTCGCGGTGAGCACCGGGCTCGGCGCCGCGTCCTCCTCACCTTCCGCCGCCGGCGTCGCCAGGGTCACGCCGGCCGCGAGCAACGGGAAGCCCGCCTCGCCCGCGAGCGCGCGGAACGTGTCGGTCCCGTAGCCGAAGTCGAGCGGGCCCGGCGCGGCCGCGGTCAGGTCCACCCGCTCCAGGATCGTGTTGAGGGTCTCGGCCCGCATCCGCTCCTGAACGGCGGCTCGCTCGGCGTCGGCTCCGTGCGGGGCGCCGTGGAAGTAGAGGTTCCCGGCGGCGACCAGCGCGCTCGGCGGGCCCTCGCCGGAGAGGCTGCGGACCCGCGCGCTCATGCGATCGATCCCCCCGAGCGGCCGGCTGGTGCAGCCGCAGGGCTCGAGGTAGCCGTCGAGATCGGTGATCACGAGCAGACGCACGTCGGCCGGCGGGAGCTCCGCCTCGGCGAGCGGGGGAGGGGCCGGCGTGGTGGGCTCGCGCTGCTCCTCCGAGCAGGACCCGCCCGAGCCGGTGAGCAGCACCAGGGCCGCCACGCCGAGCGGGGCGAAACCGAGTCGTCGCTTCGGGCGCTTCACGGCCCCCGATCTAGCAATCCGCGCGCGCTCGCACCATCGCCGACGCGCCCGTTTCGCCCGCGCCACGTGTTCGCTTGACGCCCCCCACCTCTGCCGCTAGCTTCCGCCGTCCCGCAGCCGGGAGGCGCGCGGGCTGAGAGCAAAAAGGCTTTTCGAGATGGTCAAGATTCGACTGGCGCGTCATGGCGCCAAGAAGCGTCCCTACTACCACATCGTCGTCACCGACTCCGAGAGCCCCCGCGATGGGCGGTTCCTCGAGCAGGTCGGGACCTACGATCCGTCGCGCCCGGACGAGGACATCCGCCTCGACCTCGAGCGCGTGGACCACTGGATCGGCGTGGGCGCGCAGCCCAGCGATCGGGTCCGCAACCTGATCAACACCTGCCGCCGTCTCGGCGCGGCCGCCCCCGAGGCCGCCGTCGCTCCCGCCGCGGAGCCCAAGGCCGAAGAGTCGGCCGAGGCGGGCGCCTGAGCGGCGACGACGTGGACCAGCTCACCGAGCTGATCGACTACATCGCCCGCGCCCTCGTCGACGAGCCCGACGAGGTGCAGGTCGATGCGGTCGAGGGCGATCGCGCGCTGATCGTGGAGCTCAGCGTCGCGCAGAACGATCTCGGCAAGGTCATCGGCAAGGATGGCCGCACCGCCCGGGCCATGCGCACCCTGCTCGCGGCGACGTCCGCGCGCCAGCGCCGCCGGGCCGTGCTCGACATCCTCGAGTAGCCCCATGGCCGAGCCGGCCATGGTCGCGCTCGGCGCGGTGACCCGCCCCCACGGGGTCCGGGGAGAGGTGCGCGTGCACCGCTTCAACCCGGACTCCCCGCTCCTCCTCGATCGCGAGAAGGTGTGGCTGCGGGGGCCCGACGGGCTGCTGCGCGAGATGCGCGTCGAGCGCTCGCGTCCGCACGGGGAGCTGGTGCTCTACGTGTTCGAGGGCGTCGTGGGTCGCGAGGCCGCCGAGGCGCTCCGCGGCCTCGAGGTGTGTGTCCCGCGCGACGATCTGCCGCCGCCCGACGAGGACGAGCTCTACCACATCGACCTCGAGGGCCTGCGCGTGCGGGCCGAGGACGGCGCCGCGCTCGGCGTGGTCGCCGAGGTGATCCGCTATCCCAGCGTCGACTGCCTGCTGGTCGAAGGCGAGGACGGCGTGCGCGAGATCCCGATCCTCGAGCCCTACGTGATCGACGTCGATCTCGACGAGGGCGTGCTCACGGTCCGGCACCACGAGGACTTCGAGCTCCGGAGGAAGCGGTGAGGTACTACGTCGTCACCGTCTTCGAGGAGCTGGTGCGGGACTTCTGCGGCCAGGCGCTCCTCGGCAAGGCGCAGGAGAGCGGTCGTGTCACCGTCGAGACGGTGAGCCCCCGCGAGTTCGCGACCGACCGCCACCGTTCCATCGACGATACTCCCTACGGGGGCGGTAGCGGCATGGTGATGATGCCGGGCCCGGTGGTGGAGGCGATGGAGCGGGCGGAGGCCCGGGAGCTCGAGCGCGGCGGAGAGCGCCCCTGGCGCGTGCTCCTGACGCCCCAGGGCGAGCCCTTCCGGCAGTCGCACGCTCGCGAGCTCGCCGGGCGCGGCGCGCTCACCCTCGTGTGCGGCCGCTACGAGGGCGTCGACGAGCGGGCGCGGCGCCGGGTCGACCAGGAGCTGAGCCTCGGCGACTTCGTGCTGATGGGCGGGGAGATCGCGGCGCTGGCGGTGATCGAGGCGACGGCGCGGCTCGCTCCCGGGGTGCTCGGCAACCCGGAGTCCATCGAAGACGAGTCCCACGCCCGCGGGCTGCTCGAGTACCCGCAGTACACCCGCCCGGCCGAGTTCCGAGGCGAGGGCGTGCCGAAGATCCTCCTCAGCGGCAACCACGCGAAGATCGCCGCCTGGCGTCGCCGTCAGGCCTTCGAGCGCACTCTGCAGCGCCGGCCCGATCTGCTCGAGGGCCGCGAGCTGAGCGACGAAGAGCGCGCCTGGCGGGACGAGCGCGAGTCGTGAGCGTCTATCTCGCGCTGGTGCACCACCCGGTGCTCGATCGGGCGGGCGACGTGATCACCACCGCGGTGACCAACCTCGACGTGCACGACATCGCCCGGAGCGCGCGGACCTACGATCTGTCCGGCTACTTCGTGGTCACGCCGATCGAGGCCCAGCGCACCCTCGTCGAGCGCATCCTCGGTCACTGGCGCGACGGGGCCGGAGCGGCCCGGGTGCCCGAGCGCAGCGCCGCGCTGGCGCTCTGCGAGGTGGTCGACTCGGTGGAGGACGCCGCCCGGGAGATCGCCTCCCGCGAGGGCGAGGCGCCGGAGATCTGGATCACGAGCGCTCGGGCGACCGAGGGGCTGACCGACGCGGCGATCGCCGGCGCGCGCATGCGCGGGTGTCCCTCGCTGGTGCTGTTCGGCACCGGGCACGGGCTCGCGCCGTCCCTGGTGGAGGCGGCGACCGGCGTGATCGCCCCGATCCGCGGGGCTGGCGCCTACAATCACCTCTCGGTGCGGGCCGCGGTGGCCATCACGCTCGACCGCCTGTTCGGCGAGCGGGGCGCGAATCCGGGCGGGTCCGATTGACCCTGCCCGGACGTCGTGTTAAACGCTGCGACCCCGCGTCGGGTGGCATTCGCCCCACGCGCGAGCAACGGTAGGGCCCCGAGCCCGAGATACGAGGTTTTGCAGCCATGTCAGGCGTCGTCCCCGAGATTCAGGCCATCGAGGCCGCCCAGCAGCGCCAGCTCCCCGCCTTCCGCCCCGGCGACCAGGTCGAGGTGCACTATCGCATCAAGGAAGGCGAGAAGGAGCGCATCCAGGTCTTCAAGGGCGTCGTGATCCGCCGCAAGGGCGGCGCGAACCGCGAGACGTTCACCGTGCGCAAGGTCAGCTACGGGGTCGGCGTCGAGCGCATCTTCCCGGTGCACTCGCCGAAGATCGACAAGCTCGACGTGGTGAGCCGCGGTCACGTCCGCCGCGCGAAGCTCTACTACCTCCGCAAGCTCCGCGGGAAGAAGGCGCGCCTCCGCCAGAGCCAGAAGCTCTCCGGCGACATCAAGGGCATCAACGAGCTGCCCATCCAGGCGCCCGTGGCTCCCGAGGAGCCGCCCGTCGCGGCGACCGCCGGCGGCGCCGACGAGTAGCCCTCTGCCGCCCTCGTGGCGGCAGCGATGAGCCCCCTCTTCGATGAGCATGGTGGCTCCGAGCTGCGGAGCAGTCGAGTGATCGGCTGACTCCGCTGCTCGCGTTTCCGCGCCGAGATCAAGGCAGCTTGATCGTCTCGAAGGCGAGGACGCGGGTCTCGGGGTCTCCCCAGGCCTCCAGCTCGAGGCCGGCCTTGCGGCAGGTCATCGAGAGGAACGTCTCCGCGTCCCATCCCTGATCCACCGCGACCTCGGGGAGGAGCACGCCGCGGTGCGGTGCGCGCTCGACCAGCAGGCCGTGGCGGCCGACCTCGATCTGCTCGGGGCGGATCGGCGCGGGCGGGGTGAGCACGCTGATGCCGATCTGGAGCTGCGCGACCTCGTCGGCGGTGACCGGCGGGAAGCGAGGATCGCGGGTGGCGGCGGCGACGGCGTTGCCGCGCACCGAGTCGATGAGGGCGCGGCGCGCCTCGAGCTCCCCGATGCAGCCGCGCAGGGTCGCGTCGGGCTGGCGCAGGGTCACGAAGGTGGCCGCGTCGGCGCGGAGCACGGGGTCGCGCTCGGCGGCCGCGATCCGCGGGGCGCGGGGCTCCACCGCCGCCGCGATCGCGTCGCGCGCGGCCGCCACGAGCACGGCGGCGCGCGCCTCGAGGTCCGCTCTCACCCGTCTCCCCGCCGCGGCGGGGGGATGGCGCCGGTCTCCCGGAAGCGGCGGTAGTCCTCGAGGATGCGGGCGTGGTCGAAGCAGAGCGGGGAGGGCGGGGCGTCGGGCGCGAAGATCTCGGCCTTCGCCGCGTCGTCGCCGCCGGAGGGGCGGCCGGTCGCGCGGCCGACGTAGACGATCGAGACGTTGTGCTGCCTGGGATCGCGATCGGGCGCGCCGTAGACGCCGAGCAGCGAGAGCAGCTCGACGTCGAGCCCCGTCTCCTCCTTGGCCTCCCGGACCGCGGCGTCCTCGGGCCGCTCGCCGTAGTCGATGAAGCCGCCGGGGAGCGCCCAGCCGGCGGGCGCGTTGGCGCGCTCGATGAAGACCAGGCCGCCCTCGGTCTCGATCAGCACGTCGACCGTGGGGTAGGGGTTTCGGGGATCGCTCATGAGATCGTCAGGGGGGACTCGGTGAAGTCGTCGGTGCCGGGCGCGTGGACCCAGAGCTTGCGGTCTCGCACCTCGCCCTCGACCACGCTGACCACCAGGAACGCGCACGGCCACATCAGCTGGCCCTCGTTCGAGAAGGTCGCCGCGTCCTCCTCGCTGAAGTAGGCGCCGGCGTCGCAGTGCGAGTGGTAGATGACCTTGATCGGGCGGCCGCTCTTCTCCCCCGCCTCGAAGGCGCGGGCCGCGCGCAGCTCGTTGATCTTGAAGTAGGTGCGGCTCGTCCGCGGGAAGCGCTCGGGGTCGAGGCGGTGGTACTTGTCCGCCTCGTTCACCTCGCGCACCGCCTCGTCGAGCTTCGCCGCGTCGTCGGCCGGCCCGATCACGAAGCCGCAGGCCTCGCTCGGGTACTCCTCCACGGCGTGGGTCTCGATCGCCTCGAGCAGGGCCCGCGGGATGGACAGCCCGCCGCGCGTCCACGGAGGCAGCTCACCAGACATACTTCTTCTCCCACTTCATCGGCGCGAAGTACCGGTCGCCCCGGTCGCAGGCGATGGTGACCACGCAGCCCTCCTTCAGCGTCTTGGCGACCTCGAGCGCGCCCCAGACGTTGGCGCCGGCCGAGTGGCCGATGTGCAGGCCCTCCTCGCGGGCCACCCGGTCGGCCATGTCCCAGCCGGCGTCGGTCGCGACCGGCATGATCTCGTCCGGCACGCTGGCGTCGTAGATGTTCGGCACGATCGAGCTCGGCAGGTGCTTGAGCCCCTCGAGCCCGTGGAACGCGTCGTCCGGCTCGAGCGCGACGCAGCGGATCGAGGCGCGGTGCTCCTTCAGGCGCCGGGTCGTCCCCATCATGGTGCCGGTCGTGCCGAGCCCGGTGACGAAGTGGGTGAGCCGGTCGCCGACCTGGGCCACGATCTCGCTGCCGGTGCCGAGGTAGTGCGCCTTCGGGTTGGACGGATTGCTGTACTGGTCCGGGTAGAACCAGCGGTCGGGCTCCTCGCCCACGATCTCCCGCACCAGGCGGATCGCGCCGTCCGAGCCCTCCATCGGGTCGCTGTAGATCAGCTCGGTCCCGTAGGCCTGGGTGATCTCTTTCCGGGCCTGGGAGACGTTCGACGGCATCACGAGCGCGACCCGGAGGCCGAGCGCGGCGCCGTAGAGCGAGTAGGCGACGCCGGTGTTGCCGCTCGTCGCGTCGATGAGCGTGCGGTCCTTCGAGAAGCGACCGTCGGCCAGGGCGTCGCGGATCATCTGCAGCGCGGGCCGGTCCTTCACCGAGCCGCCGGGGTTGGCGTACTCGAGCTTCAGCCAGAGCTCGACGTCCCCTTCGCAGTCGCGCTCCAGGTTGCGGAGACGGACGAGCGGCGTCTGGCCCACCGCGTCGACGATCGACGTGATCGCGCCGTGCCTCATCGCTCGCCCGGCCCCCGGAGCGAGACGTCGAGCCGACCGGGCTGGCCGACGCCGACGACGCGCTTGATCGTCTCCACCGCCTCGAACGCGCCGGCGAGGAAGCGCGCCGCCTCGGCCAGCTCGGGCGTCGCGGTCGCCGCGGGCGTTTCTGCGCCGCGCGCCACCTGCAGCCCCGCGCGCTCGAGGTAGAGCGCGGCGACGTCGGAGCCGGCGGACACGCGCGCGTCGAGCAGGGCGCGCTGGCCGGCCTCGCCGATCTCGGGGAGCAGCAGCTGGCGCGCGTGGCGGCGCCTGTCCTCGGGCGAGAGCATCAGCCGCCGGCGATGGCGGGCACGATCTGCACCGAGTCGCCGTCCTTCAGCGTCGTCTCGAGGTTGTCGAGGAAGCGGATGTCCTCGTCGTTGGCGAAGATGTTCACGTGCCGGCGCACGCCCTTGTCGTCGAGCAGGCGCTCCTTGAAGCCCGGGTGGGCCGCCTCGAGGTTGTCGATCACCTCGGCGACGGTGCCGCCGTCGATGCTGACCTCGTCGGACCCGCCGGTGAGGTTTCGGAGGGGGGTGGGGATGCGAACGGTGATGGCCATGACGTCTCCAGTCTTCTCTCAGACGGCGCAGTCCGGCGGAGCATAGCGCTCCCAGGTCAACGCCTCGATGGCGCCCTCGCAGGCCGGACAACCCGGCCTCCGTCGGACGCGGCTCGCGCGCAGGCTCCCTTCGAGCCCGCGATAGCTCCACAGCTCCCCCGCCGCGCTCGCGTCGCCGCCGAGCAGCCGGAGGGCGAGGGTGGCCTCGATCGCGCCGAGCACGCCGACGACCGGCCCGACCACGCCCGCCTCGGCGCAGGTCTCGACCCGGTCGCGGGGGATGTCCTCGAACACGCAGCGCAGGCACGCGCTCTCGCCGGGTCGGGTGGCGAGCGCCCAGCCGCTCCAGCGGACCGCGCCCGCCTGCACGACCGGCACGCCGGTGAGCGCGCTCGCGTCGGCGGCGAGGAACTTGGTGGCGAAGTTGTCGGCGCCCTCGACCACCAGGTCGTGCGCGCGGAAGAGCGCCTCGGCGGTGTCGGGGAGCAGGCGCCCTCGCACGACCTCGGGCACCGCGCCCTCGGCCTCCAGGCGGGCGGCCGCGCGCTCCGCCTTGGGGTGGCCGACGTCGGCGTCCTCGTAGAGCACCTGGCGGTGCAGGTTCGTGACGTCGACCACGTCGTCGTCGAGCACGGTCAGGCGGCGCACGCCGCTCCGGGCGAGCACCAGGGCGGCCGGCGAGCCGAGGCCACCGGCGCCGACCAGGAGCACGCGCGCGTCGCTCATTCGAAGTACTCGTCCAGGCTGAAGTACCGCTCGCCGGTGTCGCAGAGCACGGTCACGACGTCGCCCTCGAGCCGCTCGGCCACCCGGACCGCGGCGACCACGTTGGCGCCGGCGCTGATGCCCACCAGGAGCCCCTCCTCGCGCGCGAGCCGGCGCTTCATCTCCCACGCCTCGCGGTCGGTCACGCGCACGATCTCGTCCACCACCGCGGGGTCGTAGTTGCCGGGCACGAAGCCGGCGCCGATGCCCTGGATCTTCGAGGGGCCGGGCGGCTCGCCGCTGAGCACCGCGCTCGCGTCCGGCTCCACCGCGACGACGCGCGTGCCCTCCGGCCTCAGCACCCGGCCGACGCCGCTGAGGGTGCCGCCGGTGCCCACCGCCGAGACGAACGCGGCCGGGGCGGCGCCGAGCGCCTCGCGGATCTCGACCGCGGTGGTCCGGGCGTGCACCGCGGGGTTCTCGGGGTTGTCGAACTGCTGCGGCATGAAGGCGCCGCGCTCCTCGGCGATGCGCTCGGCCGCCTCGATGGCGCCCTCCATGACCCGGCTGGGCTCGGTCAGCACGATCTCGGCGCCGTAGGCCTCGAGGAGCTGGCGCCGCTCGAGGGACATGCTCGCCGGCATCGTGAGCACGAGGTGGTAGCCCTTGCGCGCGCAGACCAGGGCGAGGCCGACGCCGGTGTTGCCGCTCGTGGGCTCGACCACGGTGGCGCCCGGCGCGAGGCGGCCGTCGCGCTCGGCGGCCTCGATCATCGCCAGGCAGATGCGATCCTTCACCGAGCCGCCGGGCTCGAGGTGCTCGGCCTTCGCCCACACCCTGGCGCCGCCGGCGGGCGCGACCCGGCGCAGCTGCACCAGGGGAGTGCGTCCGATCAGGTCGAGCACGCTGTCGACGACGGGGGCCGTCACGGGGATCTCCCTCCGAGCTCGCGGCTCAGATCACGTAGACGTACTTGCCGGGGGTGTCGCGGCGGTAGCCGAGCGCCTCACCGCGCTCGCAGAGGTCTTCGATGGTGCGGGAGTCGAAGCAGGCCTCGATCTGCTCGGCGAGGTCCTCGAACGCCTCCTCGGTGACCGCGCGGCTGGTGGCGTCCCCCTCGTCGTCGTCGCCCTTCTTGGGCGCGTTGAGGGTCAGGGGCCCCTCGAGCGCCCGGATGATGTCGCCGAGGCGGATGTCGGCGGCGGGCACCGCGAGCTGGTAGCCGCCGCGCGGGCCGCGCTTGGAGCGGACGAGCCCGGCGCGCTTGAGATCCTGGAAGATCTGCTCGAGGAAGCGGGGCGGGATCGCCTGCCGCTCCGCGATCTCCTTGATCTGCGTCGCCTTGCCGTCGTTGTGAAAGGCGATGTCGAAGATCGCCTTCACACCGTAGCGCCCCTTGTTCGAGAGCTTCACCTTCCCCGGACTCTGGGAAGGCGCATCGGCATTGTCAAGAATCGCCCGCGGTCGGGCTCAATGCAGATACTTCAGCAGGACGAAGCCGCCGACCAGGATCACGGTGAACACCAGGGTCAGCTGCTCGAAGCGCTTCTCGATGAAGACGCGCACCTGGGGACCGAAGAAGTAGATGAGCGCGCTGACCAGGAAGAACCGCGCCGAGCGGCCGACCGCGCTGGCGGCGATGAGGGTGCTGAGCGCGACCCCGAACACGCCGGCGGCCACGGTGAACACCTTGAACGGGATGGGCGTGAACGCCGCGGTGAAGAGCGCCATCCAGGCGTTGTCCTGGTAGAGCTCCTGCACCTTGCCGAAGCGCTCGCAGGTGAAGCCGGGCATGTAGTCGAAGACCAGCGCGCCGCCCTCGAAGTCGGGGCAGGCGGCCGAGGTCCCGAGCGCCGACCAGAGCGACATGCCGATCCAGAAGCCGAGCAGCGCGCCGGTGACCGAGCCCACGCTGCAGACCGCGCCGTAGAGGAACGAGCGCTTGGGCTTGCTCAGGCACATCGCCATGAGCAGCACGTCGGGCGGGATGGGGAAGAAGCTCGCCTCGACGAAGGCGAGGACGAAGAGGGCGGGGACCGCGAAGCGGCTCTTGGACCACTCGATCGTCCAGTCGTAGAGCCGCCGGACCTGCGCGGTGGGCCAGCGATACCACGGGATCGGGGCGGCCTCGGAGTCGGACGACATGCGCGCGCGAGCTAGCACCGGGCCTCGGCACGGTCAACGCGGGCTCCGTTTCGCGGTACGCTCGGCGCGAGGTCCCGACCCGTGTGGCGATGCACCATCTGCGGAGCGAAGTGGCGCGGCGAGCCGAGCGTGTGCCCGCTCGACGGCGGCACGCTCGAGCAGCTGCCGGACGCGCTCCTCGGCCGCACCATCGGGGGCCGCTACGTCATCACCGAGAAGGTCGGCGCCGGGGGCATGGGCACCGTCTACCGGGCGCGGCACGACGTGGTCGGCCGGGACGTCGCCATCAAGTTCCTCTCGCCCGACCTCGCCGGCGATCCGACCAACCGTCGCCGCTTCCTCCGCGAGGCGAAGGCGGCCAACAAGATCGACCACGAGCACATCATCGACATCACCGACTACGGCGAGACGCCCGACGGGCTCGTGTACCTGGTGATGGAGTTCCTCGAGGGCGAGTCGCTCGCCGAGGCGATCGACCGGGGCGCGCTCCCGGTGTCGCGCGCGGTGGACATCGCGCGGCAGATGGCCTCGGCGCTCTCGCGCGCCCACGAGCTCGACGTGATCCACCGGGACATCAAGCCCGAGAACGTCTTCCTCCTGCGCCGCCCGCACGGCGGGGGCGACTTCGTGAAGCTGCTCGACTTCGGCCTCGCCAAGATGAAGGGCGAGATCCGGCTGACGGCGACTGGCGCGGTCTTCGGCACGCCCGAGTACATGGCGCCCGAGCAGGCCCGCGGCGCGCCGCTCACCGGCAAGGCCGATCTCTACGCGACCGGCTGCGTGCTCTACGAGATGCTCACCGGGGAGCCGCCGTTCGACGGACCGACGCCCGACCTGATCCTGAAGCACATGCGCGACACGCCGCCGCCGCCGTCGGAGCACGCGCAGGGCATCCCCCGCGAGCTGGACGAGGTGGTCATGCAGCTGCTCGACAAGGAGCCGTCGCGCCGGCACGCGGACGCCTACCACCTCTACGAGGAGCTGCGGAAGGTCGCGGAGCTGCTCCCGCGGCCCAGCCTGTTCCCGACGATGAACGACGCGAGCTTCGCGGACGCGCTCGCGACCGAGCTGCCGCGCTTCGAGCGGGACACGGTGAGCAGCTCGATGGGCGCGTGGGTGGAGCGGCTCGCCCACTTCCGCGAGCTGACGGTGCGGGCCCACGCCGACCGCCCGCCCGCCTGGCTGACCGAGACCCTCGACGCCCTCGATCGCTCGGTCGGGGAGCTGTCTCGCCGCCGAGGCGAGCTGGACCGGAGCGCCTCGGCGGTGATGAAGCAGGAGGAGGAGATCCGGCACGCCCGCCTCCGGGTCGGCAACGCCATCGACGTCCTCGGCCGGGACGAGTCGCGGGCGCTGCGGGCGCTCGAGGAGCTCGGTCGGAGGCGCGAGGAGGCGCTGGCCCGCCTCGGGGAGCTGGAGGCGCCGCTGCGGGAGGCCTGGGCCTGGCTGCCGGCCGCGCCGTCACCGGGCGAGCACCTCGAGCCGGCCTCGGTCGCGCGCCTCCGGGACGCCGGCAAGCTGGCGAGCGTCTGGGTCGAGGCCCAGGACGCGGTCAGCACCCTCAGCCGGGACATCGCCCACCGCGAGCGCGAGCGCGACGATCTGACCTTCCAGGTCGCGCAGCTGAAGGGGCGCCTCGGCACGCTCAACGCGGAGGGCGACCTGGACCTCGACAAGCTGCGGGACAAGACGCGGCGGCTCGACGAGGAGGTGCAGCGCCTGCTCGACGAGATCGCCGAGCGCTCGGGGCGGCTCGTGGCGCACTTCATGGAGTTCGAGGCGCTGCGCGACGCGGTGCAGAAGGCGGGCGCGCTCGAGGCTGAATGAACCGGGGCGCCGTTCCGTCTGTGGTACATTGAACGAGGCCCACCAGCCGGTCTTGGGCTCGGGCCCCGGGGGATCTGACCGTGACTCGCACCGTCTTGCGAGCGGCGATGCTGTCCGCGGCCGCCGCCCTGCTGCTCTCGCCAGGCCCCTGCGCCGCGCAGGATCTGGGAGAGGCGGAGCTGCGCGCGGCCACCGCCCAGCTGAACGAGGGCAGCCCCGAGGAGCGCGCCCGCGCCGCCGATCTCCTCGGCCGGCGCGGGTATGACCACCGCGAGGTCGTGGTGCCGCTGCTCCGGACCCGCATCCGGGAGGACCGGGACTGGCGGGTGAGGGCCTCCTCCGGTCGCGCCCTCGGCCGGCTGGCGGCGCGCGACGCGGTGCCCGATCTCGTGCGGGCCCTGCGCGACCCGGTGGTCGACGTGCGGGTGGTGGCGGCGGCCGCGATCTGGCGCCTGCCCGATCCGGCCGCGGTCCCCGCGCTGCTGGAGCTGCTCCGCGACCAGGAGGCGGCGGCGCGCCAGTGGGCCGCGCTCGCGCTCGGCGTGATCCGGGACCGCCGGGCCACCCAGCCGCTCGTGACCTTGCTCCGCGATCCCGAGAAGGACGTCCGGCTCGACGCGATCCGTAGCCTCGGCCGCCTGCGCGATCCGGCCGCGGTGCAGGCGCTGGAGGCCTTCGCGCGCGACGGCGACCGCGACATGGACGAGCGCCTCGAGGCGATCAACGCGCTCAGCGCCCTCGAGGGGCCCGAGAAGGTCGACGCGCTGGTCCGCCTCCTCCGCTTCGACGACACCCAGATCCGGGCCCGCGCCGTCCAGTCGCTCGGGCGAGTCGGGGACGCGCTCGTGATCCCTGCCCTGCGCGAGCGACGGGCGGTGGAGCGCACCAGCTCCGTGCGCAGCGCCATCGACGCCGCGATCCAGGAGATCCGCGAGCGCCAGAGCGGGGGCGGGCAGGGCGGCGGCGTGCCCCTCAACCTCCCGCCGCTCCCCGAATAGGTGGCGCGCCGGGACTCTGCTAGATCCTCCGGCGTGCGGACCTCGGCCCTCCTCTCGCTGATCGCGCTCACCGCCTGCGACGCCGGGGTGGTCGCGTCGCCCGATCCCGCGATCGAGCCCGAGACCGTGGACGAGGCGCCCCGCGCGGCGGACTTCCGCTCGCCCAGGGTGCAGCGCGCGATGGAGAGCGCCTCGGGCGTCGTGCGCACCCGCGGCTTCAGCGTGCTCGGGGAGCCGTGGCGCGGGTTCCTGGTGGATCAGGCGGCCGACGTGCGCGAGCAGCCGATGCGCGCCGGCACCTGCTATCTGGTGCTCGGCGCGGCGTCCTCGGCCCTGCGCGAGCTGAACCTGCGGGTCTTCGACAGCGACGGCGGCGAGGTCGTGCAGGACGCGATGGACGGCCCGATGGCCGCGCTGCGGTTCTGCCCGGCCCAGTCCGGCACCTACTTCGTGGCCGTGCGCGCGGCGGCGGGGAGCGGCCTGTTCGAGGTGCGGACCTTCCGCGGCCCCACCGGGCTCGAGGTGCGCATCGACGATCTCTTCCGCGACGCGCCAGCCGAGCCGCCTCGCGAGGCGCGATGAGGCCGGCGGTCCTGGCGGTCGCGGTGGCGCTCGCCGCCTGCGGCACGCCCGAGGCCTCGCCCGAGCGTCCGCTCAGCCTGCTGCCGGACGAGGCGGGCCCGCTCGACGCCCTGAACCGGCGACACGCGCGGCTGCGGCAGCGCATGCACCGCCGGGGCTACGGCGAGGAGATCGGCCTGACCCGGGCGTTCGTGCTCGAGGATCGCGGGGTGTCGTTCCCGCTCGACCTCGGGGTCGGCAAGTGCAGCACCTTCCTCGCGCTCGGCGGCGGCTCGATCCGCGACCTGACCCTGACCCTGCACGACGGGCAGGGCGACGTGGCGGCCACCGAGTCGATCGACGGGGAGGGCGGGCTCGTGCACGTCTGCCCGCAGGGCGAGGGGCCCGCGCAGGTGCGCCCGCACCACCTGGTCGTCCGGGCGCGCGAGGGCGCCGGCGCGGTGATGGTCGCGCACTTCCGGAGCGAGCCCGGGGTGGGCGACGGCTTCGATGGGCTCTTCGAGGGGGTGCTCGCCCCGCGGGTGCCGTTCCGGGACGTGGAGGAGCACCTGGCCCGCAGCCGGAGCGCGCTCCGAGCCCGCGGGTTCACCCCGGTCGGCACGCCCCTGCTCGAGCGGGTGACCGAGGGCTCGGTGGTGCGGCTGGCGGTGACCCTGGAGCCGGGCCGCTGCTACGTGGCCACCGGCCGGAGCGGCGAGGGGCTGCGCGACATCGATCTCTTCCTCTTCGACGCCGCCGGGGTGGAAGTCGCCCGCGACCTCGCCCAGGACGCCGAGCCGTCGATCGAGCACTGCCCGACCGAGGCCGGCCGGCACACCGTGGAGCTGCGCGCCTTCGAGGGGGCGGGCGCGGTCGGGGTGATGGTGGCCTCGGGCCCGGCGGCGGAGCCCGACGTGGCGCCGGAGGAGGCGCCCGAGGCCCTCGAGCAGCGGGGCGACGATCCGGCGCTGGCCCTGGGGGTGATGGCGGCGCCGCTCCAGAACCGGGGCTTCGCGCCGCCGCTCTTCGTGAGCCGCGACGCCGCGATCGTGCCCGGGGAGGTGCGCACCCACGACGTCGTCATCGGCCCCGGGTGCGCGCTGATCGCCGGCGCGGCGTCGCACGAGGGCATGGACCTCGATCTCTACCTGGCCGACGACGGCGGGCGGGAGGTCGACCGGGACACCGCCGTGCAGTCGACCGCGCGGGTCCGCGCCTGCCGCGACCAGCCGGCGGTGATGCGCGTCGCGGTGAAGGGCTACGGGCGGGACGGCGCCTACGCGCTCGCGCTGCTCCGGGCCCCCGAGGGCGTGCGCTCCATCCAGGCGCTGCGGGTCGAGGAGGCCACCGCGCCCTACCGGCTGCGGGGGTACGCGCCGCGCTTCGTGCTCAACACCGAGCTCCGCGACGGGCCGCCGTTCCGGCGCGCGCTGGTGATCGAGGGCGGCGAGTGCGTCGCGGTGGCCGCGGCCGGCGACGCGGAGGCGGAGGACCTCGACCTCTACCTGCGCTCGAACGACGGCGCGCTGGTGGTGAGCGACTCGGGGCCGGACACCTACGCGACGGTCGCGCGGTGCGCGGAAGAGCGGGAGGCCCTGACCCTGGAGCTCCACCACAACGGCCGGGGCCGGGTCGTGCTCCACGTGCTCGGGACCGGGGAGCCTCGAGCGGCGTCCCCCGAGCCGACCGAGCGGCCGGGCATGTCCGCAAGCGAGGACGTGCCCGGGGAGTGACTGGTTTTTCCGCGGCCCGACCCCGGGACTGTGCTAGACGGAGCGCTTCTCCGGTTTCTTGACGGCGTTCGACGGCGCGGAGTACCGAGCACGTAGGGATTCGCGAGCGTGTTCGACCGGACACGCTTCACCCGGGCCCGGACTCCCAACCTGCCGAAAAGAGAGAAGGTCGCGCCGCTGGCCCGGCCTTCGCATCGCCCCTCGGGCGAGAGGAGCTGTAGAGCGATGAACGCAGAGAATTTCAAGGGCGCGCGCGTCGGGGTTCTGCTGGGAGGCCTGGGCTCGGAGCGAGAGATCTCGCTCAAGACCGGTGAGGGCGTGGCCAAGGCGCTGACCGAGCGCGGCTACGACGTCCAGCGCATCTACGTCGACCGCGATCTCGACCGGGTCCTCCGCCAGAGCCCGATCGACGTGGCCTTCATCGCGCTCCACGGTCCCTACGGTGAGGACGGCTGCGTCCAGGGCATGCTCGAGCTGATGGGCATCCCCTACACGGGCAGCGGGGTGCTCGCGAGCGCGCTCGCGATGGACAAGCTCAAGAGCAAGGAGCTGTTCCGCCTCTACAACGTCCCGACCCCGCCGTACTACACGGTGGACGCCTCGGACCTCGCGCGGCTCGAAGAGACCCACGGCTCGTTCGGCTACCCGGCGTTCGTGAAGCCGCGCCGGGCGGGCTCCAGCGTGGGCGCCGGCAAGGCCTCGAGCATGGACGAGCTGCGCGCGCGGATCGTGGACGCCGCCCAGTTCGACCGCTCGGTGCTCGTCGAGCGCTTCGTGGGCGGCCGCGAGATCCAGGTCGGCATCCTGGACGGGCGCGCCCTGGGCGCCATCGAGATCGTGCCGCGCGGGCAGTTCTACGACTACCGCTCGAAGTACCAGGCCGGCCAGAGCGAGTATCACTTCCCGGCCCGCCTCACCCCGACCCGCTACAAGGGCGTGCTCAACATCGCCGAGCGCGCCGCCGCGTGCCTGGGCGTCACCAGCGCCGCGCGCGTCGACATGCTCGTGACCGAGGGCGAGAACGAGTACGTGCTCGAGGTGAACACCCTCCCGGGCCTCACCCCGACCTCGCTCCTCCCCAAGATCGCGGCCGGCGCCGGCTACGAGTACGCCGATCTCTGCGAGGCGATCCTCGACCGGGCCACCGTCGGCTGCGCCGAGGCCCTCGCCGAGCGCCCGTCCGAGCCGCCGCAGGCGTCGGACGAGCCCACGGTCGCGGCTGGTTGACAGGCGGCGGCGCGGGCCGTAGCCCGAGCGCGAGATGCGGCCCGCGATCGCCTTGGCTCTGCTCGGGAGCGCCCTGCTGACGGGGTGCTGCGTCAACCCGTTCCGTCACACCCAGAGCTCCCGGACCCACGGGCAGCCCGACGAGCCGGAGCAGGCGGCGCGTCGCTCCATCCACCCCGCCCAGCCCGCCGTGCAGCCGGCCGGCGGGGCGAGCGGGGATCCCGGCGCCGGCTTCGACATCCGGCTCGTCCGGGTCCAGCCCGGTGTCCATCTCGATACGGAGCAAGCCTGCGACGTCATCTTCAGCGGACGTCCCGAGGCGGTCGAGGGCCGCGAGGCCAGCCGCTACGACTTCGACGCCGCGCACCGCATGGCCATCAAGTGCCACGCGCCGACCGGGGAGGGCTGGGCCGATCTGGTCTTCAGCCCCGAGTCGGCCTCGAGCGTGGACGAGGTGCGCCGCGGCAAGCGGGTGCGCATCCGGGTGCTGGCCGCGGACGGCGGCTACTTCGACTACCCGGTGGTCCAGTTCGTCCGGGTCGAGGGGGACAACCCCGAGCTGGCTCACGCCGCGCCGCGGGCCCAGCCGGCCTCGGTCGCCAACGGCTTCGACCTGACCAACCTGCGCGAGGAGCCCGGCCTCGTCGGCTCGACCCAGGAATGCGCGGTCGCCTTCGCCGACGAGATCGAGCTGGTGCAGCCGAACGACCGCCGCCGGCGCAGCTACCCGGCCGGCATCCAGAACCGCATGACGGTGCGCTGCAAGCACGCCGGCGGCGAGGAGCCGGCCGACCTCGTCTTCATGCCCGCCCAGGCGCTCGCGGCGCTCGCGGTCCGGCGCGGCGAGGAGGTCCCGGTGCGGGTGATCTCCCGCAACGGCGGCTTCGTCGACTACCCCATCCTCCAGTTCGCGGGGCAGTAGAGGAGGATTGCGTGGGGTGGGGGCGGGTGGTAGCGTCCGGCCCGCCTCGTCCGATGCCCCGCTGAGGGGGCGCGGTCCGGCCCGCGGGGCGCTCGCTCCGTCGGTCTCGAAGCTCTCCGGGGCGGCTCGGGCGCGACGCGCTACCGCCCCGGCTCTGCCGCGGTCGCGCACGGCGCGCCGCGCCTTTCTCGGAGAGAGATGACGTTCACGGAAGCTGCCGTCGAGGTGCTCCGGCTGGTGGGCCGGCCCCTCCACTACAAGAAGATCACGGAGATCGCGATCGCGAAGAACATGCTCTCGCACGTCGGCAAGGCGCCCGACATGACGATGAGCTCGCGCCTCGCGACGATGATCAAGAAGGACCGCGGCGAGGAGCCGATCGTCAAGGTGAAGCCTGGCGTGTTCGCCCTCCGCGAGTTCGACAAGAAGACCCTGGCCCTCGCCGACAGCGACTTCGACGTCGACATCGAGAGCCTGCCCGACCCGGAGCCCAAGGCCGACGGTGAGGAGGAGCGCACGGTGGACCGTCGCAAGCTCCCCGGCGCCGACGTGTTCCCCGAGGAGGAGGACGACGACGAGCCGATCCTCGCCAAGGTGGACGAGCCCAACAAGGGCGGCGGGGGCGGCGGCTCCGGCGGGGGAGGCGGCGGCTCCGGGGGCGGCGGCGACGACGACGGGGACGGTCGCGGTGGGCGCCGACGGCGCCGGCGCAAGCGTCGCGGCAAGGGGGACGACCGCCGGGATCGGAACGACCGCGGCGGGGATCGCGGCGGAGACCGGGATCGCGATCGGGATCGAGATCGCGACGATCGGGGCGGCCGCCGCTCGGACCGCGACCGCGACCGGAAGCGCGGCGGGCGCCGCAAGGACCGCGAGAAGCTCGACATGAGCCGCACGCCGGAGGAGGGCGATCTCCTCGGCCGCGATCTCGCCGACGCCGTCTACCAGGCCCTCTCCGGCCAGCGCCGCGAGCCGGTGAGCTACGCGCGCGCGGCGGAGCTGCTGATCAGCAAGGGGCGCCTGTCCGGCTCGCCGGGCGCGCTCGCCCCGACGCTGTCGGCCGCGATCCGGGCCGACCGGCTGCGCGACCACGCGGGCGCGCGGTTCCGCGACGTCGACGGAGAGCTGGCGCTGACCGAGTGGTACCTGCCGCGCGACGCCGGCCGCTTCGAGCGCGACGCCCGCGCCGCGGTGGAGAAGCAGCGCCGCGACGTGCACCGCGCCTTCCTCCGCAAGCTCGAGGAGCTGCCGGCCGGCGGCTTCGTGGAGCTGCTCGCGACCTGGCTGAACGCCGAAGGCGTGGGCTCGCTCCGGGCGGTCCGCCGTCCGGGGAGCTCCGGCCACGAGCTCCACCTCGCCGGCACGCTGCGCCGCGGCCACGAGGAGGTGCACCTCGCGATCCTCGTGCTCCGCGACGGCCGCGAGCTCGACGCCGAGCGGATCGTCGAGGTCCGCGGGGCGCTGCATCACTACGGCAACGCCAGCGCGGCGTGGGTCGTGACCACCGGCCGGGTGAGCGCCAAGGCGCGCGAGGAGGTCGGCGTCGCCGGCGCTCCGCCCTGCGTCCTCTACGACGGCGGCGGGCTCGCCGAGGCGCTCGAGACGCGCGGCGTCGGGCTGCGCCCCGTGCCGCTGCTGCTGGCGGGCGTGGACATGGACCTGCTGGACGCGCTGCGCGGAGAGCCCGAGGACCTCGGCGGGGGCGGGCGCCGTCGCGGCCGGGATCGGGACGACGACGGGCGCCGGGAGGAGTCGGCCAAGGAGGAGGCGGCGTCCGAGGACGAGGCCCCCGCCAAGAGCGCCGACGACACCGACGACTCGGAGGACGAGGACGGCGAAGAGGAGGGCCGCGGTCGTCGCCGCCGTCGCCGCCGCCGCCGTCGCCGCGGCAAGGACGAGGCGGAGGCCAAGTCCGACGAGGAGTCGGACGACGAGGACGAGTCCGGCGAGGACGGCGCCGAAGACGAGGACTCGAGCGACGACGCCGAGGAGACCGAGGCGGACGCGTCCGACGAGGGCGAGGACGTCGAGCAGGACGACGAGGACTCGGACGACGACGAGGACGAAGACTCGGACGACGAGGACTCGGACGACGACGAAGACGACGAGGACTCGGACGACGACGAAGACGACGAGGACTCGGACGACGACGAAGACGAGGATTCGGACGACGACGAAGACGACGAGGATTCGGACGACGAAGACGACGAGGATTCGGACGACGACGAAGACGACGAGGACTCGGACGACGACGAAGACGACGAGGACTCGGACGACGACGAAGACGACGAGGATTCGGACGAAGACGAGGACTCGGACGACGACGAGGACTCGGACGACGACGATTCGGACGAGGACTCGACCGACGACGAAGACGCCGAAGAGGACGAGAAGCCCAAGCCCCGGGCCCGCCGGCGGCGGGGCGGGCGCCGACGCCGCGGAGGCGGCGGGGGCGGCGGCGACTGAGATCGTGACCCTGGCTGACGCGCCTACGTGACGGCCGAGCACGGGCTCGGGGAGGGCTCGTGACCCATGATGGGGCAGCGCCCCGACGACGGAGACCCGAGTGCCCGAGACCCAGATCCCCTTCGAGGCGGTAGACCTCGCGACCTGGCGCGCGAAGGTCACCGCCGATCTCTCGGGCAGGGACCCGGACAGCCTCGACCGGAGGCTGCTCGACGGGGTGTCCCTGCCCGCGCTCTCCACCGCCGAGGAGGCGCCGCCGCCGCGGAGCGCGCCAGGGCGAGCGCCCTTCGCCCGCGGCCGGGACCTCGGGGTCTGGCGGATCGGTCAGGTGATCGACGCCGACCGCTCGCAGGCCGAGGCCGCGGCCCGCGAGGGCGCCGAGCAGCTGTGGGTGCGGGGCGAGGTCACCGCGGCATTGGTCGAAGGCATCGACGTCGCGTGGATCGGCGAGGGGCGCGCGGCCGCCGCGCCGGCGGTCCCGGTCTTCGATCCGCTGGCCGCCCCGGACGACGACGGCGCGTGGGACGCGGCGCTCTCGCTCGCCGAGGGCGCGTCGCGGAGCCTGCTCGTCGACTGCCGGGGCGCGCACGAGGCGGGCGCGTCGGCGGTGCTGGAGCTCGCCTGGGCCTGCGCGGCCGGGCTGGAGCAGCTCCGCCAGCTGTCCGAGCGGGGCGCCGCGCTGGCCGCGCTCCCCGACCGCATGCGCTTCGCGTTCGCGCTCGACGCCGACTTCGTGGTCGGCATCGCGAAGCTGCGCGCCGCCCGGCTGCTCTGGTCGAAGGTGGTCCGCGCGCTCGGCGTCGAGGGGGAGGGGGCCTGGATCGACGCGTTCGGCTCGCACCGCGGCCTCTCGGTCCTCGAGCCGCACACCAACCTCCTCCGCGGGACGACGATGGCGTTCGCGGGGGTGATCGGCGGCGCGCAGTCGGTGCACGTCGCGCCCTTCGACGCCCCGACCGGCGGCGCCTCCGCCCAGGCGGCGCACCTCGCGCGCACCACCCAGCACCTGCTCCGGCACGAGTGCCACCTCGGCCACGTCGTCGACCCCGCCGGCGGCAGCTACGCCTACGAGCGGCTGACCGATGGCCTGGCGCGTGAGGCGTGGTCGATCTTCCAGGAGCTCGAGCACCTCGGCGGCGCGGAGCGCGCGCTGAAGGACGGCTCCTGGGCCGAGCGCGTCGCCGAGAGCGCCGAGGCGCGCCGCGAGGCGGTGGCGACCCGGCGGCGCGGCCTGGTCGGCGTGAACCGCTACGCGGGCCCCACGCCCCCGAGCGAGCGCGCCGAGCCGGCCCCGAGCCCGCTCGCGCCGGTCGTGGAGGCGGGCCCGTTCGAGGCGCTCCGGGCCCGCGCCCAGCGGGCGCCGAGCCGGCGCGCGGTGGTGATCGGCGTCGGTGAGGCCCGCGCGATCAAGCCCCGCATGGACTTCGCGCGCGAGGCGCTCGAGGTCGGAGGCTTCGACGTCGAGGTGCTCGACCCGGCCGCGTCCGCCGACGCCGCCCTCGAAGCCCACGCGTCCGCCGCCCCGATCGTCTGCGTCTGCGCCTCCGACGAGGAGACCGAGCCGACCCTGAAGGCGCTGGCGCCGAAGCTCCGGGAGGCCGGGGCGCGCGCGGTGGTGGCCGCCGGCGCGCCGCGCGAGGGGCTCGACGCCGACGCCTTCCTGCACCGCAAGATGGACGCGGCCGAGACGCTCGACCGGCTCGTCCGCCGCCTCGAGGAGGACGCGTGAGACAGCTGCCCGACTTCTCGAAGATCGCCTTCGACGACCCCCGGACGGGCGTGACGAATGCCCCGGAGCCCGCCGACGCCGGCGAGGCGTGGGCGACCCCGGAGGGCATCGACGTCGCGCGGGTGCACGGCCCCGGCGCGCTCGAGGGGCTCTCGCACCTCGGCGGCAAGCCCGGCTTCCCGCCCTTCGTGCGCGGACCGTACTCGACCATGTACGCGGTGCGCCCCTGGACGGTGCGCCAGTACGCGGGCTTCTCCACCGCGGAGGAGAGCAACGCGTTCTACCGCGCCAACCTCGCGGCCGGGCAGCGCGGGCTCTCGGTCGCCTTCGATCTCGCGACCCACCGCGGCTACGACTCGGATCACCCGCGCGTGACCGGCGACGTCGGCATGGCCGGCGTCGCGATCGACTCGATCCGCGACATGCGCATCCTCTTCGACGGCATCCCGCTCGACCGGATGAGCGTGTCGATGACCATGAACGGCGCGGTGCTGCCGATCCTCGCCCTCTACGTGGTGGCGGCGGAGGAGCAGGGCGTCCGCCAGGACCAGCTCACGGGGACCATCCAGAACGACATCCTCAAGGAGTTCATGGTCCGCAACACCTACATCTATCCGCCGCGGCCCAGCATGCGGATCATCGCCGACATCTTCGCGCACACGTCGGCGCACATGCCGCGCTTCAACTCGATCAGCGTCAGCGGCTACCACATGCAGGAGGCCGGCGCGACGGCCGACCTGGAGCTCGCCTACACCCTCGCCGACGGCCTCGAGTACGTGCGCGCGGGCATCGCCGCGGGCCTCGACGTGGACGCCTTCGCGCCGCGGATCTCGTTCTTCTTCGGCATCGGCATGAGCTTCTTCATGGAGGTCGCCAAGCTCCGCGCGGCCCGCCTGCTCTGGGCCGAGATCATGCGCGGCTTCGACCCCCGCAAGGACAAGTCGCTCTCGCTCCGCACCCACTGCCAGACCTCCGGCTGGAGCCTGGCGGCCCAGGACGTCTACACGAACGTCATGCGGACCTGCGTGGAGGCGATGGCCGCGACGCAGGGGCACACGCAGTCGCTGCACACCAACTCGCTCGACGAGGCGCTGGCCCTTCCGAGCGAGTCGGCCGCGCGCATCGCCCGCAACACCCAGCTCTTCCTCCAGGAGGAGACCTCGACCTGTCAGGTCGTCGATCCGTGGGGCGGCAGCTACCACGTCGAGCGGCTCACCCACGAGCTCGCCGAGCGGGCCCGGGCTCACCTCCGGGAGGTCGAGGAGCTCGGCGGCATGGCCAAGGCGATCGAGGCCGGCATCCCCAAGATGCGCATCGAGGAGGCGGCGGCCCGGACCCAGGCGCGCATCGACGCCGGCCAGCAGCGCCTCGTCGGCGTGAACTGGATGCGGCCGGAGCAGGACGAGACCATCGACATCCTCCAGGTCGACAACGCCGCGGTGCGCGAGGCGCAGCTGGCGCGGCTGAGCGCGCTGCGGGCCGAGCGGGACGACGGCGCGGTGGCCTCGGCGCTCTCCGCGCTCGAGCAGGCCGCGGAGAGCGGGGAGGGCAATCTCCTCGCGCTGGCGATCGACGCGGCGCGGGCCGAGGCCACAGTCGGCGAGATCAGCGAGGCGCTCGTGAAGGTCTACGGCCGCTACGAGGCCGAGATCCGGACGGTGAGCGGCGTGTATGGTGGCGAGATGAGCGGCGAGAGCGCGCAGGCGATCGAGGCGGTGCGGGCCCGGTGCGCGCGCTTCGCCGAGCTCGAGGGGCGCCGCCCGCGCATCCTGGTCGCCAAGGTCGGTCAGGACGGGCACGACCGCGGCCAGAAGGTCATCGCGACCGCCTTCGCCGACCTCGGCTTCGACGTCGACGTGGGCCCGCTCTTCGCCACGCCCGAGGAGAGCGCGCGGCAGGCGGTCGAGAACGACGTGCACGTCATCGGCATCAGCTCGCTCGCGGCCGGTCACCTCACTCTGGTGCCCGCGCTGAAGGCGGCGCTGGTGGCCGAGGGGCGCGAGGACATCCTCGTCGTCGTCGGCGGCGTCGTGCCGCCGCAGGACTACGAGAAGCTGCGCGCCGCCGGGGCGGCCGCGATCTTCGGGCCCGGCACCGTGATCAGCGAGGCGGCCGGCGCGCTCGTCGACACCCTCTTCGAACACCTCGGGCTCGAGGCGTGAAGCTCGACCTCGACGCCTACGTCGAGGGCGTGAGGACGCAGCGACGCGCGGTGCTCGGCCGCGCGCTCACCCTGGTCGAGAGCGACCTGCGCCGGCACCGCGAGCTCGCCCAGGATCTCCTGGCGCGCCTGCTCCCGGACACCGGTGGGGCCATCCGCGTCGGCATCACCGGCGTGCCCGGGGTCGGCAAGAGCACGTTCATCGACGCGCTCGGCATGCACCTGCTCGAGGCCGGGCGGCGGGTCGCGGTGCTGGCGGTGGATCCGACGAGCGGGCGGAGCGGAGGCTCGATCCTCGGGGACAAGACCCGCATGGCCCGCCTCTCGCGCGACCCGCGGGCCTTCGTCCGGCCGAGCCCGAGCCAGGGCGCGCTCGGCGGGGTGGCCCGCAAGACCCGGGAGTCGATCCTGGTGTGCGAGGCCGGCGGCTACGACGTGGTCCTCGTGGAGACGGTCGGCGTCGGGCAGAGCGAGACCGAGGTCGCGGCGATGGTGGACTGCTTCCTCGTCCTGATGCTCCCCAACGCCGGCGACGAGCTGCAGGGCATCAAGCGCGGCATCGTGGAGCTCGCCGACCTGATCGCCATCAACAAGGCGGACGGCGACGCGAAGCCCGCGGCCGAGCGCGCCCGCAAGCAGTACGAGGGCGCGCTGCGCTACCTGACGCCGATCCACCCGGAGTGGTCCCCCGAGGTGCGCTGCGTCAGCGCGCTGACCGGCGACGGCGTGCCGGGGCTCTGGGCGCGGGTCGAGGCGCACCGCTCCGCCCTCGAGGAGACGGGCGCGCTCGAGCGCATGCGCGCCGATCAGGCGGCGCAGTGGATGTGGCGCGCGGTCGAGCACGAGCTGTCGAGCCGGTTGCGCAGCCACCCCGAGGTCGCGGCGCTCGCGCCGTCCCTGGAGGCGGCGGTGCGCGACGGCACGACGCCGCCCACCCAGGCCGCGGCCCGCCTGCTGGCGCGCTTCGGCCTCGACGTGTGACCGGCGCTCGGGAGGCGGCGCTCGGGAGGCGGGGGCGGCGCCGCTCACCGCTTGCGCTGCACGATGATGCGCTCGAACGCCTCGCCGATGGCGCGGGAGAGGATCTCGATCCGCTCGACGCCGACCGAGCCGAAGCCGACGTCGTCCGCCGCGAGGATCGCGACGACCTTGCCGCCCACGCCGACCGGCATCAGCACCACGTCGCCGCCGCGGCCACCCACCGCCGCGCGGAACAGGCCGTCGGCCGCGCTCTGACCCGGCTCGCCGACGTGAGGCTCGCCGGTCTGGAGCACCTCGCGGAACATCGAGGGGCTGCTCGTCGGGAGCCAGAGGTTGCGCACCGCGTCGCGCGAGAGCCCGGCCCCCGCGCCGTCCCAGCCCTTCAAGACGCCCCTGCGCAGCGCGAGCAGGATGGCGGCCCGCGAGATGGTCAACGCGCCCTGACAGGCGAGCTCGACCACCTCGTCTCGGTCGCGGCTCGCGCGGATGGCGGAGAGGGTGCCGCCGATCGCCACCGGCTGGCTCGGCCGCGTGGGCGGGCGACTCGCGAGGCGCTTCAGCTTGGTGGGATCGATCTTGTTCTCGGGGGCCTCGAGATCCCAGCTGGCGTGCTCGGGCGGGATGATGCTGCGGGCCGCCTCGGGCGGGGGCGTGCCGGTCGCGGTCGGCGGCGTGGACGAGGGGCCCACCGGCACGACCGCGCGGCCTCCGAGCGGGCGCTCGAAGTTCGCCGTGATCGAGCGCTTGCGGGGCGGGGTCGACGACGGCGCGCTGCCGGAGGGGGGCGCGGTGCTGGAGGGAGCCGGGCTGCGGGGCGGCGCGCTCACCGGCTTCGTGCGGACGAGCGGCACGAAGCCGTCGTCGTCGTCGCTGACCACGCGCGGCCCGAGCAGCGCCCGCGCCTCGACCCGGTCGGCGCCCCGCGTGCTGCCCCCGAAGCCGTCGCCACCGGACGGGCGCCCCGTGCGCCGCACCTGGGTCAGCTCGAGCACCGGCGGCTCGGAGTCCTGCACGTGCGGCGGGTCGGTCGAGGGCGCGTTCGGGTAGGCCCGGCGGAGCGCGGCGCGGAGGTCGCCGACGCGCGCGACCGTCGGCAACACGTCCGCGCCCACCGCCCGGGCGAGCTCGTTCACCGCGTGGCGATCGGTCGGCGCGGCCATCGCGACGATCAGGCCGGCGGCGCTCTGCCGGATCGGGAGCGCGCGGAGGCCATGAGCCATGGACGCGGGGACCTTGGCCAGCGCGCCGGGCTCGGCGCCTCCCAGGTCGGCGGCGTCCATCAGCGGGCCGTAGCCGAGCGCGACGAAGAAGCCGGCGAGGGCGTCCTCGCTCAGGCCGCGCTCGGCGAGCCCGAGCACCAGCGCGCCCTCGTGCAACGGCGCGGCGCCACGCACCTCGGCCACCTGGCTCCGGGTGACGAGCCCGGCCTGCACCAGCCGCGCGCCGAGGTCATCGACCATGACGCCTTGTTTCAGCACGCGCCGTACAGGTCAAGCCCCGGGGCGCTGCAGCGAGCCTCCCCGAGGAGCGATGTCGCGGCCCCGCCCCGCAGCGCCTAGACTCCGCGGCCGTGGCGCGCATCCTCCACATCGAAGACGACCCGAAGAACCGGCTCCTCGTGCGCAAGCTGCTGGCGGCGGCCGGGCACGAGGTCATCGACGCCGAGGGCGGGCTCGAGGGCGTGCGGCTCGCGCGCGAGACCGCCCCCGACCTCGTGCTGGTCGACGTCAACATCCCCGACCTCGACGGCTACGAGGTCACGCTGCGCCTGCGCGGCATGAAGTCCCTCGACGGGGTGCCCATCGTGGCGATCACCGCCGAGGGGGACCGCGAGATCAGCCTCGCGGTCGGCGCCGACGGCTTCCTCGAGAAGCCCATCGACGCGGGCCGCTTCGCCAAGCAGATCGCGCGGTTCCTGAAGGGCCACAAGGAGCGGCTCCGGACCCGGGCGTCGCAGCAGCTCCGCATCGCCGGCACCCGCATCGTCGAGCGCCTCGAGCGCAAGGTGGTGGAGCTGTCGGAGGCGAACGCGCGGCTCGAGGAGATGATGCACCTGCGCCGCGAGTTCCTGCGCAACCTCAGCCACGAGCTCGCCACGCCGATGACGCCGATCGTCGGCTACCTGCGGCTGCTGATCGGGGAGGAGCTCGGGCCGCTCAACCCGATGCAGGCCAAGAGCCTCGCCGCCGTGCAGGACTCGACCGAGCGGCTGCGCGGGCTCATCGACACCCTGCTCGACGTCAGCAGCCTCGAGACCGGGCGCATGCACTTCTACAACCGCCCCTACGACTTCGGGCGGGTGGCGGCGCGGGCCATCGAGCAGGCGCGCCCCCGGCTCGACGCGCGCAAGCTCGAGGTCCACATCGAGCCGGCGCCCGCGGGGCTCAACGCGACCGGCGACCCCGACAAGGTGCGCCGCGCCATCGTGCACGTGCTCGACAACGCGGCGAAGTTCTCCGAGCCGGGCGGCACGGTCGCCATCGGCATCGAGCGGCACGGGGAGGGCGCCGAGCTCGCCTACGAGCTGCGCGTCGCCGACGACGGCCCGGGCATCCCGCCCGAGAAGATCGGCAAGATCCTCGAGCCCTTCTACCAGGCCGACGGCTCGGTCACCCGCGAGTACGGGGGCGTCGGGCTGGGCCTCGCCTTCGCCCGCCGGGTGGCCGACGCGATGGGCGGCGGGGTCGAGGTCCACGCGCCGCCCCGCCACGAGATCGCGGGCTGCGCCCTCGGCGGCACCGAGGTGGTCCTGCGCGTGTGCGCGCATCCGCCCGGCAGCGACGCGTGATCTACCTGGACCACCACGCGGCGAGCCCTCCCGCGCCCGAGGTCCTGCGGGCCATGGAGGCGGCGCGCGCGAAGGCGTGGGCCAACCCGGCGAGCGCGCACGCGGCGGGGCGGGCGGCCCGGGCGGTGCTCGAGGCGGCGCGGGCCCAGGTCGCGGCGGCGATCGGCGCCCAGCCCGCGGACCTCGTGTTCACCGCCGGGGGCACCGAGGCGTGCAACCTCGCGGTCGCCGGCGTCGCGGCGGGCGAGGGTCCGATCCTGTGCGCCGAGGTCGAGCACCCGGCCACCAGAGCGGCCGTCACCCGGGAGGCGGCGTCGCGGCGCGGAGAGACCCGCTGGCTCGCCGTCCCCGCCGGGCGGCCGCCTTCGGTCGAGGCGTTCGAGCGGGCGCTCGACGGAGCCTCGCTCGCGGTCGTGCAGTGGGTCTCGCACGAGACCGGCGCCGTCTTCCCCATCGCCGCCTACGCGGAGGTCGCGCGGCGCGCCTCGGTGCCGCTGGTGGTCGACGCGACCCAGGCGCTCGGCAAGGTCGAGGTCGACGTCGGCGCGCTCGGCGCGACCGCGGTCGCCTTCGCGTCGTCGAAGATCGGCGGCCCGCCCGCGGCCGGCGCCCTGTGGATCAGCCGTGACTCGGCGTTGATCCCCCAGCTCGTCGGGGGCGCGCAGGAGCGCGGCCGGCGCGCGGGCAGCCCCGACCCGGCGGCGCTCGCGGGCTTCGGCGCGGCCGCGGAGAGGGTGCCGGCGCGGCTCGCGGCGATGCCGGACGTGGCCGCGCGGCGCGACCGGCTCGAGGCGGCGCTCGTCGACCTCGGCGCGTCGGTCAACGGCGAGGGCTTGCGGGTCGCCACGGTCACCAACGTCGCGGTGCCCGGCTGGAACGGCTCGCGCCTCGTCGCCGCGCTCGACCTCGAGGGGCTCTGCGTGTCGCACGGCGCGGCGTGCTCGAGCGGGGTCGACGCGCCGTCGCCGGTGATCGCGGCGATGTACCCCGACGCCCCGTGGCGCGCCGCGTCGGCCCTGCGCGTGAGCCTCGGGGAGGCCACCACCGACGACGACGTCGACCGCGCCATCGCCATCTTCCGCGACGTGATCCCGCGCAAACGTCCCGCCTGACTTTCGTTTGAAACGAAGCCGTTATCTCGAAACGAATTTCGGCTGTTCGAGCGATTTCGAGGTTTCTGCGAGCGAGCTGGAGCGGAGGATCGGTTCGATCCTCAACCTCCCGGAATGTGATCGAAAATCGACTCGAGGTTCTCGGGTACGACGCGTTCGCTCGAAACGAACGAAGAGGATCCTTTCGGGTGATTGTTCTCCACGTCTGTTCAGTGTCGGGCTTGACGACCGCGCCGCGCGTGGTCACACCGCAGCGATCATGTCGGACCTCGGACGGGTGCTCGTGGCCATGAGCGGCGGCGTCGACTCCTCGGTGGCGGCCGCGCTGCTGCACGAGCGAGGCGTGCCGGTCGTGGGCGTGACCCTGCATCTCTGGGACGCCGGGCCCGGGCAGGCGGTGGGGCGATGCTGCGCCCCCGAGGACCGCGAGGACGCGCGCCTGACCTGCGATCACCTCGGCGTGCCCCACTACGTCTTCGACGAGCGGGCGGACTTCCGCGAGAAGGTGGTGGACCCCTTCGTCGCCGACTACCGCGCCGGCCGCACGCCGAGCCCCTGCGTGCACTGCAATCAGCAGGTGAAGCTCGGCCGGCTGCTCGAGATCGCCGAAGAGCTCGGCTGCGCGCACGTCTGCACCGGACACTACGCGCGGATCGAGCGTGACGCGGACGGCGCGCCGCGCCTGCTCCGTGGGCGCGATCGGACGAAGGATCAGAGTTACTTCCTCTACGGTGTTCCGGGCGAGGTGCTGTCGCGGTTGATCCTGCCTCTCGGCGACCTCGAGAAGGGCCGGACGCGCGAGGAGGGCCGGCGGCTCGGCGTGCCCAACTGGGACAAGGGCGACTCGCAGGAGCTCTGCTTCGTGCCCGACGGGGACGTCGGCGGGTTCGTCGACCGCGAGACGGGCGAGGCGCGACGAGGCGGGATCGTCGACGAGGCGGGGCAGGCCCTCGGGGCGCACGACGGCGTGCATCGCTTCACGGTGGGCCAGCGCCGCGGCCTCGGGCTCGCGGGCGGGGGCGAACCGAAGTACGTGCTGCGCATCGTGCCGGAGTCCGAGGAGGTCGTGGTCGGCCCGCGGGAGGCGCTCTTTGCGGAGCGCGCGCGGGCCGAGTCCGTGATCTGGACCGGCGAGGCGCCCGACGCGCCGTTCGAGGCCGAGGTGCAGATCCGCTACCGGCACCGCGCCGCGCCCGCGCAGGTCACGCCCATCCCCGGCGGCTTCGAGGCGCGGTTCCACGAGCCGCAGCGCGCCATCGCCCCGGGGCAGGCCGCGGTGGTGTACCGTGGAGAGCAGGTGATCGGCGGTGGACTCCTCGCGAACTGACTGGCGGCTCGACCGGGGCCACTCCCCCGGCCTGCGCGCGTGCGTGCTGTCCGCGTGCGTGGTGCTGGGCGCGCTCGGCTGCTCGGTCGGCCAGGGCCAGGGAGAGCTGACCGGATCGGTGCGCGCGCTCGAGTGCGGCATCGACGACGACGCCTACTCCCTCGAGCCGAGCTTCTTCGGCGGCGAGGTCACCGGGGGCTGGCTCAACATCCGGGTCCAGCGAGGCTCCGATCTGGAGCAGCACGCCGACGGCCTCGCCATCCACGTGCGGGACGTCAACGAGGTGAAGCAGAACCGGCTCGGGCTCCCGATCCCGGTGGAGGCCGACCACCTCGCGCTCGTCCAGATGTCGTTCTACCTGAACGAGGCTTGCCCGAGCGGGTTCCCGAGCGACCATCGCCTCCCGCCGGTGGTGATGGAGGCGGTCGGCGGGCAGATCCGCTTCGACAGCATCTACGCGCCCGACCTCGAGCCGGGCGATACCCTGGTCGAGGCGGAGCTGCTGAACGTGACGTTCACCGACCGCGACGATCCCGAGGGACGCGCGGCGACGCTCTCGGGTACCTTCTCCTTCTTCCAACAGCGCGGCGCGCCGGCGCAGCGCTTCCCCTGATCGAGGCGCCTTGAACGAGTCCCTGGAAGGCACGGTCCGCGACCTCTCCCGCTTCGGGGAGGGGGTGGTCAAGACGGAGCAGGGGCTGGTGTTCGCGCCGGGCGTGCTGCCGGGCGAGCGGGTCACGCTCGAGCGGGTGAAGAAGCAAGGCGGGGCGCTGCGGGCCGACCGCGCGCGGGTCCTCGACTCGAGCACCCAGCGGGTCGAGCCGGCCTGTCCCATCGTCGGCCGCTGCGGCGGCTGCCCGCTGATGATCGCGACCGCGCCGCTCCAGGCCAAGTTCAAGCGAGGGCTGCTCGAGCAGGCCATCGCCGGGCTGCCGGGCGCCGAGGACGTGCTGCTCGGCTGGATCGGCGCCAAGGAGGCCCTCGGCTACCGGATGCGCGCGCGCATGGGCTGGCAGGTCGGCGGGCGCGGCCTGCGCCTCGGCTACCACCCGCCGCGGAGCGATCAGCTGGCCGACGTCCGGGGCTGCGCGGTGCTGCACCCGGTGATCGATCGCGGCTTCCGCGACGTCCGGCGCGCGGTCGCGGGGCACCTCGCGGGCAAGGGCGAGCTGCACCTCGCGATGGGCGAGGGTGAGCGCGCGGTGGTGGCGATGCGGAGCGACGACGCGCAGCCGCCCGAGCTGTTCCGTCTGCTCGAGAGCCTGGTGGCCGAGGGCATGCTCGCCGGCGCCGCGCTGCGGGCGGGGGGCGCGAGCACCGACGCCACCTGGGGAGAGCCGCGCGAGCGCCGCGAGGGGGCCGACGGAGAGCCGCTCTGGGGCACCGTCGCCGGCTTCTCGCAGGCGAACGACGAGGTGAACCGAGCGCTCGTCGGCCGGGTCGTCGAGCTGGCGCGGCCGGCCGCTCGCAGCGTGCTCGAGCTGTTCTGCGGGCACGGCAACCTCACCGTCGCGCTCGCCCGCGAGGCGGAGAGCGTGGTGGCGATCGAGCTCGACGAGGCGGCGGCCGAGGCCTGCCGCGAGAACCTCCGGGCGCGCGGCCTCGAGGCGACCGTGCGGACCGACGACGCCGAGTCCTACCGCGCGCCGTCGCCGCCCCAGGTCGCGGTCATCGATCCCCCGCGGACCGGCGCGCCCGGCGCGGTGAAGCGGCTGGTCCGGCTCGGGGTGCCCGAGATCGTCTACGTGTCCTGCGACCCGCCCACGCTCGGGCGCGATCTGAAGCAGCTCTCGGACGCCGGCTACACGATCACGGACGCGATCGCGCTCGACATGTTCCCGCAGACCGCGCACCTCGAGTGCGTGGTGCGTCTCGAGAGGGCATGAGCTAGGGTCCGCGCGCCATGAAGTGCCCTTTCTGCGGCACCCTCGACAACCGGGTGATCGACTCCCGCCTCTCGCAGGGCGGCGAAGTGACGCGACGCCGACGGGAGTGCGAGGGCTGCGACCGTCGCTACACCACCTACGAGCGGGTGGAGCAGGTGCTGCCGTACGTCATCAAGAAGGACGGCAGACGCGAGCCCTTCGATCGCATGAAGATCCTCGGCGGCCTTCGCCGCGCGTGCGAGAAGCGCCCGGTCTCGGCGGAGCAGCTCGAGTCGCTCGTCGATCGGATCGAGCGCGCCATGGTCGAGACCGGTGAGAAGGAGGTCCCGAGCTCGCAGGTCGGCGAGCGCATCATGGACGGCCTCCGCGATCTCGATCAGGTCGCCTACGTCCGGTTCGCGAGCGTCTATCGCTCCTTCAAGGACATCCACGAGTTCATGGCGGAGCTGAGCGACCTGCTCGGCGACCCCCGAGGACGCGCGTGAGCGCTCCCCGGGACGTCGCGATGATGCAGCGCGCGCTCGAGGCGGCGCGCCAGGGTCGGCCGAGCCCCAACCCGCACGTCGGCGCGGTGGTGGCGCGCGAAGACCGGGTGGTCGCGGTCGGCCATCACGAGCGGGCCGGCGAGGCGCACGCGGAGGTCGCGGCGATCCGGAACGCGGCCGGCGACACCGCGGGGGCGACGCTCTACTGCACGCTCGAGCCCTGCAACCACTTCGGCCGCACCCCGCCGTGCACCGACGCGATCCTCGAGGCCGGCTTCGCCCGGGTGGTGATCGGCTGCGCGGATCCGGCGCCGCACGTGCCGGGCGCGGTCGAGAAGCTGCGGGCCGCGGGCGTCGAGGTCGAGGTCGGCGTCTGCGAGGACGACGCGCGCGATCTCATCGCGGACTTCAGCCGCCACATCTCCACCGGCCTGCCCTACGTGATCCTCAAGGCGGCGGTGACGCTCGACGGGCGCATCGCCACCGCCTCGGGCGACAGCCAGTGGATCACCGGCGAGCCGGCGCGGGCCGAGGCCCACCGGCTGCGGGACCGGGCCGACGCGGTGCTCGTGGGCGTCGAGACGGTCCTCGCCGACGACCCCTCTCTGACCGTGCGCCACGTCGAAGGGCGCGACCCCATCCGGGTGGTGCTCGACACGCACCTGCGCACCTCGCCGACCGCGAAGCTGCTCACCCAGCGCTCGGCCGCGCCGACCTGGATCCTGCACGGCCCCGACGCCCCGGCCGAGCGCCGCGCCGCGCTGTCGGGCGCGACCCTGCTCGAGGTCCCCACCGCCGGCGGCCACGTCGACCCCACCGCCGCGATGAAGGCGCTCGGCGCGCGCGACGTCGTGCGCCTCCTCGTCGAGGGCGGCGGCCGGGTGCACGGCGCGCTCCTCCGGGCCGACCTCGTGCAGGCGGCGGCGGTGTTCGTGGCCCCCAAGATCACGGGCGACCCCGAGGCGCGCCCGCTGGCCGCGGTGGGCCCGCTCGCGTCGATCGCGGAGGGCTGGCGGCTCGTCCGCCCGAAGGTCCGTCAGCTCGGCGACGACGTCCTCTTCGAGGGCGCGCTCGCGCGCTGACGCCTGGCACGCGAGGGGGGCCGAAGCTATGTAGGGCCCGTGGCCACCCGCGAGACTCGACTCGACGCGATCGAGCGCGTGCACCGCGCGCTCGAGGACATCCGCGCCGGCCGGATGGTGATCCTCGTCGACGACGAGGACCGCGAGAACGAGGGCGACCTCGTGATGGCGGCCGAGAAGGTCACGCCGGAGACCATCAACTTCATGGCGCGCTACGGGCGCGGCCTGATCTGCCTGGCGCTGACCGAAGAGCGGGTGAGCCAGCTGGATCTGCCGATGATGGCCCCGGCCAACCGCTCGTCCCGCTCGACCGCGTTCACCATCTCGATCGAGGCGGCCGAGGGCGTGACCACCGGGATCAGCGCCGCCGACCGCGCCCACACCGTGCTCACCGCGGTGCGCCCCGACGCCCGCCCGAGCGACATCGTGAGCCCCGGGCACATCTTCCCGCTCCGCGCCAAGCCGGGCGGGGTGCTCCAGCGCACCGGCCACACCGAGGGCTCGGTGGACCTCGCGAGCCTCGCGGGCCTCGGCCCCGCCGGGGTCATCTGCGAGATCATGAACGAGGACGGGACCATGGCGCGCATGCCCGACCTGGTGCGCTTCGCCGACACCCACTCGCTCCGCATCCTCAGCATCGCCGACCTCATCCAGTTCCGGCTCCAGCACGAGCAGATGATCCAGCGGCTGAGCGAGGCCGAGGTGACGCTGCCGAGCGGCCGCACCTGGCAGGCCACCACCTACGGCTCGCCGGAGGGGGAGCGGCAGTTCCTCGCGCTCCGCCTCGGGGAGCTCGACGAGAGCCCGACCCTCGTCCGCATGCACACCGCGAGCGTGCTCGGCGACGTCTTCGGTGTGCGCACCCGCGGCCGGGTCGTGATGCGCGACGTGATCGACCGCGTGGAGGAGGAGGGGAAGGGCGTCATCGTCTTCATCCCGCCGTTCACCGTCGACCTCGAGGCCGACCTCGCGATGCGCACCGGCCAGAAGGTGCAGCGCCCGCCGCTCGAGCAGGGCGAGGTGCTCCGCGAGTACGGGCTCGGCGCGCAGGTGCTGCGCGATCTGGGCCTCAGGCGCATCCGCCTGCTCACCAACAAGCCGCGCCGGATCGCCGGCCTCGAGGGCTACGGCCTCGAGGTGGTCGAGCAGCTCCTCGTCAGCGACGAGGACGCCGTGCGCCGCTCCGGTGAGATGGACGCGCTCTCCCTCGACGAGACCGAGCCCACGCGTCATTAGGAAGCCCATGGCCAGCGAAACCATCGAAGGCAGCTACGCCGCGCCGACCGGAGCGCGCTTCGCGATCGTCGTCGGTCGCTTCAACCACTTCATCACCGACCGCCTCCTCGAGGGCGCGATCGACGGGCTGGTGCGCCACGGGGTGCCGGAGGACCACATCGTGGTCTCCAAGACCCCCGGCAGCTACGAGGTGCCGCTCGTCGTCGACCGCTTCGCGCGGAGCGGCAAGGTGGACGCGGTGATCGCGCTCGCGGCGGTGATCCGCGGCGCGACCCCGCACTTCGACTACGTGGCGGGCTCCGTCGCGCAGGGCTGCGGCGCGGCGATGAAGGAGACCGGCGTGCCGGTCGTCTTCGGCGTGCTCACCACCGACACCATCGAGCAGGCGATCGAGCGCGCCGGCACCAAGGCGGGCAACAAGGGCTGGGAGGGCGCCCTCGCCGCGATCGAGATGGTCAACCTCCGGCGCGCGCTCGAAGAAGCCGGGTACTGAGAGACGAGCATGGGCAGTCGTCGCAGAGGGCGCGAAGCCGCGCTCCAGATGCTCTATCAGATCGACGTCTCCGGCGTGACCGCCGAGCAGGCGGTGCACTCCTACTGGGCCTACCTCGGCGCGAACCGGGAGGGCGAGGACTTCGCCACCGAGATCGTCCGGGGCTGGGCCGCGCAGAGCGAGCGCATCGACGGGATCATCCGTGAGGTCAGCCAGCACTGGCGGCTCGAGCGCATGGCGAAGGTGGACCGGAACATCCTCCGGATCGCCACCTACGAGCTCATCGCCATGGACGACGTGCCGCGGCGGGTCACGCTGAACGAGGCGGTGGAGCTGGCCAAGCGCTTCGGGAGCGAGGGCTCCGCGGGCTTCGTCAACGGCGTGCTCGACCGCATCGCGAGCGACCTCGGGAAGGACTGATGGAGGTCCGCTTCGTCCCGCCGGATCTGCGCCGGCTCGACGAGCTGAAGTGCGAGGCCATCGCGCTCCCCTTCTTCACCGACGTGCGCCCGCTCCGGGGCGCGCTCGGGCTCCTGGACTGGCGCCTCTGCGGGCAGGTCTCTCGCCTGATCCTGCGCGGGCACGCGACCGGCGCGACCGACGAGGCGGTGCTCATTCCGACCCGCCCGCGGCTGACCTACGACAAGCTCTTCCTCTTCGGGGCGGGCGCGCTGTCGGAGCTCGACGACGCCGTCTTCGACCGCGTGGTGGAGCGCATGCTCGTGACCCTCGACCGGGCCCGGGTGCGGGTCTCGGTGGTCGGCCTCCCCGGGCGGAGCACGGGCGCGATCGAGCCCGAGCGGGCGATGGAGCTCTATCTGGAGCGCATGAGCCAGCACCCCGAGCACGACCAGGTCACCCTGATCGAGCCGCCCGACGCGCAGAAGCGCATGGCCCCGGTGGTCGAGCGGGCGAAGCGCCGCGAGCGCGCCCTCGCCGAGTGAGCGTCGTCCCTCTCACCAGCCACCCATGCCGACCGGGTAGCCCATCGAGTAGCGGGCGTTGAGCTCGCTCAGGGGGTGGAAGCCGCCGGCGTGCCGGAAGGCGTCGAGGCCGAAGGGGCCGGTGTAGCCGGCGTCGATCAGCGCGGCGGCCACCGCCTCGAAGGCGCGCTCCAGGGCCCGGGCCTCGTCCGCGCGCAGCGCCCCCTCGGCGCGCACGGACCGGCGCCACTGCCCGCGATCGACCTCCTGCGCGGTCACCACGCCCCGATCGACGCCCCCGCCCGGGCGCACGTGGCCGTGCAGCGCGACCTCGAGCTCCAGCGCGAGCCGGGGCGCCGCGAAGAGCGGGCCGAGGGTGAGCCCCTTGTCGATCCAGCCGAGGTCCTCGGCGGTGGGCGGCCCGTGCACGAAGCGGTGGCCGCGCCCGGCGAAGGTGTGCTCGCGGTGCACCATCCAGTGGCCGCGCTCGAGCGTGCGTCGGGCCGCGTCCGGGTCGTGGAGCGCGCGCTCGCCCTCGAGCGGGCAGAGGCGGTGCGAGAAGCTGCGGCCGTTGACGCGACGGAGCACCTCGAACGGCGGGTCGTGCGCGGAGAGGCGGGCGGCGACCTCGCTCAGGCGGGCCCGCGCGCTCGGCGTCGGGCACCAGCAGCGGCCCTCGAGCCCGCGGGGATCCCCCGGCCCGTCGACCCAGACGTCGCCGGCGGGGAGGGTGGCGGCCACCGGCGCGGCGTGGGCGTGGAGCTGCGCGCGGAGCGCGGTCGATCGAGGGTGGTCGGGCCCGAGCGCGAGCTCCCGGTCGGCGTCGAGGTTCAGCACCCAGGCGCGCGGGGCGGGGCTCACGGCGCGAACGCCTCGAGCGCGTCCAGGAACGACTCGCTCATGCCCGCGCGGCGCCGGGCGTCCCGCACGATCGGCGCGCCCCGCATCACGATGGGGGTGAGCGGCGGCGGCAGGTGCGCGAGCCAGCGCTCCCACTCGAGCCCGCCGGCGAAGCGCTCGAACCAGCGGATCGCGAAGCGCACGTGCGGCTCCTCTTCGCGGCCCACCTGCTCCTGGAGCCGCGCCCCCGCCTCGTCGCCCGCCTCGCGGAAGAGCCGCGCGAAGCGCGCGCTGTGATCGAGGTTGGCCCCCTCGAAGCCCACGCCGAGCAGCGCGACGAACGCGGCCGGGGAGGTGACCGTCGGGACCCGCTCCCAGAACCAGTCCCGCACCCCGAAGTCACCGACCGCGGCGCCGAGCCGCTCGATGTGCGCGGCGTAGAGCCGGGTGTGGCGCAGCTCGTCGTCGGCGATGGCCATCAGCCCCCGGCGGAACGCGCGCGGGGTCTCGGGGAAGGCGAGCAGCGCCCAGCTCATCAGCTCCGCCGCCTGCAGCTCGTGGTGGAGGAAGGTGTGGAGGAGCTGAGCGCGCTTGCGCGGGTCCCGGAGCGCTCCCGCCTTCGGGGTCTTCGGAGGTCGCGACAGCAGGTCGAGCTCGGGCGGACGGCCCGGGCGGACCTCGGGGCGCGGCGGCGGCGCGACCTCCCACCGATCGGGGCGCGGCGGCGGGGTCAGCTTGTCGGCGAGCGTGGTCGCGTGCACGAGCTCCCACGCCCAGCGCTCGACGGTGCCTGCCTCGGGGGCCATGCGGGAGAGCTACCACCGCATCGCGCCGCCGCCACGCCGAGGCGGGCGCCGCGCTGGCGTCACCGCTCGGGCAGCAGGTTGGCGATGTTCGGCGCGGCGGCCTCGAGCCCGGCGGCGAAGCGCTCGGGGGTCATCGTCTCGCTCCAGACCGAGGGGTTCCAGGGGGGAGGCATGGAGGGCCCCGACGCGGGGCCGGTGACGATGTGGAAGTGCACGTCGTCGCCCTCCGGCACGAGCCCGCCGAGCGAGGCGGAGCGGTAGGGGCCGCAGTCGCCCTCGATCGTCTCGACCAGGGTGAGGTGCTCGGCGGCGCCCGGCGTCCCGCCCGCGTCGGGGCCGGCGGCTGCGTACCGTCCCGCGCAGAGCGTCTCGGCTCCGTCGAGGAAGGTGAGCGTGTCCGCCGTCACCTCGAGCGACGTGTAGTCGACGTCCGAGCTCGCGGCGACGATCGCGCGGATCTCGTCGAGCTCGTACCCCGGCCGCAGCTCCTGCACCGCCAGGTAGGCGGAGTCGGCCGCGGGGTCGAGGAAGAGGGGCTCGGCCGCCTGCCAGCGGCCCTCCCACAGCAGGAGCGGGGAGGCGCTCGCCTCGCAGCCGGTGAGGCTCGCGAGGATCGCGGCGGACAGGAAGAGTCGGGTGCGCATCGGTCGGGGTCTCCGTCGTGAGTGGATTCTCGGGAGCCCACTTCTGCGTCGACGCCCGCCGGCCCGGTAGAGCGCCTCGCGTGGTCGAATCGGCGCATGTTGCGGCGTCCTCACTCTGGGCGCTGATGTAACCCAATTGCATCTGCGTCGAGCGCCGCCTAGGCTGAGGGCATGAGCGCCTCCGCTGCCCCGCTCGCGCACCCGCGCCCCGTGTGGGCGCAGCGCCAGTCCCTCGACGCGTCGCGCTCCCTGCCGACCGAGGCGGTCCACGACTTCATGGCGCTCGCGTTCTTCACGGCCGGCAGCGCGGTCGTGCATCAGGGCGAGCGCTTCGTCGTGCGGGCCGGGGACGTGTACCTGGTGCCGGCCGGCGCCCGACACGGCGTCACGACGGCCCGCGCGCCCGAAGTCTGGGGCGTCGGCTTCTGCCCGGCCTGCTACGCCCCCACCGAGCTCGCGTCGCTGCTCGATCCGTTCACCCGGGCCGCCGCCGGCGCGGCGAAGGTCACCCGCGTGCCGGGGCCTCGGCAGCAGCACCTCTCCGATCTGTGCGCGGAGCTGGAGCGCGAGACGAGCGCGCCGCCGACGCCCCACACGGAGCTCGTCGCGAAGAGCCTGCTCGCGCTCATCCTCGCGGAGGTCACGCGCTCGATGCCGCCGGCCGCCTCCACGGGCGCGCCCGTGGGGCTCGCGAGCGACGCGCTGCGGTTCATCGAGCGGCACTGCCTGGGGCCGCTGTCGCTGCGCGACGTCGCGGCGGCGGTGGGGCGCTCGCCCTCCCACGTCTCGCCGGTGGTGCGCCGGACCACCGGCCGCGCGGGGACCGAGTGGATCATCAGCGGCAGGCTCGCGGAGGCCCGGCGCCGGCTCGTGCACACCGACGAGATGGTCGACGTCATCGCGGAGCGGGTCGGGTACGCGGATCCCACCCACTTCATCCGGATGTTCCGGAGAGCGCACGGGTGCACGCCCGCGAGCTGGCGAGCGACCCGGCGCCATCAGGGCGGCGCGCGGGGCTGATCGGCGGCGGATCGAAGGCGCCGCCGATTTCGGCGCAAACCGCGCTCTACGCGGGAGGGGAGGGGCGCGCGATGAACGCGCCATGACCCACCCCTCCGATGATGTCCCCTTCTCCCGGCGCCGCTGGCTCCAGTCGAGCGCCGCCCTGGGCGCCGCCGTGGTCGTCCCCGGCTGCGCGTCGGGCCCCGCGCCCCGCGGCCCGGTCCCGGCTCCCCCGCGGCGTCGGCCGGACGGCCCCCATGACGTCCTGATCGTGGGCGGCGGCCCGGCCGGTCTGTCGGCGGCCCTCGCGCTCGGGCGGGCGCGCAAGCGGGTGCTGCTCTGCGACGCCGGGCCGCCCCGCAACGCCGCCGCCTCCGAGGTGCACAACTTCCTGTCGCGCGACGGGGTCCCGCCGGCCGAGCTCCGGCGGGTGGCCCGCGCGCAGCTCGCCGCCTACCCCGACGTGGAGATCCGGGACGCCCGGGTCGAGTCCATCGAAGGCGAGCGCGGCGCTTTCCGGGCCGTCCTGGCCGACGCGCGCGTCGAGGCGCGCCGCGTGCTGATCTGCACCGGCATGATCGACGAGATGCTCCCGCTCGAGGGCTTCCGGGAGCACTGGGGGCACGCCGTCTTCCAGTGCCCCTACTGCCACGGCTGGGAGGCGCGAGACCGCCCCTGGGGCTTCCTGGTCCTCGGCGATCCCGGCGGCCACGTCCTCCCGTTCGCGCTGCAGCTGCCGGCGTGGACGGACGAGGTGACGCTCTTCACCGGGGGCGAGGGCGGGATCCCCGACGAGGCGCGCGGCGCGCTGGATCGCGCCGGCGTCCGGGTCGAGGAGCGCCCGATCGCTCGCCTGGTGGGGGACGGGCGCCGCCTCGAGGCGGTGGAGCTCGCCGACGGTGGCCGCGTCGCGTGCGAGGTGCTCTTCGCGCACCCCCCGCAGCGGCAGGTGGAGCTCGTCCGACGGCTGGGCCTCGAGCTCGACGCGCACGGCTTCGTCGTCGCCGACCCGCGGACGCGCGAGACCTCGACCCCGGGCGTCTACGCGGCCGGCGACCTGACCACGCGCATGCAGGCGGCGGTGGCCGCGGCGGCGACCGGCATGCAGGCGGGGGCGGTGCTCAACATGGACCTCATGTTCGAGCGCGCCGGCGCCGCGCCCTGACCGGGGGCGATGGATCGCGCGGAGAGGGCTGTGCGATGCTCGCGCCGCCATGACCCCGAAGCGCCTCTTCCCTCTACTGCTGATCGCGGCCGTCGCGTGCGGGGGCCCGCCCGACGCGCGGTCCGCGGCCGACCTCGAGCCGCCCGCGCCGCCGCCGCTCCCCTGGGAGCGTCAGCCGAGCGATCCGCCGGCCGTCGCGTCGCCGCTCGTCGCCCTCGTCGGGGGCACGGTGATGACCGCGGCCGGGCGGACCGTCGAAGACGGCGTCGTCGTGATGGAGAACGGCCGGCTCCACGCGGTGGGGGCGCGCGACGAGGTGCCAGTGCCGGACGGCGCCGAGGTCATCGACGTCTCGGGGCGCTTCGTGACCCCGGGGCTCATCGATGATCACTCGCACATGGGCGTCTACCCGAGCCCGCACGTGCGCGCGACGGCCGACGGCAACGAGATGGTCGACCCGGTGACCCCCGGGATGCGGGCCGCCGACGCGTTCTGGCCGCAGGATCCTCAGCTCCCGCGCGCGGTGGCCGGCGGGGTCACGACCATCCAGGTGCTGCCGGGCTCGGGCAACCTCATCGGCGGCGCGGGCGCCATCGTGAAGCTCCACCTCGGCCGCTCGGTGAGCGAGATGGAGTTCCCCGGCGCGCCGGAGACGCTCAAGATGGCTTGCGGCGAGAACCCCAAGCGGGTGTACGGGAGCGGGCGGCAGTCCGCGCCGATGACCCGCATGGGCAACGTGCACGGCTACCGCGCCGCGTTCCAGGACGCGATCGAGTATGGGCGCGGCTTCGAGGAGTGGCAGGCCGAGCACCAGAGCTGGCAGCGGGATCGTCAGCGCTACGACGCCGCGGTCGCCGCGGGGGAGATCGACCCGAACGCGGCCGACCCGGGGGACGGCCCGAGCGATCCCGGTCCGGCGCCGCTGCCCCCCGAGCGCGACTTCGGCCTCGAGCGTCTGCTCGGCGCCATCCAGGGGCGGGTGCTGGTCCAGATGCACTGCTACCGCGCCGACGAGATGGCGCGCATGATCGAGGTCGGCCAGGAGCTCGGCTTCCGCATCCGTTCGTTCCATCACGCGGTCGAGGCCTACAAGATCCGCGACCTGCTCGCGCGCCACGACGTCTCGGTGAGCACCTGGGCCGACTGGTGGGGCTTCAAGCTCGAGGCCTACGACACCATCGAGGAGAACCTGCCGCTGCTCACCCAGGCGGGCGCGCGGGGCATCCTCCACTCGGACAGCGCGATGCTGGTGCAGCGGCTCAACCAGGAGGCGGCCAAGGCGATGACCGCCGGCCGGCGCGCGGGGATCCCGATCACCGAGGATCAAGCCTTGCGATGGATCACCATCAACCCGGCCTGGGCGCTCGGCATCCACGAGCAGACGGGGTCGCTCGAGGCCGGCAAGATGGCCGACGTCGTCGTCTGGAACCGGAACCCGTTCAGCGTCTACGCCCGGGCGGACCTCGTGTTCATCGACGGGCAGCGCGTCTACGACCGCGCGGCGCCGAACCCCGTGTATCGCACCGACTTCGAGGTCGGGCAGGATCTGGAGCTCGCGCCGGAGGGCGACCGATGAGGCGCTGCACGCTCACCTTGCTGGCCTCCCTGCTCGCCGCGCCGGCGGCCGCGCAGGCGCCCGCGCCGATCGCCCTCGTCGGCGGCACGGTCTTGCCCGGCGACGGCGCGCCGATCGAGGACGCCACCGTCGTGATCCGTGGGGACCGCATCGTCAGCGTCACCGCGGGTGGGGCGGCGCCGGCGGGCGCGGAGGTGCTCGACTGCCAGGGCGCCACGATCACCCCCGGCTTCGTCGGGACGCAGGTGCCGCTCGGGCTCGTCGAGATCGGGCTCGAGCCCTCGACGGTCGACGAGGCGCCCGAGGACGACGACGCCGATCCGATCCGCGCGTCGTTCTCGGTGGTCGACGGCTACAACCCGACCTCGACCCTCATCCCGGTCGCCCGCCGGTGGGGCGTGACCAGCGTGGTCTCGACGCCCTCGGGCGGGCTGGTGAGCGGCACCAGCGCCTGGCTCGACCTGCGCGGCGCCACCCTCGACCGCCTCCTGGTCGAGGAGCGCGCGGCCCTGCACGTGGACCTGGGCGACGGCGGGATCCGCGAGGGCGGCGGGGCTCGCTCGAGCGCGCTCAACCGGCTGCGCGAGGCGTTCGACGACGCGCGCCTCTATCGCCAGCGCCGGGCCTCGTTCGATCGGCGCGGGCTGCGCGAGCTGTCGATCTCGAGGCTGGATCTCGAGCGCATGTCCGAGGCGCTCGGCGGCGACTTCCCGGTGGTCGTGCGGGTGTCCCGCTCGCACGACATCCTCCGGGTGCTCGCCTTCGCCCGCGAGCAGGGCGTGCGGCTGGTGCTGGCCGGGGCCGAGGAGGGCTGGATGGTCGCGGCGCAGATCGCGGCCGCGGACGTCCCGGTGATCCTCCAGCCGATGACGAACCTGCCGGCGCAGTTCAGCCAGCTGCACGCGCGCTACGACAACGCCGCGCTCCTGCACGCGGCCGGGGTGCCGCTCATCATCACCACCGAGGGCGCGCACGAGTTGCGCAACCTCCGGCAGGAGGCGGGCAACGCGGTCGCCTCCGGGCTGCCGGCCGACGTGGCGCTCCGGGCCCTCACCCTCGAGCCGGCGCGCGTGTTCGGGGTCGACGACGACTACGGCACGATCGCCGCCGGCCGGGTGGCCAACCTGGTCGTCTGGACCGGCGACCCGTTCGAGGTGACCACCTGGGCCCGCCAGGTCTTCATCCGCGGCGAGAGCGTGCCGCTGACGACCCGCCAGACGCAGCTCTACGAGCGCTACCGCGATCTGGAGCAGGTGCCGCGAGGGCTCCGCGGGCTCCCGCGGGCGCCCTGATCACTCGGCGACTTCGACGACCACCGCGGTGATGTTGTCGCGCCCGCCGCGGGCGTTGGCGACGTCGATGAGCCGGCTGACCGCGACCTCGGGGCCGAGGGCGAGGATGGCCGGGATCTCCTCGTCGGTGAGGTAGCCGTGCAGGCCGTCCGAGCAGACGAGGAACCGGTCGCCGGGGCCCACCTCGATGCACTGGGTGTCCACCTGGACGTAGTCGCGGCTCCCGACGGCGCGGGTGATCACGTTCTTGTGGGGGCTCAGCGCGGCCTCGGCCTCGCTGATGATCCCCTGCTTCACCTGCCAGGCCACCAGGGTGTGGTCCTCGGTGAGCTGGTAGACCTTGTTCTCGCGGACGAGGTAGACGCGGCTGTCCCCGACCTGGGCCACCACCGCGTGCGACTCCATGACGAGCAGGGCGCTGACGGTCGTGCCCATGCCCTTCTGGTCGGGGTCGTTCTCGGCGATCGCGAACACCATGTAGGTGGCCGCCTGGACCGCGCTCTCGAGCAGGCGCTGGACGCCGCGCACGTTGTCGCCGGTCGGCCCCTCCTGCTGGAACTGCTCCACCGAGGCGTAGCCGCGCCGCACCATGCCGAGCACCGTGTCCACGGCCTCCTGGCTCGCGACCTCACCGGCCGCGTGGCCGCCCATGCCATCGGCGACGACGTAGAGGCCGATGTCGTTGTCGAGGATGAATGCATCCTCGTTCGACATCCTCCGCCGCCCGATGTCGGTCAATCCGACGCCGTACCTCTTCACCGTGATGATTCCTCGGCGGGCCCAAATCGGCGGGTGCCGTGCCCTCCCGGGAGGCTACCCCGTCCCCCAGGGGGCTCGCAATAACATGGAATCGGCCGGAAACGTCGCCGGTTCTCGGCCCCGAAGGGCTGGACGTTGAATCGACCCGGCCACATGGCCATCTATGGAGCGATGAGGATGTACGACGACAACCCCCGCCGCGCGGCCGCTCGCGCCGCGACGCTCGGCGTCATGACCACGCTCGCGGCCCTCCTCGCCGCGCCCACGCTCGCCCCGGCTTCCGCCGAGGCCCAGCAGGCCGAGCAGCGCCGCATCGAGGTGGCCCGACGCCTCCAGGAGTCGACGGTGTCGGTGGTGAGCGGCCCCTCCACCGGATCGGGGTTCGTGACTGGGGACGAGCGCTGGATCGTGACGAACTCGCACGTGATCCGCCCCGCGCGCCGCTACGGCCTCGAGATCCGCTTCTCGAGCGGGACCACCCGCCGGGCCCGGGTGCTGCTCGACTCGCCCGATCACGATCTCGCCATCCTGGAGGTGGAGGGCACGACGCCGGCCCGGCCGCTCACGCTCGCCGACTCGGACCAGGTGGTCGTCGGCCAGGCGGTGCTCGCGTTCGGTAGCCCGTTCGGCCTCGACGGCACCCTGACCCAGGGCATCGTGAGCGCGCTCCGCGACGTGCCGCCCGGCTCGCGGCTCGGCGGCGGGGCGGTCCGGCGCCTCATCCAGACCGACGCGCCGATCAACCCGGGCAACTCCGGCGGGCCTCTGGTCAGCGCCGGCGGCGACGTCATCGGGGTGAACACGGCGATCCTCTCGCGCACCGGCGGCAGCCACGGCATCGGCTTCGCGGTCCCCTCCAACCACGTCACCGCGCTCCTCGACCACGTGCGGGAGCGGCTGCAGGTCGCTCGACAGGAGGGCGCCCAGCCCGAGTCCGCCCAGCCCGAGCGGCATGCCCAGGCGGTGCCGGAGCCGACCCGCCCCCAGGCCCAGCGTCGGGCGCCGAGGGGCGCGTTCCTCGGCATCCTCGGCGACGACTTCCGGGCCCGCGGCTACGCCGGCGTGCGCATCCGCGAGGTCGTCCCGGGCAGCCCGGCCGAGACCGCGGGCCTCGCGGGGGCCGCCGATCCGGCCCCGCCCGCCGTGCAGCAGATGGGCGTGCCCTGGACCGGTCACATCATCGTCGCGGTCGACGGCCGCCCGACGCCCTCGATGGCCCACCTCCAGCGCGCGCTCTCCCGTCACCGGCCCGGCCAGCGCACCGTGCTCACCGTCACCGTCGGCCCCGGGGTGCTCTCCGGCCAGGCGGTCGTCACCCTCGGTCAGGCGCCGGCCGCCGACGCGGGCGACGCCGAGGACTGAAGCTTGCTGGAGGGTTTGGCGCAAACCCTCCCGCTGCTTCTTGCTGGAGGGTTTGATGCAAACCCTCCCCCCATTGGGCAAAGCGCCAATGGGGCCCCCCTCCCGACTCCGTCGGGGCCTCGCGCGCGTCGCGCGCTGGCCCCGCGACCCCAGCGACGGGGCGCTGGGGGCCCTGCGGCTCGCGCTCGCGCTGCGCGCGAGCTGGCCGCCCGCTGCCGCGGGATCGACCGACTCGAGTGCGCGTGCGGCGACCTCGCTGCGCTCGTCGCCTGCCGTCGTCTCGAGTCGGTCGTCATGGAAGCGGGCTGGGCTGCCCCCGCGCCATCGTTTGCCACCTCTCGAGTCTCCGGCGCGGGCGATCGCCCCATCTCACGCGCTCACGCGCGTGCAAGGGGCGTCAGCATGCCGCATCTCGAGCGCCGGCGAGCATGCCGCAGGCGGCGTGTCGGGCCTTGCCGCCCGAGTAGCGCCGTACGATGGGCGCCCGGAGGATCTGGAGGGCGTCGACGAAGGCGTCGCGCTCGTCGTCGCTCGGCGGGCGGAAGCCGTCCTCGCGCGCGTCGTTCACGTCGATCAGGTTGATGCGCACCGGCACCCCCTCGAGCAGGGCGGCGAGCGCGCGCGCCTCCTCCGCGTCGTGGTTCTCGCCGCCCATCAGCACCCACGCGACGGTGACCCGGCCCTGGGCGACGGCCGCGTACTCGCGGATCGCGTCGGCGACCTCCTCGAGCGGGAAGCGCCCGGCGACCGGCAGGAGGCGACGACGACGCTCGGCGAGGGCCGAGCTGAGCGAGATCACCAGGCGATAGCGGTGCCCCTCGCGAGCGAAGCGCCGGATCTGGGGCACGAGCCCGACGGTGGAGATCCGGATGGCCTCCTGCCGGACCCGGCCCCCGCAGGGATGCGAGAGCACCTTCGCCGCCTGGATCACCGCGTCGTAGTTGTGGAGCGGCTCGCCCTGCCCCATGAACACCGCGCCGGTCACCCGCCCGGGCGCCTCGGCGCGCACCGCGAGGAAGGCGCCGACCATCTCCCAGGGCTCGAGGTGCCGGGTGAGCCCGAGCCGACCGGTGGCGCAGAAGACGCACTGCATGGCGCAGCCGACCTGCGAGCTGAGGCACACGGTGAAGCAGCCCGGCTTCTCGAGCGGGATGCGCACCGCCTCGCTCAGCGCGCCGTCCGGCGAGCGGAAGAGGTACTTCACGAAGCCGTCGCTCGGGTCGGTCACCCGCTCGACGATCTCGAGCGGGTCGCGGGAGACGTGCGCCTCGACGCCGGCCAGGAAGCGCTTCGACGGCGGGCGCGACATCTCACCGTGCTCGCCCCGCGCGACCACGTGGCCGAGGTAGCGCCGCGCCTCCGCCTCGGACGCCGCGACGCCCCGCTCGAGCAGGTGCGCCGCGAGGTCCGCGGGGGTCATGCCGTAGAGGTGCGCCACGGCGGAGGGGTAGCACGCGTCAGGGGTTGCCGTAGACGCCGCGGCAGTAGCCGAGGACCTCGCTCGGGAACCCGGTGGTGAACTGCGAGGAGCCCTCGTGGTGGAAGTACCAGCGGTTGGTGTGCGGCGAGAACGTGATCGAGCACATGTCGCTGAGGTTGGTGAACGGCCAGCGCTGGAGCACCGTCCCGCTCGGCACCTCGTAGCGGACGATGTCGTCGCGATCGACGGCGATCATGGTGTCCATGCCCGCGTAGTGCTCGGTGATGCCCCAGTAGGCCCAGGTCTCGCAGCTCTGGTGGGACGGAGAGGCCATCGCGCCGAGGCTCGTGACCGTGCCGGCCGGCAGCTCGATCCGCCACGCCGCGCTGCCGTCGTGCACGAGGATCCGGTTCCAGCCGCTGAAGAGGCCGACGTTGGAGGACGGGAGCGTGATGGGGGCCGAGAGGGTGACCTCGCGCGTGGTCTCGTAGCCGGTCGCCGGGTCGAGCTCGATCAGGCGCGTGACCGTGCCGCCGCTCGTGCCGATCGGCCCGGTCGCGGTCCCGAGGGTGTAGGCCGTCCCGGTGCGCACGTCGCTCACCAGGCCCTCGTGCTGGATGCCCGCGCCGCCGGAGGAGATCCCGCCGGTGAGATCGAGCGCCCATCGCCCGAGGCCGCCGTCACCGGCCACGTAGACGTGACTCGCCGAGACCGCGACGCCGCCCCGGTCGTCGCCGATCAGCGAGGCGTGATCGATGGCCGCGCAGCCGGTCGCGCTCATCGACGACACCACGAAGCGCCCCCCGGCCGTGTCGTAGGTCGCCGGGCACCAGCCCACCGTCTCGCTCGAGGGGGCGATGAACTGCGAGGTGTACTCGTGGTGGAAGTAGAACCGCCCGTTCGAGAGGCTCGGCGAGAAGGAGCACATGTCGGAGAGGTCGGTGTAGGCGGCGACGAGCGACACCGCGCCGGTGGGGACCTCCACCCGGCGGAACGCGTCGCCGTCGACGTAGACGAGGCGCGTGGTCGCGCCGTCGGTCTCGGCGATGCCCCAGTAGGCCCAGTTCTCACACGACGAGTGCGAGGGCATGGTCATCGCGCCGAGGTTCGTCACCGCGCCGGAGGGCAACGCGATGCTCTGCACCGAGGTGCCGTCGTGCACCACGATGCGGTCGTACCCGCTGAAGAGCCCGACCCCGGAGCTCGAGACGGTGATCGGCGTCGAGAGCGTCACGACGCCGGCCGAAGCGACCGAGCCGTCGGCGTTCATCGGGATCAGGCGGGTGACCGATCCGCCCGTGTAGGCGGCCTTGGGCCCGGCCGCGTCCGCGAGCAGGTAGACGGTGCCGTCCCGCGCGTTGCTGACCATCGCGTCCCGGCCGACGTCGACGAGCGAGGCCCCCGGGATCAGCGCCGCGCCCGCGCTCAGGTCGAGCCCGTAGCGCGTGGTCGCGTCGTCGCCGGTGTAGAGCACGATCTGGTCGCTGACCGCGATGCCGCCGTGGTCGTCGCCGCTGAACGGCTCGTGGTCGACGGTCGCGCACGCGGTGTCGGTGAAGCTCGTGATCTGGAAGGTCGGGTTCGGCGAGAGGCCGACGCAGGCCCCCGCGGTGCACACGCCGGACGCGCAGTCCGCGCCGGTGGAGCACGAGTAGCCGGGCCCGCAGCCGAGGCAGACGGCGCCGCCGCAGTCCACGTCGGTCTCGTCCTGGTTGAGCAGCCCGTCGATACAGCTCACGCAGGTTCCGCTGACGGGCGAGCACGAGCCCATGTCGCAGTCCGCGTCCACCGTACAGGTCTGCCCGGCCACGCAGCCGCCGCACACCGCGCCGCCGCAGTCCACGTCGGTCTCGTCCTGGTTGAGGGTGCCGTCGTCGCAGGACTCGCAGATGCCGCCGTTGCACGAGCCGGCGAGGCAGTCGCGATCCTCCACGCAGGTCTCGCCCGAGATGCACGCGTCGCAGATCGGCCCGCCGCAGTCGATCGCCGTCTCCTCGGCGTTCCGGATGCGGTCCTCGCAGGAGACGCAGCCGCCGTCGAAGCAGCGGCCGTTCTCGCAGTCCGCGTCGACGTCGCACGCCAGGCCGTCGCGGCACCCGGGGCAGATCGCGCCGCCGCAGTCGACCGAGGTCTCGTCCTGGTTCTGCACGGAGTCGTTGCACGCCGGCTCGGTGCAGACCGACGAGGCGCAGATCAGGCTCTCGCAGTCGCTCCGGTCCAGGCAGGCGAGGCCGCCGGCGCACGGCGGGCAGAGATCGCCGCCGCAGTCCACGTCGGTCTCGGTGCCGTTGCGCGTGCGGTCCTCGCAGGACGACGGCGCGCAGGTGCCGCCGCGGCAGCGGTCGCTGAGGCACTCGTCATTCGCGGTGCAGGGCTCGCCGCCCGGACAGAGCCCGCAGTCGCCGCCGCAGTCGGTGCCGGTCTCGCCCCCGTTGCGCACGCCGTCGGTGCAGGAGGGCACGAGGCAGAAGCCGCGCCCGCACACCGCCGACTGGCAGTCGGTGGCCTCGCGGCAGGCGGCGCCGTCCTCGCACGGATCACAGGTGCCGCCGCAATCGACGCTCGTCTCGTCACCGTTGGCCACACCGTCGTCGCAGGACGCCGCGGGCCCGGTGTCGACGGGAGGCGAGGCGTCGCGGGGCCCGGCGTCTCCGGGGATGTCGGGCGGGCCCTGATCACAGGCCACGAGGAGGAGCGCGAGGAGAGCGAATCGGTTCGAACGCATGGTTGACTCCTTCGGGAGGAGCGTTGTCATAGCCGAGGTCCTGCTCTCGCGCCCGTCGTGGCCCAGGGTGACCCACGCTCACGTCAGGGTGTCATCCGGTGTTCACGCATGCGCGAGCCCGCGTCGACGCCCCGTCGACGCGGGCTCGCGGCACACCTCGTGCTGAACGGGCGGCGCCGGGTCGACGCTCGACCCGAGGAGGTCCCAAGTGACACGTCATCTCGTCTTCTCGACGCTCTGTCTGATGCTCTCGGCCTGTGACTCCGCTGCCCCCGCCGTCCCCGACGCCTCCGCCCCGCCGCCGGCCGATGGCGGCGAGACGCCCGACGCGGAGCGGCCTTCGAGCTCGGTCTGCCAGGCGTACATGGCCCGGGTGACCGAGTGCGTCCCCGGCTACGACGACGAGTGCCGCGCCGACGCGCTGGCCGAGTCCTGCGAGCGCATGGTCGCGGGCGGCATCATCACTCCGCTGAGCTTCTGCCTGGGTCGGGACACCTGCGAGAGCGGCCTCTTCCGCGACTCCTGCATCCGGAGCACGGTGGAGTCGACGCCGCCGGCGTCGGAGCTGGACTCGGTCGTCACCACCCTCTGCGCCGCCTGCCCGGAGAACGCCAGCGCGCTCCAGGCTTCCACCGCGGAGGAGTGCGAAGCCTTCGTCGACGAAGCCCTCGACGGCGGCACGGGCGCCACGCACGACATCGTCCGAGCTCGGCTGCTCTTGCCCACCGAGTCGCAGCTCCACGCGCTGCGGGACTGCGTCGCCGCGAACCCGTCCTGCGCGGCCTGGGACACGGAGCGCTGCGGCCAGCTCTACGACGATCTCGACGCGGTGCTCACCCCGGACTGGTCCGGGCCGACCTGCGAGTGACGCGGCGGCTCAGAACGCGAGGACATCGCTCGGGCGCTGCCGCTCGGTGAGGACCAGCTCCAGGCTGGCGCCCGGCGGCTGGGTCCGGAGCTCCCCGGTGCAGCGCACGGTGTCGCCGTCCCGCACGTAGAGGTAGGTGCCGGGCATCTGCGCCCAGCCCTCGGGCACGTCCCCGCCGACGCTCGGCGCCACGCTCACCCTCTCCGGCTGCGGCTCCCCGTACTCGCTGCATTTGAAGCGCCCCTCGACGAGGGTGCCCGGAGGCGCGTCTCCGACGTCGACGTAGGCCCGGAGGTCGGCGTAGCCGGTGCCCTCCCAGGTGTAGTGGACGTCGATCGGCTGCCCCTGCCCGATCGGATAGCGCTCGAGCTCCTCTCCCGGATCCTCGTACGAGACCCCCTCCTCCAGGTAGAGGACGTAGCCGCTGCAGCAGCAGATGGAGAGCAAGAGGAAGAGGCAGCCGCCGCACCCGGCGATCCAGAGCTTCTTCTTCGTGCCTGCGGGCTTCGTCCCCGCGGGCTGCGCGGCCGCGGGCGCCGCGGCCGGCGGAACGGCGGCGCTGGGCGCGGCGCGGTCGGGCGGGGGGAGGTCGGGCACCTTCGCGTCGAGCGGAGACGCCCAGGGGGTGGTCAGATCGTCCTCGTCGGGATCGTCCGACACCGGCGGCGGGACCCAGCGCTCGTCGTTCGACATGCGCGCGGTGATAGCAGAGCGAGCGGCCGACGTCCGCCGCGCGGCCTCGTGTCTTCATCGAGGCGAGGGGAGCGCGTACCCTGCGGTCATGCGCGCGCTGGCCTGGCTCCTCGCTCCGCTCGCCCTGGGCGGCTGCTTCTTCGACCGCTCCGGGCTGGCTCCCCCCGGCGGGGACGGCGGACCGGCGCCCGCGGACGCGCGGGTGGCGCTGGACGCGCCGATGACGCCGACCGACGCCCGCCCGGATCCCGTCGACACCGGCCCGCCGCTCCCCGAGGGCTGGCTCGATCCCGCGTGGCGCGCGCGACACCGCCTCGTCTTCGACAACGCCGCCAGCGACGAGGACCTCCTCGACTTCCCGGTGCTGGTCACCCTGGACTCCGCCCGGGTGGACCTGGCCGAGGCCGGGCCCGGCGGCGTGGCGCTCCGCTTCGTCGACCCGGACGGAACCCCGCTCGCGCACGAGGTCGAGCGCTGGGACCCGAGCGGGCTCTCGCACGTGTGGGTCCGGGTGCCGCGGGTCGACGCCGCGTCGACGGAAGACTTCGTGTGGATGTACACCGACAACCCGAGCGCCACCGACGGGCAGGATCCGGCCGGGGTGTGGTCGCCCGCCCATCGCGGGGTCTGGCACCTGACGGACGGCTTCGAGGACGCCACGCCCCACGCCAACCACGGCTCGGCGAGCGCGGCCGTCGACGCGGAAGGCGTCATCGGGCGCGCGCGGCGGTTCGACCGGGGCCAGCCCTCCGTGGTGCCCGACGCGCCGTCCCTGGACCTGACCGAGGCGGTGACCATCTCGGCCTGGATGCGCCCGACCTCGCTCTCGCACCAGCTCGGCGTGCTCGCCAAGCGCGTCGGCTGCGGAAACGAGGGGAACTACGCGGTCTTCATCCGGAACGACGACGAGATCCAGTTCGAGCACTACGACGGCAACTGGCGCACGTTCCACGAGGGCTCGCTCGAGACCGATCGCTGGCAGTGGGTGGCGGCGACCTTCGACACCACGACCGACGTCGTCCAGATCTACCTCGACGGCGCGGCGACCGGCGATCCGATGACGGGGAACCGCGAGCTGATCCCCGACGACAACCCGATCGAGCTCGGCCAGAACGGCGGCTGCGCCGGCGACTACATGGAGGGCGACCTCGACGAGATCCGCCTCGAGGCCGTCGCGCGCTCCCCCGCCTGGATCGCCGCCCAGCACCGCTCGATGACCGACGCCTTCCTCACCGTCGGCGCCGCCGAGCGCCTGCCGTAGGTCAGAGCTCGTCCTCGAGCTCACCGGAGACCAGGCGGCGCTGCATCAGCGCGTCCCGGGCCACGTCGCTCAGCTCCCCGTCTTCGTGCTCGGAGAGCGTCAGCAGCAGGTCCTCCGCGCCGCGCGCCTCGACGGTGGCGAGCGCGGCGACGGCCGCGAGCCGCAGCTCGAGCTCTGTCTCCGGGGAGCGCGCGAGCCGCAGCGCCACCGCGCCCGCCTCCCGCATCTCGCGCGCGCCGGCCGCCAGCAGGGCCTGGGCGAGGACCTCGGGGTGCGTCGCGCCGAGCGCCTCGCGGATGGCGTCCTCGAAGCCTGGCACCCAGCGCGCCGCGAAGATCGCGGTCATGCGCCACTCGGGCCCGGGCCGCTCGAGCGCCGCCCGCACGGCGTCGGCGAGCCACGGCTGCGGAGCGCGCACCGACGCCTCGAGCGCCCGTCGTCGCAGCAGCGTCGGCGCCGCCTCGTCGTCCACCAGGCGGCGGAGCGTGGCCGTGACCGCGTCGAACAGCGCCTTCGACCACGTGTCGGGCTCGCCGATCCCGAGGTCGAAGCCCACCTCGTTCGAGTACTCCTCGAGCCCCGGCCCGAGCGCGATCGCCGCTCCGGCGCGCAGCTCCGGAGGGGCCTCGTCGGCCTCGACCACGTCGAGCAGCGCCGCCGCGACCTGCTCCTCGTGCCCGGCGATCTCCGCCGCCAGCTCCACCGCGAGCTCCCGGTCCTCCGGCTCGGAGAGCCCGGCCAGGATCGCCTCACGCGCCTCCTCCGGCCACTCCCACATCGGGAGGCGGGCCAGGACGTCCAGGTCGAGGTTTGCCACGCGCCGAGGTTGCCCCAGTCTTCGGGCGAGATCGATGCCAGTCGCGCCCGGGTGTGCAACACCTCGGCTGGAGGAACAGCCCGATGCAGATCTACCGAGCCCCCGTCGACGACATGATGTTCCAGCTCGCGGCCTTCGGTTACGCCGAGGTGGCCAAGCTGAGCCGGTTCGAGGCCTTCGATCTCGAGACCGTCCGGATGATCCTCGATCAGACGGGCTCGCTCGCGACCGACGTCTTCCTCGCCTGCAACCGCGCGGGAGACGAGGAGGGGGTGAAGTGGGACCCGGAGACCGGCGCGGTGAAGACCGCCACCGGCTTCAAGGAGGCGCACCGCGCCCTGGCCGAGAACGGCTACTACGGCCTGACCGCGGACGACGAGCACGGCGGCGGCGGCGCGCCCTACACCCTCGGCACCCTCGTGCGCGAGATGCTCATGTCGAGCAACAAGTCCCTCAGCATGTGCCCGGGCCTGACCAGCGGCCTGATCGAGGCGCTCGAGGCGCACGGCACCGACGCGCAGAAGCAGACGTACCTGCCGAAGCTCGCGGCCGGGGAGTGGACCGGCACCATGTGCCTCACCGAGCCCCACGCCGGCACCGACCTCGGCCTGCTCCGCACCAAGGCGGTGCCGAAGGACGACGGCAGCTACGAGCTCACCGGCACCAAGATCTGGATCACCTTCGGCGAGCACGACCTGGCCGACAACATCATCCACCTCGTGCTCGCCCGCCTCCCCGACGCGCCGCAGGGCATCAAGGGCATCAGCACCTTCCTCGTGCCCAAGGTGAAGGCCGACGGGACGCGCAACGCCATCAAGTGCAGCGGCCTCGAGCACAAGATGGGCATCCACGGATCGCCCACCTGCGTGATGGACATGGAGGGGGCCGAGGGTTACCTGGTCGGCGAGCCGAACCGGGGCATGCAGTCGATGTTCACGATGATGAACGCGGCCCGCCTCTTCGTCGGCGTCGAGGGCATCAGCCTCGGCGAGATCGCCTACCAGACGGCGCTCGAGTTCGCGAAGGACCGCCGCCAGAGCCGCGCGCTGAACCCGAACCGCATGGAGCAGGACGCCGAGGCCGACACCATCCTCGTGCACCCCGACGTGCGGCGCATGCTGCTCAACATCAAGTCCACGAGCGAGGCGCTCCGCGGCCTCGCGGTCTGGATCTCGACCAACATCGACCTCGCGCATCACGCCGAGACCGAGGAGGCGCGCCAGGACGCCGACGACCTCGTCGCGCTGCTCACGCCGGTCATCAAGGCGTTCGGCACCGAGCAGGGCATGGACAACGTCAACGACGCCATCCAGGTCTGCGGCGGCGCCGGCTACACCAAGGACTGGTCGATCGAGCAGTACGCCCGCGACCTGCGCATCGCGCTCATCTACGAGGGCACCAACCACATCCAGGCGCTCGACCTGGTGGGCCGCAAGCTCCCGATGCACGACGGCCGCCTGCTGAAGACCTTCGCCAAGGAGGTCGCGAAGACGATCGAGGCCGGCCAGAAGCACGCGGAGACCAAGCCCTTCGCCGACGCGCTGCAGGACAGCCTCCGCATCCTGATGGACGCGACGGACGAGCTCCGCGAGCGCGCCGGCCAGGACCGCGAGGAGATCGGCGCCGCGGCGTCGACCTACCTCCGGCTCTTCGGCTTCGTCGCCTGCGCCTACGCCTGGGTCCGCCAGGTCGCGCACGCGGTCGAGACCGGCGCCGACAACGCGGCGACCAAGGTCAAGACGGCCCGCTACTACTTCGAGCTGGTGCACCCGAAGCTCCACGGCGTCGTCGCCACCCTCGCGGCCGGCAAGGGCCCGATGATGGACTTCGACGTCTCGGAGCTCTGATCAGACCAGCCGGGCGGCGAGGGCGAGGACGGCGGGGACGCCCTGGATGACGAAGATCGTCCAGCGGACGCTCACCCCGCCGACCACCGCCATCGCGACGACGTAGGCGAGCAGGGCCACCACGGTGGCCCCGTGCCCCGCGATCAGCGCCCACGCGAGCACGCACGCGAGGCCAGCGTTGTACGCGCCCTGGTTGAGGGCGAGCGCGCGCGTCGTCTCGACGGCCTTCGCGTCGTAGCCGAAGCGGCGGGCCATGCCGCTCCAGCCCACGCTCTCGGCGAGCGCGAAGACGAGGTGGAGGGCGACGACGATCCAGGCGGTGGCGGCGGCGAGCATGCGCAGAGCTTGATTCGTAATGTTGGCGAGCGGTAGACCCAAGTCTGGACGCCACTCGTTCATCAGGAGCACGAATCGATGGATCTCGGAGAGCATCAGCTCTTCGTCGCGACCGTGGACGCCGGGAGCATCACCGCGGCGGCGGCGGCGCTCGGGCTCTCGCGGCCGACGCTGAGCCGGCGCCTCGCCGCCCTCGAGGCGCGGCTCGGGTTGGCGCTGCTCCACCGCAGCACCCGCTCGCTGACCCTGACGCCGGCCGGGCGGCGGCTCTACGAGCGGGTGAAGCCGCTCATCGACGACGTGGCGCGGGCGGAGGCGCAGCTGCTCGAGGAGCGGGACGAGGTGAGCGGCCCGCTGACGATCTCCGCGCCGCCGGTGCTCGCGCCGGAGCTGTCGGTGGTGCTGGTGCGGCTCCAGCGCCTGCACCCCCGGCTCCGCGTGTCCTTGACCACGTCCGTCCGCTGGGTGGATCTGCGCGCCGAGGGCATCGACGTCGCGATCCGGGCCGGGCGGCTCGAGGACCCCGACCTGGTGCACCGGCGCCTCGGCCACGGCGACGTCAGCGCGGTCGCCTCCCCGCGCTACCTCGACGCGCGGGGCGCGCCGACCCTGGAGACGCTGTCGGCGCACGCGCTGCTGCTCGGCGCCGCGCCCGAGGGCGGCCCGCAGCGCTGGTGGCCGCGGCGTGACGGCGAGCGCGTGCCGGTCGAGGGCGGCTTCCACTGCGACGATCAGGCGGGGCTGCTCGCGGCCGCCCTCGCCGACGCGGGCGTCGCCATGCTCAGCGAGCTCACCGCGGCCCCACACCTCGAGAGCGGCGGCCTGGTGCGCGTCCTGCCCGAGACGCTCGGCACCCGCATCGCCGTGCACGCCGTCTTCACCCGCAGGACCCTGCAGCCGGCGCGGGTCCGGGTGCTGGTCGACGCCGTCGCCCGTTGGTTCGCGGAGCGCGAGCTCTGAGCGACGGCGACGGTCACATCGCCGCGCCGAGCACCATGAGCACGAAGTAGAGGAAGATGACGATGCCCATCAGGGCCATCGAGGCGCCGCTCGCGATGTAGCTCATCATCAGCTTCGAGCGCGCGCCGGCCTCGTCCCCGCGGTTGGCCGCCTGCTTCGCCTGGTTCGCGAGGAGCAGGCCGACGAGGCCGCCGGGGAGACAGCCGCAGAGCACGATGGAGACGATGGCGGCGATGATCGCCGGCCCCTCCTGGATCTTCACGCCGGGGCCCTGAGGCGGCGGACCGAAGCCGCCGGGTCCGCCCGGGCCCTGGGGCGGCGCGCCGAAGCCGCCGCCGCCGGGAGGAGGCCCGCCCGGGGGCTGCCCGAAGCCGCCGCCGCTGGGGGGTTGTCCGCCGGGAGGCGGCCCGAAGCCGCCCCCACCCGGAGGCCCGAAGCCTCCACCGCCAGGTTGGTTCACCGGCGCAGCATACCTCAACGCCGCTGGCGGAGGTCTTCTTCGAGGGCGGGGATGTCGTCGTTGCCGGGGTCGTAGAGGCGGGCCCGCCGGAGCGCCTGCTCGGCGGCGTCGAGGTCGCCGTCCTCGATCGCCTGGCGCGCGCGGTCCACCGCGTCCTTGGCCGCCTCGTCTCGCTCGAAGGGGCTCATGGAGGCGACGTCGATCACGCCGGAGTCCGGCGCCTCCACCCCGCTGTCGACCACCGCCTCGGCGAGCCCGGAGTCCTGCGCCCGCACGCCCGCGTCGACCGCGACGATCTCCGGCTCGCCGGCGGCGTCGACCGGCGCCCCGGCGTCGGCCCGCGGCGCCAGGTCGACCACCGGGTCGGGCTCGGGGTCGAGGAAGGCGGCCACGAACGCGACGCCCACCGCGAGCAGCGCGATGGCGACCAGGTAGAACATCCAGCCCGAGGAGCGACGCGGCGGCGGCTCGGGGACCGGCAGCACCTGGGCGCCGGTCGGATCGCGGTCGAGCACGCCGGTCGACACGTAGGCCGAGGCGAGCGCGTCGACGAGCGCCATCGCGCTCTCGTAGCGGGCGTCGGGGTTCTTCTGGAGGCCGCGCATGATCACGCGATCGACCTCCTTCGGGATGCGCACGTCCGGCCGGTTCACGCTCGGCGGATCCGGGTCGTCGTGCACCACGTGGTGCGCCACGCTGATCGCGTCGTCGCCCGGGAAGGCGCGCGAGCCGGTGATCGCCTCGTACAGCACCGCGGCGAACGAGAAGAGATCGGTGTGTGGGCCGTAGCGGCCCTCGTCGAGCGTCTCCGGCGCCGCGTAGCAGGGCGTGCCGAGGAACTGCCCCTCCTTCGTCAGCGCCGCGTCGGGCACCCGCGCCACGCCGAAGTCGGCGAGCTTGGCGTCGCCGGTGGCGCTCACCAGGATGTTGTCCGGCTTCACGTCGCGGTGGATCACGCCGGCCGCGTGGGCCGTGTCGAGCGCCGCCGCGATCTGCCGGCCGAGCCGCACCACCGCGTCGGGCGCGAGCGGGCCGCGACCCCGGAGGATCTGCTTGAGCGTGCTGCCCGCGACGTACTCGAAGACGAGGTAGGGCCCGACGCCTTCGTCCTCGCCCACGTCGTAGACCGCGACGATCGCGGGGTGGCTGAGCCGGGCCGCGGCGCGGGCCTCGTTCTTGAACCGCTCGAGGAAGGTCTGGAGGCGCTTCTCCTCGAGGTCGAGGTGGCGCACCGTCTTGATGGCCACCGCGCGATCGAGGTCGAGGTCACGGCCGAGGTAGACCGATCCCATCGCCCCCTGGCCGAGGAGCCGCTCGACCTGGTAGCGCCCGATCGTTTCGGGGATGCCGTTCAATGCGTACCGCTCTCGGACATCAGAGGGTGTGGAGCTTCACCGTGTTGGTGCCCACCGACGGCGGCCAGCCGATGGTGAGCGCCACCAGGTCCCCGTGCGTGCAGAACTTCTCGCGCACCAGCAGGGCCGACGCGAGGCGGAGCGCCTCCTCGAGGGTGTCCGGCGGGATCTCGAGGCGGGGGGTCACGCCCCACTCGAGGGCCATGCGGTTGGCGATCTCGGGGCGCGCGGTGATCGCGATGATGTCGGCCCGCGGCCGGTACTCGCTGAGCAGGCGCGCGGTGCGCCCGTCACGGGTGAAGGCGACGATGGCCTTGAGCGGGAGCGCGTAGCTGAGCATCGCCGCGGCCCGGGCCGCCGCGTCGGTGAAGCCCCACTTGTTCTTCACCATCGTCGGGTCGCTGATGCCGCCCTCTTCGTCGGTGACCCACTCGGCCTCCACCTCGTCGATGATGGCGGCCATCATCTGCACCGCCTTCACGGGGTAGCGGCCGGCCGCGGTCTCGCCGCTGAGCATCACCGCGTCGGTGCCGTCGATGACCGCGTTGGCCACGTCGGCCGCCTCCGCGCGGGTGGGCCGCGGGTTGCGGATCATCGAGTCGAGCATCTGGGTGGCGGTGATCACGATCTTTCCGCGCTCGTTCACCTCGCGGATGATGCGCTTCTGGATCAGCGGCACCTTCTCGGAGCCGACCTCCACCCCGAGGTCGCCGCGGGCGACCATCGCGCCCTCGGCGGTGTCGAGGATCGCGCCGAGCTGGTCGATCGCCTCGGGCTTCTCGAGCTTGGCGATGACCGGCGTGCCCTTCGCGAGCATCTGCGCCTGCGCCACGTCGTCGGCGCTCCGCACGAAGCTGAGCGCGAGGTAGTCGACCTTGATCGTGTCGACGGCGAAGGCGAGATCCTCGCGATCCTTCTCGGTCAGCGCGGGCGTCGAGAGGTTCGCGCCGGGCACGTTCATGCCCTTGCGGTCGCTGAGCTTGCCGCCGATCTCGACCTCGGTGATGACGTCGGTCTCGGTGGTCTCCACCACCCGGAGGCGCAGCAGCCCGTCGTCGAGCAGGATCGCGTCTCCGGGCACCACGTCCCGCGGGAGCGGGTCGTAGCTGTGGGAGACCTCCTCCTCGCTGCCCTCCACGTCGCGGCTGGTCAGCGTGAAGCGCGCGCCCTCCTTCAGCTGGATGGGCCCGCCGGGGAACTTGCCGACCCGCATCTTCGGCCCGCAGAGGTCACCGAGGATCGCCACCGGCTTGCGCCGACGGGCCGCCGCCTCCCGCACCAGCGAGGCGACCTTCTGGTGGTCCTCGTGGGTGCCGTGGGAGAAGTTCAGACGCGCGCAGTCCATACCGGCGTCCACCAGCGCCTCGATCGCCTCGAGGGTGTTGGTCGCCGGACCGAGCGTGCAGACGATCTTGGCCCGTCGCATGCCGCGGTTGTACCCGCGGTCGCTGCTCCCGTCGAGACGCGAGGGAGCTGCGCCAACGTGTCGCATCGGGTGTCCGGTCGCTGGGCGTTCCCGGGCGCCCCTCCCGACCCGACGGGGCCGGCGGGCGGCTGGCACGTCGGTCGCACTCTCCTCCGGTCGATGACGCGATGCCCACTCCAGTTGGCGCTCCTCTCGGCGCTCTCGCTCGCCGCCTGCGGCGCGCCCTCGGAGGCCCCGCCCGACGCGGCCCTCGAGGACGCGGCCCTCGAGGACGCCGAGGTCTCGGACGCGGGCGCGCCGGAGCCGAGGGACGCGGCGATCGAGCTCGACGCGGGCCCCGCGCCCTGCGGCGCCCCCGGCGACGGCGCGCTCCTCTTCGACGGCGTCGACGACCACGTGGCGATGGGCCCGGCGCCCGCGCTCGGCCTCGCGACCTTCACGCTCGAGGCCTGGATCCACCGGGAGGGGCGGGGGGCCGAGAGCGGCACCGGCGCCGGCGGCGTGCGCCTCGTGCCCGTCATCGCCAAGGGGCGCGGCGAGCGCGACGGCAGCGAGCTCGACTGCAACTACGCCTTCGGCCTCCACGGCGACGTGCTCGCGGCCGACTTCGAGGACCTCGAGAGCGGCGCCAACCACCCCGTGCTCGGGCAGACCGCGGTGCCGATCGGCGAGTGGCACCACGTCGCGGTGACCTACGACGGCGCCGCGTGGCGGCTGTTCCTCGACGGGCGCCTCGACCGCCGCCTCCAGGTGGACGCCACCCCGCGCGCCGACAGCGTGCAGCACTTCGGCCTCGGCGCGACCTTCGACTCCGAGGGCACCCCGCGCGGCGCGTTCGCCGGCCGCATGGACGAGGTGCGCGTCTGGAGCCGCGCCCGCTCCGGCGCCGAGCTGCGCGAGACGCTGCACCGCCGGGTCGAGGCGGCGGACGGGCTCGTGGCTCGCTGGGCGCTGGACGGCGGCGACGCCGCGCCCGACGCGGTCGGCGAGACGCACGGCGCGGTCGTGGGCGCGGTCCCGGCCCCGGGCGTCTCCCTCGATCGCGGCGCGCCGCCCGCCCTCACCCTCGAGGCCCCGGCCGGGCGCACGCTCACGGTGGGCGTGGAGACCGAGGCGCCGGTCGACGTCGAGGTCTTCGCCCGGCAGATCACCGAAGACGACGACTTCACCGTCGTCGTCCTGCCCGACACCCAGAACTACACCATCGAGCGCCGCAATCTGGAGCGCTTCTTCCACGCCCAGACGCGCTGGGTGGTCGACAACCGCGACCGCTACGACATCGTCGGCGTCATCCACAACGGCGACATCGTCGGCGACGCCCGGGTGGCCTATCAGTGGCGCGTGGCCGACCGCGCCCTCGGGCGGCTCGAGCGACCGCTGCCGCGCTTCGCCGACGGCGTCCCCTACGGCCTCTCGGTGGGCAACCACGATCAGTGGCCCCGGCGCTCGCCGGGCGACACCACCGAGTTCAACCGCCACTTCGGCGTCGCGCGCTTCGCCGACCGCTTCTGGTACGGCGGGCACTACGGCTCCACCAACGACCAGAGCTGGGTGACCTTCCAGGCCGACGGCATGGAGATCCTCGTCGTGAACCTGGAGTTCGACGAGAGCCAGGACCCGGCGGTCGTCGCCTGGGCGCGGCAGGTCTTCCAGGCGCACCCGGACGCCTTCGGCATCCTCAACTCGCACTACCTGGTGAACGGGCGCGCCGACCTCACGCCGCAGGGCCGCGCGATCTACCGGGGCCTGCGCGACCTGCCCAACGTGCACCTGATGACCTCGGGCCACATCACCGCCGAGCGCCGGCGGGTCGATCGCTTCGAGGGGCACGCGATCCACTCCATGGTCGCCGACTACCAGGGCCGCGATCAGGGCGGCGCCGGCTACATGCGCCTCTGGGAGTTCTCGCCGGCGAACGACGAGATCACGGTGCGCACCTACTCGCCGGAGCTCGATCGCTGGGAGACCGACGCCAACAGCGAGTTCACGATCCCGATGGACCTCTCGTCCCGCCGCGTCGGCTCGGCGCGCTTCGCGTCGGTCGGCCGGGTGGAGGGGGCGACCGGCGCGGTCTCGGTGACGCTCGACGGCGCCCGCGCGGGCACCCTCTGGGAGTGGTACGCCGAGGCCGCGAGCTGCGACCACGAGGCCCGCTCGTCGCTCGGCCGCTTCCGCGTGGAGCGCTGACTCACGCGCCGAGGCCCGCGCAGCGCTCCACGAGCCAGAGCGCGCCGACCGCGCCGATGCCGTAGGCGAGCGCCCGGCGGGCGAGCGCGGCCCGGCGCTCGAAGACGTGCAGGAGCCCGAGGGCCGCCGCGACCACGCTGATCTGCGCGAGCTCGACCCCGAGGTTGAAGCCGAGCAGCGCGGGCGCGAGCCCCTCGGCCGGCAGCCCGATGTCGGCGAGCGCGGACGCGAAGCCGAGGCCGTGCACGAGCCCGAAGATCAGGGCCACGAGCCAGGGCGCGCGGCGGGTCCAGGTGTCCCGATCGTGCAGCGACTCCCGCGCGAGCAGGACCACGCTGAGCGCGATGGCCGCCTCGACCGGCGGCGTCGGCACCTCCAGCAGCCCGAGCGAGGCGGCGGCGAGCGTGATCGAGTGGGCCACCGTGAACGCGGTGATCGCGGCGAGCGCGCGCCGGAACAGGCGCGGCCGACCGGCGAGCACGAGCAGCAGCCCGAGCACGAAGGCGAGGTGGTCGAAGCCGAGCCAGACGTGCTCGGCCCCGATCCAGACCCAGCGCCCGAAGGAGCCTCCCGTCTCCTCGACCTCCCAGGTGGGCGCGGCGCCGCTCACCACCGTCTCCCGCCGCCGGCCGTCGAGGCGGGTCAGCGTGACCACGATCTGGGTGCGGCGGTCGATGCCGCGCCCGAAGGTGACCTCGCCCCGCAGCCCGCCCGGGCAGCGGAGCGTGACGTCGGTCGCCTCGCACTCCGCCGGGAAGCGCAGCCGGGACTCGAGCGCGACGCCATCGTCGACCGGCGGCGCGAAGGTGTAGCGGTAGACGCCCGGCTCGGTCTCCACGAGCGTCAGCACCCCGGGCGAGAAGTCGTGCGCCCGAGCGAGCCCGGGCAGCAGGAGCACGAACAGGGCGAGCGCGATCCTCATGGCGCGGTCCGGATCTCCCAGCCCGCCTTCAGGCGACCGGTCTCCTCGGCCACCGCGCGCGTCTCCGCCTCCTCGATCCACGCGCGCCGGAGATCGTCCCGCAGCGCGTCGAACGAGGGGCTGGCGGGCGCCGTGCGGGCGTCGAGCCGCACGAGGTGGAGCCCGGCCCGCGAGCGGCGGAGCGCCCAGCTGCCCGGCGGCTGCGCGTCGAGCCCGTCCACGAAGCCCTCCCCGAACGACGCCGCGAGGTCCGAGAGCCGGCGGCTCCGGTAGCGGCGGCCGCCCGAGAAGCGATCCCCGAGCCCGGCCGGCGAGGCGCCGGCGCGCAGCAGCCCGAGCAACGCCTCCGCGCGCGCCTCCGCCGCCTCGCCGTGCCCCTCGACGTAGACCTGCGTGAAGTCCACGCGCGCCTCCTCCGCCCACCGGCCGGGATCGCGCCGCAGCAGCTCCCGGAGCGCGTCGTCGTCCGGCGCGGGCACGATCACGCCCTCGCGCAGCACCCGCTCCATGCGCGCCGCCACCCTGGCCCGCACCGTCGGATCGTGCGCGTCGAAGCCGCGGCGCAGCCCCTCCCGATAGAGCACCTCGTCTTCCACCCAGCGCTCCACGTCGGCGGCGCGCTCCTCCTCCGTCGGCGGCCGGCCCAGCCGGGTCTCGAGACGCTCGGCGAGCTCGCGCCGGAGCGGGCCGTCCACGACGATCACGCGCGCCTCCTCCTCGGCCGGGCGCAGCGCCGCGTCGGCGGCGAAGAGGGCGGCCCCCAGGGCGAGAAAGTGGAGGAGCGGCTCGCGCCACCATCGCTCGGGCATGAAGCGACGAGCCTACCGACGCGGCGGGAAGTGGCCAAGGCGGCGCCGCGCGGACTACCGTCTCGATCATGCGTCGACTCCTCCTCCCGCTGCTGGCGGCGACCCTGGCCATCGGCTGCGTCTACCCCCGGCGCGGCACCTCGCTGACCCCCGTGCGCGCCGAGCGCTCGAGCGGCTCGCTCTCGGCGCCCGCGGACGTCTGGAAGCTGACGGTGGTGGACGCCCAGGTGCGGCCGCGACGCGCGGGCGATCTGCACTGGGACGACGACCAGGGGCTCCCGGACGTCTTCGTGCGCGTCTACCGCGACGAGGCGCTGATCTTCGAGACCGAGACGGTGCAGGACTCGCTCACGCCCACGTTCGACGCGAGCCCGGCCCAGAACGTGCGGCTCCCGGCGGGCACCCCGCTCCGCTTCGAGGTGTGGGACGCGGACACGGTCGGCGCCGACCCGGTCGGCATCCACCGCACCAACGGTCTCCCGCAGAACGCCGTGCCCGACGCGGACGCGCGCATCATGCTCGAGGGCGGCTCCTGGCTGACCATTCGGATCACCGCCCCGCGCGCCCACCGCGGCGTGGGCATCGCCGAGTACGAGGTGCGCCCCGACGCGCTCGTCGTGGTCCGGGTCGAGCCCCACTCGCCGGCCGGCCGCGCCGGGATCGAGCCGGGAGACGCGATCGTGGCGGTGGGTGACGAGCGAGTCTCCGAGCTGAACGAGGCCCAGGCGGCGAGCGCGCTGTCGATGGCCGCCAACCGGAGCCGGCAGCTCACGGTCCGGAACGCGCAGGGTCGCGAGCGCCAGGTCGACCTCGACCAGGGCTACGTGTGGCTCACGCTATGATGCGAGGATGCGCTTCGCCCTCTCCTGCTTGCTCCTCCTGACCGCCTGCGATCCCGCGCCCGTCGACGGATGCGCGACCGACTCCGACTGCGCCCCGGGCGAGGCCTGCGTCGACGGAGTGTGCGAAGCGCGCCCCGACGCCGGGGCGCCTCGCGACGCGGGCCCGGTGGACGCCGGCTGCGTGTGCGGCGCGGGCGAGGCGTGCCGGGGCGGCGCGTGCGCGGCGGACTGCGGCGATCCCGCCGCCCTCCCCTGCGCCGCCGGCGAGGTCTGCGACTTCGCGACCGGAGCCTGCGCGAACGAGGGCGCGCCCGGGATCCTCACCGGCGAGGGCGTGCGCTGCGGCGACGACGGCCCCCTGTGCCTGCCCGGCACCGAGTGCGGGCTCGACGGGCGCTGCGTCGCCGCGCCGCCCTGCCTCGCGACCCGCTGCGCGGAGGACGACTCCGCCTGTTGGGGACGGTCGTGCCTGAGAGAGCGCCCGGCGGGAGCCTGCGCGCCGGCCCCGCTCGACCGCATGAACATGGACGACTTCCTGCGCGGCGGCGACGGCGGCGCGTTCGACCTCGAGTTCGACGACGCCTGCAACGCCTACGTGGTGACCATGATCAGCGGCACCGACTACCTGCGTCAGCTCACCCCGGACGGGACGCTCACGATCTGGAACGGCGTCACCAACCTCAACATGGGCGAGGTGGCCGTCCGGCGGATCGAAGGCGACGAGTTCGGCACCGGCGAGGGCGAGGGGCAGGTCGGGCTGACCTACGTGTGCTGCGCGACGTGCGGCTGCGTCTCCGCCGATCCCCAGGGCGTCGCCCGGCTCGACCGCGTCGACCCGGAGACGAGCCTCCCGATGGTGATCACCGCGATGCCCAGCCCGGGCGAGGGCCCCTTCCAGAACAGCGCCCTCGACACCGGCCCCTACGGGCTGACCTGGGGACGCGACAACACCCTGTACGTGGGCAACGTGACCGCGCAGGGCGACCTGGTGCGCGCCGACCTCGACGCCGGCACCACCGAGGAGCTGCACCGGCTGCCAGCCCGGATCCACGCGAGCGCGGTGTTCGATCGTCACTCCCTGCTGGTCGCGGTGGACGAGGGCACGATCTATCGGGTGGCCACCGACAGCGAGCTGACCGAGGTCTGGGCCGAGGTCGGCGAGGACGTCACCAGCATGGTGCGCGACCCCTTCACCGGCCGGGTCTACGTGTCGGTCACCAGCGCGCGCATCCTCGAGCACGCGCCCGACGGGACTTCGCTCGGCGAGTGGGAGGCGCCCGGCGAGCGGGGCCGGCTCGCCTACGCGCCCGACGGCTTCCTCTACTACCTGATCAGCGGCTGGCCGACCCGCGCCGAGGTGCTCCGCTACCCGCTGCCGGAGACCCTGTGAGCGACTCCCCGTGAGCTACTCGGCGGCGGCCAGGCGCTCCTCGACCATCGTGTCCGCGATGCGGTAGGTCGGGGCCATCGCCTTCTCGGCGCGCTCGGCGATCTCGAGGATCGTGTCGTAGATCTTCATCGTGCGCTCGCGCGAGACCTCGGCGTCGTAGCCGGCGTACTCCTGCGCGACGTTGATGAGGCCGCCCGCGTTGATCGCGTAGTCGGGCGCGTAGAGGATGCCGCGCTGCATGAGGTCGTCGCCGTGGCGCTGCTCGGCGAGCTGGTTGTTCGCCGCGCCCGCGACGATCTTGCACTTCAGGCGCGGGATCGTGTCGTCGTTGAGCGCGCTGCCGAGGGCGCAAGGCGCGAAGACGTCGCAGGCGGTCTCGAAGATCTCGTCGAGCGCGACCACCTGGGCGCCGAACTCGCGCTCGGCGCGCTCGGCCTTGAGCGGGTCGACGTCGGCGACGGTCAGCTTGGCGCCGAGCTCGTGGACCTCCTTGCAGAGGTGGTAGCCGACGTGGCCGATGCCCTGCACGGCGACCTTCACGCCGTCGAGGTCGTCGCGGCCCATGACCTTCTTCACGCACGCCTCGATGCCGCGGCGCACGCCGAGCGCGGTGAACGGCGAGGGGTCGCCGGAGCCGCCGTGCTCGGGCTTCACGCCGGTCACGTGCGTGGTCACGCCGCGCACGATCTCCATGTCCTCGATGCCGGTGCCGCTGTCCTCGGCGGTGATGTAGTGCCCGCCGAGATCGTCGATGAACTTGCCGAAGGCGCGGAAGACCGCGCTCCGGTCGAACTGCACCTTCGGGCGGATGATCACCGACTTGCCGCCGCCGTGAGGGATGCCGGTGATCGCGGCCTTGTAGGTCATGCCGCGCGCGAGCCGGAGCGCGTCGATGATCGCGTCCTCGTGCGCGTCGTAGTGGATGAACCGGCATCCACCGAGGGCCGGGCCGAGGCGCGTGTCGTGGATCGCCACGATGGCCTCGAGGCCGCTCGCCGCGTCGCGCTTCAGGTGAATCTCACCGTAGTCGTGCTGCTCGAGGAGATCGAAGATGCTGTGTCCCATGTCCATCCCTGTGAAACGGCGCGGACCATAGCAGCGCCGCCAGGGGAGGAAACCGGTTCCCTCACAGCCTCACGGGCACGGGCGAGGCGAGCCGCGCGTCGGCCTCCAGCGGCCCTCCCCGAGGGGGCCGCCGTGGCTCATCCAGGTCGCGTCGGCGTCGAGCCAGCGGTCGAGCCGCTCGCCGAAGAAGCGGAGCCCCGGCGGGTTCCCGCGCCCGTGCGTGCGCAGCATGCAGGACTCGCTGCCCGACGCGACCGCGATCTCCGCGCTCCCGTCCCCGTCGAAGTCGCCGATCAGCGGGAACTCGGTGCGGGTGCGGCTGAAGTTGAGCGCCTCGTGACGCACCTCGCCGGTGCGCGCGTCGATCACGCGCAGGCGCGTCTCGTCCGCGTGCACGATCTCCACCCGACCGTCGCCGTCGAGGTCGGCGGCGCTCACCCCCGTGACCGCGCTCTGGGTGTCGTGGATCGGGACCGACCAGCCGATCTCGCAGCCCTCGCACTCCGGCTGGACGCGGAGCAGCTCCCCCCACATGGCCACGAAGACCTCGACGCTCCCGTCGCCCTCGACGTCCCCCACCAGCGCGGGGCCGCCCGCGAAGACCGGGACCCGCGTGGGCGACTCGTCGCCCGGGCACCCGAAGAAGGCCTCCCCCGGCGCCCCGGGGAGCGGGAGCTCCTGCAGCGTGCGCCCGGAGCGCGGATCGAGGAACCGAAGCCGGGCGCGGGCGACGAGCACCACCTCGGGGCCCGGGTGCGCGCGCAGCACGTCTCGCACGGTGGCGAAGCCCTGCAGGCCCTCGACCTCGTGACGCCAGAGCACCTCGCCGCGCGCGGTGTAGGCGATGGTGCCGGCCACCACCTCCAGGGCGCCGTCACCGGTGAGATCGGCGACGTCGACCAGCGGGCCCCAGTAGCCCTGCGAGCCGCGCCAGTGCTCCCCCTCGAGGCAGAAGCGCACCTCCCCGGTCGCGCCCTCGACGACGCAGTGCCCGAAGACCACCTCGACGTCGCCGTCGCCCTCGAGGTCGGCCACGACCGGCGCGCCGGAGACGTGGATGGGCGGGCGGCGGCCGCTGGTGCCGATCGGCGGCGCGGGCGGCGGGGCGAGCGAGCGCCACATCGGCGTGAGGTCGAGCTCGAACGCGTGCAGGAAGCCCCACGCGCCGAGCGCCACGAGCTCCAGCTCGCCGTCTCCGTCGAGATCGCCCGCCGCGAGGCTCGCGGTCGGCGCGAGGGTGGTGAAGAGCGGCGGGTCCCCCCAGCTCGTCGTCTCGCCGGTCTCCGCGTCGAACACGCGCAGCACCCCGCCGAGCTCCACCGGCATGCGCCCGGAGAACTCCGGGCCCTCGTGGTTCCTCGCGAAGTCCGGGTCGACGATGACGCCGTGGGACACGAACGCGAAGCGGGGGCGCCCGCCCGGTCTCGAGGGCGGGAGGACGAGCGGCGTGGCGCTGACGTGGACCCGATCCGGGAAGGCGTCGAGCGGCTCCCGCGACCACTGGTCCTGGAGCGTCATCGCGTGGGGCTCGCAGAGATCGCTCGCATCCGGCGGAGGGTCCGAGGCGTCGGGACCGGCCTCGGACGCGTCGACTCTCGACGCGGCGTCGATCGCGACGCCGCCCTCGCCACCGTCGCCGGGTGAGCCGGCGAGACCGTGGCTGGCGTGGCAGCCGCACAGCCCCGCCGCGAGCAGCAACCCGATCTGCGCGCCCCCGATCCGCACCGAGAGAGCGTGATGGACGGGGCCGGGCGCGTCCAGCGAGCGGGAGGGCCGCTCCCCGGAAACGCTGCTAGGGTCGCGACGTGCGCTGGGCGCTCCTCACGCTGATGGTGCTCGCGCCGCTCTCGGCGAAGGCGCAGGATCACGCCGCGCACGGGCGGCTGCAGGGTGACGTGACCCTCGAGGGCCTGGTCGGCGGCGGGGCGACCTTCGAGGGGGATCGCGTCTCGGGCGCCGCGGCGGCGGAGCTCCGGGCGCGCTACCTCGACATGGCCGGCGTGATGGCCGGCGTGGAGATCCGCCCCGAGGGGGCGAGCCGGGTGCTGCTGATGGGCGACCTCCGCCCGCTCTTCTTCGCCCGCTTCATCCTCGGCGGCATGTTCGGCGACCGGTACTGGGATCTGCTCGTGGACTCGATCGGCGTCGACCTCGGGGTGGCCGTCACGCCGCTCGACGGAGACGTGGGCGTGGCGTTCGCGGTCGGCTTCGGGGTCGACGTGCCGCTCTTCTTCTTCGGCGAAGGTCTCTCCGGGGTCGCCTTGCGCCTCTTCGGTCGCCACGTCGCCGCGGCGGAGACGGATCGCTTCGGCCCCAACGGCGGCGCCAGCGACTGGATCGCCGGCGCGCTCCTCGTCTTCCGGGGTCAGGCCTCGACCGGCCTCCCGAGCTGGGAGCCGCGGCGCTACCGCCTCCGCGTCTCGGAGTGACGCGCGTCTCGCCCTGAGAATCGCCCCACGCGCTCCGCTGTCTCGGGCTGAGACGGTGAGGAGCGCGCGCTCCGCGCCGCAGCGTTGGCACGCCCCGTGTAGAGGTCGGGGAGCGAAGCCGACGCGGCAGGATGGAGACGAGATGACGCGCATGGGACCGGTTCGAGTGCTTCTGGTGGACGACGACCCCCTGCTCCTTCGCACGGGCAGCCGGCTCCTGCGGCGCTTCCTCGGGGCCGAGGTGGTGACCGCGAGCGACGGCGAGGAGGCCCTGCGCCGGGTGGCGCGCGGCGAGCGCTTCCACCTCGTGATCACCGACCTCGAGATGCCCGGCATGGACGGCTTCGAGCTGCTCGATCACCTCGCCGAGCTCGCGCCCGATCTGCTCGTCGGCGTGTGGACCGGCTGCGACCGCGTCGAGCTGGTGGAGGGCCGCGCGGTGGACTTCGTGGTGCGCAAGACCCACCCCAACGGCGACCTCATCGACGCGATCCGGGCGCTGCCCTTCGCCGCCGCGACGCAGCCCGCGCGCATCTCGGGCGTGGTCCGCCGCTCGGCGATCCAGGCCGCCGACGCCGTCCTCCAGAAGAAGGCAGCGACGCAGTGAGCGACGTCGCCCGGTGGGTCATCGACATGCTCGCGCGCGCGGTCGGCGAGGAGCCGGCGCGGCGGGCGGTCGAGGAGGTCCTCACGCAGCTCGGGCGCTCCCCCGAGGCGCTCGATCGACGCGGCGCCCTCGAGGTGCTCGAGACGCTCGCGCAGCGCCCCGGTCTCGTGGGGACGAGCGCGCTCTTCGCCAAGTCGCGAATCTACCTCGCTTGAGCGATCCTGTTATCCTCCGCGGGCGATGGTCTATTGCCAGAAATGCGGGGCCGAAAACGCGGACGACGCCCGCTTCTGCAATCAATGTGGCCAGGCGATCGCCGCGCCCGGAGAGGCGGGAGGGCCGCTCCCCGAGGGCGACGCCGCCAAGACGGTCGCAGGCCACGACCACGGCGCCGGCGCGCCGCCGAAGAAGAAGGCGCCCCCCGGCGAGCCGAACGTCTGGGAGCTCTCCGAGCAGCCGCCGAGCGAGGGCTTCGACCCGACGACGATGAGCCTCTCGGCGATGGGCGTGCGCTCGCGCGGCAAAGCGTGGGGCCTGCTCCTCCTCGTGGTCGCGCTGCTGGTCGGGGCGGGCGCGCTCGGCATGTGGCTGGCCATGGGCGGCGAGGAGCCCGAGGCGACGGTCGCCGAGGCCGAGGTCGACGACCCCGAGCCCATCCCGCCCGAGGAGATCGAGATCGGGGATCCGGTGCCCGAAGGCGAGGCGCTCCCCTACGACGTCGACTACGTGCCCGGCACGCCGCGGCCGACCTCGCGCGGCTCGAGCACCACCGGGCGCAGCGCCTCGCGCGGCGGCAGCACGACGCGTCGCGGGGGGAGCGCCTCGGGCGGCGGCGCCGGCTCCTCGAGCGGCTCCTCAGGCGGCAGCGGCGGCAGCGGCTCCTCCGGCGGCAGCGGCTCCGCAGGCGGCAGCGGCTCCTCGGGCGGCAGCGGCTCCGCAGGCGGCAGCGCCGGCTCCACCGGCGGCGGCACGGGATCCTCGGGCGGCACCGGAGAGACTGGCGGCGGCGGCTCCGACCGCGACTGGGACTCGATGGAGGAGCCCGAGGATCCGGTCGACTTCGAGATGCAGATGTACTCCGGCCGGGTGCGGAGCGTGATCCGCCAGTACTACATCCAGCGCGCGTCGAGCTGCTTCGAGCACGCGAGCCGCAACCAGCAGTCGGTGCGCGGCACCGTCGTCATCGGGTTCGAGATCCAGGCCGACGGCAACACGCGCGACTCCCGCGTCGAGCGGAACACGACGGGGCTCGACAGCCTCGGCGCCTGCCTCGCGCGCCAGGTCGGGAGCTGGCGCCTCCCTCCGCCTCCCGAGGGCCGCGCCCCCCTCGCGATGCAGATGCCCTTCTCGCGATAGGAACGCGTTCACCGATGTCATCCGGAACCGAGCTGTTGATCGTCGATGGCTCCGATCGAGATCGCGAGGGGCTGCGGAAGTTCTTCGACGGCAAGGGCTACGTGTGCACCGCGGTCGGCGACGCCGAGGCCGCCAAGGGGCTCGCGACCAAGAAGTTCTTCCCGGTCGCGCTCATCGATCTCGACGTCGGCGGCGAAGGCCACGGCCTCGACCTCGTGCGCTACGTGCGGAGCAAGTCGCGGCCGACGGCGGTGATCCTGATCACGTCGCGCGCCTCGTTCGAGGGCGCGGTCGAGGCGCTCCGCGCGGGCTGCATCGACGTCGTGCAGAAGACGCGAGGGCAGGCCGAGCACCTCGTGCGCACCGTCGAGCGCGCGCAGGAGCGACAGGCCGCCCAGGGCGGAGAGCTCTACCGCGAGGTCCGCGCGGTGCTCGACGAGTCGTTCAAGGTGATGCTCGGGCTGAGCCGAAAGGTCTACGCCCACCTCTCGCTCGCCGCGGCGCCGCTGAAGCCGAAGGTCCTGATCGTCGACCCCGAGCAGGAGTTCCTGAAGGAGCTCAGCCAGCTGGTGCAGGACAAGGACTGGGAGGTCGCCGGCGAGATGAACGGCGGCGGCGCGCTCGACCGGGGCACCAGCGCCAAGCTCGACATCGTCGCGACCCGGGACGAGCTGCCCGATCTGCGCGGCAGCATGGTGATCCGCTCGATCCAGGCGCAGCACGGCGAGGTGCTCGGCCTCCTCTACAGCGCCGAGGGCGACGGCAAGATCGAGCGCATCGAGCAGGGTCAGGTCGAGGACGTCGAGCGGCCCTTCACCGGCGCCGCGCAGCTGATCGCGAAGATCGACGCGGTGGTGGAGGAGCTGGGCACGCGCACCCAGGAGCGCCGCTTCATCCAGGCCTTCAGCGCGGACCACCGCGACTTCCTCAAGCGCTACGCCGAGCTGAAGCTGAAGATCGACCGGCTGATCAGCGATTGACAGACCCCAGGGTGCCGTTGGAGAACCGCCTCATGTCTCGCAAGCACGTCGACGAAGAGCACCTCAACATCACCGGCCGCCACCGGCACTCCCAGCCCCCCGGCGTCGCCGTCGAGGACGACGTGATCGTGGTGATCACCCAGGCCTTCGGGCCCAAGGGCGACAACCTCGTCGGCGTCTCGGACGTGACCTTCGACGATCACCCGGCGGTGACCCTGAAGGTCCGCGACGGCGAGCGCGAGGGCCTCGTGCACCTCAGCCCGATCCACGGCGACAAGCGCAAGGACGGCATGACCGACATCGCCGTCGGCACCAAGCTGGAGCTCCTCTGCCCGGTGTCGGGCGAGCCGCTGCCCAAGCTCGAGGGCATCCAGGACGACGACAGCGGCGCCAGCTACTACGCCATCTGGCTCAGCCCGAAGCTCGAGAAGGGCGCCTACGTCGCGATCAGCGACGTGTGGGGCCACTACCACTCGCGCATCGTCGAGGACGACGAGCTGATCAGCCACTGGACCGCCCAGCACACCGATCTGTGATTTCTGGGCAGGGGCGGGTCCGCCCGGGTCCGCCCCTCCCCCCAACCCACTCCGGGCCTCTCGCTCCGGTCGGCCTCGACCCAGTGGGAGGCTAGCAGCGCGCGGCAAAAATGACTGCGCGCGCGTCTAGAGCACGCCCTTGGGCTCGGGCGGGGCAGGGGTGCGGCGCTTGATGGGGCCCCAGCCGTCGTGCTCGCTCTCGGCGAAGAACCCACCGTCGACGGCCTCCCCCCCGGGGGCCTGTGCCTCCTCGTCGTTCGACGGAGGCACTACATCGTCGTCGGCCTGCGGCCGCTTCTCCTCGGGCATCGCTTCCCCCTGCTATGGACTCGGCAGACCGTGGTCGCCGAACCGTGAAGGTAGGGGCGCCGCGTCCCCGGAGCAAGACCATCAATGGGGGACCGCGGCCTTGGCCGTGTCGAATTCCAGGCTCACCCAATCCGCTCGCCGACCGCGTCGCGGATGGCCTTCGCGCGGTCGGGAGAGACCTCGAGCTCGCTCGCGAGCGTGAGGTAGAGCGACGCCTCGGCGTCGTCGACGCGGCCGTCGGCGAGGGCCAGCTCCCAGGCGAGCGCGAGGATCAGCTCGCGGAGCACGGGCTGGGTGAGGCGCTCCGGGAGCCCCTCCCGACTGGGCGGCTCGTGCACCGCGGTGACGAGCGCGTCCTGCTCGTCGGCCGGGAGCCCGCTGAAGGTGACCAGCTGCCGCAGCAGGTGGCGCTCCTCCGGGTGGATGTCGCGGTCGGCGTGCGCCATCCAGATGCAGACCTCGATCGCGGCGCGACGCTCGCGGATGGCCTCCTCGTAGGTCGCCTTCGCGAACCACGCCCGGAGCGCCTCGAGCGCGCCCTCGCCGACCACGTAGGCGGCGACCGCCTCCCCGGCGAGCGCGTCCTCGTCGTCCTCCTCGACCACGCCGCCGCGCGCGAGGGCGCCGACCCACGTGGACATGGCGCGCTGCGCGGGCGTCACGACGCCTCTCCGTTCGACGCGACCTCGGTCAGGCGGGGATCCTTCGGCCCCTCGACCGCGACCACCTCGACCCCGTGATCGCGCAGGTACTCGACGCCGTTGGCGCCCATGTAGCCGCCCTCGACGATGAGCACCCGGGTGATGCCGGCGTGGTGAATCATCTTGGAGCACATCACGCAGGGCTCGCCGGTGACGATCAGCCAGGCGCCGCGGCAGCGCACGCCGTTCGCCGCCGCGTTGCACACCACGTTCATCTCGGCGTGATGGCAGCCGATCTCCATGCGGGTCCCGCTCTGGACCTTCATCGTGTCGCGGAGGCACACGGCGCCGCCGCAGAGCTCGCCGCCCCCGCGCGGGCCGCCGTTGTAGCCGTCCATCAGGATCACGTTCCGCTCCGGGTCGAGGAGCAGCGCGCCGAACTTCCGCCGCGGGCAGTTCGAGGCGTTGGCCAGCGCGAGGCACTGGGCGACGCGGATGCGGATGTGTTTGTCCTTCACCCGGCCGAAGATAGCAGCTCGAGCGGCAGGCCGAACCGGGGGAAGAGGCGCTCGGTGTCGAGGAAGTGGGTCATCGACGCGACCCGCCCGCCCTTCAGCTCGAGCACGATCAGCGACCAGGGCACGCCGCCCGGGCGGTACTGACCGAAGGCAGGCGAGCCGCAGGCGCGGGTCGGGATCAGGGTGGAGCCCTTGCAGCCGATGCCCCGGCCGAGGAACCAGTCGCCGATCGCGCGCGGGCCCTCGAGCCACAGGGTGTAGGGCGGCATCGAGAGCACCGCGTCGTCCCGGAGCAGCCCGGTCAGCGCCTCGACGTCGTAGCGATGGAAGGCGTCCACGTAGCGCTCGAGGAGCGCCTGGTCCGCCTCCGACAGGGCCGCCTCCGCCCCCTCGAGCTCCCCCTGCTTCAGGGTCGCGCGCGCCCGCTGGAGGGTGCTGTTGATCGCCGGGACCGAGGTCTCGAGCGCCTCGGCGATCTCCTGGGCCGAGAAGCCGAGCACGTCCTTGAGGAGCAGGGCGGCCCGCTGCCGCGGCGGCAGGTGCTGGAGCGCGGCGACGAAGGCGAGCCGGATGCTCTGCCGCAGCACCGCGAGCTGGCCCGGGTCGGGGTCGTCGGGCAGGGCGCGCGCGTCCGGGATCGGCTCGAGCCAGTGCGAGCGCGGCCGCTCGATCAGCTCGTCGTCGATGGTGCCGCGCGGCCCCTCCACCGGGCGCTCCCGCCGCTTCGCGCGGGCGAGCTGGTCCAGGCAGACGTTGGTGGCGATGCGGTAGAGCCACGTGCGCAGGGACGCGCGCCCGTCGAACCCGTCGGCGTGCCGCCAGGCGCGGAGCAGCGTCTCCTGCACCGCGTCGTCGGCGTCGGTCGCCGAGCCCAGCATCCGGTAGCAGTGCCCGACGAGCGCGGGGCGGTGCCGCTCGAGCTCCACCGCCTGCATCAGCCCATCTCCGCGGCCGCGGCCGCCTCGTCCATCCACAGCGGCTCCCAGCAGTGCCCGTCCGGGTCCTGGAAGCTCCAGCTGAACATGAAGCCGTGGTCCTGCGGATCCATCGCCGCCGCGCCGCCGCTCGCGAGCGCCTTCTCGACCATCTCCGTGACCGCCTCCCGGGTGGGGCAGGAGAACGCCATCAGCGCCTCCACGTGGGTCGCGCTGTCACAGATGTCTTTCTTGGTGAAGCCCTGGAAGAACGGCCGGGAGAGGAGCATCACGTAGCTCCGGTCCGGCTCCACGATCATGCAGGCGGCCTTCTCGTCGGTGAACTTCGCGTCGAAGGCGAAGCCGAGCCCGGCGAAGAAGGCCTTGGAGCGCTCGAGGTCGGCGACGGGCAGGTTGACGAAGAGCTGGCGGGTCATCGGAAGTCTCCTTGGGGAAAGGTGTCACCCGGAGAGACTCCCGCGCCAGCCCGGACTCATCGGTGGCCGCGTCGTTTTCTCGCGCCGAGCCAGAGCGCGAGGGCGACGAGCAGCGTCCAGGGGCTGCCCGGCGCGCGACCTGCCGAGACGCAGCCGCCGGCCTCGGTCGGGCCATCGTCCGCCACGCACATCGGGTCGCCACGCGACTCGCAGCGGCCGGTGAAGGGCTGGCAGGTGTCGAGGGTGCACGGATCGCCGTCGTCGCAGTCGAGGTCGGCCCGGCAGCAGCCCTCGATCGGGGCGTGCTCGCAGCCGGCCTCTCCACACATGTCGGCGGTGCAGACGTCTCCGTCGTCGCAGAACCCGGGCATCGCCAGGCAGGCGCCGTCGACGCACCACGCGCCGCAGGCGGCCGTGTCCACGCACATCGTGCCGTTCACCTCGGACGCGTCGGCGGGGCAGTCGACCGCGAAGCCGTCGCAGACCTCGGCGGCGTCGCAGACCCCGGCCGACGCGCGGCACTCGGTGTCCGGGCCGGCGACCGCGTCGGGCGGGCAGCGATCGCCGACGCCGTCGCAGGTCTCGGGCAGATCGCACTCGCCCTGCGCCTCGCGGCAGAGGGTGCCCTCGCTCGCCACGCCGCAGACCCCGTCGGTCGCCGCCCCGGCGGCCACGCTGCACGCCCGACAGTCCACTCGACCGTCGCCGCAGCGGGTGTCGCAGCACACCCCGTCGACGCAGAAGCCGGAGCCGCACTGCGCGTCCTCCTCGCAGACCGTCCCGTCGGTGAAGCGCAGCGCCGCGTCGTAGGCCGCCCCGATCTGGCGGTTGACCGAGCCCGCCCGATCCCACCGCGTGTAGCCGGCGACGAGGCGGTCGGCGGTGAGCGCGACGTCGCGGCCGAACGCCGTCTCCAGCGCCAGCACCCCCTGGGCCTGGAGGCCGGCCTCGTCGAGCCGGAAGACCTCGACCGCCTGCTCCTGGTAGCCGGTGCCAACCACCGCCACCCGGCCGCGGATCGCCACCCCGCCCTCGGTGTCCCGGATCGGCTCCGAGTAGGCGCGGCGCTCGACCACCACCCAGTCGGCGCCCGTCCAGCGCGCGAAGGTCACCTCGCGGTCGGTGCGCCCGCCCCGGTTGTGGTGGATCAAGGTCGCCGCCCAGTCGCCGTCGAGGGCCACCCGCGAGTGACGCTCCTGGCCCTGCGTGTCCGGGATGGCGCCCTCCAGGGTCCAGCTCCCGCCGTCGCGGCGGAAGCTGCGCGCGTCGGTCTCGCTCTCCAGGACGAGCAGGCGGTCGCCCGAGAGCGCCACGTCCCCGCCGGTCCCCATCCACTCCTGCTCGAGCGCGAACGCGCCGTCGGTGCCGCGGCGGTAGACCCAGACGCTGGGCTGACCGACGCCGGAGTGGAGCGCCGCGATCGCGAGGTTCCGGCCCTCCAGCGCGACCCGCACGCCGACCGGGCTCGTCGCCCACGGCGTGAAGCGCTCGCCCGGGACGAGCACGTCGCCGTCCCAGGTCCAGAGCTGCACGCCCTGGGTGGGCGAGGCGCTGACGAGCTCGGCGCCCTGCATCGCCACGTCCTCGACGCGCGTCACCGGGGTGACCGCGACCCGCGCGGCCTCGAGCCCGTCCCGGCGGAAGAGCTGCAGCCGGTCGGAGCCGACGAAGGCCACGAGCTCACCGCTCGCGGCGAGCCGGACGCCGTCGTCGCGATCCCCGCCGAGGGCGATCGTCGACTCGACCCGCACCTCGTCCTCCAGGGTCGCGTCGGCGAGCGCGCCGGCCGGGAGCCCGAGGACGAGCGCCAGCGTCATCGTTCGAATCATCGTCGCCTCCTTCGACCGAGCGCGAGGCACGCCAGGAGCATGGCCCAGCCCGCGGCCGGCCCCTCCGCGCGCGTGGCGCTGCACCCGCCGCTCGCCCCCTCGTCCGCGGGGTAGCGACACACGTTCGCCTCGCAGCGTCCGGCGCCGCACTCGACGTCGGCGACGCAGCAGCCCTCGATGCGCTCGTGCACGCAGCCCTCGCTCGGATCACACGCGTCCGCGGTGCAGACGTCCTCGTCGTCGCAGCGCGGCGCGGCCGTCATCTCGCAGACGCCCCGGGAGCACTGCGCGGGCGCGCAGAGATCCTCGGCGCACGTCGCGCCGTCCGCCTCGAGGGCGTCGGCCGGGCAGGCGGCGCTCTCTCCGTCGCAGGTCTCCGCGACGTCGCAGGCCCCGCGGCTCTCGCGACACACCGCCCCGGCCTCGACGTAGACGTCGGCGGGGCAGACGGTGGACGTCCCGTCGCAGCGCTCGGGCGCGTCGCAGGCGCCGCGGGCGCGACGGCAGATCGTGCCGGCGTCGAGCGGGGCTCCGTCCGCTCCCGCGCAGGCGGGGTCCGCGCCGACGATCAGGAGCGCCGAGACGCTGGCTCGCGGCGAGGCCTGGAGCTGATCGGGCAGGGGGGAGCGCCGCCGGGGCACGAGGCGGAAGCGGACCGCGCTCGGGCCCGCCAGCTCGTCGGCCAGGTTCGGGCGGAGCTCGCGCAGCTCGACGTCGCCGTCCATGCCGACCAGGCGGTCCTCCGCGACCGGCACCGCGCGCCACGGCCCCTGCGCGCTCCACACCTCCACGTCGACCTCCACCTCGTCGATGGGGTCCCGCTCGAGGCGATACCGCAGGCTGACCGGGCTCCGCGCGCCGCGCGCCAGGCCGGCCTCCATCGGAAGATCGGTCAGCGTGACGCGGGGCGGCGGGAGCAGCAGCGCGTCGAGCGCGCGGCGGGTGTCCCATCGGGTCGCGAACGAGCGCAGGCCGCCGGCGGCCTCGCGGGTGGCGACGAGCACGGCGCCATCGGGCCGCTGCGTCCACGCGAGCGCGTCGAGCGGCAGCGTCGGCTCGCTCACCCGCTCGCCGCCGACGTCGCGCGAGACGTGGAGCGCGCCGCCGAGGCCGCGGAGGAGATCCAGGTCGCCGTCCCGGTCCAGATCGAGCACGCCGACGCGCGCCGTCTCCCCATCGCCAGGCAGGGCGCGGCTCGTGGGCGTCGACTCGAACGACCACACGACGTCTTCACCGCTCGTGCCGATCACGAGCTGCGGGACGCCGTCGCGGCGCTGGGTCCAGGCGAGCGAGGTGGCGAGGCTCGGCCGGGGCGCGGTCCAGCTCACCTCGAAGCCGTCGCCGCGGTTCTCGAGCAGGCGGCTGAAGCCGCTGACGCCCTCGGCGAGATCGAGGTCGCCGTCGCCGTCGACGTCGAACCACGCCAGCGCCTCCGTCACGAGCGTGTCCTCGGTCGAGTGGCGCAGCGTCAGCGCGCCGGCGACGTTCTCGTACACGAGGACCGGGCCGAGCGCCGATCCGGTCGCGAGGTCGACGTCGCCGTCGAGATCGTAGTCGCCCCAGGCGAGCGCCCGGGTCCGGGCGTCGTCGCCGAGGTCGTCGAGGCGCGTCCAGCCGTCCTCGTCGCGTCGGTAGAGGCGGTTCGGCGCGCCCTCCACCGCCACCGCGAGGTCGAGGTCTCCGTCACCGTCGAGGTCGCCCCACCCCACGTCGCGCGCCGCGAGCGGGTCGGCGTCGACCACGGTGGTCTCGAGGCGCCCGCCGTCCAGACGCACCACGTGCACCGGCCCACCGTCGGTGACCAGGGCGAGATCCAGCGCGTCTCCGTCGTCGGCGAAGGCGGCCGCGTCGGCGGCGACCGGGAGGTCGAACGAGGCGTCGGCGTCCGCGGTCGGCGGGTTGTAGCCGGTCACCCCGTCCAGCTCGAGGTCGAGCGCGCCGTCCCCGTCGACGTCGACGGGCGGGAGGCGGGTGAGCGTGCCCGCGAGCACCGTCGGCGGCTCGGCGAACGCGCCGGCGCCGTCGCCCAGGCGGACCTCGGTCCGGCCCCCGACGCTCTCGACGAGGTCGAGGTCTCCGTCGCGATCGAAGTCGACCAGCGCCACGCCCTCGGGCCGGACGAACCAGCGGCGTCGGCTCGTCGAGGTCCAGCTCCCGTCGGCCTCGCGGTCGAGCAGGACGAGCGCCCCCGTCGAGATCTCCCGCTCGTGCAGGGCGACCTCGAGTCTTCCGTCGCCGTCCACGTCCCCCACCGCCAGGCCAGCGAGGCCGTCTCGATAGTCGAAGCTCGGGCCGGCGGTGAAGGTGCCGTCTCCCTCGCCCAGCATCGTGACGAGGACGCCGCTGTCGCTGGCGAGCATGTCCACGTCTCCGTCACCGTCGAGGTCGGCGAAGGCCAGGGCGGAGACGAACGGCAGGGTCTCGACCGGGCTGGCCTCGAGCGAGCCGGCGGTCATGAGGTGCACGACGAGCTCGTTCGGCGCCTGGCGCAGCAGATCGTGGTCCCCGTCACCGTCCACGTCGATCCACCGCTCGATCGGGGTCCCGCTCGACACGGTCATCGCCTCGAAGCCGGTCTCCCGGAGCGTCCAGCCGTCCGCCTCCCGGATGGCGGCGCGCCCCGCGCGCGAGAAGCCGGACTGCACCCGGAAGGCCACGTCGAGATCGCCGTCGCCGTCGAGATCGGCGAAGCGCGGACCGAGCATCGCCTCACCGACCATCCGGTCCACCAGCACCGCGCGATCGCCGCGGACCTCCTCGAGGCCGTCGGGGGCCAGGATCTCGAAGGCGCCGTCGTCGTCCACGTCGGCGAAGGCCGGCGCGATGTCGAGCCGGATCTGGCCGGCCCCGAAGAGCGCGGCCTCGCGGCTGGCGACGGGGGGAGGCTCGGCGGTGCAGGCCACCGCGAGCAACAGGGGGACGAACGCCGCGCGCCTCATCGGGCCACCGAGACGTAGTCGAGGCGGAGCAGGATGTCGTCGACCCGGTCGAGCACGAGCCCGTCGGTGCGCGCGCCGCCCTCGAAGCGGCTGAGCACCTCGGCCGGGAGGAAGAGCGCGTAGCGCCCGTAGAGGCCGCGCGCGGCCAGCTCGCTGGTGTCGCCCGAGGCGTACTCCTCGGACTCGAGCGCCGCCCGGTCGACCCCGAAGTAGGCCTCGATGCGCGCCTTGGTGAAGGTCTCCGGCTCACGCCCGAGCCGATCCATGCCGACCGCGGCGCCGACGCCGGGCTCCCGGAAGAGGTTGCGGGAGGGCCGCACCGACGCGACCTGGAAGGGCTCGTCGTCTCGCGGCGCGCACCACTGGCTGTAGAACGTGTTCTGCTTCCAGAGCTCGATCCGCGCCGACGTCGTGTCGCTGCCCTCCACGAGCGACCCGCCCCCGACGATGGACGCGTTGACCGACCACAGCCGCTCCGCGCAGTCGCTGCCCGCGAGGATGGGCACCGTCGCCGCGTCGTCGTCGCTGCCGAGCGGCGCGAGCGCGAAGGGGATCAGCTGCCCGGCGTAGACGCCCTCGTCGTCGTAGCGCGCGAAGCGCGGGTCCGAGAGCAGCAGCCGGAAGCGATCCGACGCCGAGAGCGTGCGCTCCCCGGGCGCGTCGCCGGCCTCGTCGTGGATGCGGAGGAGCTGGTCGCGGAGCGACAGCACCACGCGCAGCTCGTTCGGTCGGGCGCCGTTCACGCTCCGCGTCCCGGCCGTCGCCCACAGCTCCGAGAGCGCCGCCTCGAGCTCGGCCGGCGTCTCCGCCTCGAGCACCGCCTGCTTCTGGGCGATCGACGTCTGGTACTCGTACTCCACCGCGAGCACCGCGAGGTAGACGGCGCGGCGCGCGAGCCGGAAGCGCCGCGCGTAGGTGGTCACCGCCTCGTCGAGCCAGAGGTCGAAGGTCGGCGGCCTGACACCGGCCCCCCCGTCCGCGAGGCGCCCGCGCGCCTCACCCCAGGTGTCGTGGGCCTGCGCGATCAAGTTCTCGGCGCGCACGTAGGCCAGCCGCACGTCGGTGACCGCGCGGGTGACCCGCACGGCGGCCGTGCGCGCGTTGACCAGCCAGCGCGCCGCGTCGTTGAGACACGCCTCGTAGGCCGCGTCGGCCTCGAGCGCGCGCAGGGTCTGCTCGAACTCGCGGTCGGCCAGATCGATGTCGCGCTGGATCGAGAGCGAGGCGGTGTTGAACGCGCCCTGCACCGCGCCCGCGCCGCAGGACCCGATCGCCGCGAAGCCGCTCGCGCCCAGGTCGCGGCTCCAGCTCGCGCCGGATACGGTCGCCAGGCAGTCCTTGAGCTGCCCGGTCCACTCGGCGGCGACGTCCACCCCCAGCTGCGCGCCGGTGAGCGCGGTGATGGTCGCGCGGTGTGAGCCGATCGCGCCGAGGATCTCCTGCTCGGCGTCGTAGCGACGGGCGCACTCGTTGACCTCGGCCTCGTAGACGTCGCGCGCCTCCGCGATCTCGGAGCGCGCCGCCTCGAGGTCCTGCCTCGCCCCCTCGATCTCGAGCACCGCCTCGCCGATCGACCCGCGATAGCAGGTCGTGGCCTCGGCGAGCGTGGGGAGGCGGGGCGGGGGGAGGATGCCGTCGAAGCGCGGCTCCGGTCCCGCGAGGCGGGCCGCCCCCCAGCCGTCGGCGCACTCGTCCACCGCCGTCTGGAACGCGTCCGTGGTCTGGCCCAGCTCGAGCGCGGCGCTGCTGGCCGGGGTGTTCATGTGCAGGGTGTCGAAGCCCAGCGCGAGCACGCTTCCGTCGCGACAGCTCAAGCAGACTCCGTCGTCGCAGGCGGCGAGGGTCGGGTCGACGCAGCTCGGGGGCGGGTCGAGGTCCTCCTCGTCCGCCAGGCGCCCGTGCGTCGGGTCGAGGCGCGCGAGCATGTCCTGGACGTCGTCGCGGAGGCCGAAGCCCGGGCCGTAGACGTGCTTGATGCGCCGGCTGATGCACGCCTGGAACGCGAGGTTCGAGATCCCGACGCGCTGGGTGTACCAGTCGAGCGCCGTCGGGCGGCACGCCGCCGCGATGTGACAGTCCCGCGCCTGGAACGCGTCGTCCTCGACGTACGACGCCTCCGTGGCGCCGCAGAGATCCTCCAGCACCGCGTCCGCGTCCGACGCGATCGTCGCTCTTCGCGTGCCGGCCTCGGCGTCGCTCAGCTCGGCGCGGTAGGTCCGATCCGACTGCACGACGTACTGACGCCGCGCGTCGTCGAGGGCGTCCTGCGCGCTCTGGACGAGGAAGGGCGCCCAGGCCGGATCGCTCGGGCGGGCCCCGAGCAAGAAGTCGCTCACCGCCGAGAACCTCCCGCCCGCGCCGGTCTCGTCGCCGAAGAAGTAGAGCGGGAGATCCTCGTCCTCGATCCCCAGCGGGTTGCGGCCCGCGACGAACGCGGCCGCGCGGGACCCGACCGCGCGGCGGATCCGGACCGCCCGCTCGCGCGCCCCCACGTAGCGCGCCGACCACTCGGCGTCGGGCGCGCGCCCGGCGAGCCGCTCGGCGAGGTGACCGAGGAGCGCGAGCGTCGGCCCCAGCTCACCGGCCGCGTCGAGCCCGGTGGGGTCGCGCTCCAGCGAGGCCCGCTCCAGGCGGTGCTCCAGCAGGCTCCCCACCGCGGCGACCGCGTCCTGCAGCCTGACCGGGAGCGCCACGCGTGCGTCGCCGGGGACCCCGTCGAGGCCGAGCGCGGCGCGGTAGTCGGGGGCGGTCAGGGCGTCGGGCGGCAGATCCCACAGCGCGGTGGCCACCACCGGGTGGAGCGCGAGGGTCAGCGGGCCGCGCAGCGTCGCGAGCACGTCGGCCGGGCGCGCGACCTCCTCGGTCTCCCGGAACACCGCCGCCACCTGCTCGCGTTGCAGCGCCTCGTGGGCGAGGAAGGTCAGCAGCTCGTACCACCGCCCGAGCAGCCGCCCGAGCACCCTCGCCTCCTGGGGGTCGGACGACGCGCGGGCCGCGGCGCCGATCGCGAGCACGACGCGGTAGGCCTCGAAGCAGGGCTCGGCCCCGAAGAGCGCGTCCAGGCTCCCGGCCGCCGGGGTCGCCTCGAGGGCGGCCAGACACCCGTCGAAGACCTCGTCCACCGTCGGCGGCGCGCCGCTCGCCCGCCGCAGGTCCACGCTGAGCGCGAGGGCTCGGTCGGTGCTCGCGCAGAGGGCGTCTCCGGTGCCGAGGAGCGCCTCGCCCCCCGCCTCCGAGTCGCTCGTTCCCTCCGCGCAGGAGAGCGCCTCCGCGCAGCCCCTCGGAACGGCGGGCAGCACGCAGACCCGGGTCGGCACGCCGCTGAGCGCGACGCTGATGTCGGCGCCGCAGCTCCCGGTGAGCTGCAGGGTGGCGTCCACGTTCACGCTGCCCGTGGAGACGTCGACGACCTCGCAGCCCAGGGCCGCCCGCATCGCGTCGCAGTCGTCGTAGGCGGCCGGCGAGACGTCGAGCGCCCCGCAGCTCGCGCCGTCGACCGAGGTGGGGGCGAAGCTCAGCGCGCAGGGCAGCGCGGTGGTCGCCAGCCCGCTCACCGAAGACGTGGTGACGCTCATGGTCGCGGCCTCGGTCGCGCTCACCCCCGCGGCCACCAGTCCCCCGGCGAGCGCGCCGAAGAGCCCGCCGTCACCCGCCTCGATCGCGGCCAGATCGGCCCCGGCCGGGGCCGTCCACCAGCCCGCGCGGACCCGGCTCACCGCGGCGGCGTCGGGGCCGGGCGCGCGGGGCGCGCAGAGATCCGTCTCCCGGGCGCGGTCCAGCCAGGCGTCGGCGCGGCGGGCCGCCGCCGGGACCGCGGTCCGCCGGACGAGCTCCTCCTCCGCCGGGGTCGCGCGCGCGACGACGGTCGCCGCGTCTTCGAGCGGCGCGTCCTCGGGGACGGCCGGGGCGGCCGCGCCGGAGGGCTCCCCCGCGCGCTCCAGGAAGACGTTCCACACCTCGGTGGGCGCCGCGGCCGCCACCAACCCCCCGAGGGAGACGGTCCGCTCGAAGCGCACCACGCCCCCGGCGGACGAAAGCGCCGCCACGTCACGCGCCTCCCAGACCGAAGGATCCATGCCGGCCACGCCCGCGCCGGCGACGCGAGCGCGCGCCGGGATGGCGAGGGTCATCCCGGTGAGGTCGAGCGCGCCGACGATCGGCTCTCCGGCGAGCCGCCCGGTCGGATCCGAGATCGTCGCCACGCCGTCCCACAGCTCGGCCACGAGCGGGACCACCTCGACCACCGAGGGGGCGCCCCCGTCGACCGAGACCAGGACCGCCTCGCCGCGGTACACGCCCGGCTCGATCGGCTCCGCGGAGGGCGCGGGCGCGCCTCCGGCGGGCACCACCGACGTCGACACGCGCGCGCCCCCCGGCCCATGCACGGTCACCCGCCCCACCTGCGTCGGCTCCACCGCGGTCGAGCGGCGCACGGCGACCGTGACCTCGGCGTCGGGCTCGACGGCCTCGAGCTGGCACTCGTCCACGAAGGAGCCGCTCTCGTCGCACCGCACCAGCGCGCCGTCGTCGGCCACCACCCGCAGGTCGCTCGGCGTCGCCGCGTCCAGCTGCAGACGCAGCGTCGAGACGCCCCCCTCGACGGTCTCCAGCACCGGCTGCTCCACCGTGAGGCGCGCCCGCCCCGAGGCCTCGGGCGCGGGGACGAGCGCGTCGTCTCCCTCCGCTCGGCAGCGCCCGAAGCCGTCGCACCAGCCCTCGTCGCAGTCGGCGTCCTCGGCGCACTCGAAGGCGCAGATCCCGCGGTCGCAGTGGGTGCCGCAGGGGCAGTGGTCGTCGGCGACGCACTCGATCTCGGCCGCGAGCAGCGCCGGGTCGACGTCGCACTGGACCCCGGGAGGGCTCCCGTCGCAGCCGATCAGGAGGGTGGCGAGGAGGAGGGCTCGAGAGGACGGACGCGGCATGGGCTCCCCAGGCGTGGACAGGTTTGGAGAGCCACGGTAAGAGAATGGTGCAGCCTCACAAGACTACGAAGCAGTAGTGGGGGCGCCGTCGGAGGGGCTACGGATCCGTAGCCTGGGTGCTCCAACTACTCGAAGGTGCATCGAAAATCGGTTCATGACCCCGCACGAACACGTCCTCGCCCTGCTCGCCGAGACGAGCACCGCGCCCCCCCGGGACATGCGCCAGCACTGGCAGCGCATCCTCGACTCGCTCGGCGACGCGATCGGGGCGGACACCGGCTACGGCGCGATCCAGGTGCTCGAGCCGTTCACCACCGAGCCCTGCGCTCCCCTCGACGTGGTGGTCCATCGCCCGGACCGCTTCCGGGAGGACGTCGCGCGGGGCTGGGCCGACGGCACCTACGACGCCAAGTCGGACGCGGTCTCGATCGCGCTCCGCGCCACCGTCGGGGGCCACCGGGTCACGCGCATCGGCGACGTGGTCCCCCGCGACGAGTTCCTCGCCTCGGACACCTACCGGTCGATGCGCGCGGCCGACGCGACCGACCGGATCGCGGCCTTCCACGCGGTGAGCAACACCGCGGAGGTCATGTTCGTCTACGACAAACAGGGCGGCGAGTTCGACGCCGCCGCGGTCGAGCTGCTCGACCTGGTGGTCCGGTCGCTGACGATGGTGTTCCGCTGGCTCGCGCTCAGCTACGGCGTCCTGCCGCGGGCGGCGGTGCTCACCCCGGCGCAGCGCGAGGTGCTGCACCGGCTCCTGACCGGCGAGAGCGAGAAGGAGATCGCAGCCGCCACCGGGCGGACCTACGGCAGCCTCCATCAGATCGCGGTGCGGGTGTACCGCAAGCTCGGGGTCAGCAGCCGGGCCGAGCTCATGAGCCTCTGGCTCGACCCGACCGCCATCGAGCTCGCCCCGACCGGGACGGCCTGATCAGCCGAGCGCCTTCTCGATCGCGCTCGTGAGCGCCGGGTCGTCGGGGGCGACCTTGGGGCTGAAGCGCGCGATCACCTGGCCGTCCTTGCCGACGAGGAACTTCTCGAAGTTCCAGGTGATGTTGCCCGAGGGCTGCGGCTCGGTGTCCTCGCGCTCGAGCCACTGGTAGAGCTCGTGCGCGCCGGTCCCGTTGACCTCGATCTTGGCCATCATCGGGAACGAGACGCCGTAGTTCTTCGAGCAGAAGGTCTGGATATCCTCGGCCGTGCCGGGCTCCTGCGCACCGAACTGGTTGCAGGGGAAGCCGAGGACCGTGAGGCCGTCGTACGCGTCGTGGAGCTTCTGGAGACCCTCGTACTGCGGGGTGAGGCCGCACTTGCTGGCCACGTTCACCACGAGGGCGACCTGGCCGGCGAGGTCGGCGAAGTTCATCTCGCTGCCGTCCAGGGTCTTCATGCGGAAGTCGTGAAGGGTCGTCATGGCTGCGAACCTGGCCCCAGCCCCCTGGACGGTCAAGACCGCGCGTGGCAGCCCTGGCCGTGGACTTCGGCGAGCTCACCGACGACGCGATCGCGGGCGACTGGCGCATCACCCAGCGCCGGCGGGGGCACCGCTACTCGCTCGACGACGTGGCCACCGCCTGGGAGGCGGCGCGCGCGCGGCCCTCGGCGGCGCGGCACGCGGACCTCGGCTGCGGCATCGGCTCGGTGCTGCTGATGGTCGGCTACAAGGTCCGCCCCGCGTTCGCGGCCGCGATCGAGGCCCAGGAGATCAGCCACGCGCTCGCGGCGAAGAACCTCGCCCGGAACGGCTACGACGCCCACCTGGTGCGCGGGGACCTGCGGCGCGAGGACCTGCTCGACGCCCTCGGCGGGGAGCGCTTCGACCTGGTGACCGGGACCCCGCCCTACCTCCCGCCCGGCCGCGGCTCCCCGTCGACCGACGACCAGCGCACCTACGCGCGGCTCGAGATGCGCGGCGGGGTCGAGGCCTACCTGGCGGCCGCGGCCGAGGTGCTGGCGCCCGGCGGTCGCTTCGTCGTGTGCTGCGGCGCCCAGACCCCGGAGCGCGCGCTCGAGGGCGGGCGGGAGGCCGGGCTGTTCCCGGTGCGTCGGCGCGACGTGGTCCCGCGGGCCGGCAAGAAGGGGCCGCTCTTCACGGTGTGGACCTTCGCGCGCGAGGAGGCCCCGCTAGTCGAGGAGCCGCCGCTGGTGGCCCGCGACGAAGGCGGCGCCCGCACCGAGGCGAGCCACGACCTCCGCCGCTTCTTCGATCTCCCCGTGAACGTCGACGAGCCGGCCAGCCCGTGAGAGAACCCGCCTGTGTCGGATGAAGAGAAGCGGCCGCTCTCGCAGGGCGGCGGGCCGGTGCGGCGCGAGGGAGACGCGGGGGGCGCCTCGGTGCTGGCGCGCGCCTTCCGCGCCGCCGATCGCGAGGACCCGCTCGACACCCTGACCCACGGCTTCCACAGCTGGCCGGCGGGCATGCACTGGGCGATGGCCCGCACGGTGCTCGAGGCGATCGCGCCCAAGCGGGTGCTCGATCCCTTCTGCGGCGGCGGCACGGTGCTCGTCGAGGCGCGGGTGCTGGGCGCCAAGAGCGCCGGCGTCGATCTCAACCCGCTGTCGAAGCGGGTGGCGAAGGTGCGCGCCGACGCGCGCGACGCGGTGGGGCGCTCCCGGTTCCTCGCGGCCGCCCACGCGGTGGCCGAGGCGAGCGAGGCGCGGGTGCGCGAGCGCGTGCCGATCCGGGTCGACCTGCCCGAGCGGGAGCTGCGCTGGTACGACGTGCACGTGCTCAAGGAGCTCGGCGGGCTGCGCGAGGAGATCCGCGCGGTGCCCGACCGGGACGACCGGGTGGCGCTGGCCGTGTGCCTCTCCTCGATCCTCGTGAAGGTGAGCAGGCAGCGCTCCGACACCGCCGAGGTCGAGGCGAAGAAGCGCATCCGGAAGGGCCTCTCGACCGAGCTCTTCCTCCGCAAGGCGAAGGAGCTCGCCGAGCGCTGGGCGGCGCTGCACCAGGCGGCCGAGGGCCCTCCGCCGCTGCTCTTCGAGGGCGACGTCCGACGCCTGCCGCGCATCCTCGGCAGCAAGCGCATGGATCTGATCCTGACCTCGCCGCCTTACGGCGGGACCTACGACTACGCGGCGCACCACGCGCGCCGGATCGCCTTCCTCGACCTCGACGACCGCAAGCTCCGCCGCCTCGAGATCGGCGCCCGGCGGGAGAGCCGGCGCGCGGGCGCGGCCGACGCGTGGGATCGCGAGGTGGACGAGATGCTGGAGGCGATGCGCGCGGTGCTCCGCCCCCACGGACAGATCGTGCTGCTCATGGGCGACGCCCAGCTCGGTCGGGAGCGCGTCCCGGCGCCGCCTCAGATCGCCTACCTCTCGCAGCGACACGGCCTCGCGGTCCACGCGGTGGCCTCGCAGCGCCGCCCCGACTGGACCGGGGAGCGCCCGCGCGAGGAGCACCTGATCTGGCTGAAGCTCGCGTAACCTCCGCGTAACCGCGAGCGCGCCGCCGCGTGTCAGCCTGCGGCATGACCAGATCCGCTTCCCTGTTCACCCTGCTCCTCGCCCTCGCCTCCGGGTGCGATGGCGCCCCTCCCACCGCCGACGCGGAGGTGCCGCGGGACGGCGCGACCGACGGCGGCGTCACCGACGGCGGGACCTGCACCCCGGCCTGCGACGACGGCGCGACCCGCTGCGAGGGCGGCGCGGTGGAGCGCTGCGTGCCCGACGCCACCGGTTGCCCGGCGTGGGCGGTCGAGGATGCCTGTGACCCCGACGCCGAGTACTGCGATCCGATGGGCACCGAGGCGGTCTGCGCCCCGGGCTGCGAGGGAGACCAGGACTGCGACGGCGCCGCCACCGCGGACGACTGCGACGACACGGACCCGACGCTGGGCGACCGCGCGGCGGACATGGACTGCGACGGCGTCCCGACCGCCGACGACTGCGACGACGCCGACGCCAGCGTGGGATCGAACGAGGGCGACCTCGACTGCGACGGCGTCTCGGCCTTCGTCGACTGCGACGACACCGACGCCGCGGTGGGCGCGGACCCGGCCGACGCCGACTGCGACGGAAGCCCCGACGTCGTCACCTTCGAGAAGGCGTCGATGGCGGACCCGACCGACGCCGCCAACCAGGACTGCATCACCGCGGCCGTCTGCGTCACGCGCGCGAGCAGCGAGGGCATCTACAACGCGGTGAGCGAGACCAGCTACGACGGCGACGCGTCGCCCGCCGACGTGACCTTCGCCCGCGGCTACGTGGGCCAGGGGGCGGCGCTCGAGGAGTGGGAGAGCGCGGTCGAGGCCGGCTCGTGGTGGACGTTCCAGCCGATGGCCATGCGCCTCGTGACCGACGGGCTCGACTTCAACGTCGTGACCTACCGCTGGGGCATGGCCGGGAGCGGCGGCGCGTTCGCCTGGGCGCGGAGCGCGGTGACGAGCTTCGCCAAGGCCGACGCGACCGACCCGACCGACCCCGCCCACCAGGACTGCGTGACGCCGGGCGTCTGCCTCACCCGCGGCGACGCCACGTCCCTCTACAACGCGGCGGCGGAGACGACCGCGGACGGCGACTCCCCCGCCGGCACCGAGTGGGCGCCGATGGCCACCGCCGAGGCGAGCGCGGCCGACTACGGCACCTTCGAGGTCGCCTTCGGGGCGAGCCCCGCGGATCGGATCGGGCAGGTGGCCTCGCTGCACGTGCTCGGCAGCGACCTCTACTTCGACGTGGTGCTGACGGCCTGGGGTGACGCCGGCGGGTTCGCGTGGTCGCGCTCCCGGGCGATCGTGATCGGCTGCATGGACGCCAGCGCCGCCAACCACGACGCGCGCGCCACCGCCGACGACGGCTTCTGCGGCGACTGGCAGCGCTTCGCCGTGCCGAGCGAGCCGGACACCACGCTGGCCGAGAACCAGGACTGCCTCGTGCCCGAGGTCTGTCTGACCCGCGGTCGCAACCAGGGCCTCTTCAACGCCGCGAGCGAGAGCGGCTACGGGACCGGATCGCCCTACGGCACGGGCTGGACGGACACCGACACCGCCTCCGCGCTCCCGTCCGACTACCTGGACTGGGCGTCGATGGTCGACGAGTCCCCGCCGAGCAAGACCAACATCCCGCTCTCGGTCACCGTGCCGACCGCGCGCCGGGCGTGGGAGCTGGTCGTCCTGCGCTGGCCCGGCAACGGCAGCGGAGGGGGCGTCACCTACGTGCGCCGCGAGGCGACCCTCGCCGGCGCGTGCGGGGACGGCACCGTCGACGTCGGCGAGGTCTGCGACGACGGCAACACGACCGACGGCGACGGCTGCCAGTCGAACTGCACGCTCGAGGGCTGCGGCAACGCCATCGTGGAGAGCGCGAGCGAGACCTGCGACGAGGGGCCGGCGAACTCGTCGGCGCCGGGCGCGACGTGCCGGCCCGACTGCGACCTCGCCGGCTGCGGCGACGGGATCCTGGACCCCGGCGAGACGTGCGACGACGGCAACACCGACGCCGGCGACGGGTGCGACGCCAGCTGCGCGCCCGAGGCGGGCTGGACCTGCGACATGGAGAGCCCGAGCGCCTGCGCCGAGGTGTGCGGCGACGGCCTCGTCGTGGGCGTCGAGCAGTGCGACGACGGCAACACCACCCCCGCCGACGGCTGCAGCGCCGTGTGCATTCGGGAGGAGTGCGGCAACGGCATCGTCGACCCGGCCGAGGTCTGCGACGACGGAAACATGGTCTCGGGCGACGGCTGCGAGAACGACTGCGACATCGGCTGCGGCACCCACACCGGGGCCAGCCTCGGCGCGCTCGCGACCGACGGCCAGTGCGTGCTCGCCTTCGCCGAGAGCACCGTCTGGAGCCGCGCGCGGGTCGCGTGTCAGGCGGTCGGCGGGGAGCTCGCCACCATCGAGGACGCGACGGAGAACGCGCGCGTCGCCGGCTACACCGCCTACCTGGGCGCGAGCGCCTGGATCGGCTTCACCGACGCCGCGGTCGAGGGGAGCTTCGAGTGGCTGAGCGGGTCCACCGCGACCTACACCAACTGGAACTTCCGCGAGCCCAACGACGCGGGGAGCGGCGAGGACTGCACGGTCGTGCGCACCGACGGCCGCTGGAACGACGCCAACTGCGACGGCTCCTTGGCCGCCTACGTCTGCGAGACCCGCTGCGGAGACGGAGTGCTCGACGCCGGCGAGGCGTGTGACGCCGGCGCCGCCAACTCCAACGCGCCCGGCTCCGCGTGCCGGACGAACTGTACGACCGCCGCGGCGTGCGGAGACGGCATCCTCGACCCGGGCGAGGACTGCGACGACGGCAACACCACGGACGGCGACGGCTGCAGCAGCGCCTGCGGGCTCGCGTGCGGGGGCAGCACCGGCGGCGACGTCGCGGTCTCGAGCCCGAGCGACGCGTCCTGCTTCGTCGGGTTCGCGAGCGCCGCCGACCAGGCGACCGCGGAGGCGCGCTGCGTCTCCCTCGGGGGTCACCTCGCCACGGTGGCGGACGCCGCCGAGAACGCCGCCCTCGGCACCCTCTCCCCCTACCTCGGCCCGTTCTACATCGGGCTCACCGACGCGGCGGTCGAGGGCACCTTCGTCTGGGTCTCGGGCGACCCCGTGACCTACACCTCGTGGGCCTCGGGCGAGCCGAACGACGCCGGGCGCGCGGAGGACTGCGCCCAGATCCGGAGCGACAACGACTGGAACGACGTCCGCTGCACGGAGACGCTGACGTACGTCTGCGAGCTACCCTGACGCGGTCCAGGCGAGCGAGGTGGGGTCGAGGCGGCCGACGAGTCGCCCGGCCCCGCTCTCGTCTCGGGCCACCACCGCGACGGCGCTGGTCCGGAAGCCCGGGAACGACCCGAGCCCGCTCAGGTGACCGGCGAGCACCCGCACCGTCGGCTCGTGGGTGACCATCCAGACGACGGCGTCGTCGGGGAGCGCGTCGAGGGGGGCGACGGCGCGAGCCGTGGTGCCGCCGGGCACGAGGTGCGCCTCGACCCGGACCGGGCCCGGGTGCTCGGTCGCGTGCGCGACGATCTCGGCCGTCTGCACCGCGCGGACCAGGGGGCTCGTGTACAGGTGCGTCGGGGCGTAGCCGCGCTCGGCCATCGCCTCGGCCACCCGCGCGCTCGCCGCGCGCCCACGCTCGGTCAGCCACCGCTGCGGGTCCGGCGCCGCGCCCGGATCGACCGCCTCGCCGTGTCGCATCAACAGTATGAACACCGGCGCATCGATACCCCAATCCCATGCCCACCGAAAGGGCGGCTATACTCGCGGGGCCGTGGCCAGTGACGCACCCGACGACCCGAGCTCGACCCGGGGGCGAATCCTCTCCGCGGCCATGGACGTGCTCGACCGCAAGGGCCCGGCCCACATCGGCATCCGCGCCATCGCCCAGAAGGCGAAGGTCAGCGTCGGCCTCGTCCACCACTACTTCACCAGCAAGGACGGGCTGCTCGAGGCGTGCGTGAGCCAGCTCTACGACGCCCTGCTGGCGGTCGAGGGCGAGCAGCGGGAGCGGCTCGAGAACGACGACCTGCACGAGGCCCTCGATCACTCGGTCCGGCGCGGGTATCGGATCGCGAGCGAGAACCGGGTCCTCGTCCGCGTGGTCATGCGCTTCGTGGCCGAGCGCGGCGGCCTCCCGGGCAGCCTCCGGGAGAGCATGCAGGCCCGCTACCTCGACGACTGGGGCGCGATCGTGGCCCGGCGCACCGGGCTGGAGGAGTGGGACGCCCGCGCCCGGGTGCACAGCGTGACCGCGATGACCGGGCGCTACGCCGCGGCGTCGGCGACCGAGCTGGCCGCGATCCTCGGAGAGCCGGACATGGACGAGCCCGCGCTCCGGCAGCGCGCCGAGGACCACCTCGCCTGGCTCGCCAAGCGGATCCCCGACACCTGATCAATCGTCGACGGGGACGTCGAGCGGGAGGACGAGCCGGAAGGTCGTGCCCTCGCCGGGCGCGCTCTGGAGCTCGAGGGTGCCGTCCATGCGGTTGACCAGGTGGCGCGTGATCGAGAGGCCCAGGCCCGTCCCGCCCTCGTCGCGCGAGCGCCCTTTGTCCACCCGGTAGAAGCGCTCGAAGATCCGCTCGTGGTACTTGGGCGGGATCCCGGGCCCGTCGTCCGAGATGGCGACGGTGACGGTCTCCTCCTCGCGGGTGACCGACACCCGCACCTCGCTGCCGTCGGGCGAGTACTTGATGGCGTTCTCGACCAGGTTGATCAGCGCGCCGTCGAGCGCGCGGGGGCTGGTCACGATCAGGACCGGCTCCTCGGGCGCGCGGAGCGTCACCCGGATGGACTTCTTCTTCGCGAAGGTGTCGAGGCTCGCGATGCTCTCGCGGCAGACCGCGCGCACGTCGGTGGGCACGTCGAGGAAGTCGTGCTGGGGCGACTCGCTCTTGGCGAGGAGCGTGAGGTCCTCGGCGAGGCGCTGCAGCCGGAGGGTGTGGCGGAGGATCGCGTTGAGGAAGCGCTCGCGCGCCGCCGGATCCTCGGCGGCCCCGTGCAGGAGCGTCTCGGCGAAGCCGCGGATGGCGGTCAGCGGAGTGCGGAGCTCGTGGCTCGCGTTGGCCACGAAGTCGCGCCGGATCCGGTCGGCGTCCTTCAGGCGGGTGACGTCGTGCAGCACCGTGACCACGCCCGCGCCCTGCGGCAGCGGCGCCACCTGGGCGAAGAAGGTGTGCTGCCGGTCGCCGATCTCGGTCTCGAGCTCGACGTCGGTGGCCTTGTCCTTCTTGCGCGCGCGTCGGATCGCGACCTTGAGCTCCTTGCTCTTGATCACGTTCTTCGCGCGTCGGCCGCGCACGTCCTTGGCGATCAGCTCGTCGAGGGCCTCGTTGGTGAGCGTGACCCGGCCCTTCTCGTCGGTGACGAACACGGCCTCGACCATCGAGTTCAGGATGGTCCTCAGGCGCGCTTCCTCCGGGCTCTTCGGCTTCACGCCCTCCGGTTAGCTCGCTTTGGGGCGAGCGCGCAAACCGACGACGTCAGGCCGCGTCGACCGCGTAGTCCGGGATGGTCGCCACGAGGTCCTGGCCCTCGCTGCGGTGGCGGACCAGCTCGGCCAGCTCCGCCTCGGTCTGACGCCGGTCGCCGGCGAGCGGGAGCAGCGCCCGGGCCAGCGAGCGCGCGGACGGGAAGCGGTCCTCGAGCCGCCGCGCCATCGCCCGGGCCACCACGGTGTCGTAGCGGAGGTCGAGGTCCGGCAGGAGCAGGCCCACCCGCGGGGCGTCCTCACGGATGATCCGGCGCAGCAGGTTGGCCACGTTCGAGCCGATGAACGGCGCGCGGCCGGTGAGCGCCTCGAACATGAAGGTGCCGAGGGCGAAGACGTCGGCCCGCCCGTCCACGTCGGGGTTGCCGCACGCCTGCTCGGGCGAGACGTAGGCCGGCGTCCCGTAGACCCGGCCGCGCTCGGACTCGCGCTCGTCCTCCGGCGCGCTCGCGGACGCGCACACCCCGAAGTCGAGGATCCGCACGTCGAGCCGTCCGTCGGCGGTGCGCGCGAGCACGACGTGCTCGGGCTTGATGTCCCGGTGCACGTAGCCCTGCCCGTGCGCCGCGTGCAGGATGGCGGCGGCGCGGATGGTGATGGCGGCGACGTGCTTCGGCTGCATCGGCCCGCAGCGGCGCAGGAGGCGCGCGACGCACTCGCCCTCGAGGCGCTGCATCACCACGAAGGGCGATCCGTCCTCGAGCATGCCCTCGTCGAAGACCGGGACGATGCCCGGATGCGCGACGCGACGCGCGACCTCGATCTCGCGGCGCAGCCGCGTGATGAGCTCGACGTTGAAGGCGAAGGTGTCGCGCAGCACCTTCACCACGACCGGCGCGTCGTCCTCCAGACGGCGCGCCTCGAACACGACGCTGGTGCCTCCGATGCCCAGCGCCCCCCCGAGCTGGTAGCGACCCTCGAGGACCGAGCCCCGGAGCGACCGCCTCTCTGCCACGTGTCCCACGGCCCCGACATTCTTCGGAGCCGATCTCTCGGTCAAAAAAACGGTCAGGGCAGCAGATCGGCGTCCGCGAGGGTCTTCTTCAGCTGGGCGCGCATCGGGGCGAGCATCGGGAGCGCGAGGGCACGGACCACCTGCACCGCGAGGTCGAGGGCGCCGTCGACGAGCGCGCGCGTCTTGCGCTGCCGCGGCGACTCGTCCCGCGAGAAGTAGAGGAGCAGGCCCATCATCAGACCCCAGAGCGCGAGCGCGAAGACCTCGCGCACGTCCTCGGGCACCGACGGATCGTCGACCGCCTCCCGGAACACCCCGATGGAGCGCGCCCGCAGGCCCTCGCTCTCGTCGCTGAAGGCGCTGAGCGTCTCCTCCGCGCTGACCACCAGCGGGGCGAGCTCCCGCATGAGCTCCCGATCGGCGCCGCGCACGTCGAGCGCGGTGTGCATGACGAAGCCGAGCCGCTCCCGGAGATCCTTCGCCTCCTTCATCGCCGCCCGCGCCGCCGCCTCGTGCGCCTCGGTCTGCTGCGCGTAGTAGGCGGCGACGATGGCCTGCTTGGAGTCGAAGTGGTGGTACGCGGCCCCGAGCGAGAGCCCCGCCTCCTTGGCCACCGCGCGCATCGTCGTCTTCGCGTAGCCCTTCTCGCGAAACAGAGCGAGGGCCACGCTGAAGATGCGCCTCCGCGTGCTCTCGGCGTCGCGAGCCATCGTCACGCGTGTATCACCTCAAGGTTCGGTGGAACAGCCGAGGCCGTCGCTGCCGGGGACGACGATGTCGATCTCGCGCACGTCGAGGCGGCTCCGGCCGGAGGCGCGGAAGACCACGCGGGCCGGGTAGACGCGCCGCTCGGTCGAGGGCGGCAGCTCGCTCGCGTCGACCAGCACCTCGAAGGTGAGGGTCGTGCCGGGGACGACGCCGACGAAGGTGTCGCCGTCGATCCGGTCGACGTTCTCGGGCGGATCCGCGGACAGCGCCCGTACGCCGCGGAGCACGTCGCCCGCGTCGACCAGGTCGCCCGGGAGATCCTCGGCCGCCGCGTCGACGTCGAGCGGGACCTCGGAGGCGACGAACTGCACCGCGCGCACGATCTCGTCGCCGAGCCGGTCGCCGCGCCCGCCGATGTCGAACCAGAGCGGGTCTCCGCTCGCGTCGACCGACCCGGTGTCCATGGCCAGCTGGCGCAGGTGGTCGTGCGGGCGAGGCCGGCCGGGATCGCTCGCGCCCACCGTGACCACCAGGGCGTCGAGGCGGCTCACCGCGGCGACGGTCTCCTCGTAGCCGTGCGGCGCCGGGCTGAAGGCGTAGGGCGCCACCGGCGCGAGGCCGGGCGGGCCGTTGTGCATCGGCGCGTCGGTGATCAGGAGCACGATCGGGAGCGCGTCGCCGCGGAAGCACGCGCCGCCCGTGCCGCCGCCCGGGCAGCCGGCCGATCCGGGGATGAAGCCGGGCGTGTCGGGGGTGCCGTAGCCGGCCCCGGTGACCACCTGGAAGAGCCCCTCGATCGCGGCCTCGGGGTCGTCGAAGTTGCCCCAGACCGGGGTGCGATCGAGGGCCGCCTCCACCCGGAGCACGTCGAGCGTGATCGGCGAGCGGAGCTCGTAGGGCTGCACGCCGCGCGGGCCGTGGGGCTCGATCGGGAACTCGCCGAAGAGCGCCACCCCGAACGCCGCGTCGGGGATCGCGGCCCGCACGCCCGGCACGACCCGCCCGCGCAGCCCCTCGCGCACGGCGTCGATCTCGTCGGTCATGCTGCCGGTCGAGTCGATCAGGAACATGAGGTCGACGACCGCGAGCTCCGCCGGCACGTCGAAGGAGGCGCGCACCGGGCCGGCGTCGACCGGGACCTCGATGCACGGGCGCGGCGGCGGCCCCGCGTCCTGGCCCGCGTCGATCCCGGCGTCGAGGCCCGAGTCCAGCTGCGCGTCGGGGGCGTCGAGGCCGGTCTTGGCGCCGCACCCCGCGAGCACGAGCAGGAGGACCGCCGGGGAGATCCAGCGGAGAGGAGCGCTCGCTCTGGTCGCGGGCAGGGGCAAGGCAGCCGGCCGTCGCGCTACCGTTCGGGGGCTTCGCAGCCGGCGCCGTCGGCGCCGGGGATGACGATCTCGACGAACCGGGTCGCGAGGCGGGTGCGGCGATCGCCGCGGAAGACGATCTCGAGCAGGAACCGCTGCGGCTCGGGGCCGGGCACCACGGCGTCACCGCGGATGCGCAGCTCGTAGAAGATGCGGGTGCCCGCCCGGACGCCGAGGAAGGTGCCGGTCGCCTCGTCGATCCCCTCGATGCGGTCCATCGGGTCGGCGCGCACGGGGACGAGCGCCTCCACGAAGTCGCGCGGATCGACGCCGTCGGTCGGATCGGGATCGAAGAGCTGGGTGTCGACGTCGAACTCGATGACGTCGGCCAGCGTGCGCACCGCGCTGACCACGCTGGTGCTCAGCCGCTCGGCCCGCCCGCCGATGTCGAACACGAGCGGCGCGCCGCTCTCGTCCACCGCCTCGGTGTCCTCGACGATCTGGGTGATGTCGCCGCGGCCCATCCCGTCGCCCGAGTAGAGGCCGATGACCCGCACGCTCAGCCGGTTGAGCGCGTCGCGCGCCTCCTCGTAGTTGTGCGGGGGCGGATCCACGACGCAGGTGTAGGCGTTGGTGCCGCCCGGGCCGGCGTGGAACGGCGCGTCGGTGAAGAGCAGCACCACCGGCAGCGCGCCGGCGCGGAAGCACGGGTAGCCCGAGCCCCCGGTGGGGCAGCCGAACGAGGGCGGGACGTAGCGACCGATGCCCTCCCCGGTCGCCACCTGATAGAGCGCCTCCACCTGCGACTCCGGCCGGTCGAGGCCGTTCGACAGCGTGAGCCCGTCGACCGCCGCCTGGACCTGGTTGAGGTCCTGGGTGACCGGGAGCGACAGGACGAAGGGGAGGTCCCCGTCTTGCCCGCAGCGCCCCTCGGGGAAGTCCGCGAACGATCCGACGCCGAGCGCCGAGTCGGGGATGGCGGCGGCGATGGCGGGCGCGATCTGGTCGCGCAGGGACATCTGGATGGCGGTGATCTCCTCCTGCATCGACGCGGTGGTGTCGACCAGGAAGAAGACGTCGGCGCGCGCGAGCTCCGCCTCGATGTCGAGCGGGACCTCGATGGGGCCGCCGTCGAGCGGGACCTCGATGCACGGGATGTTGGCGTCGGGGCCCGCGTCCGGCCCCGCGTCGATGCCCGTGTCCGGGCCGACGTCCGGCACGTCGAGGCCCGTCTTCGCGCCGCAGCCCACCAGGCCACCCATGAGCAGGCCGCCCATGAGCAGGCCTCCGACGATCGGCGCCCAGGCGAAGCGAAGCGGAAGACGAGCCATCGCGGAACGGGTGATGAGCAAGAGATCAGCCCCCACGCGCAACGTAGCTTCGGAACCGGGGAGCGTCGAGACGTTCACCGCCCCAGCAGCCGCTCTCGGGCCCGCCGCGCGCGCGCCTTGTCGCGCGAGAAGAGGCCCACGTAGTCGATCACCGGCGGGTCCTCGATGGGCAGCGGCCGGAGCGCGTCCTTCACCCCCTCGAGCTGATCGCCGAACGCGCGCAGCACGTGGTGGGTGGCCGCGAACTGCGTCACCTCGACCGTGTCGAGCGCCTCCAGGATCCGGTCGGCCGCGATCGCGCCGAGGTGCCCGCGCTCGTTGAAGTCGGTGTAGCTGGCGACGAGCGCGTCGCCGGTGAAGGCGTGGCTGAGCACGAGCTCCGAGGCCACGCGGAGCGCGCCCACGCCGTCGATCGCGCCGCTCTCGAGCAAGACGAGCGCCGGCTGGAAGTAGTTGTAGAAGGGACAGACGCGCGGCCCGTACTCGGCGAACACGCCCGGCGAGCTGATGCGGTCGAGGTGGATGAAGATGCGCCGCCCGCCGTCGTGCCGCGGGAGCCGGCTCGCGAGGCGCACCAGCTTGGGCAGGTCGTCCTCGTAGACCCCCGCGCGCCGCAGCACGGCCATCAGGGTGTCGTTGCCCACCCGCCCCGCGCAGAGATCGCTGTAGATGGAGTAGATGAACGCGTCGGCCTCGGCGTCGTCGCCGAACATGTACTCGTCGAGCACCGCCGGCATGGCCGCGCGGCTGTCGAGGAGCGCGCCGAGCTTGTAGCCCACCTGGTCCTTCAGGAGCCGGAAGCGGCCGCGCAGGATGTTGCGGAGCTGCGGCTTGAGCACGAAGCCGTCCCAGCGGATCCCGTCGAGGCGCAGCTTGGCCTCGAGGACCTTGCGCAGCTGCTCGGGGCTGCCCGAGACGATGAAGATCCCGAGCGGCTGCGTCGCGCGGAGCTCCCGCAGCAGCGCCGCCGCGCCCGGGACCGTCCGCTTCTGCGCCGCCGACTCGAAGGCGGTGCGCACCAGATCCCGCACCGTGTCGAACTCGGTGCGCAGGTACGTCTTGTCGAGGTCCCAGCGATACACCAGCCGGGCTCGATCGACCGTCGCGACCTCGACGCCTTCGGGCTCCCCTGCCACGGTCGGGACCTTAGTACGGAACCCCGGATTGCTCATGCATCTCTTTGGTATCCTCGCCATCCGATGCAGCCTCCCAGCCGAACGGACGTCCTCATCGTGGCTGCGCACGCCCCGGAGATGGCGGGCTTGCGACCCTACCTCTCCGACCAGCTGATCGGCGAGATCCGCGGGCTGGCGGTGCGCGGCAAGGCGGTCGGCATCGGGATGGGCGTCGCCGGGGCGGCCGCCGCGCGCGGCATCCTCGCGACCCAGCCGCGGGCGGTCATCCTCGTCGGCTCCTGCGGCGTCTACCCGGGGCTGCCCCAGTACCAGCCCCACGACGTCATCGTCGCCAACCGCGTGCAGCTCGTCAGCCACGCGGTGCAGGCGCGCCGCAGCGAGTTCCCCGCCCCGATGCAGACCCAGCTCGAGGCGAACCCGATGCTGGTGGCCGGCCTCGCGTCGGTCGGAGGCCGGGTCTTCGCGGCCCCGGTGGCGAACACCCTGGCCCGGACGGTCGACGACACGGTGGCGGCCGCCGTCCACCCGGCGACCGGCTGTCAGGCGGAGAACCTCGAGGCCTTCGCGGTCGGCCAGGCGTGCAAGGCGTCGGAGATCCCCTTCGTCGCCGTGCTCGGGGTGAGCAACATCGTCGGCTCGACCGGCGCCCAGGACTGGATGCAGTTCCAGCGCGCCGCGGTCAACGCCGCCGCCGAGACCATCGTCGGCTGGATCCAGCGGGGCGCCCAGGGCCTCCCGCATTGACCGTGGGCCGCGTGGGTCGCGGCGGCACGGGTGGGGCGTGTGGCCACGTCTTCGGAGCCGCCATGCGGTGACACGGGCGTGGTCCACGGCGTGCATTCCACCCGCGCGTGATGAGTGGCCGGTGCGCGCTGTTGACCCTAGCGATCGCGGCTGGGCTGGGTTCGGGCTGCGAGGATCCCGCGACGCGGTTCCCGGATCGCGCGCCGCTCTGGGTCGACGAGGACACGCGGCCTTTCCCCGGGCCGCCACGGGATCGGTACTCGTCGTTCCTCTGGGACGGCGCCGACAACGCCGTCTTCCGGCCGCTGGCCGAGGCCTGGCGGCTCGAGCGGGCGACCGAGGCGATCGACGTCAACGCGGTCGACGAGGTCCCGAGCTCGAGCTGGTACGAGAACCGGCTCGCCCGGCGCCTGATGGACCCGGAGGTGGTGGCCCGCGGCGCCTGCGACTCGCTCGAGGAGCCGCCCACGCCGTGGCGGGTGGTGCGCGGCAAGCCCGACGGCGCGAGCCCCGGCTTCATGATCGAGGACGCCGACGGCCGGCGCCACATGCTCAAGCCGGACGGCGAGCTGCAGCCCGAGCGGGCGAGCGCCGCCGACGCGATCGCCGCCGCGATCTGGCACGCCGCCGGGTTCCACGCGCCGTGCAACCGCGTGGTCTACGTCGACCCGGACGCGCTGGAGATCGCCGAGGACGCGATCACCGAGCACGCGGACGGCCGGGTCGAGCCGCTGACCGAGGCGCACGTGCGGCGCGTCGTCACGCAAGCGGTGCGCAGGGAGGACGGCGCGGTGCGGCTCGCGGCCAGCCAGCTCGTCGAGGGCGAGCCGATCGGGCACTGGCGCTACGACGGGGTGCGCTCGGACGATCCGAACGACGTCGTGCCCCACCAGCACCGCCGCGAGCTCCGCGCGCAGTACGTGCTCAGCGCGTGGACCAACCACATCGACAGCCGCCAGGAGAACACGATGGCGGCGTGGATCGAGACCGAGCCCGGCGTCGGGTGGATGCGACACCACGTCATCGACTTCGGCGACTGCTTCGGCGTCATCCACGAGTCCGAGGCGCTCTCGCGGCGCTTCGGGCACAGCGGCTACTTCGACGTGCAGCACCTGACGACCGACCTGCTCACGCTCGGGCAGCTCGACCGCCCGTGGGACGATCCGTCCTACGGCCCCGGCGGGCGCACCCTCGGCTACTACGACGTGGAGCGCTTCGTGCCCGACGCCTGGCGCCCGGGCTACCCGAACCCGGCGTACGACCGCATGACCGAGCGCGACGCCGCCTGGATGACCCGGATCGTCGCTCGCTTCACCGACGCGCACGTGCGCGCCCTGGTCGCCCGCGGGCGCCTCTCGGATCCGTCGGTGCGCGAGGCGCTCGAGCGCGTGCTCGCCGGCCGGCGCGACCGGATCCTCGAGCGCTGGCTGACCCGGCTCTCTCCGCTGACCTGGCCGCGCGTCCGCGAGGGCCGCCTGTGTCTCCAGGACCTCGCGGTCTGGAGCGGCATCCGGGACGGCGCGGACCGACGCTACGAGGTCGCGGCGTGGAGCCCCGACGGCGGCTCCGTCACCCTGCCCGGCGAGCTCGAGCGCGCGGGGGACGCCTACGTCTGCGTCCCGCTCGCGGAGGACGAGCCCTACCTCGTCGTCGACGTGACCGCCCGGACCGAGGGGCGGGAGACGACCGGGCCGGCGCGAGTGCACCTCGCCCGAGGCGCCCGAGGGCTCCGCCTCGTCGGGCTCGAGCGGCCGGAGCCGCCGGAGTCGGAGGCGGCGCGATGACCCGCCTCCGCTGGCTCGCGGCCGTCGCGTCGCTCTCGCTCGTCGTCTTCGGGCTCGCCTCCTGGGCCGCGGCCGAGACCGGGCCCGCCTCGACGCCCCTCGCCCGCGACGTCTGGCCGGCGGTGCCCACGGAGACGCCCGGCACGCCGCCGGCCTTCGAGAGCGCGGACGCGCGTCGCCCCGTCCCCGACTACGACGGCCTCCCGCCCGCGTCCCCGGACGCGCTGGACTACGCGCTCGGCGTCCCGCGGGGGCTGCTCGCGCCGGTCCACCTGGTGATCGAGCACGGGCTCCGGCGGCCCCTCGAGCTGATCGTCACCGAGATCGAGAAGACCCGCTTCTGGGAATGAAGGCGCCTTGACGGGCGCGGCGGAGGTGCCACCTGGAGGAGGTGGCGCACATCCCGCTCATCGACGAGCTGGCGTTGCTCGCCGCGGTGGGGGTCTTCACCGCGCTCGTGCTCGCCCGCCTGCGCCTGCCCCCGGTGAGCGGCCTGATCACCGCCGGCGTCCTGCTCGGCCCCTTCGGCCTGGGGCTCATCCGGGAGCGCGAGGCGATCGACGTGCTGAGCGAGGTCGGGGTCGTCTTCCTCCTCTTCACCGTCGGCCTCGAGTTCTCGATGACCAAGCTCCGCGCGATCTGGCGGCTGGTCTTCGTGGGCGGCTCGCTCCAGGTCGCGCTGACCCTCGGCGCGGTGGCGGGCTTCGCCATCTGGCAGCTCGACGTCCCGCCGCGCACCGCCGTCGTCTACGGCTGCGTGTTCGCGCTCTCGAGCACCGCGATCGTGCTCCGCCTGCTGACCGATCGCCGCGAGCTCGACGCGCCCCACGGCCGGGTGATCGTCGGCGCGCTGATCCTCCAGGACCTCTGCGTGGTGCCGATGGTCCTCGTCGTGCCGCTGCTCGCGGCGGGGGGCGGCCCGGGCGAGCTGGCGTCGAGCGTGGGGTGGGCGCTCGGCAAGGCGGCGCTGGTGGTGATCGCCGTCATGCTCGTCGCGCGCTTCGCGGTGCCCCGTCTGCTCTTCGCGGTCGACGCGAGCCGGAGCCGCGATCTCTTCCTGCTGGCGGTCCTCGGGGTCTGCATCGGCACCGCGTGGCTGACCTCGCAGGTGGGGCTCTCGCTCGCGCTCGGCGCCTTCCTCGGCGGCATCGTGGTGGCGGACACCGAGTTCGGGCACCGGGCGATGAGCGACGTGCTCCCGCTGCGCGACGCCTTCGTGAGCGTGTTCTTCGTCTCGCTCGGCATGCTCCTCGACGTCGGCGCGGTGATGGCGGCCCCGTGGAGCGTGCTCGGCCTCTTCCTCGCGTTCGTGCTCGGCAAGGGGCTCATCGCCTTCGTGGTCGCGCTGCTCATGCGCTTTCCGCCGCGGGTCGCCTGGCTCACCGGCCTCGGGCTGGCCCAGTTCGGCGAGTTCGGCTTCGTGCTGCTGCGCATCGCGGAGGCGCACGACGCGGTCGCGCCGGACGCCCTGTCGATGCTGCTCAGCGCCGGCGTGCTCAGCATGCTCGTGACCCCGCTGCTCGCCCGGATGGGGCCCCGCTTCACCGCGGGCGAGACCCTGCTCGCGCCGCTCGAGCGGCTGCTCCGGCTCTCCACCCAGCCCGAGGACGCGCCGCGCCCGGAGACGCTGCGCGATCACGTGGTCATCGTCGGCTACGGCGTGTCCGGCCGGCTGCTCGCGGAGGCGCTCGAGGCGTCCAGCCGCCCGCACGTGATCCTCGAGCTGAACGCGGAGGTCGTGCGCCGCACGAGCGGCACCGGCGTGCCGATCACCTACGGCGACGCGAGCAGCGTCGAGGTCCTCGAGCACGCCCACGTCGAGCGCGCCGCGGCCCTGGTCGTGACCATCGCCGATCCGACCGCCACGCCGCGCATCGTGGCCGCGGCCCGCGCGCTGAGCGCGGAGCTGCCGATCCTCGTGCGCGCCCGCTACCTCGAGGACGTGAGGCACCTCTACGGCGCGAACGCGGCCGCGGCGGTGGAGGAGGTCGAGGTCGGCATCGAGCTGTCGATGCGGGTGCTGCGCAAGCTCGGCCTCCCGCGGAACGTCATCGAGGACCGCCTGAACGACGCGCGCCGCCGCACGATGGAGTCGGACCGGAGCCCGCTCCGCGGCTCGCCGAGCCTCGCTCACGCCGATCCACGCGGGCACGTCCGCGTCGACGCGATCGCGATCGAGCCCGGGGCGCCCTCGGTCGGGCAGACCCTCATCGGCCTCGGGATGCGCAAGGCCACCGGCGCCATCGGCGTGGCCCTCGTCCGCGCCGGCGAGGTGGTCCAGGACGGCTTGCCCGAGCAGCCGCTGATGCCGCACGACATCCTCTACGTGGCCGGCTCCACCGAGGCGATCCTCCGCGCCCAGGCGCTGCTCCTCGAGCCGGATTGATCCGCCGTTTGCGCGCGGCCGGGCGGCGGCGCAAAGGGGGTTCATGATCCGCACCGCACTCGTCACCGGCGCCTCCAGCGGCATCGGCGCCGCCCTCGCCCGAGCCCTCGACGCCCGGGGCACCGAGGTCGTCCTCGCCGCGCGTCGCGAGGGCGCGCTCCAGGAGGTCGCCGCCGGCCTGTCGCGCGCCCGGGTGCAGGTGCTCGACGTCTCGCGTCCGGACGAGGCGGCGGCGATCGTGCGCCGGATCGACGAGGAGGTCGGCGGGCTCGATCTGATCGTCGCCAACGCCGGGGTGGCCGGGCTCACCTGGGCCGGCGAGCTGGACTGGGAGACCTGCGCGCCGATGATCGACGTGAACGTGCGCGGGGCCATCGCGACCCTGACCGCGGTGCTGCCCCGCATGGTCGAGCGTCGGCGCGGCCACCTCGTGGGCGTCTCCAGCATGGCCGCCTACCGCGGGCTGCCGCACAACGCGATCTACAGCGCGACCAAGGCCTGCCTGAGCACCTTCCTCGAGGGCCTGCGGGTCGACCTCGGCCCGACCGGCGTGCGGGTGACCGACGTGCGCCCGGGCTTCGTCGAGACCCCGATGACCGCCGGCGCCGACCACGGCAAGCCGTTCGAGATGCCGGCCCACGAGGCCGCCGCGCGCATCGTGCGCGCCATCGACCGGGACGCCGCGGTGGCCGCCTTCCCGTGGCAGACGGCGGCGCTCGTGCGGTCGCTCACGTTGCTGCCGGCGCGCGCCTACGACTTCGTCGGCCGCCTCGCCCGGCCGCCTCGACAACCGCGGTGAGATCGGGCAAGCATCAAAGGTCCACCCCCACCGAGCTCCTGGAGAGTACGTGAGCCTGGAAGAGAGCGGGTCCCGAGCCGACGAAAGCCGCTCCCGAACGAGCATCAGCGCCCAGCGCCTCGCGGCGCAGCTACTCGACGAAGAGGACATGGCGTTCCTCGACGCGCTGCAGCGGGCGGGGCTCCTCGCCGACCTGGACGAGGAGGAGCTGCTCCGGATCGCCAGCGAGGTGGAAGAGACGGACGACGAGCGTCGGCGGGTGGACCTGCTCTCGCTCTACTACGGCGCCGGCGGCCACGCGGACGAGGCCCGGACCCGGCGGGAGGCCGACCGCTTCTTCGTGCAGAGCGTCGGGGAGCCGGCCACCGCGGCCGGGCTGGTCGAGCGCCTCGCCGTGCTGACCCCGGAGCTGGGCACGGTCGAGCTCGACCGGATCGGCGGCGACGACGGCCCGCTCGTGCTGAAGGCCGGCGAGCACTTCAGCGCGGTCCTCGACGACTACGACGAGGAGACCGACACCGAGGAGTACGACCTCTCCGAGGCCGCGCAGCACCAGCGCGGCGTCACGATGGTCACCGTGCGCGGCCTGGTCCGCGCGCTCAACGTGCTGCTCGACCGGCACGACGTGCGCGAGCGGCTGGTCTCGCTGCGCGGCGACGACGAGCGCGAGGTCTACGTGGCGCTCGGGGTGGCGGAGGCGGCCCAGCTCGCCCGCGCCGGCTTCCTCGAGGACGAGAACGCCGAGGACATGATGGAGCTCGCCGCCTGGTGAGCGCCGTTTGATCTATCCTCCCCGGCGATGCTTCGCCTGGCGCTCTCCCTCACCCTCCTGCTCGTCGGCTGCGGCGCGCGCACCACGCTCGACGACGGCAGGGCCGACGCCGCGGCCCCACCGCCGCCCCCACCGCCGCCGACCGACGCGTCCACGCCGCCGCCGCCGCCCCCGCCTCCGCCGGACGCGAGCCCGGTGCCGCTCGACGCGGGCGTGCCCACCTCGTGCGAGGAGTTCCTGGTGACCGGGTCGGTCGTGGTGCACGAGGCGATGTCCGGAGCCTTCGACGCGCCCGCCGTGGTGTGGCGCGCGGGCGGGCTGGACCTCGGGGCGATGCACCGCCCGCGAGCCGATGACGACGCCCAGCGACCGCGAGGGATCCGCGCGCGCCTGCGCGAGGACACCATCGAGGTGACCGGGCGGGTGCGCGAGGGCGGGGGGACCGGCGGCGTCGCCCGCTTCGGGGCCCTCGGCGAGCTCTTCGGCGGCTGCCGGGTCGAGGACGGAGGCGCGACCTTCCATCGCTGGCGCGGCGAGGACTACGCCTTCGTCGGCATGCCCTCCCCCCTCGGCGGCACCCGCTGCCACGGCGTCGCCGGTGACGGCGATCGCTGGGCGGTGCTGCACGAGCAGAGCTCGCCCAGGAGCCCCGTGCCGGTCGTCACGTTCTTCGAGCCGGAGGGTCCGGCCACCGGGGGCGTGGTCCTCGACGCGATGCGCGAGGCCCGCCCGTTGACCCTCGCGGCGACCGACGAGGGCGTCGCGGTGGCCACCGCCCCCGACGCCGACGGCGCGATCGCGATCACCCGCTTCATCGACGGCCGACGTCAGTCCACGGTGCAGCACGAGGGCTTCGAGCGCTTCGGCGAGGTCCCGCCGGGGATCGCGCCCTGGCCCGGCCCCGGGCCGAGCGGCGAGCTCGCCCTCGCCCACTACCAGACGAGCGAGCTCGTGCTGCTCCGGGTCGGCGCGCGGGGTGAGGAGCACTCGCGCACGCCGCTGACCTTCAGCATGCACGGCGACATCCAGCCTGCGGTCGCCTCGGCGCCGTGGGGTGTGGTGGTCGGGGTCCAGAGCTTCGGCGACGCCGACCCCACCAACGGCGTGGTCGAGGTCCTGCTCGTCACGCCCGACGGGGACGCGATCGGCGAGGTGACCCTCGCGGAGGCCGCGCGCGGCGACGATCTCCGGATCGGCGGCATCGCCGCCGCGTCCACCGACGACGGGACGATCGTCCTCCACTGGACCGAGAACCGCCCCCGCGACGGCGGCGGCCGGACCCTCGCCGCCAGCATCGCGTGTCGCTGACGAGTGTTGGCGTTTGGCGCTCTTTGTGGGAAGTGTGGGCTGAAGGATGGCGCGGATCGGCGAACACGAGCTGCTCGAGCCGATGGAGTCCGACGGCGCGGTGGACTCCGCTCCCGTGCGCACCCCGTCCGGCGCCACCGGCGAGCTGCGCATGCTCTCGGAGGGCGTGGCGCTCATCGAGGCCACGGTCGCCCGCTTCGCCGAGGAGGTGCCGAAGCGCCAGCAGCTCGGCGCGTCGGGCCTGGTGCCGCTGCTCGCCTGGGGCCTCGAGCCCCGGCCGCACGTGGTCGAGGACCGGAGCGGCGCGGTCCCCCTCCGTCGCCTCCTGGACGACGCCGGCGGCCGGCTCGATCCCACCCTCGCCGCGACGGTGGGCGCGGGCGTGCTCGAGGTCCTCACCCGGATCGATGCGGCCGGGCTGGCGCACGGCGGGCTGAGCCCGGACTCGATCCGGCTGCGCCCCGACGGCAAGGTGCTGCTCGCCGACCTCGCCTTCGGGCGCCTGGTGGCGGACCACGCCGCGTCGGTGACGTTGGTCCTCCAGAAGACCGTCGACTACCTCTCGCCCGAGCAGGCCAAGTCGCTCGAGGTCACCCCGGCGAGCGACGTCTTCGGGCTCGGCGCCATCCTCTACGAGTGCATGGTGGGCAAGCCGCCCTTCTCGGCCCCGACCCCGCTCGCCCGCAGCCTCAAGCTCTCGATGGGCAACTACGAGCGGCTCGACAGCGCGGCCCCGGACGCCCCCGCCGACCTCCGTGAGCTGGTCACGTCGATGCTCGCCAGCCAGCCGAGCGGCCGCCCGCGCGCGGAGGAGGCGCACCGGACGCTCGTCGCCCGAGGCGGGCTCCCCATCGAGAAGCTCCGCGAGGTAGTGCGCTCGAAGCTGGCCGAGGAGGAGCCGAGCGGCGCGCCCGAGCAGCCCGCGGCCAGCCCAGCGCACGCCAGCCCAGCGCAGGCCAGCCCAGCGCAGGCCAACCCCGCGCAGGCCAACCCAGGGCAGGCCAACCCAGGGCAGGCCGCGTCCGCCTGGCAGCCCCCAGCCGCCCAGCCCTCGCCCGCGCCGCCTCCCGCCCAGCCCGCGCCCGCCTGGCAGCCCCCCGCGGCTCAGCCCGGCCCGTCGCCCGCGCCGGCTCCCGCGCCGCCTCCCGCCCAGGCCGCTCCCGCCTGGCAGCCGCCCGCCGC
>JAYZQJ010000068.1:0-30652 GCA_036149055.1 Myxococcota bacterium | reverse complement strand
CCATTGGGCAAAGCGCCAATGGGGCCCCCCTCCCGACTCCGCCGGCGCGTCGCGCTTCGCGCTCGCGCCGCGACCCCAGCGACGGGGCGCTGGGGGCCCTGCGGCTCGCGCGCGCGCTGCGCGCGAGCTGGCCGCCCGCTGCCGCGGGATCGAACGACTCGAGTGGCGCGTGCGGCGACCTCGCCGCGCTCGTCTCAGGTCAGTCGTGGAAGCGGGGGGATGCCCCGGCGCCATTATTTGCCACCTCTCGAGTCAGTCCGCGGGCTGAGCCTGGGTCGCCGCGCGCCCCGGCTCGATCACCGGGTCGGACGGCGCGTCGCCGGCGCCGCCGATCAGCCAGGCGATGGCGACGAGCCCGCCGACCAGCATCGAGACCGCGAGGGCGGCCGCCGCGATCAGAAGGCGCGAGGCCAGCGCGGAGCGTCGCGCGCGCTCGGCGGGGGAGAGCACCTGGGGAGGCAGGGCGGAGGGCGCCGGGATCTGGGCCGCCGCGCGCCGCGGCACGGTCGGCAGGTCGTCGGTCTCGGTGTCGTGCTCGAGCTGGCTCGCGGCGCGCGCGGCCCGGTAGACCTCGAGCACCCCGGGCGGCACGTCGCCCACCACCGTCGGGTCCGCGTCGTCCTCGGTCGGGGCCGCCGCCGCCTCGGCGACCATCTCGGCGCTCATCTCGGCCGATCGCTGGTGGATCGCGCTCGGGCTGCCGGGCCGGGTGTGGCTGGCGGGGATCGGCCCGCCCTCCGGGCTCTCGTCCAGCTCGTCCACGTCGAACAGCGCGAGGTCCGAGTGCACGGTCATGATCTCGACCGCGCTCTCGGTGGTCTCCTCCTCCTTGCCGCGCTCCTCGAGCTCGGTGAGGGTGACCCGCAGCTGCTCGGCCTGGAGGAGCTTGCTGACCTCCTCCGGCAGCTCGCTCTGCACCTCCTCGAGCTCGTCGCCGACCACCGAGAGCATCAGCTCCGCGAGGTGGGCGCTGTCGAGCACCATCGAGCGCGGCACCGCGCGGGCCAGCATGCGCCGGAAGACCTTCGCGCTCTTCGGCCGGTCCTCGGGATCCGGGGCGAGGGCGGCGAGCACGACGTCGTCGAGCTCCTTCGGGATGTCGGCGACGTAGCGGCTCGGCGGCTCGACCTTCGGGTCGCGGACCTTGAGCAGCACCTCGAACTCGCTCTTGCCCGCGAAGAGCCGCCGCATGGTCAGCATCTCCCAGAGCACGATCCCGAGGGAGTACACGTCGCTGCGCCGGTCGACGAGGCCCGTGGTCGCCTGCTCGGGCGGCATGTAGCGAACCTTGCCCTTGAGCATGGCGACGTTGGTCTCCTCGCTCCGCAGCCGCGCCTTGGCGACCCCGAAGTCGATGAGCTTCACGTGGCCCTTGTGGCTGAGGAGGATGTTCTGCGGGCTGACGTCGCGGTGCACGAGGCTCACCAGCTCGCCGCCGTCGTCGGTGGTCTCGTGGGCCGCGTGCAGCCCCTCGGCCACCCGGGCCGCGATCGCGACCGCGACCAGCGGGCTCAGCCGCCGCTTCATCCGGCCGAGCACCCGCATCAGCTGCGCGAGCGAGCAGCCGTGCACGTACTCCATGACCAGGAAGTAGGTCTCGTCGAGCTGCCCCAGGTCCTCGACGTGCACCACGTTCGGGTGATCGATCCGGGCCGAGAGCAGGGCCTCGTCGAGGAACATCCGGACGAGGTGCTCGTCCTCGGCGTGCCGCGGGTGCACGACCTTGATGGCGACCAGGCGCCGGAAGCCCGCGGCCCCCTCGCGCCGCGCCAGGTACAGATCGGCCATGCCGCCCGAGCGCAGGTGCGCCAGGACCCGGTAGCTCCCCAGGACGTCGCCGGTCGCGAACAAACTCCGGCTCAGTATTCACCGACAGGGCCCCCGGGTGAAAGGGCCCTGTAAGGAAGCGCGTCAGCCGCCGAACTGGCGGAGGATGCGCTTGGCCACGCTGATCTTGTGGACCTCGTCCGGCCCGTCGTAGATGCGCGCGGCGCGCTCCTCGCGGTACCAGAAGGCGAGCAGGGTGTCGTCGGTCATGCCGAGCGCCCCGTGCACCTGGAGCGCGCGGTCGACGACGCGCTGCAGCACGCCGGCGACGTGGAACTTGATCAGCGAGATCTCGTTCTTCGCCGCGAAGGTGCCGTGGCGATCGATCTGCTCGGCGGTGTGCAGCACCATCAGGCGCGCGCTGTCGATCTCGGCCCGGCTCTCCGCGATCCACGCCTGCACGATCTGGCGCGTCCCGAGGCTCTTGCCCGGCGCGATCTCCCGGCTCGTCGCCCGCCGGCACATCAGCTCGAAGGCGCGCTCGCAGATGCCGATCCAGCGCATGCAGTGGTGGATCCGCCCCGGCCCGAGCCGGGTCTGGGCGAGCATGAAGCCCGAGCCCTCGGGGCCGAGCCGGTTGGCCTGCGGGACCCGCACGCCGGTGAGCCGCACCTCGCTGTGGCTCGCCCAGCCGCCCCCGGGGTGGCCCATCACCGAGATGTTGCGCACGATCTCGAAGCCCGGCGCGTCGCAGGGCACGAGGATCTGGGAGGCGCGCGCGTGCGGCTCGCCCTCCGGGTCGGTCACCGCCATCACGATCGCGAACGACGCGCCGTCGGCGGAGGTGGTGAACCACTTGTGGCCGTCGATGACGTAGTCGTCGCCGTCCGCGCGGGCCACGGTGCTCATCCACACCGGGTTGCTGCCGGCGTGCTCCGGCTCGGTCATCGCGAAGCAGCTGCGGACCTCGCCGCGCACGAGCGGCGCCAGGAAGCGCTCCTTCTGCTCGTCGCTGCCGGCGTGCAGGAGCAGCTCCATGTTGCCCACGTCCGGCGCCTGCGAGTGGAACGCGTAGTGCCCGATCGGGGTGCGTCCGAGGACCTCGGAGACGTACGCGAAGTCCATGAGCGGCATGCCCATGCCGCCGTGGTCGGCCGAGAGCCACGGCGCCCAGAGGCCCGCCTCGCGCACCTTCCGGCGCTTCTCCTCGAGGTCGGGCAGGCACGCGACGAAGCCCTCGGCCAGCAGCTTCGGCTCCAGCGGCAGCAGCTCGTCGTCGACGAAGCGGCGGATGCGGTCGAGCTGCTCCTGCAGCTCCGGGCGCGGTTCGAATCCCATGGGTCGAACGTAGTGCGCCTGGCGGAGGGGCGACAACCGTATACTCCGGACGGGTGGCCGGACCGACGAGCAGCCTGCAGCGACACGAGCGCCTCCGCGGCGTGCAGATGGCGAAGACCATCCTCCGGGAGGCCTACGGGCTCGAGATGACCCTCGTCGACGCCCTGGGCCCGCTCGATCACCAGCGCGGCGGGGTGATGACCGGGTCCAGCGAGCTCTGCCGCGCGGTGCTCTTCTCGCGGGACGGCTTCGAGCGCTGCGACGCGTTCTACCGCGAGCTCGGCGCCGCCTCCGAGGGCTGCACCCGCCCCTGTCACCTCGGCCTGCTCGCGGTGTCCGCGCCGGTGATCGCCCACGGGGAGCGCCTCGGCTTCCTGGTGGCCTCCGGCTTCATCGATCCGCGCAGCCGCGCCGCGCCGCCGCCCGAGCCGGCCGGGCTCGCCCGCGCGGTGGCCGCGCTCGATCCGCACCACCCGGATCCGGGCGGCCTGGTGCGCACCCTCCCGGTGGTGGCCGGAGACCGCACGGCGGTGGTCCGGAAGATCCTCGCCGCGGCCGCGGCCGAGATCGTGGCCCGCGAGGAGCAGGCGCGCGAGGCGCTCGAGGAGGGCGACGATCTGCCCGGGCTCTGGGGCATGGTCGGCGCGTCCCCCGCGATGCGGGAGCTGTTCGCGCTGCTCAGCCGGGTGGTGCAGAGCGACGCGACGGTGCTGATCGCGGGCGAGAGCGGCACCGGCAAGGAGCTGGTCGCGCAGGCGCTCCACGACCACGGGCCGCGGGCCGGGCGCCCCTTCATCGCCGCCAACTGCGGCGCGATGGCGGAGGACGTGCTCGAGTCCACCCTCTTCGGGCACGTGCGGGGCGCGTTCAGCGGCGCGGTGCGCCCCAACGCGGGCCTCTTCGGCGCGGCCGACGGCGGCACCCTGTTCCTCGACGAGGTCGGCGAGATGTCGGCGGCGATGCAGGTCAAGCTCCTGCGCGTGCTGCAGGACGGGACCTACCTGCCGGTGGGCGCCACCGCGCCGCGGGAGGCCAACGTCCGGGTGGTCGCCGCGAGCCACCGCGACCTCGCCCAGATGGTCGCGGCCGGCACCTTCCGGCAGGACCTCTTCTACCGCCTGCACGTGCTGACCCTGAAGCTGCCGCCGCTCCGCGACCGGCCGGGGGACCTGGAGCTGCTGCTCGCGCGCTTCACCCACGACATCGAGGGGGTGCCGCCTCGGGTGAGCAAGGCGGCCTGGCGCTGTCTGGAGCGCTACCGCTGGCCGGGCAACGTGCGCGAGCTGCGGGCCGAGGTCGCGCGGTGGGCGGTCGCGGCCGCCGACGAGCCGGAGGTCGGCCCCGAGCACCTCTCGGCCCCGGTGCGCGAGGCGGGCGGCTACGCGGGCGAGAGCGGCGGAGAGGCGGCGGCCGCGGCGGCGGCGGGGCAGGGCACCCTCGCGGCGGCGGTCGAGGCGCTCGAGCGCGCGATCATCGTGCGCGGCCTCGAGCGGACGGACAACAACCGCACCCAGCTCGCCAAGGAGCTCGGCATCAGCCGCACCACGCTGAACGATCGCCTCAAGAAGTTCGGGATCTAGAGCCCGTCGCAGCCCTGGAAGACGAGCTCCGCGAAGCCACTGGAGGCGGGGGCGGTGACGTCGCGGAGGCGGGTCGCGTCGCGCTCGGCGGGGGCGGCCTCGCAGCGGAGCTCCCCGGTGAGGCTGGGGAAGCCCTCGTTCTCGCTGATGTCCAGCCGCTGGAACTGGCAGGCGCGCTCGGGCGTCGGCGGGTTGCTCGAGCACGGGGTGAAGAGGTCGACGTCGTCCGGCTCGAAGATCCGGATCTGGCAGAGCGAGCCGACCAGGCGCACCCCCATCGGCTCCATCTTCGCGCCCCGGACCTCCAGGCCCCAGCCCTCGGGCGAGCGCACCGTGAGGTTCATGCGTCGCTCGTCGCCCTCGAGCGTCACGTCGCAGGCCACCTCGAAGCCGTCCTGGCCGTCCTCGGCGTCGACGCTCCGCACCGGGGGCTCCTCGGGGGGACACACCCCGTCGTTGCAGCGCACCCGCCAGGCCATGCGCACCCGCGGCGCGTCCGGCGGGCCGGCGTCGGGCCGGGTGAGGCCGGAGTCGGCCGGGGCGTCGCCGCCGTCGCAGGCGGTCAGCAGGGCGAGAGCGGCCAGGGCCGCGAGGGACGCGCGCATGGCGGGAGCCTACCAGCGGCCCGCCGTTCTTGCCGGAGCGCGAGAGGCTCCGCCTGGAACATGGAATGCTCCGCGCTCCCGCCGCGCCCCCGGATCACGCGTGCACCGTCCCCGTCGGGGGCTGGCACGGGCCTTGTGAGGGGGAGCCTCGATGGCCGCGCGCCTCACCCTGCTCCTCCTCGCCGCAGCCGCCCTGACCGGCTGCCCCGGCTCGATCGAAGATCCCGCGCGCTTCCGCGCCGCCGCCGCCGGGGCCTGCCCGCCCAGCTTCGACGTGGAGCAGGATCTGTTCGCCCGGACCTGCGGCACGCTCGGCTGTCACACCGGCGGGCCCACGCTCGCGGCGGCCGGCCTCGACCTGACCACCGCCGGGGTGGGGGGCCGCCTCCTCGAGCAGACCAGCGTCGAGTGCGACGGCCGGCCGATGATCCACCCGACCGATCTCGGCCAGTCCTACCTCCTCGACAAGCTCGGCGAAGATCCCGCCTGCGGCGACCCGATGCCGCAGGGCCTGCCGCCGCTCAACGGCACCGAGCGGGCCTGCCTCGAGCAGTACCTGGCCGACCTGTCCGGGCTCGAGGTGCCGAGCGACGCGGGCGTCATGCCGGCCGGCGACGCGGGCGACGAGCCCCCGCCGGACGGAGGCGTGGGCCCCGCCCCCGAGACCGTCACCCTGCAGGCCGAGGCCATGACCCTGAACGGCTACGTGGTCGACACCGCCGACGCCACCCTCATCCGGCTCCCCGACGGGACGACGAGCGGCACCGCGACCGCCACCTTCGAGGGCGCCGCCGGGAGCTACGCGCTGCGCCTCCACGGGGTCACCGAGAGCGACGGCGCGCCCCGCGTGACGGTGCGGGTGGCCGGCGAGGTGGTCCTCGAGGAGACCTATCCGCTCGCCGCCGAGGGCCTGGAGCCCCGCGCCTTCGGCCCGGTCGACGTCGCGCTCTCCCCCGGGGACACGATCGTGATCGAAGGCGCGGCCGAGGCGAACGCCTGGGCGCGGGTCGATCGGCTGGAGCTGACGCCGTGATGCGCTGGACGCTCGGATGCCTGGTCGGCCTCGGGCTCGCGCTCTCCGCGCTCCCCGCCTCGGCGCAGCCCGGCGTCGTGGTCGAAGACTTCGAGGGCCCGCGCGCCCGGCAGATCCGGCGGCAGGTCCTGCGCGGCGTCTCCGCGTCCTCGCTCGAGGCGATCCCGCGGCGGCGCGCGGCGCGCGAGGCGGACGGTCGCCCGCTCCAGAGCCCCGAGGTGCTCGACGCGCTCGACGCGCGGGCGGTGATCAGCGGCCGGGTCGGGCGGGTCCGGCGGCGCTGGGCGGCCGAGGTCACGGTGCGCGACCGGGCGGGCGACGTGGTGGTCGAGGAGCGCTTCTCCGCGCGGCGCTTCGGCGCGCTGGGGCGCCAGATCCGCCGCTGGGCGAGCGCCGACATGGCGGCCGCCCTCGACGCGATCCCGGCGACGCAGGTGGTCGAGGTCGAGCCGGTGGTGCTCGAGACGCCCGCGCCGGCGCCCGAGGCCGCCGCGACTCCGGCGCCCGAGCCGCCGGCGGCCAACGACCCGTCGGACCGGCCGGCCCCGATCGCGATGACCGCCGGCTTCGCGGTGACGCACCGCTCCTTCACCTACAACGACGACCTGTTCTTCGTGCTGCGCCCCTACGTGCTCCCGGCCGCGCCGGTCGTGCGCCTCGGGGTGGAGTACTTCCCGGGGGTGCACCTCGACGCGAGCCCGCTCGACGGCCTCAGCGTGGTCACCACCGCGGACTTCGCGGTCGGGGTGGCGTCGATCGCCGACAACGGCACCGCGTTCCCCACCGACAGCTGGTCGCTCGGCATCGGCGCGCGCTACCGCGTCCGGATCGACGACGTCTCGCTCCACGCCGACGCCGGCTACCAGGCGCAGGTCTTCACCATTCACGACGCCGACGAGCTGACCCCGCGCCCGGAGATCCCGAACGTCGAGCTGCACGCGGTGCGCGCCGGCGCGGGTTTCCGGTGGGACATCGGGCTCGGTCTCTTCTTCTCGGGCGGCGGCGCCTACCTGCACCCCTTCACCGGCGGCGAGCTCACCAGCGAGGCCTGGTTCCCGCGCGCCACCGGGGGCGGCGTCGACGTCGACGGAGGCATGGGCCTCCAGGTGGACGACGTCACCTTCCGGGCGATGGCCACCTACCGGCGCTTCTTCTGGGCGATGAACCCGGAGCCCGGAGACGCGCGCGTCGCCGGCGGCGCGGTCGACGAGTACGCGTCCGGCGTGGTCGAGATGACCTACGCGCCGCGCTGACCGCCCACCGCGCGGCGGTGATCGACGAGCAGGCAGCGGTCCTGGACGACCCGGACCCCGGCGCGCGCGAGGCGCTCGGCGGCCTCGTCGTGGCGGATGCCGAGCTGGAGCCAGACGCACGCCGGGCGCGCGGCGATGAGGTCGTCGACGTGCGGGGGCACGTCGGCGGGGCGGCGGAACACGTCGAAGATGTCGATCGGGCCCGGCACGCTGGCGACGTCGCGGTGCACCGGCCGGCCGAGGATCTCGGTGACCTCGGGGTAGTAGACGGGGACGGGGATCACCTCGACCCCGGCGCCGGCGAGGTAGGCGGGCACGTAGTGCGCGGGCTGGCCACCGTGGCTCTCCGGCTTGATGCCCAGCACCGCCACCCGCCGCGCGCCGCGGGCGATGGCGAGGATCTCGGCGTCGTCGGTGATGAGGTTCTCGCGCCAGTCGGACATGCGGGGTCCATAGCGCCGGCCGAGGCCACTCCCAAGCGGGGCGCGACCCGGGTAGGCTCCGCCGGTCGTGAGCGAGCGCAGCCCGAACCTCCTGCGTGCCCTCGGCCCCGGCGTCCTCTTCACGGGCGCCGCGGTCGGCGTGTCGCACCTCGTACAGTCGACCCGCGCCGGCGCGGTCTACGGGCTCGCCCTCGTGGGGCTGGTGCTCCTCGCCAACCTGACCAAGTACCCCGGCTTCCGGTTCGGGCCGCTCTACGCGGCGGCCACCGGCACGTCGCTCCTCGAGGGCTACCGCCGTCAGGGCCGCTGGGCGCTCGCGCTCTACGCGGTGCTCACCTTCGGGACCATGTTCACGGTGCAAGCCGCGGTGACGGTCGTCACGGCCGGGCTGGCCAAGGTGCTCTTCGGGATCGACGCCTCGCCGCTGGCGCTGAGCGCGGGGCTGCTGGTGATCTGCGCCGGGCTGGTCGCGAGCGGCGGCTACCGCGCGCTCGACGGAGTCGGCAAGGTGGTGGTCAGCCTCCTCGCGATCTCGACCCTGGTCGCCACCGCGCTGGTCCTGCCGAAGGTGGAGTGGGGCACCCTGGCCCTCGTGCCCGAGCTCGGCCTGCGCGACGTGGCGTTCTGCGCGGCGCTGGTCGGCTGGATGCCCTCGGCCATCGACGTCTCGGTCTGGCAGAGCCTCTGGACGCTGGCCCGCCGCGCGCAGACCGGGCACGCGCCCTCGGCGCAGGAGTCGTCGCTCGACTTCCACGTCGGCTACGTCGGCACCGCGCTCCTCGCGCTCTGCTTCGTGATCCTCGGCGCGGGGGTCCTGCACGCGGGAGGCGTCGAGGTCGAGGGGAGCCCGGGCGCGTTCGCGGCCCAGCTCATCTCGCTCTACACCGAGAGCCTCGGCGAGTGGGCGCGCCCCCTCATCGGCGCGGCCGCCTTCGCGACGATGTTCTCGACCACCCTGACGGTCGTCGACGGCTTCCCCCGCGCGCTCAGCGTGCTCGCCGATCGGTGGCGGCGCGCCGAGGCCGACGAGCCGGTCGGCCGCCGCTCCGACCGTACGCCGGTCTACTGGGTCTCGCTGATCGCGGTGACCGGCGGCGCGCTGGTGATCCTGGCGTTCCTCGCGAGCTCGATGCGCACCCTGATCGACCTGGCGACCACGCTCTCGTTCCTCTCGGCGCCGCTGCTCAGCCTGCTGAACCACCGCGCGGTGACGAGCCCCGAGGTCGGCCCGGCCCACCGCCCGGCGCGCTGGCTCCTCGCCGCGAGCTGGGCCTGCATCGCGTTCCAGGCCGCCTTCGCGCTCTTCTTTCTGTGGACGTTGAGCCTCTAGGCCAGGCTTCGCTATCGTTCTCTCGGCCGCGCCGGCGGCCGGGGAGGGTGACATGGCGGAAGCGGCGGAGGTCCCGAACCAGCTGGACGTGTTGGTGGTGGACGATGACCCGGCGATGCGTGAGCTGCTCGCCGAGATCATCCACCGCGAGGGCCACCAGGCCATCACCGCCGAGTCGGCCGAGAGGGCCCTCGAGCTGCTGCCGGTCTGGACCTTCCAGGTGGCCTTCCTCGACCACAACCTCCCGGGCATGGAGGGCCTCCTGCTCGGCGAGTACCTCCGGCGCAGCAACCCCGACATGCTCATCGCGCTGGTCACCGGCACCGACGACGTCCGGATCGAGCGCCGCACCCGGGAGCTCCGGGTCACCTTCATCGCCAAGCCGTTCGACAACGCCGAGATTCACCGCGTGCTCGAGGCCTACCTGGAGCTCGCCACCGAGCGCGCCGAGGCCCGCCGCGCGGCCGGCGACGACGACTTCGAGCCCCCGATCGGCCGCTTCGCCGGAGAGCTGCCCGACAGCTTCGGCATCCCGAAGGTCCCCGGCCGCATCACCGACCGCCTCGTCTCCACGCTGCAAAGGAGCATGCACAACCTCCGCAGCATCAGCCGCTACAACGAGCGCGACCGCGTGGTCGCCCTGAGCGGCCTCCTCACCGCGCGCGTGCTCGGCGTCGACCTCCCGCGCGCGAGCAACGGCAACACCCTCTTCGAAGAGTACGACCGCCTCATGGAGTCCCACGGCAGGCGCACCGAGTTCTCCTGACCCCGTCGACCCGTCCGAGACCGAGCCCGAATCCGACGCCCTCGTGGTCGACGCAGATCGAGGGAGGCGGGAGGTGGGAGGCGAGGAGGAATAGCCAGGCCCGGCGCCGCGCCCGCTCTCGGCCCCGCTGCCGTCGCCGGCCTCGCAGCCGCTGCCGAGTCCGAGACCGAGCCCGAATCCGACGCCCTCGTGGTCGACGCAGATCAAGGGAGGAGGGAGGTGGGAGGCGAGGAGGAATAGCTAGGCCCGGCGCCAAGCCCGCTCTCGGGCCCGCTGCCGCCGCTGGCCTCGCTGCCGCCGCCGCTGCCGCCGCCGGTCTCGCTGCCGCTGCCGCTCCCCGCCGCCTCTGCCGCTCCCCGCCGCCTCTGCCGCTCCCCGCCGCCGCTGCCGGTCTCGCTGCCGCTGGCGGTCTCGCTGCCGCTAGCGACCTGAGACGACGGCAGGCGACGAGCGCAGCGAGGTCGCCGCACGCACCACCACCTGTGTTCGATCCCGCGGCAGCGGGCGGCCAGCTCGCGCGCAGCGCGAGCGCGAGCCGCAGGGGCCCCCAGCGCCCCGTCGCTGGGGTCGCGGCGCGAGCGCGAAGCGCGAGGCGCCGACGGAGTCGGGAGGGGGGCCCCATTGGCGCTTTGCCCAATGGGGGGAGGGTTTGCCCCAAACCCTCCAACAAACTCAGTATATCGGGCGCCGACGCTCGGCGAACCAGGGGCGGTACTCGCGCATGCGGGCGCGCTGCTCGGCGGGGGCGTGGCGGCGGCAGCTCTGGAGCTCGGGGCTCCCCTCGGGGGCCGCCCAGCGCACCTCGATGCAGTCGTTCGGGTTGTACGACATCTCGAAGCCGCGGGCGCGGGCGATGACGTCGGCGAGGGAGAGCTGCTGGCTCCGGCCGTCGCTCCGCACGTACTCGAACGTGCGGCGCCGGAGCTCCTCCTGCTGCCGGGCGCGGACCCGCTCGACCGCCGCGTCCACGTCGGTCACGCCGAAGCGCGCCGGGTTGCGACGCACGACCTCGGGGAAGCCGGTCACCGTGTCCATCGCGATCAGGAGCCGCATGTCGCGGGACGGCGTCGAGTACTCCTCCCACGGACCGCCCGTCTGGAAGATCGCGCCGCCCTCGGGCATCTCCATCGTCCGGCTCGGGTTGTCCCGGATCCAGCGCTCGCCGTTGTCCACGCTGACCACCCGCCGCGCGATCGACTCGTCGAGCGCGTCGATCAAGGAGAGCTGCACCTGGACCGGGTCGAGCGGGCGCGGGTTGATGAGGCCCTCCATGCGCTCGTAGAACGAGTCGGTGGTGCCCTCGTACTGCTCGAGCGAGAACGGCGTGTAGCCGGCGCGCGCCGTGATCTCCTCGTTCGGCAGCGCGGTGTAAGCCTGCTCTCGTCGGTTGTAGACGACCGGGCGCCAGCCCTTGAAGCCGGCGCCGACGTGGGTCGTGTCGGGGTGGAAGAGGAACGACCCGCGCCAGAAGCGGCGGCGGCCCACCGTGCCGTCGGGCTGGGCGTCGGCGCCGACGAGGATGCCGTACGCGTCGTCGCCCTGCGGCAGCCACCGCGCCACCACCAGCAGGTGTCCATAGGGATCGGCGAACACCGTGCCGGGGCGCAGCGCCTCCCGGGTCATGGGCACGGGGTAGAGCGCGGTGTTCGAGTCCTCGGGGTGCGTGCGCCCGCTCGCGCTGTGCACCCCGCGCTTGACCTGCGTCACGATGAAGGCGCGGAACGCCTCCACCGCGTCGACCTGCTCGTGGGCCCACTGCGGCGTCCGGATCTCCTCCTCGCAGGTCGGCAGGCGCCCGTGCCGGCCGCGGGTGCAGACCCGGTAGGCGAACGGCAGCCGCATCTTCCACGCGAAGTAGGTGCGCAGGAAGTACGGCAGGTCGGCGCAGTCCGGCCGGAGCGGGATGCGCTCCTCTTCGCCCCGCGAGAAGTGGTCGAAGAGCAGGTTGCGCTCCTCGTCCAGCAGGAGCACCGAGAGGTTCGGCCAGGTCAGCTCCTCGTCGACCGGGTAGTCGAAGAGCCGCTCCACGAACGCGCTGAAGAGCGCCTCGGTGTCGGCCTCCCAGCGGTAGCGAGGCTCCCACACCACCTCCGGGTGCACGGTCTCCGGCTGCGCGGGGTAGGGCGTGACGGTGATGCGCTCGCAGGCGTGCACGTTCGTGCCGTCGCCGAGGGCCGCCGTCCACCGCCCCGCCTCGGGCGCCTCCACCTGCGTCCAGTAGGTGAAGGGCGGGCCGCCGAGGCGTCGGAGCTCCGGCGTGTGCCGCCGCCCGCTCGGGTCCAGGAGCGCGAGCTGCACCGGGCCGAGCTCCTCGGTCGACGTGACCATCACCCGCATCGGCTGCCCCGGGTGCGGTCGCTCCGGCGAGCGGAAGACCCGCACCGCCAGGCTGTCGTCGCAGCGGTCGGGCTCGGGGATCACCACCGGCGCCGGGTCGCGCGCCGCCGCGACGCCGATCAGCTCCGGGCCGATCCGCGCGCCGAGCACCACGACCTGGGTGACGCGCTCCAGGAAGCTGCCGCGGCTGCTCCCCGCGCCGAGGCTGAGGTCGCTGACGGCCACCCGGTCCACGCGGCGCAGGGTCTCGTCGTCGCCTTCGCACGGCTCGACGTACTCGCTGAACGCGTGGATCGCGTAGGGGCGCCCGCCGTCGTCGCGGCCCAGGTAGACCATGATGTGCCCCGGGAAGTGCAGCAGCACGATCCCGCGCCGCGCCGCGGCGTCGAGGAGGCGGAGCCGCTCCTCGTCCTCCGTCACGCCCTCGAGCGGCAGCGTGAAGGTGCCGCTGTGGGCCTGCCGGCCGCTGTGGCGGGGCAGCTCGAGCCCGAAGGTCGCGAGCACGTCCATCACGAAGCGCGAGCAGTCGAGGCCGCCCGCGTGTCCGCCCCATCCGTACGGGCGGTCGAGGTGCGAGAAGGCCTCCTCGAGGAACGCGCGGCGCGTCAGCGGGCGGGTCGCCGGCCTCAGGCCCGCCGAGGGAGCGCGGTGCAGGCCGGCCGCGTCGGCGAAGAGCACCCGCGCCGGATCCTCCGGGTCCTGCGGGACCAGCGTCGCGTGCTCGAGCTGGAGCTGGGCGCCGTCGCCCGAGGTCAGCGGCGCGCCGGCGGCGAGCTGCATCGGGGCGCCTCGCAGGACCGCGCGCTGCGCCTCCGGGGCGATCGGCGGCGAGAGGGGCGCGTCGGCGGGGAGCCAGCCGAGGGCGTAGCGGGTGCGGGCGAGCGCCATGCCGTTGGGCCAGCGCATCAACACCTGCACCGGCTCCTGCGGCCGCACCGTGGAGCAGTTGTTGCGGTCGAAGTCGAGGTCGACGGGGACCTTGTAGAGGCCGGCGGCGCGCGGGCCGCAGCGCAAGGAGAGCTCCTCGAGCGCGATCCGCAGCTCGGGGCTCACGCGGAGCTCGGCGTCGGCGAAGACCGCGGGCTCGACCCGGGCGCCCTCGGCGTCGACGTAGTCGCCGGAGCCGAGCTTCTCCCGCATGTAGCCGAGCCGCTCGCCGACCTCGCGGGCGAGGCGCGCGGCGTCCGGGGCGGCGGCGAGCGAGGGGCGGTCGATCGGCAGCCCGTTGTCCGGGTCGTGGGTGAGCGCCTGGTTGTGGGCGGCGATCTGGGCCGGCGTCAGCAGGGGCGTGTCGGCGTCCTCGCCCGCCCGCGCGATCCAGGTGGACACATCGCGGTGCCGGTCGGTCACGTTCGGGAGCGGGTCGGGCGCGGGCGCCGTCTCCGCGCAGCTCCGCGCCTCGGCGCCCTCGGAGGCCTCCTGGCCGGGCGCGCTGGTGCCCTCGGCGGCGCCGCCGCTGCACGCCGAGACGCCGAGGGCGAGGAGCCCGAGCCAGGGGGACAGCTTGCTGAGGTGCGACATCACGACCGCTGAAAGGATAACCAGGGGCCTGACGGACCGCAGGTTCTCGACCGTTCGACGGGTGACGGCGGGCCCTCTATTTCCGAGGGCGGCGGCCCCCTCACCGCACGGAGCGGTTGAAGGGACCGACGTTCGGGCCGCCCGGGCCCGCGAGGTCGGTGATGCTGCACCCGCCGGCCGCGTCGATCGCGACGTCGGCGACGCGCCAGAACTGGTTGCCGCCGGGGCCGCTCCCGCGCAGGGCGACCGGGCCGAAGGTCTGGCGGGGCATCGTGTCGGAGCCGCCGCAGTAGACGCGCACCGTGACCCGGTTCGGGCCGACGCCGCTGAAGTTGTAGACCCCGACGCGATACGTGCCGGCGACCGGCCGGAAGATGTTGATGTTCTCCGGGCCGAAGCCGTTCGTGTCGTCGATGTCGAGGCGCGGGTTGTCGTCGGTCCCCGGCCCGCCCCAGTTCAGGACCGCGCCACGGTCGCAGTTGCCGTAGTAGCAGTCGTCCATCGTCTCCCAGCTCGTGCCGCCGGGGCGCATGAGGTGGAGGTCCATGTCGGTGCGGTCGGTGTCCCAGAACATCTCCACCCGGAGCCCGTCCACGTTGCCCGCCTCGACGCGCACCGTGCACATGGCGGTGAGCCCGTCGTCGTCGGTGGCGGTCACCGTCAGCTCGTAGACGCCGGCGATATCCGGGGTGAAGGTGGTCATCGGCGCGTTGGCGGGGCTCGGCGCGCCGGCCCCCGAGCCGCCCGGCTGGTCGGTCAAGCGCCAGCGCCAGCTCACGACCGTGCCGTCGTCGACCGCGCTCACGCTCACCGGCGTCGGCCGGAGCGGCTCGGTCAGGATCATGCCGGGGCAGGTGAGGGTCGGCGGCGACGGAGTCGCGGTGACGTCCACCTCGCACGAGGCGCTCAGGCCCTCGACGTCGGTCGCCGTGAACCGGAGCGTGTAGTCGCCGACGCGGTCGGGGGTGATCGTCGTGGCGTCGGTGTCGGTCGGGCTGGGCTCCGCGGTGGAGCGGGACGGGCGGCGGAGCACCTCCCAGCGGCGGCTCACGATCCCGAGGTCGTCCATCGCGGTGGCGCTCAGCCGGATCGGCTGGCGGGTCGGGCCGGTCTGGTCGGGCGGACAGCTGACCTCCGGGGGCCCGGTGACGAGCACCCCGACCTCGCACGAGTCGGTCGCCATGTCCGGGTCCATCACCGTCAGCCGCAGCACGTAGCGCCCGCGCTGGCGGGAGCGGAACTCGAGCACCGGGGAGTCGGCGCCGGTGAGGCTGGGCGAGGCGCCGGGCGGCGCGTCCACCAGCTCCCACTGGTAGGAGACGACGAAGTCGTCGTCGAAGCCGTCGCCCACCAGGACCAGCGGCTCGTCCTGCAGGGTCCGCTGATCGCCGTCGGGGCAGATCGCGACCGGCGGGCCGACCACCGCGTGCACGACCACCTCGCAGCTCGCGGTGTCGCCGCGGCGATCCTCGGCGTCGAAGCGGAGCAGGTAGTCGCCCTCGAGGTCGGGGGTGAGCGTGGCGGTGGAGGGGCTGTCGATGGCGAAGTCGGGGGCGCTGCCGGGCGGGCTGCCGATGACCGACCAGCCCTGGGCCGTGACCCCGGCGCTGCTCTCGGCCGAGGCCTCGACGGTGATCGCGCGGCGCGGCGTGGTGAACTGCTCGGGCATGCCGCAGTCGACCGTCAGGCTGCCGGGAGGCGGCCCCGAATCGACGCCGGAGTCGACGCCCGAGTCGACGCTCGCGTCGGAGGGGGGCGTCGACGCGTCGGGATCGCCGTCGATCGAGAGGATGGAACGCGCGCCGCACCCCGCCAGGAGCAGCGCCGAGATCGTGCAAGCAAAGAAGACGAGGGTACGCATGTGCCGGACCTCCGCGGGCGAGCATAGCGCGCGTGTCCCGCGGCTGCTCGTTTCCCCCGCGCCCGCGAGGCGATAGAGTCGTCGGGATGGGTCGGCCCCGCATGCCAGCATCGACCTCGGCCGAGGCCACGCTCGACGCGCTCGCCGATCCCGTGCTCGTGCGCGGTCCGGATGGGCGCGTGCTCTACGTCAACGCGGCCGCGGCGACCCTCTTCGCCGAGACCGCGGAGGCCCTGATCGGGCGCGAGGCGTCGAGCCTCGTCCCGGAGCGCCTGCGCGAGGTGGAGGGAGAGCCCTTCTTCGACTGGCTGGCCACCCGCTACCGGACGATGGGCCGCCCGGTGCGCGTCCCGATGCTCCGCTCGGACGGGGTGGAGATCCACCAGGTGGCCCGGGTCTCGACGAGCACCATCGGGCCGGGCCAGGTCGCGGTGGTCGCGGTCTTCCGCCCTCCGACCGAGGACATCGACCTCGCCACCGACCCGCTGCAGCTGGAGTACGGCGAGAACCCCAGCCCGGAGAGCACCTACCAGAAGGTGTTCGACGCCGTCCCGGTCGGGGTCCTCCACTTCGACGCGCGGGGGCGGGTCACGGACTGCAACGAGGTGTTCCTGGAACAGCTCGGCTCCACCCGCGAGCGCGTCCTGGGCCTCGACATGCTCACGCTGCCCAACAAGGGCGTGGCCGCCGCCATCCGCGAGGCCACCGAGGGGCGGGACGGCTACTACGAGGGCGAGTACACGTCGGTGACCGGCAACCGCAGCCGGTACTATCGCGCGCTCTTCTCGCCCATCCTGCGCGACGGTCGGGTCGAGGGCGGCGTCGGCGTCGTCGACGACGTGACCGACCGGCGCGAGATCGAGGCGCGCCTCGCTCAGGGGGAGCGGATGGCCTCGCTCGGTCGGCTCGCGGCGGGCGTCGTGCACGAGATCAACAACCCGCTCGCCTACGTGCGGACCAGCCTCGAGGTCGCGCGCCGCGCCATCACCCGGTTCCGCGACGACGGCGACGCGTCCCACCTCGACAAGGTGCTCGACAGCGTCGCCCACGCCGAGGACGGAGTGGAGCGGGTCCGCGTGATCGCCAGCGACCTGAAGACCTTCTCCCGCGGCGACGAGGGCAGCTGGCTCCTGGTCGACATCGGCCGGGTGGCCAAGACCGCCATCAACCTCGCGCACAACGAGATCCGGCACCGCGCGGAGCTGGTGGTCGACATCGCCGACGCGCTCCCGCGCGTGCTCGGGAGCGAGACCCGGTTCGTGCAGGTGCTGGTCAACCTGCTGGTCAACGCGGCCCACGCCATCGAGGAGAAGGGCGAGGGCACCGGCCGCATCGCGCTCCGCATCCAGCAAGAGGGCGGCGAGCTGGTCATCGAGGTGGAGGACACCGGCGCCGGCATCCCGACCGGCCCGGTCGAGCGCATCTTCGAGCCCTTCTGGACCAGCAAGCCCAAGGGGGTCGGGACCGGGCTGGGGCTGTCGATCTGCCACGGCATCGTCACGAGCGCGGGCGGCGACATCCGGGTGGCGCGCTCCACCCCGGGGGAGGGCACCACCATCCGGGTGGAGCTGCCGGCGGCCGCGGGGCAGGCGATGGCCGCCGTGCCCGACGTGCGCGACACCGAGCCGGACGCGCCTGCGGGGGCGGGGCGGCTGCTGGTCATCGACGACGAGGTGAAGCTCGCGGAGTCGCTGGCGATCGCGCTCGGGGACGGCTTCGACGTGAAGATCGCCGGGAGCGGGCGCGAGGCGCTCGACATCCTGGCCGAGGACCGCGACTGGGACCTCGTGCTCTGCGACCTGATGATGCCCGAGGTGAGCGGGATGGACGTCTACGAGGCCATCCGGGACCGCATGCCCCAGCTGCTCCCCAAGCTGGTCTTCATGACCGGCGGCGCGTTCACCACCCGCGCCCGCGACTTCCTCAAGCACGAGCGCCCCCGGCGGCTGCAGAAGCCCTTCGGTCTGGACGAGATCGAGCGCCTGCTCCGCGATTGAGCGGTCGTCACAAAGCCGTCGATCACGGGCCCCGTGGGCTGGTATCCTCCTCGGTCCATGCCCCGGGGGGTGTCCCGTGGTGCGGGATTTGCGGTTGGTCGAGCAAGAGGCGGAGACATCATGGCAGAGGATCTTCCCCGCGAGGGGGGCGTGACGGGCTCGGAGGCTGGGGACCAGCTCGCGGAGGCGCTGGCGGCGGCCGAAGCGGATCCCGAGAACGACGCGTGCTGGGACCGACTCGAGGACCTGGCGGAGCAGACCCAGCGCCCGGACGAGGTCGGCGCGCTCTATCGGTCGGTGCTCGCGCAGGATCTGAGCCGGGACCTCGCGGAGTCCCTGGGGCAGCGGGCGGCCGGCTTCCACGAGCAGTGGTTCGCCGAGGACTCGCCTCACCTCGTCCAGGTCCTGTCGCGGGTGCTCGAGATCGATCCCGAGGCCGACTGGGCGCTCCAGCGGGTGACGGTCGTGCTCACGGTCGGCGAGCGCTGGTCCGAGCTGCTCGCCATCTACGACAGCTGCCTCGCCGCGGCCGGCGACGACGCGCGTCGCGAGCAGCTGCTCGACGAGGCCGCGCAGCTCGCCAAGGACTTCGCGGGCGCCCCCGACCGGGCGATCGACTACCTCTCGCAGCTCCTCGCGCTGCGCCCCTCCGACGGCCAGCTCGTCTCCAGCCTCGAGCGTCTCCTCGAGCGCCAGCAGCGCTGGGAGGAGCTCATCCAGCTCTGGCGCCGCGGGACCGAGGGCGCGTCCGAGGCCGACTCGCTCGCGATGCGGCAGCGCATCGCCGCTTGCTACCTCGACAACCTCGGTGACGCCGCCTCCACCCTGAGCGAGGTGCGCGGCCTCCTCGAGTCGGGGGCCGACGAGGCGCCCAACCTCGAGCTGCTCGAGCGCGTGGTCGCCCAGGGCGAGGCCGCGCCTGAGGTGCGCCGGGGCGCGCTCGACCTGCTGCGCGAGCGCTACGAGGCCGCCGATCGGGCCGAGGACGTGATCCGGGTCGTCGGGGTCGCGCTCGGCTTCGCGGCCGGCGAGGAGAAGCTCGCCCTGCACCGCGAGCTCGGCCGGCGCGTCGCGGCGCGCGGCGAGTCGGGCGAGGCGATGACCCACTGGGCGGCGGTGCTCGTCCAGGACCCCGCGGCCGAGGACGCGCAGGAGCAGCTCGCGCACCTCGCCGACCAGGCGGGCGCGCACGAGACCTACGCGCAGGCCCTCGTCGCCGCGGCCGACGCGGCCGAGCCCGGCCCGCGCCAGTACGCGCTCCTCGTCGAGGCGGGCGACGTGCGCTCCGGTCGGCTCGCCGATCAGGAGGGCGCCATCGCCCTCTACCAGCGGGTGCTCGCGGCGGATGCGCGCCCGAACACCAAGTTGACGGTCGCGCGGCGGGTCGAGAAGCTCCTCGACGACGCCGAGCGCTACGCGGACCGCCTGGTGGTCCTCGAGGAGCTCGCCGAGCTCGAGACCGATCCGGTCGAGAGCCGCCGCGTCCTCGGCCAGTGCGCGCGTCTCGCCGACCGGCTCGGGGAGGGCGAGCGGGCCCTCGGCTTCTGGCAGCGCCGGCTCGAGGCGGACGCCTCCGATCTCGAGGCGCTCGACGCGATGATCGAGCTGACCGAGCGCGAGGAGCGCTGGGATCTCCACGTCGACGCGCTCCGCCGCCGGGTGGGCGCCGACGTCCCCGCGCTGCAGCGCCGGCTCGATCTCGCGCGCATCGCCAACACCCAGGCCGCGCGCCTGGAGCAGATCGGCGAGGCCATCCAGACCTGGCACCAGATCCAGGAGGAGTTCGGCGAGGACGCCGAGACGGTGGACGCGCTCTTCGATCTCCTCGTGCGCGCCGAGCGCTTCGACGAGATCTACGCCCTGCTCGGGCGCGCCTCCGAGCGCGACGCCGCGCGGGCGGCGGAGGTGCTCGCGCGCGTCGGCGACGTGTGCCGCAGCCACCTCGGGCGCCTCGACGAGGCGGCCAAGGCCTACCACCGCGCCATCCAGATGGTGCCGGGGCTCGAGCGCGCCCAGGAGGGCCTGCGGCAGCTCCTCGACGTGGAGGAGGCGCGGGGCTCGGCGGTGCGCGGCCTGGCCACCGCCTACGAGCTGGCCGACGACTGGGAGCAGACCCTCGCGCTCCTGGAGCCGCGGCTGGATCACGCCCTCGACGACGCCGAGCGCGTCGACCTGCTGCGCGAGGCGGCCCGGCTCCAGGAGGAGCGCGCCGAGCAGCCGGCCCTGGCCTTCGACGCCATCCGGCGCGCGCTCGGCCTCGCCCCCGCCAACCCGGAGCTGGAGGCGGAGCTGCTCCGCCTGGCCCTCGGGACCGAGCGCTGGTCCGAGGCGGCCGACGCGCTCGGGGAGGCGGCGGCCGCGCTCTCGGAGACGCGCCAGGAGCGCGCCGCGGCGCTGCGGAAGCAGCAGGCGCGCATCAGCGAGGAGCGGCTCGACAACGCCGAGGCGGCGCTCGCCGCCTGGCTCTCCGCCCAGTCCCTCGTGCCCCACGACGCCGAGGTCGCCGCCGAGGCGATCCGGGTCGGCGGCGCGGCCGGCGACTGGAGCGGCGCGGCCAAGGCGCTCGTGCGCTGCGCGGTGGCGAAGGACGCCATGCAGGACGACCTGCTCGCCTCGATCGAGGCGAAGGCCTCCGAGGCGGGCGCGTTCGCGGCGCTCGCCGCGGGCACCGCCGCCGCCATCCCGCTCGCCGGCGAGGTGGACGGAGAGCTCGGCCGCGCGCTCGAGGCGCGGGTCGGCACCTGGCTCCGCGATCAGGCCGAGGATCTCGAGGCGGCCGAGGCGGCGCTGCACCGCGCGCTCACTCACGAGCCGCGGCACACCGACACCCTCCGGGACCTCGCGCGGCTCCAGTGGCGCAGCCCCGGTCGCCCGTTGGTCGAGACGCTGCTCAAGCTCGCGGACAACTTCCCCGACGATCTCGACCCGCTCTACGACGCGGCCAAGACGGCGCTCGATCCGGTCGGCGACGCGCAGCTCGCCGCCACCATCCTCGACCGCCTCCTCCGCGGCGCGCGGCGCCTCTGGGAGGGCACCGGCGAGGCCACCGGGGAGCGCCCGGCCGGCGAGATGGCGGTCTGGGCCCAGGACGAGCTGGTCCGGCTCTCGCTCGAGGCCGGGGAGACCGCGCGCGCGGTCGACCTCCTCGTCGACGGAGCGCGCATGCCGGTGAGCCCGGAGGCCTCGCGGGAGATGCGGCGGCGCGCCGGCGAGCTCTGCCGCGACCAGCTCGGCGACCAGGACCGCGCGCTGCGCCTCCTGCAGAGCGTGGTCGACGAGAGCGTCGAGGACGCCGAGGCGGTCACCCAGCTCGGCGTGCTGCTCGAGGAGCGCGGCCGCTTCCCCGAGCTGCTCGCCCTCCGGCAGCGTCAGCTCGAGCTCGACCTCGACCCGGAGACGCGCCTCGCGGTGCGGCTCGAGGTGTCGCGGGTGCTCGGGCTCATCGAGCAGCAGGGCGGCCGCATCGGCGCGCTCCGCGCCAACCTCGCCGAGCAGCCGGGCCACGAGGCGTCGGTGGAGGGCCTCGCCGAGATCCTCGCCGCCCGCGGGCGTCACGACGAGCTCGGCGAGCTCTTCACCTCGCAGGCGACCGAGGTCGAGCAGCAGGGAGACGCCGGCCGGGCCGCCGATCTCTGGTCTCGCGCCGCGCAGCTCCTCGAGGAGCCGCTCGGCGACATCGACGGCGCGCTGAAGGCGCACCGCCGGGTGGTCACGATCATCCCGTCGATCCCCTCGCTCGACGCGCTCGCGCGCCTGCACCTCTCCCGCAACGAGCCGGGCGTCGCGGCCGAGTGGCTGCAGCGGCGGCTCGAGGCGTCGGAGGACGCGGAGCGCACCCAGGTCGCGCTGCGGCTCGCCGACGCGCACCTCGCGGCCGGCAACCGCGAGCAGGCCACGCGGGTCTTCGAGCGGGTGCTCGCCGCCGACCCGACGGCGTCGGACGCCCGGGCGCGGCTCGCCGACCTCTACCGCGCCGACGAGGCGTTCGAGCCGCTCGCGCGGCTCCTGGCGGAGGGGGCGCCGCACGAGACCGACGAGGCCACGCGCCTCGCCTACGTGCGCGAGGCCGCCAAGCTCTACGAGGAGGAGCTGGAGCAGCCGGATCAGGCCATCCCGGTCCTCCAGATGGGCGTGCAGATCGCGCCCGACGACCAGACCCTGAAGAGCAAGCTCGCGCTCGGGCTCCGGGTCGCGGGGCGGCTCGACGAGGCGCGCGAGATCCTGCAGGCGCAGATCGAGGCGTTCGGCCGTCGTCGCTCGCCCGAGCGCGCCGCGGTGCACTACCAGCTCGCCCAGGTGGCCCACGCGGGCGGAGACCTCGAGCAGGCGATGAGCGAGCTCGAGTCCGCCCGGAAGATGGACATGAGCCACCCGGGCATCCTGCGCATGGCCGGTCAGATGGCGCGCGAGGCGGGGCAGCGGGAGAAGGCCGAGAAGTCCTACCGCGCGCTCCTCCTCGTCGTCCGGCGCCAGGATCCCGGCGCGCCGGACGTGCAGGTGGGCGCCTCCGAGGTGCTCTACGAGCTGAGCCTCCTCGCCCGCGACAACGAGGACGAGGCCCAGGCCAAGGAGCTGCTCGAGACCGCGCTCAGCACGGCCGCGCAGCACGACGCGGAGGCCGAGCGGCTCGAGAAGGACCTCCTCGCCCGCGGCGAGGTGGAGCTCGCGCTCACCACCATCGAGAAGCGGCTCGAGGCGGTCGACGCCCCCGAGTCGGAGGCGAAGATGCTCGCGCACCGCGCGCACATCCTCGCCGAGCACCAGGGCCGCAAGGACGAGGCGCTCGAGGCGCTGCTCTCCGCGGTCAAGCTCGCCCCCGAGCTCCCGTCGCTGCACCGGCGCGCCCGCGACCTCGCCCACGGCATGGGTCAGGTGCAGCGCTACGCCGAGCTGCTCGAGGAGCTCGCGAGCGGCGCCCGCCGCAAGAAGGACGGCCCGTTCGCGGCCGGCATCCTGCTCCGGCTCGGCCGGGTCACCGAGGAGGACCTCGGCGATCTCGACGCGGCGTCGGAGCTCTACCAGCGCGTCGAGAAGCTCGGCGAGCGCGTGGTCGAGGCCTGGCAGTCCCTCGCCCGGGTGGCCGACGCCCGCGGGGACGGCGCCGAGGAGGTGCGCGTCCTGCGCAAGCTCGTCGACGCCGACGCCGCGCAGGTCCCGAACGAGGCGCGCACCAAGGCGCTCTACCGGATCGCCGAGGTGCAGCTCGCCGGGGGTGAGGTCGACGCCGGCCTCGAGACCCTGAACGGCGCCCTCGAGCGCGAGCCCCGCTACGGGCGCGCCGGCGCCATCCTCCAGGCCGCCGCGGCGCACGCGCCCGAGCACGACGCGCTCCTCGCGCTCTACGAAGAGGTGGCGCGCGCGTCGGGCGACCCGGCCATGGTGCTCGACTTCCTCGAGCGGCGCGCCGCGCGCCCGGACGCCACGCTCGAGCACGTCCGGGAGGGCGTGGAGCGGGCGGACGCGGTGGAGGCGGGAGACCGCGCCGAGGCGCTCCTCACCCGCGGCCTCGACATCGCGCGCGAGTCCGAGGGCGGCCTGCGGGACGCGCTCTGGGTGCCCATCTCGCTCGCCGACCGGCGCGCGGCGGCGGGCGACGTCGGCGCGGCCATCACCCACATGCGGGCGGCGGCCGAGGTCGCCGAGGGCGACGAGGCCTTCCGGCTCTGGATGCGGGTGGCCGACCTCGCGAGCCAGGACGGCGGCGACCTCCAGCTCGCGGCGAGCACCTACCGCGAGCTGCTCGGCTCCGACCCGAGCAACCGCGAGCTCTGGGAGCCGCTCGCCGGCGTCTACGCCAAGCTGCAGGATCGCGACGGGCTCGAGGAGGTCGTGGCCACCACGCTCGACGCCCTGCTCGATCCGGGCGACCGCAACGAGCTGCGCATGTTTTACGCGAAGTTCCTCCTCGACGTGGAGCAGGCGCAGGACGAGGCGGTGGTCATCCTCACCAACGTGCTCGACGAGGATCCGGATCACGTCGAGGCGGCGCAGCGCCTGGCCGACATCTTCCAGGCGACCGGCGACGACCAGCGGCTCGTCGATCTCCTGCACCGGCAGCTCGACCGGGCCCGCGACCGTCAGGACGTCGAGACCATCGTCGAGCTGAGCCTCCGCATGGGCAAGCTGCTCGAGCCCCACGACCCGGCGGGCGCGGTGGAGCTCTACCGCGGCGGGCTCGACTGGGCGGCCCAGAGCGCGCCCCTCCTCGAGGCCCTGCTCGCGCACTACGGCGAGGGCGCCGACCCGCGCGAGCGGGCCGAGCTGATGGAGCGGCTCCTCGCCGTCTCCAGCGGCGAGGAGGGCGCGAAGCTCGCGAACGAGCTCATGGGCCTCTACCGCGAGCTCGACGACGAGTACGGGGTGGCCCGCGCGCTCGACCTCGGCTTCAAGGCGGCCCCGGGCGACGCGACCCTGCGCGGCCAGCTCGAGGCGTACTACCGCGAGCGCGAGGAGTGGGATCAGCTCGCCGAGACGGTGCGCTACGACGCCGCGAACCGCGAGACGGCCGAGGAGGCGCTCCCCCGCTTCCGCGAGGCGGCGGAGATCTACCGCGAGCAGCTCCAGAATCCGTCCAAGGCGGCGGAGGTGATGCGCGGCGCGCTCGAGAAGGCGCCCGAGGACCTCGCGCTGCTCGAGGCGCTCGTCGCCGATCTCGCGGCCGCCGGGCTCCACTCCGCGGCCGCCGAGGACGTCGCCACCGCGCTCGAGCGCTTCCAGGAGCCGGGGGCCGAGCGAGCGCACCTGCTCCGGCTGCGGGCCCGCCTCGAGCTGGCCCTCGGCAACGCGGCCCCCGCGGTCACCGACCTCGAGGAGGCCTACGCCATCTCGGCCGCGGACACCGCGCAGGACCTCGTGGCCGGGCTCGACCAGCTGCGCCGGGACGCGGCGCACGCGGGCGACCTCGACGCCGAGCGCGCGGCCACGCACCGGCTCGCCGGCGTGCTGACCGAGGCCGGCAACCCCGAGCAGGGCCGCGACGTGCTCGCCGAGTGGGTCGAGCGGGATCCCCGCGACGGAGACGCGCTCCGGCAGCTGCGCACGGTCGACGAGGCCGCCGAGCGCTGGGGTGAGGTCGCCCGGCACGACGCGCGGCTGCTCGAGGTCGAGGAGGGCGAGGCCCAGGTCCAGGCCGGGCTCGGTCTGCTCGACGCGTGCCGCAAGATCGGGGCGCCCGCCGAGGCCCGCCCGGGCCTCGAGTACGCCCTGCACCACCAGCCCGACTCCGGGCCCCTGCGCGAGGCGCTCAAGAGCCTCTACGAGGAGATCGGCGCCAAGCGGGAGCTGGCCGAGATGGTCCTGCAGGACGCGCACGCGGCCGAAGACGCCGAGGCTCGCTTCGAGGCCTTCCGGCGGGCGGGCGAGCTGCTGAACGAGGTCGGCGAGGCGGAGGCGGCGCTCGAGCCGCTCGCCCAGGCGGCCGCGATCCAGCCGGACGACCACGACCTCACCATCGCGCTGGCCGACGCCTACATGGGCAGCAGCCGCCTCCAGGAGGCGGTGGAGCTGCTCCAGGAGGCGATCAACGGCTTCAAGCGCCGCCGCAGCCCGCACCTCGCGGCGATGCAGCTGCGCATGGCCCGCATCGCCGGCATCAGCGGCGACGCCGAGACCCAGAAGGAGTGGCTCAGCGTCGCGCTCGACGCCGACAAAAACAACGGCGACGTGGCGGCGGAGCTGGCCGAGCTCTCGATGGAGCTGGGCGACGACGACACGGCGCTGAAGGCGCTCCGGGTGGTCACCCTGCAGAAGACGCCGGGGCCGATGAGCAAGGCGCTGGCGTTCTTGAGGCAGGCGCAGATCGCGCACCGCCAGGGGGATCAGCAGAAGGCCGTGCTCTGGGCGCGACGCGCGCGGCTGGAAGACGACTCGCTCAGCGAGGCGGCGCAGTTCCTCGAGTCGATCGGCGAGTCATGAGGTCACGGGCTGCGGCGGTGACGTCACGAGCGTGACGTTCCGCCTCGGTTCGGGCAGCTGCGGCCTTCACGCCGTGGCGACGGCGCGCATCATGTGAGCGCGGTAGCTCATGCGAGCGGTGAAGAATCGAATCAGGGTCTTCATGGCGTTCTCCATCAGGCCCTGAGGTAGTGCAGCCCTCGTGCCATCCGTTGCAGGCCCATTTCGGGTCCCCAGAACCGGGGTGCGGCGGATCCGGTGCGGCATTCTGGCGACACGCGTGCGCATGAGGCGACACGGTGGCAAACGTGCACGGTGATGCTGGACCTGGAAGGGCTGGACGAGGTGCTCGAGGACATCCGGGCGTTCGTGCGTGAGCGAGACTGGGAGCGGTTCCACGATCCCAAGAACCTCGCGATGGCGGTGGTGAGCGAAGCCGGCGAGCTGGCCGCCGAGCTCCGGTGGGTGGACAACGCGGACGCCGATCGGTTCTGCGCCGATCCCGACAACGCCTCACGCCTCCAGGACGAGGCGGCCGACGTCGCCATCTGCCTGCTGATGTTCTGCGACCGCGCCGGCATCGACCTGCGCGAGGCGATGGTGCGCAAGCTGGCGAAGAACCGGGCCAAGTACCCGGTTCAGGGGCGCTGATCGCGGGCGCGCTCCGGCGCCTCGGCCACCAGCCAGACCGCGCCCTCGGACGGCTCGATCCCCGCGCCGTGGCGCTCGGCCCACACCCGCGTGAAGGCGGCGCCGAAGAAGAAGACCTGGGCCGAGTAGTACGACCACAGCAGCACCGCGACGAGCGAGCCGGCGGCGCCGTAGGTCGACTCGGTGCTCTTGGTGCCGAGGTACCAGCCGATGGCGGCCGCCCCGGCGCTGAAGAGCACCGACGTGACCAGCGCGCCGACGCCGACGTCCCGCCAGCCGAGCTCGACCGCCGGCAGCACCTTGAACGAGGCGGCGCAGAGCGCGGTGAGCACGAGGAAGGACACGCCGAGCTCGAGCGCGCGCCAGCTCCCGCTCAGATCGAGCGCGAGCCAGTCGGACGCGGCGTGCAGCCCGGCCTTCAGCAGCACGGTGGTCGCCACGCAGATCACCACCAGCAGCACCATGGTCAGCGCGCTCAGCCGCTTGCGCGCCTGCTTCAGGGCCTTCTTCGAGAGCCCCCGCGCCGACTCCTCCTGCACGCCCCAGATGTGGTTCAGCGAGTAGCGCATCTGGGCGAAGAGGCGGTGCGAGGCGTAGAGCACGAGCACCCCGCCGAGCACGCTGGCGAAGGGGCCGTGGCCGCCGTCCGAGAGGCGCGCGAGGAGCTCCCGCAGCAGCTCCGCGCCGCGCGGCCCGACCCAGATCGACGCGTCGCGCACCACCTCGGCGCGCGCCGACGCCTCGCTGGTGACCATGCCGGTGACCGCGATCGCGAGGAGCAGCATCGGCGCGACCGACAGCATCGCGTAGAACGCGGTCGCCGCGCCGAGCACCCGCCCGCCGCGCGCGTTGAAGGCGCGCACCGTCTCGCGCAGCGTCTGCCAGACCTCACCGAGCACCCGAGAGACGTAGCACTCGAATGCGCTACCGTGGGCGCGTGCGACGCCTGCCGTTCGAGGACGACGATCTCACCCTGGTGCCCTGGGCCGGCCGCCGCGCCCTCGACGCCGCCGGCCGCAAGCTCTCCCTCCGCGGCTGGCAGGGCCTCAGCCTGCTCGCCCGGCAGGCGATCGTGGGCCTCGGCGCCGAGGACGAGGTGGACGTGGTGCGGGTGCGCGAGCTCATCGAAGGCGCGCACCCGGAGGCCGAGGCGATCACGCCTCCGTCGGATCCGCCCCGGGACCGCCCGTCGCCCGAGGTCGCGGCCGCGCTCGGCGAGGTGCCGGAGTGGCCGAGCCTCTCTCCGGTGGCGCGCTACGCGCTGCACGCCTACGCGTCGCGCGGCAAACACGACAAGCTCCGCGCCGCCTACGCGTCGATGTCCTCGGGCGCGTCCCAGTCCGACAGGTGATCGGCGGGCAGCGTCACCTCGGTCGCTCCGGCCGCCTCGAGCAGGGCCCACAGCGCGTGCTCCCCGGCGGCGAGCTGGGCGTCGAGCACCGCCAGCGCCTCCGGTCCGTAGCGCGCGCACAGCGGCTCCCAGCGGCCGGCGCGGCGGGGCGCGGCGACGACGCCCTCGGCCGACAGGAGCGCGCGCAGGTCGGCCGCGTCGACGAAGGGCATGTCGCAGGCGAGCGCGATCGCGGGCCGCCCCGCCGCGTGACGCACGAGGGCCCGCAGCCCGCCGATCGGCCCCACGCCCGGCGGGTCGTCGGCGATCGCGGGCCAGGGCAGATGCGACAGCTCGGGGCGCCGCCCGACCAGCACCACCTCGAGCCCCACCTCGCGGCCGAGCGCGACCGCGCGCTCCACCAGCGTCTGCCCTCGATGCGTCAGCAGCGCCTTGGGGCGCCCCATGCGCCGGGAGGCGCCGCCCGTGAAGACGCCGAGCACCCCGCTCATCGCGCGGCCGCCGCGGCGATCTGGGCCGCGCTGCGGGCGGAGGAGAAGAGCCGGAGCTCGTCCACCGCGCCGACGAGCTGATCGCCGCCGCCCGGCGAGTCCTCGCCGATCCGCAGCGGCGCGGTCGAGCTGCGCAGCGGGTCCATCGCGGACTCGTCGACCTGCACGCCGTCGACGAAGAGGCGCGCGCGGGCGCCGTCGGCCACGCACGCCACGTGCGTCCATCGACCGGCGGCGATGGCGCCGCGCCCCCACAGCGTCGCCCCGCCCGCCGTGCAGCGCAGATCACCGCCCGGGAAGACGAAGACGCCGAACACCCCGTCCCAATCGGCGATCCCCGCCCGGCCCGAGCTCGGCACCGCGTCGGCGCGCACGAACGCCTCGAGGGTCATGGCGACGCTCGGGAAGCCCGCGCCGTGGGCGACGACGAAGCGCGTCCCGGCGCCGAGCACGCAGGCGCTCCCGACCGGGCCGGCGCCGAACCCGGCGTCGCTGTCCACGGAGCGCGCGGCGGCCGAGCGATCGGCGGTGGTGCCCTCGCAGGTCACGCAGGCGGCGAGGGCGCCCTCCTGGCAGAACCCGATCCCGGCGTCGGGCAGGCCGGAGTCGGGCAGCCCGGAGTCCTGTAGACCGGAGTCACGCGGCCCCGCGTCCCGGCCGCCCGCGTCATCGTCGCTCGTCCCCGCGTCCCGGGTCGACGCGTCCTGCTCCCCGTCGCGCCCGCCGTCCCGACGGCCCGCGTCCACGCCGACGGGCCCGGCCTCGGGGAGCGCCAGGCCCGAGCGGTCGAGCGCGCAGCCGGCGAGGAGGAGTGAGATCGAGAGCAGAACGGCTCGCCGCACGCGAAGAGCATACCGCGGCGAGGCGCGCCGGCGGGTAAGCTCCGGCCGTGGCACGGCGAATCAGGCTCAGCGATCCGGGCGACGACGGCCCGTCCTCGACCTCGCGCTTCCTGACCGGCTGTGGCCTCGGCTGCGTCGGCCTCGTCATCGCCATCGGCGCGCTCGGGCTCGTGTTCGGGGCGGCCGACCGCTTCGCCCACTGGGGCGGCGACGCGCCCGACGACGTCACCGTCGTCGACGATCCCGACGATCCCGACGCGCCCGACGCGCCCGACGCGCCGCCGCGGCCCCCCGACGAGCCGCCCCGGGACGACATGTCCCGTCGCTACCGTCCCGGCCCCTACACACGTATCCAGAGCATGGTCCCGAGCGGCCGGCTGCTCCCGACCATCCAGCCGGGGCAGGTCATCACCGGGCGCACGGTGGACAGCCCCTGGATCGTGCCCGGCGCCGAGCTCCGGCCGGCGCCGATGACCGCGCCGAGCCCCGGCGGCCCGACCGTCTCGCACGATCCCGGCGAGGACGCGGGCCGCGAGCTCACCGTGCTCTCGCGCACCCCCTCCCGGGCGCTGGTCCGGGCCCGGGACGCAGCCGGCGGCACCGACGTGCAGGCCTACCTCGTCGACTTCGTCGGCTACCCCGGCCACTTCCATCTGCCGGCCACCGTGCCGACGGAGCTCGGCGTGATCAGCGCGGCCGGCTCCGAGGGCGCGACGGTGCACTTCGCCATCGCGTCGCCGATCATGCCGGACGGCGTGTCGCTCCAGTCCGGGCAGTCGTTCCCGGTGACGATGCGCATCGCCGCGGTCGACGGCCAGGGGAGGGTGAGCGCGCCCGTGTCCCGTCCCCTCCGGGTCATCGCGGTCGGCGCCGGTCAGGTCGAGGTCACGCTCTGGATGAGCGAGCCCACCGATCTCGATCTCTACGTGACCGATCCCGGGGGCCAGACGGTCTACTACGGCAACCGCGACGCCTCGAGCGGCGGCCACCTCGACCTCGACGCCAACGCCGCCTGCGGCAGCAACATGGGCGTCGACAACGAGCACGTCTACTGGCGCGACCGCGCCCCGGCCGGCACCTACCGCGTCAACGTCTCACACTACGAGAGCTGCATCTCCGGGCGCCCGGTCGACTACCGCGTGACCCTGCACGCCTGCGGCGAGACGGTGGTGCTCACCGGCCGCTTCGAGGGCCCCGCGAACGGCTCCCAGTGCTTCACCAGCGGCCCCGGCTCCCGCAGCTGGTGCCAGGAGGTCGTCACCTTCGACGTCCCCCCTTGCTCCGGTTGAAGACCTCCTTCTCGATCGGGGCAGTCTCGTCGGCTGCAACTTATCTCTCGCAAAGGCGCAAAGCCGCAAAGGGGTGGGGAGGCGGCGGGGTGGAGGCTGGCCGCGCCTTGGCGGGTCTCGTTGGCTGCATTTGATCTCTCGCAGAGTCGCAGAGACGCAGAGGGTTGGGCGGCGGGATGGAGGCTGGCCGCGCTGTCGCTGGTCGAGGAGGTCTCGTCGGCTGCAATTTATCTCTCGCAAAGACGCAAAGCCGCCAAGTGGAGGGGAGGCGGCGGGATGGAGGCGGGCCGCACCGGACCAGCGC
>JAYZQJ010000067.1:0-9799 GCA_036149055.1 Myxococcota bacterium | reverse complement strand
GACCCCAGCGACGGGGCGCTGGGGGCCCTGCGGCTCGCGCTCGCGCTGCGCGCTCGCTGGCCGCCCGCTGCCGCGGGATCGAACACAGGTGGTGGTGTGTGCGGCGACCTCGCTGCGCTCGTCGCCTGCCGTCGTCTCGGGTCGGTCGTCGTGGAAGCGGGTGCGCGCGGGGCCGTCGCCCGGCGGCCAGGCTCCATCCCGAGGGCCCCCTCTGCGTCTCCGCGTCTCTGCGAGAGAGCATGCTCGTCTCAGATCAGGGCGAGCAGCCGGCCGAGGGCGTCTCCGCGCACGAGCGCGCTCGGGCCGCAGCGGATCTCCGGCGCGGCGCCCTCGGCGTGGAGCCGGCGCAGCTCCGTGGTGAGCACCCGGAGGCGGTCGCGCCGGTCGCGGTCGAAGGCGAGGCGCCGCGCGGCCGCGTCGCGGGTGAAGCCGGGCGGGCAGGGGGGCGGCGCGCCGGCGGCGGTCCAGCCGCGGCCCGCCACGTCGCCCCCGGTGATCACGAGGCAGCGCCGACGCTCCCCCGCCCGCCAGCTCACCGCCGACTCGGCGAGGATGGTGAGCCAGCGCGCGCGGCGCCGGGCGTGGGCGGCGCGGGCGAGGCGCTCCTCGAGGTGGTCGGCGATCCCCTCGGCGCTCCAGCCGGCCGGGGCCTCGGCGTCGTCCTCCTCGGCGTCGTCGTCCGCCCGGCGCTCGAGCGGCCAGCGCGCGCGGCCGAAGGAGAGCAGGGCGCGGGTGGTCGGCGCCACGTCCGGGTGGCGCGCGGTGAAGACCCGCAATCCCGCTTCGGCCACCTCGGGCTCCGGGCCCCAGGCCGGCGAGACCGCGAGCGCGCGCGCGACCGTCTCCGCGTCCGGCGCCTCGCCCGCGCGCATCCAGTCGGCGAGGTCGCCCAGCCCCGCGAGGGCCCGCGGCGCGATCACCGGGCCGACCACGTGCACGTCGTCCGGCGCCTCGGCCAGGCTCCGGAAGTCGCGGCTCGACCAGACCACGCGGCCCGAGGTCAGCGCCACGTTGTAGGGGGGCGCCTCGGCCTTGATCAGGTCGTGCTCCCGCAGCGCCGCTTCGAGCGCGGTCTCGGTGCGCTCGACGTCCAGGGCCCGCGCCTGGCTCAGCATCTCCAGCTGCCGGTCGGGCACGCTGCGACGCCGCTGGAAGTAGGAGCGGACGCGGGTGCGCAGGCACTTCGCCTTGCCGATGTAGAGGAGCGAGCCGTCGACCCGGCGCATGCGGTAGACCCCCGGCGCCTTCGGGAGATCGGCGAGCGCCTCCTTCGGCATCGGCCAGCCGCGCGCGCCCGGTCGGGCCGGCGGGCGCGCTTCGAGGAAGCGGGCCAGCGCCTCGGGGTCGCGCACCCCCTCCTCGGCCAGCCGCTCGGCGAGCTTCTGCCAGACGAAGAGCGTGGCCTCCACGTGCTCCGCGCTCCGCCGGGGCGCGGCGAGCGGCCAGCCGAAGTAGCCGGCCAGGGCGCGCAGCCCCCGGCGCGGCAGGTCCGGCAGCAGGCGCCGCGCGATCTCGTGGGTGCAGACGAGGCGGAAGGGGAGGGCGCCCGCGCCGAGGGAGGCGTGGAGGTCCTCGAGGAAGCGCGCCTCGAAGCGGGCGAAGTGGGCCACCGCGGTGGGCGTGGCCCCGAGCGCGTCCGCCAGCCGGTCCCAGGCCTGGGCGGGGGAGACCGCGCCCTCGAGATCCTCGGACCGGATCCCGGTCACCCGGGTCACCGCCCGCGGGATCGTCGCCCCCTCGGGCAGGGTCACCAGCACGCTCTCCGCCGGCGCACCCGGCCGTCCCCACCCGAGCTCGAGCAAGGAGCCGTGCGCGGGTGTGGCCCCGGTGCTCTGGCAGTCGACGGCGAGGACGTCGAGCGCGGCGAGGTCGGTCACTGCGCGAGTGTGCAGTGCTCCGCCGGGGCCGGCAAGGCGCTCACGGGGTGAGCTGGAAGCCGCGGGCGAGCGCCGCGAGGTCCACGCCGTGGGTGAGGAGCGCGTAGACCTGCTGGCCGTCGTGGCTGATGAGCACCTGCATGCCGTTGGGCATCTCGAAGCGGCGGCCTTCGCGACCCAGCCAGCGCATCGGCGGGCGCTCCACCGCGCCCTCGCGCTGGTTGGCGAAGCGGCGGACCATCAGCTCGGTGACCGCCTCGATCGCGGCCTGCCCGTCGGAGCTCCCGCTCGGTCCGGGATCGACCACCAGCGCCATGACGACCTCCTCCTCGCTGCGGGTGAAGAGGCGCATGCCGGCGGGGCCGGCGAGGCGGGGCGGGGTCGCGTCCTCCGACCGCCAGCCCGTCCCCGGCAGCGGCAGGGTGAAGCCCATGCGGTGGTCGACCCAGGTGCCGTCGCTGCGCATCTGCCCGAGGGGCAGCGGCGCGCCGGTGAAGGCGAGCTGCTCGGTGATGCGCCGCAGCTGATCGCGGTGGGCGCGGACGTCGTCGGGCCAGCCCCAGAAGACGAGCCGGAAGCCGTGCCCGTTGGCCACCGTCGTGTGCACCACCCAGCGCATGCGGCCGAGCTCGAGGTCGGTCTCGCCCTCGCTCGCGCGCCCGGGCCGGGCCCCGAAGTCGACCGAGTCCGCCCGCACGCCCGGCAGGCCGATCACGTCGAGCACCGCGCGGTGGTAGGCGTCGACGTCCATCGTCGCCTCGACCGGCTCGACGACGAGCATGCCGTGCAGCGACGAGATGGGATCGAAGAGGTAGAGGTCGAGGTCGGTGCCGTCGACGAACCCGCGGGCCTCCGAGCCCGCCCAGAGCTGGAAGTGACCGTCGGCCGGCACCTCGAGGATCAGCCCGTGCTGGAAGTCGGTGTAGCGCGAGCCGCGGAGCGCGTGGTCGAGGCCGATCTGCCGCCGCTCCCGCTGCGCGACCCGGAGCGCCGCCTCGAGGCCCGACGGGTCGGCGAGGGGCGCGATCCGGGGGAAGCCCGCCCGGAAGATCGAGCGCGCCTGGTCGGCCGCGGCGATCGGGTACCAGACCAGCAGCTGGATGCAGCGCTCGTCGGCGCAGCGCACCGCGTGCACCATCTCGAGGCCGCGGGTGTGCATCACGTTCGCCGGCACCGCCTCGCCGAGGATCGGCAGGCTGTCGCGCCGGACCACCTGCCCGCCCGCGTTCTCCACCGCGGTGCGCTCGAGGAAGCCGCGCATGCGGTCGTAGGCCTCCGGCGGCACCTGCTCGGAGATCACGATGCCCCACACGTCGGGGGAGCGGACGCGGAAGCCGACGTCGGCGTCCGGGTTGATGCCGCTCAGCGCGTCGCCGACCACGAGCGACCAGGGCTCCGGCGCCTCGACCTGGAGCCGCGACGCGAGGTTCTCGTAGCGCCCCTCGTGCACCCGCCAGAGCGGCCCGCGCGCCTCGAGCACGCGCTCGTGTCGCGCCTCGCCGATGAGGCCGGGGAGGAGCACGAAGGCGTCGAAGAAGGGCGACAGGTCGCGGCTCGACCCGGCGCCGCGCCAGGCGGTGAGCGTGTAGAGGTGGTCGCGGCTGATCAGCAGGACGTACTCGAAGCGGAAGGCGGTCCCGTCGAGGTGCCCCTGCACCACGAGGCGGCGCGCCGGCCGATCGGCGAAGGTGATCCGCTCGTCCTCGACCAGCGTCGCGTCTTCGAGCGCGATGCCCTCGAGCAGCAGCCGCGCGGCGTCGTCGAGCCCGACGCCCACGAGGTGCTCGACCAGCACCATGCCCCAGCCGGTGTCGCCGTCCTCGGCGTGCATCGCGGCCGAGGCGTCGGCGTTGAGGGCCTGCACCGCCTGCCGCTCGACGACCTCCCACCCCGGCGTCGGGGTGAGCGCGAACCGGTAGGTCTCCTCGACGAAGGAGCCCCGGGGCAGATCGGGCGCGTCGGCGCCGGGGGCGTCGGCGGCGCTGCGCGGCGAGGTCGCGGCCGTGCCTCCGCAGCCGAGCAGGACCGCGGCCGCGAGGAGGGCGTGCAGGCGGCGCATCAGACGATCTCGAAGCGGAAGTCTTCGATGACCGGGTTGGCGAGCAGCTTCTCGCACATCGACCGGAGCTCCGCCTCGGCCGCGCCCGGGTCGCGGTCGTCGAGCTCGATCTCGATGAGCTTCCCGACCCGCACGTCGCGCACGCCCTCGAAGTCGAGGCTGCCGAGCGCGCGCTTGACGGCGTCGCCCTGGGGGTCGAGGACTTCGCGCTTGAGGGTGACGTAGATCTGGGCCTTCACGATGCGCCTCTCAGGTTCTGCCGGATGCGGGCGATGGGGTCGTCGAGGTTGGGCTCGAAGGGCTCGCCGCGGATGGTCTCGCACGCCTCGATGTAGCGGCGGGAGGCCTCCACGCGAACCTCGTCGGGGATGGTCGGGATGGGGCCGTCGCCGGTGAAGCCCTCGGCGGCCAGCCAGCGCCGGACGTACTCCTTGTCGAAGCTCTCCGGCTCCTCGCCCGCGCCGAGGCGGGCCTCGTAGCTGTCCTTCAGCCAGATGCGCGAGCTGTCCGGCGTGTGGATCTCGTCGATGACCACGATGCGGCCGTCCGGCGCGCGCCCCATCTCGTACTTGGTGTCCACGAGGATGAGGCCGTGGCGATCGCAGACCTCGCGGCCGCGGGCGAAGAGCGCGTGCGCGATGCGCGACGCCTCGTCGAACGTCGCCTCGTCCACCAGGCCCCGCGCGAGCACCTGGGCGCGGCTGACGCTCTCGTCGTGGCCGCCCTTCTCCGCCTTGGTGCTCGGCGTGAGGATCGCCTCCGGCAGGGCCTCGTTCTTCTTCAGCCCCTCGGGCAGCGCGTGCCCGCAGAACACCCGCTCGCCCCGCGCGTAGTGCGTCCAGAGGCTCGTCGACGTCACCCCGGTCACGTAGGCGCGCATCACCCACTCCACCGGGAGCGGCTCGCACTCGATGGCCACGCTGACGCTCGGGTCGGGCACGCCGCGGAGGTGGTTGGGCGCGACGTCCTTCGTCTGCTCGAACCACCAGGCGCTCAGCTGGTTGAGGATCTGACCCTTGAAGGGCAGCGTGCCGAGCACGCGATCGAAGGCGCTGATCCGATCGGTGGTCACGAGCACGCGGCGGCCGTCGCCGGGCAGGTAGCTGTCGCGCACCTTGCCCTCGACCTTGCGGCCGAGCTCGGTGAAGTCGGTCGCCTCGAGGGTGAGCGCGAGCCCCTCGCGGAGCACCTCGACGTCGACGCTCACGCCCGCCCCCGGAGCGCCCGGTCGACGATGGCGTCGGCGTGGGCGAGGGCGTGCTTCAGGTCGAAGCACTTGCGGATGGTGTCCTCGTCGAGCAGCCCGCGGATGTCGTCGTCGGCGAGGAGCAGCGCCTGGAAGTCGCCCTCGCCGTGGAAGGCCTTCATCGCGTTGCGCTGCACCCAGACGTAGCCGTCCTGGCGGCCCTTGCCGGCGCGCACCAGCTCGAGCAGCACGCCGCCGCTCGCCCAGAGCCCGCCGGTCTTCGCGAGGTTGGCCTCGAGGTTCTCCGGGTAGACGACCAGGCCCTCGATGAGGCGCTTGGTGCGGTCGAGCATGAAGGCGAGGGTGGTGGTCGCGTCGGGCACCACCATGCGCTCGACCGAGGAGTGGCTGATGTCGCGCTCGTGCCAGAGGGCCACGTTCTCGTAGCCGGGCACCACCGCGCCGCGCACCACCCGCGCGAGCCCGCAGAGGTTCTCGCTGAGGATGGGGTTGCGCTTGTGCGGCATCGCGCTCGAGCCCTTCTGGCCCTTGGTGAACGGCTCCTCGGCCTCGAGGACCTCGGTCCGCTGCCAGTGCCGCACGTTGGTGGCGAAGCGCTCGATGCCCGCGGCCAGCCCGGCGCACGCGGCGAGGAAGACGGCGTGCCGGTCTCGGGGCACGACCTGGGTCGAGACGGTCTCGGGCTTCAGGCCGAGGCGCCGGAGCGCGGCCTCCTCGATCTCCGGCGACAGGTGCGCGTAGGTGCCGACCGCGCCGGCGATCTTGCCGTAGGCGATCTCCTCGCGCGCCGCCGCGAGCCGGTCGCGGCCCCGGGCGAGCTCGGCGTAGTGCCCGGCGAGGGCGACGCCGAAGGTGGTCGGCTCGGCGTGGATGCCGTGGGAGCGGCCGATCATCGGCGTGTGTCGGTGCTCCTCGACCCGGGCCGCGAACGCCTCGAGCAGCGCGTCGGTGCGGGTCAGCAGCGCGTCGCCCGCCTTGCACATCAGCCAGGCGAGGGAGCTGTCGAGCACGTCCGAGCTGGTCATGCCGAGGTGGAGCCAGCGGGCGGGCGGGCCGGCGAGCCGCTCGACGTGCGTGAGGAACGCGATGACGTCGTGCCGCGTCTCCTTCTCGATGGCGTCGATGGCGTCCGGGTCGATCTTCTCCCCCACCGGGCGCACCTCGGCGGCGGTGCCCTTCGGCACGAGCCCCGCGTCCTCCATCGCCTCGCAGGCGGCGAGCTCGACCTCGAACCACGCGAGGTACTTCTGACGCTGGCTCCAGAGGGCGTCGAAATCGGCGGGCGTGTAGCGGGGGATCATGCGCGGCCAGATAGCACTTCGGCCGCGTCACGTCACCGCAGGCCCCGGTACACCGCGAGATGCCTCTCGATCCGGCGTCCCCAGGTCTGGGCCTCCGCGTGAGCCCGGGCCGCCCGCTGCATCGCGGCCAGCCGCTCGGGCTCGGCGGCGAGCGCGTCCACCGCCTCCGCGAGCGCCTCCGGGTCGCGGGGCGGCACGAGCACGCCGTCGCTCCCGGGGGCGACCCGCTCGGTCAGCGCGCCCGCGGCGCTGGCGACGACCGCGAGGCCTCGCATCTGGGCCTCGAGCACCGCCTGCCCGAAGGACTCGGTCCAGCTCGGGGCGACGAGCACGGCGTGCGCAGCGGCGGCGGCGTCGAGCCCGGCCGGATCGAGCCACCCGAGCCAGCGGGCCCCCGCGAGCCGCGCGCGCTGCTTGCGCTCCGCCTTCGGGCTGTCCGGCAGGCCGCCCGCGATCGAGACCGGGGTCTGCATCCTCGGGATCGCGGCGGCCAGGGTGTCGATCCCCTTCACGTCGGCGAGCCGCCCGACGAAGAGCGCGCCGCTCCCCTCGTACGCCGGGGGCGGGGTGGGCGAGACGCCGAGCGGCACGATCTCGCCGCCGCCGAACGCCTCCCGCGCGTGGCGGGACGGAACGACGACCCGCGCCGCCCGCTCCGCCGCCGAGGCCTGCGCCCGCTCGGAGCGCGTCGGCTCCGCGAGCCCGCGCAGCAGCCGCAGCTCCCGCTGCACGACGTGCACCGAGAGCACGACCGGCGCGCCGAGCGAGGCCGCGAAGTCGAAGAGCATCGCGTGGTGCACGTGGACCACCGTGGGCGCGAACCGCGCGGCGAAGGCCCGCGCCTTCGGCAGGTGCTCGGCCGAGCCGAGGCGGCAGACGTCGCCGCTGTCCGGCAGCGGGGGCACGCCCGCCCCGCGCGGGCGCCAGGCGTCGAAGGAGAGGACCGCGCACGGATGGGGCGTCGCGCGCACCATGCCCTCCACCGCGGTGGAGAGGCCGCCGTTTCGGCGCGGGGGGTAGTCTCGGGTGACGTGCAGGATGCGCACGGGCGGGAGGCTGTGTCGGCCGAAGCCACGGCGCCAGAACTGTCTCGCGCCTGTTCCACGACGGGGACGTCCCGGTTCGGGTCTACGACGTCACGGGTTCGCGTGACGCGGGAGGCGGCGGAGCTCGGGCTCGCAGCCGTCGATCAGCGAGCGGGGCGGGGTGTCCGGCCCCGCGAACGAGAAGGTCGAGCTCGCCTCGCCGTCCTCGACCACGCGGGTGACGAGCAGGAAGGTGTCGCACGCGGGCTCGGACTCGGCGGCGATCCGGGTGGGTCCCTCCGCCACCCGCGCCTCGGCGATCGTCGTCACCTCGGGCAGATCGTCGAGGCCGCCCTCCAGCCAGGCGCGCACGAGCCGATGCCCGTCCTCTTCACACACCAGCCGGGCGTGCACCGGAGAGCCGTCGAGGCGCTCGACGGTCACCGCCGGCTCGGTGAAGGGCCCCGCGAGGTCCATGCCCATCGGGTGCACGCGGACACGCTTGCTGTCGCCCTCCACCCCGGTGTCCGGGCGCTGCGGGCCGGGCAGCTCGGTCATGTGGCCGAGCTCCGCCGTCATCTCGCTGGTGCAGAGGTCGATGCCGAAGGTGAGGCCGTCGTCGACGCGGCGCTCGAGGCGCAGGTCGCCCTGCTCCCGCACGCGGCTCGCGGCGCGCTCGTTCTCGCTCGGGCCGATCAACCCCGCGCCGAACGCGACGATCTCGCTCCACAGGCCCTCGGCCTCCGCGTCGACGTCGCCGACCACGCGCACCGAGACGGTCGGCTCGCGCACCGGCTCCAGCCAGACCAGGGCGTGGTGCTCGTCCCGCCGGTAGCGGAGGTGCGGGATGGCGCGCAGCTCCAGCTGCGCCTCGAGCGCGACGTACTGCTCGACCGAGAAGGTGGCGCCGACCGCGCTGCTCTCCCGGTCCACCCAGGTCCAGAGCAGGGCCTCGGCCTCGAGCACCAGGTGGTCCCCCTCGACCCGGGCCTCGCAGCCGCGGATCCAGAGCCGCCCCTCGGCCGCGTCACCCTCCTCGCCGCCGAGCGGCATCAGCCGACCTCGGGCTCTCTGACACACGTGCGCGCCGGCGAGATCGACCGCGAGCCGGCGCACGTCGGCGAGCTGCGCGTCGGCGCCGATCGGGACCTCGGATCCCCGGTCGGGGTCGCCGTGCTGGACGGTCCGGGACGAAGGACCCGAAGAAGAGGAGCCGCCACAGGCGAGGAGCGTGGCGCAGGAGAGAAAGACGAGGTGCCTCATCGGAGCCCGCACCTAGGAGCCGCCGCGCCGCGGCACAACACACGCATCGGCCAGGCGCTGGCTACAGCGGCCACTCGCGCACGCGAGCCTCCGACGCCCAGCGGAAGCGCTCGACGTCGAGCAGCGCGTCGACGAGGCCGTCGAAGAGGAAGCGGCGCGGGTCGCCGGCCCGGACCTGGGTGCGGTGGGCGGCGATCGCGGCGAGCTTGCGGTCGCGCGCGCCCCGGACGTCCACCTCGAGGTCGTGGCCTTCCCGCCCGAGCGGCGCGCCGGCGGGCAGCCCGAGCGCGCCCGGCGCGTGGCGGGCCATGAGCGCGCGGAACGGCTCGAAGAGCTCCGGCGGGAAGACGGCGTGCAGCACCGGCGTGTCCCCGGCCGCCCGCCTCACCATCTCGGTGACCGCCAGGTGGTCGACGTGGCCGTAGGCGCCGTCGGTGTCGAGCGTGAGCAGGAGGTCCGGCGCGGCGGACGCGAGCGCGTCTCGGAGCGGCGCGGGATCGGGCTCGACGCCACCATCCGGCAAGCCGAGCACGATCGGCGGCGCGGCGCCGAGCTGCTCGCAGGAGCGCGTCAGCTCCCGGACCCGCTCCGCGCCGAGCGCCTCACCGGAGAGCGCGCGCCCCGAGAGGTCCCATCCGCCTTCTCCCCGGGTCGCGCAGACCACGCGGACCCGCACCCCCGCGTCGCTCAGCCGCGCGATCGTGCCGGCGAACGGGTACGTCTCGTCGTCGGGGTGCGCGACCACCACCGCCACCTCTCTCATCTCGCCTGCCTCACCCCTCGAAACTACGCCCCCGTTGCTTGGAAGAGGGGGAATTCGTGGGTGACAATTACTCTCGCAAAGACGCAAAGCCGCAAAGGGGTTGGGGGGCAGCGGGATGGTGGCTCGCCGACGGGTTCAGGGTCGCTCGTGTCTCTGGAGGTGGACGCTTCGTGGTGAATTTCTCGCAGAGGCGCAGAGGCGTCTGGAGGGGCGCCTTGGGTTCTCGAGTCGGCGTCGATGGGTGAAGCTTGGAGGGCGACAATTACTCTCGCAAAGACGCAAAGGCGCAAAGGGGTTGGGGGGC
>JAYZQJ010000066.1:0-11576 GCA_036149055.1 Myxococcota bacterium | reverse complement strand
CGTCTCCGGGTTGCCGCCCGCGTCGTCGGGGCGCCCCTTGTCGGCGCCCGACTCCGGGACGCCGGCGGGCGGCCCGCTCGCGGGCGGGGCCGTGGCAGCCGGCGCGGCTGGCGGGGTCGGCGCCTCCGGGCTCGCCGCGCGCTCGCGAGCCCGCGGCGCGGCCGGTCGTCGCGGCCGCCGCACCTCCACCGGCGTCACCGGCGCCTCCTCCTCTTCCGGCGGCGCCGCCTCCGTCTCCGCCGCCTGCGTCTCCGCCGCCTCCGTCTGCGGCTCGTCCTGGACCGGGGGCTCCACCGCGGGGACGACCACGCTGGGCTCCGCCTCCCGCGCGCGTCGCAGCGCCTCGTCGTGCTGCTCCTGCAGGAGCCGCGGCGCCTCCGCCATCTGATCGGAGACCCTCGCGAGGTACCAGAGGTAGAGGCCGGCGCCGCCGCCCGCGAGCACGAAGGCGGCGATCAGCGCGACCGCGGCGAGCCAGGGCCACGGGCTGCGCCGGCGCTGTGGGGGGCTCGGTGTCGCCGCCGGCAGGCCCACCTCGGCCGGGGTGGCCATCGTCGGCGCGTGCGCATCCACCGGCGCCCCCGGGCGCGGCCAGGACTGCGCGTGGTTGCCGACGGGCGTGGGAGGCGGCGGCCGTCCGCTCACCGGCGAGGCCGCGGTCATCGGCAGCGCCCCGGCCGAGCAGGCGCGGACCGCGTTCAGGAGGCCCGTCGCGTCCGGGTAGCGGTCCGCCGGCGCCTTGGCGAGGGCGCGCTCGAGCACCGCGACCATGCCGACCGGCAGATCCGGTCGGTGCAGATCGATGGGCGGCGGCGGCGCCGAGGCCAGCTTGGCGAACAGCGCCGGCAGGGTCGGGGCGCGAAAGGGCGGCTCGCCGGCGAGCATCTCGTAGAAGATCGTGGCGAGCGCGTAGAGGTCGGCGCGCGAGTCGAGCGGCTGCCCGTTCGCCTGCTCGGGCGACATGTACTGCGGCGTGCCCATCACGACGCCGCTCTGGGTCAGGTCCATCGCCGCGTCCTCGAAGCTCTTGGCGAGCCCGAAGTCGAGCAGCACCGCGCGCTCCGGGCTGCCCGGCTGACGCGCGAGGAACACGTTCGCCGGCTTGAGGTCGCGGTGGACGAGCCCCCGCGCGTGGGCGGCCTCGAGCCCCGCGGCCATCTGCGCGAGCAGGAGCGTCGCCTCGTCGAGCCGCATGCGCCCGAGGCGCTTCATGCGCGCCGCGAGATCCTCGCCCTCGAGCAGGTCCATGACGAGCCAGGCGAGCCCGTCGCTCTCGCGGATGTCGTGCACCGCGATCACGTTCGCGTGACCCAGCGCGCCCGCGGCCATCGCCTCGCGCTTCAGGCGCGCCACCGCGTCGCGCCGGACGGCGATCTCGGGCAGGAGCACCTTGATGGCGTAGCGTCGGCCCGTCCGGAGCTGCGTCGCCGCGAACACCGCGCCCATGCCGCCGCGGCCGAGCGGCTCGTCGATCCGGAAGGTGCCGTCGAGCACCTTGCCGCTCAGCGCGTCGATGTCCCAGCTCTCCACGTCCACGTCGAGCTTCTCACACGTTCGCCGTCCGCCTCACGCCCCGCGTTGCGGGCCCGGTCGGGGCGCGGTACGACCCGGGGAGAGGAGTCACCTTGGGCGTCGAGATCATGAACCCCCGCATGCTGGAGCGCATGCGCAAAGCCTGCCGGCTGGCGGCCGAGTGCCTGACCATGGTCGGCGACCACCTGCGCGCGGGGATGAACACCGAGGAGATCAACACCCTCGTCCACGAGTGGATCCTCGAGCACGACGGCTACCCGTCGCCCCTGCACTACGGCAACCCGCCGTTCCCGAAGAGCGTCTGCACCTCGGTCAACGAGTGCGTGTGCCACGGGATCCCCACCAAGGATCAGGTGCTGAAGGACGGCGACATCATCAACGTCGACGTCACGATGTACTACCCGAAGGAGCAGGGCTTCCACGGGGACACCAGCGCGACGTTCTACATCGGCGAGCCCTCGGACGAGGCCAAGCACGTGGTCGAGACGGCGCGGTGGGCGCTCGAGCTCGGCATCCAGGCGGTCAAGGACGGCGCCCGGGTCCGCGACATCGGCCGGGCCATCCAGGACTACGTCGAGGGCGAGGGGCTCTCGGTCGTGCGCGAGTTCGTCGGTCACGGGGTGGGGCGCGAGTTCCACATGCCGCCGCAGATCCCGCACTACTACGACCCGCGGGCCGGCAAGCGCCTCCGCCGCGGCATGGTCTTCACCATCGAGCCGATGGTGAACGTCGGCGACTGGCCGACCGAGATCCTCAGCGACCACTGGACGGTGCTGACCAAGGACCGGAAGCTCAGCGCGCAGTTCGAGCACACCATCGCCGTGACCCGCAGCGGGGTCGAGGTGCTCACCGCGCGGCCCAAGCTGCTGACGAACAGCGAGGACAAGGAGTGGTGCAAGCTCGGCCCGCTCTCGACTCCGGCTTCGATCGACGGCGCCTCGGTCGACGGCGGCGACGCAGCGGTCAGCGCCGAGTAGTCACTCGATCAGCTCGACCCAGCCGTCCGCGGCGATGCGGATCGGCAGCGCGAGCAGCGACTCGTCCTTGCACGGGCCGAGCACGCAGAGCCCGTCCTCGCGGCGGAAGAGCGCGCCGTGCGTGCCGCAGCGCAGGTGAGCGCCGTCCTCGGTGAGGAACTCCCGGGAGCCGGCGTCGAGCGGGATCGGGAGGTGCTCGCACCGGTTGAGGTACGCGCGCACCTCGCCACGCTCGTCGAGGAGCACCAGCGCCTCCCGCGGGCGACCCTGCTCGTCGCGCTCGAGCGACACGCACCGCACCTCGCGCGGGTCGAGGTCGCCTCGGGGGCAGAGCCGGAGCGTCTGGGGCTTCACCATCAGCCTTCGATGGGAGCGTACGCCGCGCGCGCCGGGACGCTCACGATCTTCGCCTCCGGGAGCACGAGCGCGGTCAGCTCGCCGCCGTAGACGCAGCCGGTGTCGAGCCCGATCGCCTTCTCGTGGACCTGCAGCCCCCGGAGCGCGTCGTGCCCGAAGACCACGATCTCGGGCCCGCGCCAGTGCTGGGCCCAGGGCTCGCCGTCCTCGACGTGCTTGCTCGGCAGGCCCTCGGGCGTCAGCGAGCGCAGGTTCATCAGCACGCTCGGGTCGTGCGACTCGACCGGTCGCCCCGGCACGATGCCGCCGTGCACGACGATGGCGCCGTGCTCGGGGAGGCGCAGCCAGAGCGGCAGCGCCTCGAGCCAGGCCCAGTCCTCGTCCCCCAGCCCCTCGGCGTGATCGCGGTGGCTCCCTCGCAGGGTGCGCTCGCCGCGCCGCCACGCGAGCAGCTTCGCGTCGTGGTTCCCGAGGACCGCGCGGTGGCCATGCTCGCGGAAGAACCGGACGACGCCGGCGCCGTCGGGCCCCTTTCCCAGCAGGTCGCCCGCGCTGATGAGCGCGTCGTCCGCGGTGAGCCCGACCTCCTCGAGCAGGTCGTGCAGCTCGTCTCCGCACCCGTGGATGTCCCCGACGATGACGGTTCGCGCGGCCACCCTCGTGCGATAGCACGCCTCCCGAGCGCCGTCGTGTGGGAGGACTGCATTCGAGGTTGACATTGCGTCACGAGATGCGACATTCGCCGCCTCGCACGCAACCAGGGGGCGCGTGCGTCGATGGAGGGGCCCGCGGGGGCGATCCCGCGGAGGAGGACACATGAAGACGAGAGCTTGGACCTGCGCCCTGGCCCTGCTGTGGCTGGCGGCGTGTGACGACAGCGGCCCGGAGATGGCCGACGCGGCAGCAGGGGACGGACGCGTGGCGCTCCCCGACGTGGGCCCGGAGGACGCCGGCCCGGTGTGTGAGCGAGATCGAGACTGCGACGACGGCCTGTACTGCACCGGCGTCGAGCGCTGCGCCCCCGGGGACACGGCCGCGGACGCGAGCGGCTGCGTGGCCGGGAGCGCTCCCTGCGCGGCGAGCGAGATCTGCGAAGAGGACGCCGAGATGTGCCGCGAGGACGTCTGCTCGGACGGCCCGTCGATGGACGGCGACGCGGACGGCGACGGCGACCCGCGTCCGTCCTGCGGGGGCACGGACTGCGACGACGCGGACCCGCGGCGCTACGGCACCGCCCAGGAGGTCTGCGACGCCGAGGGCGTCGACGAGGACTGCGACGCGACGACGATTCACGACGAGACCGCGCGCGACGGCGACCGGGACGGCGACGGCTTCATCGACGTCGCGTGCTTCAACCTGCGCGACTCGGGCGGCGAGAACCGCGGCACCGACTGCGACGACGGCCGGGCGACGATCAACACCTCGGGCGTGGAGGCCTGCGACGGCCGGGACAACGACTGCGACACACGCATCGACGAGGGCGTGCTCGAGACGTTCTACCGGGACGTCGACGGCGACAACTACGGCGACCCCTCGATGACGATGATGGAGTGCACCGCGCCGACCGGCTGGGTGCTCCAGGGCTCCGACTGTGACGACCGGAACGGGGCCGTCCATCCCGGCGCGGCCGACGAGTGCAACGGGGTCGACGACGACTGCAGCGGCACCGTCGACGACCCGCCGACCGGCTGCATGTGCACCGACGGCGCCGAGCGGGACTGCGGCCCTCCGATGGCGCTCGCCGGCGTCGGCATCTGCCGCCGGAGCAGCCAGCGCTGCGTCTCCGGTCGCTGGCCGACCGAGTGTCCGGGCGCGGTGTATCCGCGACAGATGGGCGGCGCGCCGTACGACCCGTGCGGCAACGGGGACGAGGACTGCGACGGGACCACCGACGAGGACGGCCGGCTCCCGTACTACCGCGACGCGGACCGCGACGGCTACGGCGACCCCACCATGCGCATGGACTTCTGTCCCGGCGACGAGGGCTCGTCCTACGTGGACAACGACCAGGACTGCGACGACGGCGACGCGGCCATTCACCCGATGGCCACCGAGATCTGCGACATGGTCGACAACGACTGCCGCGGCGGGGTCGACGACGTGCCGGGCGGCTGCGGTTGCAGCCTCGGCGACACGCAGGCCTGCGGGACCGACGTCGGCCGCTGCTCCCGCGGCAGCCAGACCTGCACCGCCGCCGGCACCTGGGGCCCGTGCTCCGGCACCGGCCCGCGCGTCGAGACCTGCGACGGGGGCGACGACGACTGCGACGCCCGCACCGACGAGGACTTCGACTGCGTCCAGAGCACGACCGCCAGCGGCACCACCGCCTGCGGCAACCCGGGCAGCCGCCGCTGCTCGGCGAGCTGCACCTGGACCGACGCCGACTTCTACGCGTCCGAGAGCGCCGCGACCTGCGACTACTGCGACGACAGCGGCATGGGGCTCGGTGACGAGATTCCCTTCGCCGGCTCGAGCAGCAACTCCACGGTCACGACTGGCTGGAGGCCCTACGGAGACGCCGGATACACAGCGGTCACGGCCCAGTGGAGCGTGGTCTCCAGCGCGTCCGACCGCGGCGGACTCTACATGCCGTCGCGCGCCGTCATGGGCTATGGGCCGACGTACGTCCGAGCCACCGTGGACACATACGCGACGCGCACGTACAGCTGCGGTGGGGCCTTCTGCAGTGGCGGGCTCGACGGGAACTGGTCGCTCGTCGTCCTCCCAGAGTCGGCAACCTCGTTTGTGGGCTCTTCGTTCACCGCGCTGCCGCGTACGACGGGGCTGGCGGTGAGCTGGCACTTCACGAGCACGACGTATCCTTGCTCGGGGATCTGCGCCTTCTTCGCCGCCGATCAGCTCTGGCTCAAGGCGCTCCGGCCCGGTGCGGAGCCGGTGGTCATCGACGAGGACGCCGACATCCCGGGAGACCAGGACGGCCCCATGGGTACGTGGGCCACGCAGTCCATCTGGATCGAGATCATCCCCGACGACCCACGCACGGCGCCCGACGAGACCGAGGTGGGGGTGATCGGCCCCCCGGGGACCGGCGTGTTCTGTCGGAACGCGCTGGGGGGGAGCCGCGCTTGCGGCATGACCATCGCCCCCGGCGACGAGCTCAATCTCGGGATCGTCGCTGCTTCGACCAGCACCAACGACGTCCGGGTGTTGCGTCCCGAGATGGACCTGACCCGGAACGGGCTGTGCGGTCCGTAGGAGCCTGAACGACGACGGCCCCGCTCGGAAGTCCGAGCGAGGCCGTCCAGTCGAGCTCGTTCGAGCTCAGAAGCCGGGGACCATGCGGATCAGCTCGTGCGTGCGCTGGACGCTGAGCTGGAACTGCGGACCCTCGAAGCTCGGCAGGAAGCCGGAGCCCATGTCGAAGCAAGCGCTCACGCGGGGGTTCGCGCAGGAGTTGATGGCCGAGCCGTTCATCATGATGCACTCGTTGATGGCGGTGGTCTGCGCGCTGCAGTCCATCGTCATCGAGTCACACATGGCCCACGCCATGAACTCGGAGGGGCAGGTCTCGGCGATGCAGCTCTGCACCTGCCAGTTCCAGCAGAAGTCGCAGTCGATCGGCTGCATGCTGCCGTCGGGGAAGGTCACCGACCCGTCGGGGTAGGCGTCGTTCATGAGCGCCTCCTCGAGGCACATCTGGTAGCCCTCCTGATCCGTGCTCGGATCGGGGCAGGCGTTGATCACGCCGATCGTCGAGTTCGCGCAGCGCGGCAGGCATCCCGCCGGGAGCGCGCTGAACGAGCTGATCTCGCAGCCCGCCGGAGTCACGCCGCTGTCGCGGGGCGGGGGCGGGGTGCCGGTGTCAGGCGTGGTGTCCGGGCCGCTGTCCATGAGGACGATGCCGCCGCCGTCCTCGTCACCGCCGCGGCCGTCGTCGCAGCCGAAGCCGAGCGCGAGCATGGCCGCGCAAACCATCAAAGTTCCAATCCGACTCATCCGATCCTCCATGTGGGGCGAGGCCCCATTCCAACCATCTCATCGGGCGTCCATCGCCCGTCCCCCCCAACCAAACTCTCGCGCGGCTCAGGCGACGCGTACTCGCGCGCCGTTGACGCCGCCGCTCTCGTCGCTGGCGAGCCACAGCGCGGCCCTCGCGACCTCGGCGGGCGCCACCCGCGCGCTGACCTCTCGCGGCAGCTTCTCGCGGCTCTCCCACTCGCGGTTCTGGCACTCGCGGTTCTGGGCGGTGTCGAGCACGCCGGGCAGCACGGCGTTGATGCGCACGCCGCCGCTCTGCCGCGCCGTCGCCTCGACCAGGTGCACGACGCCGGCCTTGGCCGCGCCGAAGAGCGCCTCGTTCGCGTCGGGCTCCTCGGCGCGCGACGCCGCGATCACCACCACGCTGCCCCGGCCGCGAGGGCGCATGCGCCGGAGCGCGGCGCGGAGCACCAGCGCGGCCGACGTGAGGTTGTCCGAGACGATCTGCGCGACCGCGTCGTCGCTCTGCGTCTCGAGCGCCCCGTCCTCCCAGGCCCCGGCCGCGTGCACGACCACGTCGGGATCGCCCTTGCGGCTCCACGCGTCGAAGAGCGCCTCGGTCCCCGCGGGATCCGTGAGATCGCACTCCGCGGTGTGCAGCCGCTCGTGATGCGCGACCCCGGCCCGGAGATCGTCGAGCGCCGTGCGCCGCCGACCCGCGGCCAGCACCTCCGCGCCGAGCGCGAGAAAGGCCTCGACCAGAGCGGGCCCCAGCCCACCGGTCACGCCCGTCATCAACGCTCTCTTGCCACGTAGCTGCATGTCCCGCGAAAAGCGCGGGGACGGTAGCGGCCGGGTGACGAGCCGTCAACGCGAGGGCGGCGGCAGGAGAGCCGCCGCGCGCTGGTCCAGTTCAGGGCCGCCACGGAGGTAAGGGAAAACCCTCGTGCCGGCGCAGCGGGCGGGGGCAGAGCGCCGTGCCCGACGATTCGAGACTTGGCAGAGGCCACCGGCGTCCCGCGGCGCCCCCACCTCGACTGGACCAGGAGGACGGCAGGCGACGAGCGAAGCGAGGTCGCCGCACGCGCCACCCCGTAGGTCCGATCCCGTGGCAGCGGGCGGCCAGCTCGCGCGCAGCGCGAGCGCGAGCCGCAGGGGACCCAGCGCCCCGCGATGGGGTCGGGGCCGAGCGCAGCGACGGCCCCGGAGTGGGTTGGGGGGGCCCCGCGGAGCCGGCTGACCCGTCCCTGCGGAGGGTGCGGAGCACCCGCAGCGGGGACGGGTCTGACGGCGCAGCGGGGGGGAGGGGTCGGACCCGACCCCGCCCAGATCAATACAGCACGAGGTGGAGGTCGCCGGGCTCGGAGCGGAGGTGGAAGGCGGCGTCGAGGACGACACCCCACTCGACGACGCCCATGTAGCGGAGGGCCGCCGGCGAATCGCCGTGGTCGCGCGCGGCGCGCTCGAGCGCGGCCACGTCGAAGTGCAGGCCGGCCTCGTCGCGCACGCGGGGGATGTCCAGGGACCGACCCCGGCGCTCGAGGGTGTAGCCGCCCATGCGGACGAAGAGCTCCACCGGCTGGCTCTGGTCGTCGCCCATGCGGAGCTCGACCGGCAGGCTGCGAAGCTCGCCGCTCTGGCCGCGGCCGAGGAGGGCGGGGCCGCTCATGCCGGCGCGGACCATGCTGAGGAGCACCCGGGAGATCTGGATGGAGGGCACGCCGGAGCTGGCCGCGAGCCCGACGCGCGCGCCGGGGACCTCGCGGGACACCGCCTCGAGCGGCGCGATCAGCGCGTCGTAGGGCATCACCGCGGCGCGGCCGTCGTCACGGAAGGGGATGCTGCCCCAGGCGGGGAGGGCGGGGCTGGCCGTCGCCTCGAGCACGACCTCGCCGCGGGCGATCCGCACCGTGGGCACGTGGGAGTAGCGGATGCCGCTCGCGTCCACGACGAAGACCACGTCGCTGCTCGCCTCGGTGCCGCGGCTGCCGACCCCGTGCACGCCCATCTCGAGCGGCACGCTGGGCGTCGGCCGGATCGCGCTGCTCCGAAGGACCGCGCCGTCGACCGCGACGAGGGCCGCGAGCGAGGCGAGGAGGGGCTCGCCCGTCTCGCTGATCCGCTCGAGGCGGCTCAGCGCGGCGTTCGCCTCGCGGAGGGCGCCGATCGCGCGCTGCCCCGACTCGCTGAAGGCGGAGGCGGCGCAGTTGGCCTCGCCCTCGGCGCAGACCGTCTCTCCGAGCGCCGAGAGCTGGGCGGTCTCGTCGGGCTGGCCGAGCGCGTCGACCACCGCGTTCACGTAGAGCACGTCGCGGCGCTCGCCGCTGCCGTCGTGCAGGAAGCGGGGATCGTCCAGGCGTCGCTCGACCGCCTCGAGCGCCCAGGCGCAGTCTCCCGCGACGTCGGCGTAGACGCCCATGTCGAGGCTCGCGAGCTCCTGCTGGAGAAACGGCACCAGGCGGTCGGCCTCGACGCCGAGCGCGCCGGCCACGTCGGCCCGGAGGCGCGAGCGGCCTTGCCCGTGGGAGATCAGCACCATATCGGAGGCGGCGACCGCGCGGAGGAAGCGAGCCTCCCGCGAGTCGGCGCCCTCGGAGCGCGCGATCACGTCGGTCAACCGACGCAAGAGGTCTTGGGTGCCGCCGCCCACGTCGTACCGATGCAGCTCGTTCGCGATGGCGCGGAGCTCTCGACGGGCAGCGGCGTCGGCCGACGCGACGCTGGGCAGCGCGAGCGCGAGGGCCGGGAGAAGGTAGATCACTGCTCGGACGTGCATCCTCATATGCCGAGCCACAACGGCCGCCGCAGGGCCGGGTGAAGGGGCTATCCTCCCGCCGCTCGAAAATCGGAGGAGCCATGATCGAAGAAGGCAAGAAGGCCCCGGCGTTCACCCTCGCGTCGTCCGAGGGCGGCAAGACGAAGCTGTCGGACCACGCGGGCAAGTGGGTCGTGCTGTATTTCTATCCGCGCGACATGACGCCCGGCTGCACCACCGAGGCGCAGGGCTTCCGGGACGCGGCGGAGCAGCTCGAGGAGCGCGAGGCGGTGGTGCTCGGCGTCAGCAAGGACAGCATCGAGTCGCACGAGAAGTTCAGGGACAAGCACGATCTGAACTTCGCGCTCCTGAGCGATCCCGACGGCAAGGTCATCGAGAAGTACGGCGCCTGGGGCGAGAAGAACATGTACGGCCGCAAGTCGATGGGGATCATCCGCACGACGGTGATCATCGATCCCGCGGGCAAGGTCCGGAAGATCTTCTCCAAGGTGCGGGTGAAGGGGCACGTGGAGAAGGTGATCGCGACCCTCGACGAGCTCCGCGGGGGGTGAGAGAAACGCTTACACCCCGCTGACAGCCGACCCGGCTGGGCCCCGCACGGCGAATTGTGCCGTGATTCCAGGGCGAAGTCGTGAGTGAGCACCCTCACCTCCGAGTCCCCGTGACGTTTCGGCGTCGGCGGGATCGGGCGTAGGCTGACCTCCGCTTTGGCGCAGGGGGGGCGGACCCTTCTTCGTATGCAGTTCGAGGTGATGTCGAGATGAATTGGGATCCGAGCAAGGTTGGGCTGGCGGCGTTCTTCGTGCTGGCGTCGGGGGTTCTCGCCGCGGGGTGCGCCGAGAATCCGGGCGGGAGCACGTGTGACCCCGCCTGCGGCGACTTCATGGACTGCTGCGAAGGCGCGTGCACCGTGCTGAGCAACGATCCGAACAACTGCGGCGGGTGCGGCATCCAGTGCCCCTCGGGCGTCTGCCAGACGGGCACCTGCATGCCGGGCGGCCCGTTCGACTCCGGCACGACCGGCCGCGACGGCGGCGGCGGGGGCGGCGGCGACTGCCGCCCCGAGTGCACGGTGGACGAGCGCTGCTGCGGCACCAGCTGTGTGCGCCGCTCGTCGCCCACCGGCGACCAGCGCACCGACTCGTCGTTCCAGAACTGCAACGGCTGCGGTATCGCCTGCGACATGGAGCGCGCCAGCTCCTGCAGCGTGCCCGGCGGCGGAGAGGGCGCGCCGCGCTGCCTCTGCGGCGAGTTCCCCCAGTGCCTGGCCGGTGAGGTCTGCACCAACAGCGACGGCACCTTCCAGTGCGTCAGCCTCTCCACCGACCCGCGCAACTGTGGCGCGCTCGGCAACGCCTGCGCCGAGGGCGAGTCCTGCTCGGGCGGCAGCTGCGTGTGCGGCGCGAGCGGCGCGGCGTGCGGCGCCGGGCAGGCCTGCTGCGGCGGGAGCTGCGTGGACGTGACCGACGACCCGATGAACTGCGGCGGCTGCGGCAACGTCTGCGGCTCGAACGGCCCCACCTGCGTCGACGGCAGCTGCCGCTGCGGCACCAGCCCGGCTTGCCGCGCGCCGACGGCCGGCATGTTCCCCGCGCCCGGGGACCTCGGCGAGAGCTGCTGCGACGACGCCTGCGTGGCCAACACCGACTCCAACTGTGGCTGCGGCGTGATGTGCGACGCCGCCGAGGAGGAGAGCTGCGTGGTCAGCGGCGGCGGCGGCTTCCCGGGTGGCCCGGGCGGCGGCGAGGTCGGCGTGTGCTGCGGCGAGGAGATCCCGTTCTTCGGCGCCATGTGCACCGGCGGCGGCGGCTTCGGCGACGGCGGCATGCCCGACGGCGGCTTCCCCTTCCCGTTCCCCTGAGTTTATTGGAGGGTTTGGTGCAAACCCTCCCCCCATTGGGCAAAGCGCCAATGGGGCCCCCCTCCCGCTGCTTCTTGCTGGAGGGTTTGGTGCAAACCCTCCCCCCATTGGGCAAAGCGCCAATGGGGCCCCC
>JAYZQJ010000065.1:0-5111 GCA_036149055.1 Myxococcota bacterium | reverse complement strand
GGCCCCCCCCCGCCCCCCCGCGGCGCCGTCACACCGGACCCCGCTCGGGGTGCCCCGCCGCCTCCGGGGTCACCGCTGCACCGGCTCCGCGGGGCCCCCCCTACCCACGCCGCGCGCCTGCGGCGCGCGAGTCCCGCGCTCCGCGCGTGAGCCACGCGGCTCGCGCTCGCGCTGCGCGCTCGCTGGCCGCCCGCTGCCGCGGGATCGAACCTTGGGGCGTGCGGCGACTCGCTTGGCTCGTCGCCTGATGTTGGGTCGTTGGGCTCAGCTCTGTGGGAGTCCGGCGGGGCGGTGCGGCCGTGCCCTCGCCGTGAAGCTTGGGCTTTCGGGCACGGGCAGGGGCACGGGAGCTCGGGGCGCTGGGCGCCCCTCGCTCAGCCCTTCGCCATCTCTTCTCGCCGCTTCAGCTCTTCGAGGGCGGCCTCGAGCTCGGCCATCTCCTCTTCGTCCATCTCGGCCTCTTCCTCGGTCTCCTCGACGCGCGCCTCGACCGCCGGGGCCTCCTCCTGGATGAGGCCCATCTCGCGCTTGAGATTCTCGAGGTCGGCGTCGGCGCCGGCGGTGGCCTCGAGGGTGGCGAACTTGTGCTTGAGCACGTCGCCCGTGTACTCCTCGCTGAGCTCGGCGCCGGCCTCGGCCTCCGCTTCGATCTGGTCGATCTTCTCGCTCATGCGATCGAAGGTCTCGAAGGCGGCGTTGTCCGAGAGACCGCTCATGGTCTCCTGGATGGACTTCATCGCCTCCGCGCGGCGCTTGCGGGCGATGAGCACGTTCTTCTTGCGCTTCGCCTCTTCGATCTTGTTGTTCAGGGCGCGCAGCGCGGTCTTGAGCTGGTTGACCGCGATCTGCTGCTTGCGCCACTGCTCCTCGAAGGCGCTCGACAGGCTGTCGTGCTCCTTCTTGCGCATGAGCGCCTCTTTGGCGAGCTCGTCGTCGCCGGCGCGCACCGCGAGCATGGCCTTCTTGTGCCACTCGTCGGAGACGGACTTCTCGTTGTTGTACTGCTTCTGCAGGCGCTTCTCGTCGGCGATCGCCACGGCGACCTGCTTCTTCGCCTCGACGAGCTGCTGATTCATGTCGACGATGACCTGGTTCAGCATCTTCTCGGGGTCTTCCGATTTGCTGATCAGGTCGTTGAGGTTGCTCTTGATGAGCGTCGCCAGGCGGCCGAAGAAACCCATGTTGGCGCTACCTCTCAGGCGTTCTCCGCGACGTACTCGCGGAGCTTCGGGTGGTGGTTGGTCATCGCGATGGAGAAGTCGTCGAGCGTGCCGGAGAACTCGCTGAAGTCGAGGTTCTCCACCCGCAGGGTGGCGATCAGGACCAGGTCGCCCTCCGAGATGCCGTAGGCGCCGTGCACCATGTCCTCGGCGTTGAAGCGGAGCAGCGCCTCGAAGAAGGCTTCGCGCTGCCCGGCGTCGACCCGCTCGAGCGGCAGCACCTTCATGCGGAAGATCACCAGGCCCTCGGCCAGGCGAACGACGACGTGCTCGCGCTCCTCCGATGGATCGCTGACGAGCCAGGTGTTCTCCGCCACCTCGCGGTGGGGGTGACCGGAACGGGCCAGGAAGGCCTCGATGTCCTCACGGGTTCGCATTCGTCTCCTCGCGTTGCCGTGCGCCTCCGGGCGCGCGGGAGCACGCCGGTCGCGCCCCCACGAGCGGCCTTGGCGCCGCGCCGCGCGAGAGTACCGAGCCGTGCTCTCCTGCTCAAGCCGTGGCGCGGCGCGCCTATTCCTCCCCTCGACGGCTCGGTCGCCCCGGTGTCACAGTGAGCCGTGGAGCGGAAGTCTTTGAGCGACGACGGACGAGTCGAGGGGGAGTGGATCGAGGCGGCCCCGGTCGCGCTCGCGCTCCTGGGGTGGCGTGGCGATCGCCTCGAGGTGCGCCGCGCCTCGCCCCGGTTCCGCGCGCTGTGCGACGGCCTGCCCGCAGATCCCGTGGCGCTCGCCGCCGCCGCCCGACGGGCCGCGGCCGAGGACGTCGAGCTGGAGCTCGAGGCGTCCCTGGTCGACGGGCCGGCGTCGCTGACGCTGCGCGCGGTCTCCGACGGTCACTTTCTCGCCAGCCTCACGCCCCGCGAGGCGGGCTCTCGGTTCGAGCAGATCGTCGAGGAGTCGCCGGACATCATCGCGATGATCGATCGCCAGTACCGGCACGTCTTCGTCAACCGCGCGATCATCCCCGCGACCGGCCTCACGCCCGCGGACTTCGAAGGCAAGGATCACGTCGACCTCGGCATGCCGGACGAGCTCGTGCGCTACTTCCAGGGCGTCTACCGGCAGGTCTTCGAGACCGGCCGCGAGGGGGCCAAGGAGTTCGAGTTCCCCACCCCGGACGGGGTGCGCAGCTACGCCTCCCGCGTCGTCCCCCTGGTCGAGCCCGACGGGAGCGTCGAGGTCCTGCTGAGCTACGCGCGCGACGTGACCGAGCGCAAGCAGGCCGAGCAGGAGCGGCTCGCGCTCGAGCGCAAGATGCAGGAGACCCAGCGCCTGGAGAGCCTGGGCCTGCTCGCCGGCGGCATCGCGCACGACTTCAACAACCTGCTGACCAGCGTCGTCGTCAACGCGCAGATGGCGCGCATGCAGGCCGAGCGCGGGGCGGACGCGGGCGAGGCGCTCGACCAGGTCGAGCTCGCCTGCGGCAAGGCCGCCGATCTCTGCCGGCAGATGCTCGCCTACGCCGGGCGCGGCGCGCTGGTGCGCGAGCGGGTGGGGCTGCCCGCGCTGCTCCGGGAGACCTGGCAGCTGGTCTCCGCGTCGGCGTCCAAGAACGTGCGCGTCGCCCTCGAGCTCGACGCCGACCTCCGGCCGGTGATGGGCGATCGATCGCAGCTCCAGCAGGTGCTGATGAACCTCCTGCTCAACGCGGCGGAGGCGATGCCCGAGGGCGCGGGCACGATCCGGATCCGCGCCGGCGCAAGCGACGCCGCGAGTGTGGACTGGTCGAGCGCCGCGGTCGCGCCGGAGCCCGCGCGCGGCTCGATGCTCTGGATCGAGGTGACCGACGACGGCGTCGGCATGGACGACGAGACCCGGGCCCGCATCTTCGAGCCCTTCTTCACCACCAAGTTCACCGGCCGCGGCCTCGGGCTCGCCGCTACCCTCGGCATCGTGCGCGGTCACGGCGGCGGCCTGCGGGTCGAGAGCGCGGCCGGGCGCGGCACCACCTTCCACCTCTACCTGCCGGTGGGCGACTCGGTCGCCGCGCCGGCCTTCGAGGAGGCCGCGGCGGCGCACGAGCCGGCCCGGCGCCGCGTGCGCGTCGTCGACGACGAGCCGACCGTGCTCCAGGCCACCGCGTCGCTGCTCGCCGCGAGCGGCTACGAGGTGGCCACCGCCGAAGACGGCCTGCGGGCGCTCGACGTCTTCGAGGAGGCCGGCGCCGAGGTCGTGCTGGTGGACGTGACGATGCCCGGCCTCGACGGGGTCGAGACGCTCGCGCGGCTCCGTGAGACCGGTCGCGCGGTCCCGGTCGTGCTCATGAGCGGCTACGCGGAGAGCGACGTGGCCCGCCGGGTCGAAGGCCAGGACGCGACCTACTTCCTGCAGAAGCCCTTCGGCTTCCGGCAGCTCCACGCGGTGCTCGCCCACGCCCTGCAGGCGGCCGACGGAGCCTGAGGCGAGCGCCGGACGTCAGCGGGATCGGACCCGATCGGACCCGACCCTGCTGGTTCGGACCCTGCTGGTTCCGACCCTGCTGGTTCGGACCCTGCTGGTTTCGACCCTGCTGGTTCGGACCCTGCTCGATCCGACCCCGCCGGGATCAGGAGTCCTCGTCGGCCGGGTTCGCGAGCTTGCGCGTCCAGAGGATCGCGTCCTTGCGCTCGTCGCCGCAGAGGATGCCGCCGGCGAGGAGGCCGGTCTTGCGGAAGCCCGCCGCGCAGTAGGCGGTGGCGAGGCCGATGTCGTCGCTGGGCGCGAAGCCGAAGGCGCTGACGATGCCGCGCTCGAGCAGGGTGTCGCACATCGTGCGGAGCCCGCCGGTCACCGCGATCACGTCGAGGTCGTCCTCGGGACGGCGCACGATCTCCACGAGGGAGTGACCGAAGCAGTCCTGGTACTCCGCCGACAGGTAGACCGGCTTGCCGCGCTTGGCCTGCGCGCTGATGAAGAAGCGGGCCGCGTCCCGACCGAAGTCGTCGAACGGGTTGAGGCCCTTGCCCTTGCGGAACGCCTCGTCGCGCGCCTTCAGCGCCGACGCCGCGTCGGCGTCCTTGACCGTGACCATGTCGAGGACGTCCGGGACCTCCTTGGCGTTCTTCTTGCCATGGTTGACGGTCCGGTCGGCCTGCTTCGCGCCGTCGTCGCTGATCTCCAGCGAGGCGGTGCGATCGTTGATCAGGCAGCCGCAGAGGTGACCGTCGCTCCGCTTGTAGAAGCCGGGGATGGTGCCCTCGCGCACGAAGCCCACCCGGGTCCAGGACGAGACCTCGTCCTTCTCCACCAGGGTGATGACCTTGGAGACGCCCTCGCGCTTCGCGACGGACTGAATGAAGAGTCGCTTGGCGGGCAGCGCCCCCGAGCGGAAATCGATCACGCGGATGAAGCCGGTGCGCCGGTTCAACAGAAGGCAGAGGAACGCGCTGTCACTCTTGAAGTGCAGCTCCTCCACCATCGGCACGTCACGCGCCACCTGAGCCTTCGCCATGTCCAGTCGCTCCCTGCCTTCGCGAGAAAGGCAAAACGGGTGCCCTCAACCCCCAGAAAAAGGCGCCGAACCTTACGCTCGGGCCCGCGGGGTGTCAATGGCGCCTCCCACGTCGCTTTTTGTAGCCGTCCGGGGACGTGTTTCCAGGAGTCACTCGGCGCCTTCGAGCGCCGCCGAGACCGCCGCCTCGAAGCCCGGGTAGGGCTGGGCGCCCATCACCAGGCGGTCTCCGATCAACACCGCGGGGGTGCCGATCCGGACTCCGCTCGACCGGACCGCCTCGATGTCGGCGTCGATGCGCGCGTCGTGACGTCCCTCGCGGATCGCGGCGCGGACTTCGTCGGGGTCGGGGGCCCCCCCCCCGGCGGGGGGGGGGGGGGGGGGCGGGGCGGCGGCGCGCGGCCGGGCGGCCCCCCCCGCGGGGGACCCCCCCCCCCCCCCCCCCCCCCCCCGGCCCCCGGC
>JAYZQJ010000064.1:0-8266 GCA_036149055.1 Myxococcota bacterium | reverse complement strand
CTGCGCGCGCCTCGCCGGCGGGACGCCGCGCCCAGCGCGCCAGTCGCTCCTCCGAAATGCTGAAGCATTTCGTCGTCGGCCCGCCGCGCTGGACGCGACGTCGCGCTCGCCGATCCATCACGCGCATGTTTTCGCCGCGCGCTGCTAGGCGGCGAGGGAGGCTTTCCGGGCGCGGGCTCGCTCGCGGCGACGCTCGGCGCGGGCGAGATCCTCGGCCTCCTGCGCGGTGCCGACGTAGGGCTCGCGGGTGCCCATGAGCTGGTCGAACCAGGGGCGGGTGACGCACCAGTTGGCGTCCTGGTTCGGGGCCATGTGGTGGTCGTAGTGCCAGGGGAGGTGCTCGCGCGCCCAGTCGGGGTCGAGGTGCGCCCGCTTGTGCTTCCGGTAGTAGTTCCAGGCGCAGTAGAGGACGGTCCCGGTGAAGAACGGCGCGACCGGCAGCAGCGGCAGATGCAGGGCGGCCATCCCGGCCACCGCGGCCGCCTCCTTGCCCTGGGCGTGCCATCCGAAGACCGAGCGCTCGTAGTCGGGATCGTGGAAGCCGGACTTCTTCACGACCCGGTGGTGCTCCAGCCAGTGGAAGCTCCAGAAGCTCTTCGGTCGGCGGCCCCGACCGTGGAGCACGTACTTGTGGATCACCCACTCCGAGACGTTGGCGTAGGCCAAACCCAGCGGAATTCCGAGCATTTCCATCCCTCCAAAAAGAATGACCGGACAGTCACGGTATTCTTAGCAGAATGTAGGCCCGTGTCCAACGACGACGAGAGCCTCGCGCTCGCCGCGGCCGCCCAGATGCCGCCCGAACGCCTGCCCCCCGAGCGGCCGGGCCAGCCGGGCGGCAAGCGCGATCGCAACCGCCGCCGTCGGCTCGAGCAGCTGCGTCAGGCCGGCCTGACCCTCTTCCTCGAGCGCGGCGTCGACAACGTCACCATCGACGACATCGCGAGCGCCGCCGGCACCGCGAAGGGCAACTTCTATCGCTACTTCAGCGACAAGGAGGACCTCGTCTCGGCCATCGTGGACCCGATGGCCACCGCGGTGCGGGAGGCCTTCGACCACTGCGAGCAGGGCCTGGAGGAGGCGCACGACGACGCCTCGCTCTTCGCCGCCTACAACCGCGTCGCGCTCGGGCTCATCCCGGTGGCGATCACCCAGCCGGACGCGGTGAAGCTCTACCTGCAGGAGAGCCGCGCGCCGGCCGCGGGGGCGCGCAAGCCCATCCGCGACCTCGCCGACGAGATCCGCGCCCGCGCGGTCGATCTCACCCAGTTCGCCGTCGATCACGACCTGCTGCGCATCCCCGACCCGCGCATCTCGGCGCTCGCCGTCGTCGGCGCCGTCGAGCAGCTGACCTGGTCGGTGCTCGGCGAAGGCCTCGACACGCCCCCCGATCAGATCGCCGCCGCGCTGATCTCCCTCGTGCTCAGCGGCATCCGGAGCTGACGACCGACATGCTCGACCTGGCTCGCCTCTCGCGCATCCGCCTGCGCGCGCGCCCTCGCTTCCAGCGGGTGGTCGCGCTCGCGCTGCTCGCGCCGAACTACGACCTCCCGCCGCGGGTGAAGATCGACTTCGAGGGGGACGCGCGTGTCCCCGACGAGCCGGTCATCTTCGCGATGAACCACACCGATCGCTACAACTACTGGCCCTTCCAGTACGCGTGGTGGCGTCGCCGCGAGCGCTTCACCGCGACCTGGGTGAAGGGCAAGTACTACGAGAACGAGTGGGTCGGTCGCTTCATGGAGCTGACCAACAACATCCCCACCGTCTCGCGCGGCTACCTGATCACGAAGGACTTCCTCGCGACCCTCGGCCGCCGCCCGGAGAACGAGGAGTACGCGGCCCTGCGCGCGCTGGTGAACGAGGCCGCCGCCGGCCGGGTGGTCGAGCCGGACGCGGTGATCCCGCGCGCCCTGCTCGAGCGCCGCCGCGACATGCTCGGCCGGCCGTTCGACCCGGCGCGCGAGCCCTACGCCGTCGCGCTCGACCAGCTCTTCCGGGCGATGATGCGGCGGTTCACCGAGCTCAACCGCGAGGCGGCGGACCTCGGCCTCGACATCCTGATCTTCCCGCAGGGCACCCGCTCGGTCCGCCTGTCGCGCGGGCGGGTCGGCCTGTCGCAGATCGCGATGCACCTGTCGCGGCCCGTCGTCCCGGTGGGCTGCAGCGGCAGCGACCGCGTCTACCCGGGCAGCTCTCCGATCGGGCGGCCGGGCCACATCGTCTACCGCTTCGGCGATCCCATCTACCCCGCCGACGCGGCGGCCTGGGTCGACGCCTCCGAGTTCGAGCCGTTCACCCCCGAGGCCGAGCGGGACCACAACGCGGCGTTCCAGACCTACGTCGACGACGTGATGGATCGGATCGAGCCGCTCGTGGACGAGCGCTACCGCTTCAGCCCGGACGGCGAGAGCGAAGGCGTGGAAGGCTCGAGAAGGTTCGTGTGATGCGGGGCTGGGGGGCCGCGGTCGCGATGGTGTGCCTCGCCGGGTGCGGGTTGACGTTCGACTTCGAGCCGCCCGCCCCCGACGCCACGAACGACGCTGCGGTGGCGCGCGACGCCCGGGTCTCGATGGACGCCGCGCCGCCTCCGTTCGACGCCGACGTGCTCGACGCCGCGCCGCGCGACGCCGCGGTCGTGGACGCCACGCCGGTCCCCGACGGCATGGTGATCCCCGCCGACGCCGGGCCCGTGGACGGCTGCCTCGAGAGCTGCGCCGAGCCCGCGTTCTGCGACTTCGGAGGCGGGCGCTGTCACGGGCCCGCGCGATGCGCGCCGCGGCCGGGCGGCTGCCCCGACGTCGTCGATCCGGTGTGCGGCTGCGACCGCAACACCTACGGCAACGCCTGCGAGGCTCACGCGGCCGGCGTGAGCGTGGCGTCCGACGGGGAGTGCCCCGAGTTCGAGCGCGATCACTGCGCGCTCCGCAAGCCGCCCCAGACCGAGCCGGGCTGCCTGCCGTGCTTCGACGACTCCGACTGCACCGACACCGCCAGCCAGTGCGTCGGCGCGGTCTGCGCCACCGGCGGGGCCGGCTACTGCCGCTTCCCGGGCAACGCGCGCGACTGCTTCTACGACTACGAGTGCAACGACGGCGAGCGCTGCGAGGGCGCCGAGATCCGCGGCTGCCCGCCCGACCTCGTCACGCCCGGCCGCTGCAGATAGATCAGCGCTTGCCGCGCGTCTGGGCGAACGCGGTCAGGCCCGGGAGGTGCTGGCCGAGGAAGGCGCCGAGCTTGCCGTGCGCGGTGAAGACGTGCTCGCGCTTGCGGGCGTGGATCGCGTCGAGCATCACCTTCGCCGCGTCGTCGGCCGCCCACATCAGCTTCTGCGGGCGAGGGTCGTCTCGCTCCGGGTGGTGCACGCCTTCGTTGTCGACCTGCGCGATCTCGCTCTCCACGAAGCCCGGGTGGAGCAGGGTGCAGCTGACCCCGCTCCCGGCGAGCTCGAGGTGGAGGGACTGGACCAGGCCGCGCAGCGCGTACTTGCTGGCGACGTACGCGCCGTTCTTGGCGAGCGGCACGAACGCGGCGACCGAGCCGACGAAGGCCACCCGGCCTCTGCTCTCGCGCAGGTGGGGGAGGGCGTGCTTCGCGGTCATCGCCGCCCCGACCACGTTCACGTCGAGCTGCCGGCGCAGGTCGTCCGCGGCCAGCTTCTCGATCTTGCCGACCACGCCGTAGCCCGCGTTCGCGATCGCCACGTCGAGCGCCCCGAGCTCTCGCGCCACCCGGTCGGCGGCGTCCTGCACCTGGGCCTCGTGGGTGACGTCGCAGGGCACGGCGACCCCGCGCCGGCCGAGCGCCTCCACCTCGCTCGCCACCGCCTCGAGCTTGTCGCGGCGTCGACCCGAGACCGCGACGTCCGCCCCTCGGCGCGCCAGCTCGAGCGCGAGCGCCCGACCGATCCCACTCCCGCCGCCGGTCACCCACGCGGCCTTGCCCTCGAAGCGCTTCGCCATCGGGGTCGGTTGTAGCAAATCAGCGTCGCTCGCGTCCGCTGGTCACGTTTCGCGCGTCGGGCGCCACGTGGGAGGGGAGGGGGGCCCGGGGTGAATCGATCGACAGCAGCATCGCCGTGCTCTTCGCAGCAGAACGCGCCCCCGAACGAGGGCGTTTTCCGGGGATTTCCGCACCTGGAGCGACGCCTGCTCGGAGCCGAGATCGGGTCTTTACCAAAGCCTGACCTGGGTTTCGTGGGTCTGGGTGTCCGATGACCCGAGGAGGAACGCTGATGAGATCACGCATGCGATTCGGACGAGCGGCGCGGAAGCGCCTGGGGGTGGCGGCGGGCGCGGTGACGCTCGCCTTCGGGGCGATCGTTCTGGCGCGCGCCCAGCCCCAGCCCATCGGGACGTCGACGCCGCCGGACCTGCCCGCCGCGGTCACCCCCGAGGGGACCACCCGGGTCTCGATCACCACGCCGGAGGTCAGCGGGTTCCTGGCCCTCACCCAGGGCGCGGTGCTCTCCCACGGCACCCGGGAGCTGTTCGCCGAGCTCCGGCTCGAGGCGACGAACGAGGGGGGCGTGGTGGCGCGCCGCCCGGTCGCGCTCGCGGTCGTGCTCGACACCAGCGGCTCGATGGCCGGCGACAAGATCATGGAGGCCCGGCGGGCGGTGAGCGCGCTCGCGGAGTCCATGCGCCCCGAGGATCGGCTGGCCATCGTCACCTACGACCAGAACGCCCGGGTGGTGCAGCCGCTCGCCCCGATCTCCGACGTGCGCCGCACGCTCGCGGGGCGGGTGAGCGAGATCTTCGCGAACGGCGGCACGAACATCCCGGCCGGCCTGCAGCTCGGGGCGTCGACGCTGGCGGGCGCGCCGTCGAACATGACGCATCGGCTGGTGCTCATCTCGGACGGGCTCGACGGATCGGGGCAGCTCCTCGGCGTCGTGCAGGGCACCATCGCGAGCCGGGCCAACGCGGGCGTCACCACCAGCGCGCTGGGCGTGGGCGTCGACTACGACGAGCGCTGGCTCACCGCCGTCGCCGACGCCGGCCGCGGCAACTACGAGTTCCTCGCCACCGGCGGGGTGCTCGCCGGCTTCCTGCACCGGGAGCTCGAGCAGGCCGCGACCACGGTGGCGGAGGCGGCCGCGGTGGACCTGACGCTCCCGCCGGGCTGGCGCGTCACCCACGCCTACGGAGGGACCATCGAGGGCGGCCGGGTGCCGCTGGGCGCGCTCTTCGCCGGGGAACGTCGCCGCGTGACCCTGCGTATGGAGATCGACGCCGGCGCGCCGGGGGAGGTCCGCGCGGTGGGCGCCCGCCTCGCCTACCGGTCCACGATTCACCGATCAGATCGGAACCTGGACCTCGGACGTCTGTCGGTCAGCACGGTGAACGAGGAGGGGCGCGTGGCAGATTCGAGAGACGTGGCGTTGCACGCCGAGGCGATCGCGCAGCACGTGGACGCGCGGCAGGCCGAGGCGATCGAGGCCTGGCGGGCCGGACGCAGGGAGGAGGCGCGCACCATCGCGGCGGGCAACGTCGCCACCCTGCAGCAGTGGGAGGAGGCGGCGCCCGCGGCGGCCCCCGCGCTCCGCTCGCGTCGGCGCGCCGCGAGCCGCGACATGGACAACTTCCAGCTGGACGCGCGCTCCGCTGGCGGTCGGGCCTACGGGCTCCAGTCCAACGCGGAGCGCCGCTCCAGGGCGCAGGGCTACTGATGCGGTTCCGCGCCTGGATGTTCGTGGGCGGCGCCGCCCTCACCCTCGCCCTCCTCGGGCAGCTGGACGCCTTCGGTCCGGTGGGGGCGGCGGCGATCACGGTCGGCTCGTCGGTCGTGCTCGCGCTCCTCGCCCACGGCGGCACCAGCCTCGCGACCGAGGCGGTCGCGTTCGGCGCGGGCGGCGCGCTCGCCTACGAGGCGGTCCGCTCGTACCTCCCGCTCGTCGGCATGGGGATCCTGCTCGCGGCCATCTTCGGGACCCGCGCGATGCGGTCCCGGTCGTGGCGCGAGCTCGGCTTCCACGTCGCGTTCGCGTTCGCGGGCGGGGCGGCGGCGAGCTGGGTGGTGCGCGCCAACGCGGGCCTCGAGTCGACGCTGTGGACGGTCGCGATCGTGGTCGCGGCGCTGCTCGCCTCGCTCCCGTGGATCGTGCCCACCGACGCGCCCCGCACCTTCGCGCTCCGGCGGCTCTCCGCGCGGGCGCGCGGCCCGGCCCGCTTCGCGCTCCTGAGGGCGGTGGTCGCGCATCGTCGGCTGAGCGAGGCGGACGTGCCGGAGAAGATGCGTCGTCGGCTCGACCGCGCCTTCGACGACGTGATCCGGCGCAGCGAGCGGCGCCTCGACGCCCGCGGGGATCGGGCGCAGCTCGACGTGCGCGACTCGGTCGATCAGCTCGTGCGGGTCGCCCGGCTCGCCGTCGCCCGCGACGCGCTGCTCGAGGACCTCGACGCGCCCGCGCAGCGGGTGGCCGCCGAGTCCGACACCCTCGAGGCCGAGGTGATGGCGCTCGGCGAGGTGCGTTGACCGCTCGTCACGGCGCCGCGCAGTCGGGCGCCGTGGCGTCGAAGCGGTAGAGGGGCGCGCCGGCGCCCTCGCTCGCCGTCAGGTAGGCGCGGCCGTCGACGGACCAGGCGACGGCCTCGCCCTGCGGCTCCGCCCGGGCGGGAAGGCCGACCGGGGGGCGCGCGAGGGCGTCGCTCCAGGGCTCGCCGTCGGCCCGCGGGAAGAGGTGCACGCGGTTGTAGCTGCGCACGAGGAGCGCGCCGCCGGGCGACAGGTCCATCGCGGTCGCGTTGCGCGAGCCGGGGACGCCCGGCCCGCCCAGCTCGAGCGAGCCGATCGCCTCGAGCGTGGCCGGGAAGGGGCCGCGCGCCCGGTAGAGGATCGACGGACCCCGATCCTCCTTGGTCAGCATCAGCAGCGCCCCGTCCGCCTCCACCGCGACGGACTCGCAGTCGTGGGGCGCGTCCGGGTAGCGGAGCGGGAGCGCCTCGGCGGTCACCTCGAGCGCGCCGCGCGGCGGATCCGCGGGCTCGGGGAAGCGGTAGACGACGACGCCGTCCCGGGGGGAGCCCCGGCCGTCGCGCGCCGCGTTGTCGCCGACGTCGCCGACGTGGACCCACGGCGCGCCGTCCGGCCCGGGCCCCACCGCGATGTCCTCGTAGTCGACGTGGGCCGCGCCGCGGAGCGCGATCTGGCCGACCACCGCCGCGGTCTCGTCGAGCACGTAGATCCGCGCCCCGTCTCCGCTGTCGTTGTGCGCGTAGTAGAGGCCCGGGTGCCGCCGGCTCGCCGCCAGCCCGCTGAGCTCGTCGAGCGAAGGATCGTCGAGTCGGCCGAGCTCGGTCGGCCCGTCGAACTCGAGGCAGGGCCCGATGGCGGCGTCCGGGGCTGCGTCGGCGGCGCCCGCGTCCCCCGGACCGCCGTCAGTCGGGACGGCTACGCCATCACAGGCGACCAGGGCCAGGGTTCCGAGCAGCCAGGCGCGCATCGGCGGACCGTACAGCATCCGAGCACCCGATGTACGCTGCACGTACGTCGCGTGTACGCGGGGGCGGGCTCAGGGGAATCGCGGCCCTGCGCACGGCGTGGATGTGCTGGCACGCGAGGTGCTGCAGGATGGCGCCGGGAGGTCGGGTTTGAACGACGCGATCGAGCTTCTGATCGGGATGACGGTGTGCCTGATGCCGTTCGCGGTGCTCGCCGCCGCAGGCGTGCTCCTGGCGAAGTACATGGGGAGAGGGAGGACCGACCAGCGCCTCGACGCGCTGGAGGCCGAGGTCACGCGGCTCCGTGGTGAGAACTTCACGCTGCTGCATCGAGTGTCGCAGCTGGAGCAGGCGCCGAAGCCGGAGAGCGGAGAGCAGAGGCCGATCCTCGCCCCCGCCCAGGTGGCCGCCCATCAGCGGAGTGAGGCGCAACCCGCGGCCGAGCCCGCAGCCGCGTCCGGGCCCGGAGCCGCGTCCGAGCCCGCATCCGAGCCCGCAGCCGCGTCCGAGACCGCGTCCGAGCCCGCAGCCGCGTCCGAGACCGCGTCCGAGTCCGAGACCGCGTCCGAGACCGCGTCCGAGACCGCGTCCGAGACCGCGTCCGAGACCGCGTCCGAGACCGCGTCCGAGTCCGCGTCCGAGACCGCGTCCGAGACCGCGTCCGAGTCCGAGTCCGAGACCGCGTCCGAGACCGCGCCCGAGACCGCCTCCGGCCCCGCTGCCGCCCCCGCTGCCGCCCCCGCTGCCGCTGCCGGCCCCGCTGCCGCTGCCGGCCCCGCAGCCGCTGCCGGCCCCGCTGCCGCTGCCGGCCCCGCTGCCGCTGC
>JAYZQJ010000063.1:0-13829 GCA_036149055.1 Myxococcota bacterium | reverse complement strand
CTGCGCGCGCCTCGCCGGCGGGACGCCGCGCCCAGCGCGCCAGTCGCTCCTCCGAAATGCTGAAGCATTTCGTCGTCGGCCCGCCGCGCTGGACGCGACGTCGCGCTCGCCGATCCATCACGCGCATTTCCGCCGCGAGCTGCTAGAACCGCCGGCATGACCACCGATCTGACCCTGCGCAAGCATCCGTCGTTCCCCGGCGTCGAGGGGCCGGTGCTGGTCGTCGTCATGGACGGCGTCGGCATCGGGCGCGAGGACGAGGGCGACGCCGTCTGGCTCGCGCGCACGCCGAACCTGGACTGGCTGAAGGAGAACGCCTGCTACCTCGAGCTGAAGGCGCACGGGACCGCGGTGGGCCTGCCCAGCGACGACGACATGGGCAACAGCGAGGTGGGTCACAACGCGCTCGGCGCGGGGCGGGTCTTCGAGCAGGGGGCCAAGCTGGTCAACCTGGCGATCGAGGACGGCAGCCTGTTCGAGGGCGAGCCGTGGCGCGAGGCGGTGGCCCGGGTGAAGGAGAGCGGCGAGCCGATGCACTTCATCGGGCTGCTCAGCGACGGCAACGTGCACTCTCACATCGAGCACCTCTTCGCGATGCTGCGCCGCGCGGCGGACGACGGCGTCGAGCGCGCCCGGGTGCACGCCCTCCTCGACGGCCGCGACGTGCCGGAGACCAGCGCGCTCGAGTACGTCGACCGCCTGGAGGAGGTGCTCGCGGAGCTGAGCGAGGGCGACCGCGACTACCGGGTGGCGAGCGGCGGTGGGCGCATGAAGGTCACCATGGATCGGTACGAGGCCGACTGGGCGATGGTCGAGCGCGGCTGGCAGCTGCACGTGCGTGGGGAGGGCCGGACCTTCCCGTCGCTGCGCGAGGCGATCGAGACGCTGCGCGAGGAGACCGGCGCGACCGATCAGAACCTCCCGGGGTTCGTCATCGCCGAGGGCGACGCGCCGGTGGGCCCCATCCGCGACGGCGCGAGCGTCATCTTCTTCAACTTCCGCGGCGACCGCGCGCTCGAGATCACGCGCGCCTTCGAGGAGGACGACTTCGACGCCTTCGATCGAGGCCCGCGCCCCGACGTCTTCTACGCCGGCATGATGCAGTACGACGGCGACCTGCAGCTCCCGCGCACCTTCCTCGTCTCGCCGCCGAGCATCGACCGCAGCGTCGGCGAGCACCTCGCGGCGAACGGCGTGACGCAGCTCGCGATCAGCGAGACCCAGAAGTTCGGCCACGTCACCTACTTCTGGAACGGGAATCGGACGGAGCCCTTCGACGCGAAGACCGAGACCTACGTGCAGATCGACAGCGACACCCGGCCGTTCGAGGAGCGGCCTTGGATGAAGGCGGCGGAGATCACCGACGCGCTGCTCGACGCGCTCGAGACCGGCGCGCACCGCCACGCGCGGGTGAACTACGCCAACGGCGACATGGTCGGCCACACCGGCTTCCGCGAGGCGGCGGTGGTCGCGGTCGAGGCGGTCGACGTGCAGATCGGGCGCATCCTCCCGTTCCTGAAGAAGCGCAAGGGCGCGATCATCCTCACCGCCGATCACGGCAACGCCGACCAGATGTACGAGGTCGACAAGAAGAGCGGCGACTACCAGCGCAAGGACGACGGCGCGCTGAAGGCGCGCACGAGCCACACCCTCAACCCGGTGCCCTGCTACGTCTACGCGCCGGGCGCCGAGGTCGCGATCGACGCGTCGGTGGAGACGCCCGGGCTCGCGAACGTCGCGTCGAGCCTGCTCTTCCTCCTCGGGTTCGCAGCGCCGTCCGACTACCTCCCGAGCTTCCTGAAGGGGGCGTCGTGATCCGCGCGCTGCTCACGATCGGCCTCTGGCTGCTGCCCGCGCTGGCCGCGGCTCAGGGCGTCTTCCCCCACGCGCCGCGCGAGGACCGGCTGCCGAACGGGCTGCGGGTGATCAGCCTCCGCACCGACACGCCCGGCATCGTCGCCTACGACACCCTCGTGGGCGTGGGCGCGCGGGACGAGGTGGAGCCCGGGCACAGCGGCTACGCGCACCTCTTCGAGCACATGATGTTCCGCGGCACCGAGCGCTTCCCGCAGGAGGCCTACGAGGCGGCGATCCAGAGCTTCGGCGCGGACAACAACGCGTACACCACGCAGGACTACACGCTCTACCACGTGACCGCGCCGTCGAGCGTCCTCGACCGGATCGTCGAGCTCGAGGCCGACCGCTTCCAGCACCTGTCGTACACCGAGGAGGCCTACCGCACGGAGACCGGCGCGGTGCGCGGCGAGTACGACAAGAGCGCCACCAGCCCGACGCGGCGCATGTGGGAGCAGCTGAGCGAGCTGGCCTTCACCCGTCACACCTACGGGCACACCACGCTCGGATACCTCCGCGACATCGAGCGCATGCCCGAGGAGGTCGACTACTCGCGCCGCTTCTTCGAGCGCTTCTACACGCCCGACAACACCACGATCATCGTGGCCGGCGACGTCGACCACGACGCGCTGATGGCGCGGGTCCGCGAGCACTACGGCCCGTGGCGAGGGCGGCGCGCGCGGAGCCGCGTCCCGACCGAGCCCGAGCCGACCGAGGGCGGACGCCGCCACATCGACTGGCCGGCGCCTGCCTCGCCCCGGATGTTCGTCGCGTGGCGCACCCCGGCCTTCGTCTCCGGGCGCACCGAGGCGGCGCGACGACGGGCGCTCCGGGACACCGCCGCGCTCCGGGTCGTGCACGGCCTGCTCTTCAGCGAGTCGGCGCCCCTGCACCAGCGCCTCGTGCTCGAGGAGCGGAGCGCGCTGTCCCTCTCGAGCTGGGCCGGCGACCAGAGCGTGGACCCGCATCTCCTGGTGTCGAGCGCGGTGCTGGCCGAGGGGACGGAGTTCGACACCGTCATCGACGCCATCCAGTCGTCGGTCGACGCCCTGGCCGCGGGCGAGGTCGACGCGGCGCGGGTGGACGCGGTGAAGAGCCACGTGCGCTACGCGCTCTCGATGTCCATGCAGACGCCGTCGAGCGTGGCCGACGTCGCGGCGCGCTTCGTGGCCGTGGGAGGATCGCTCGACGCGCTCGACGGCTACCTCGAGGCGCTCGCGGCGGTGACGCCCGAGGACGTGGCCCGGGTCGCCGGCGCGTACCTGAACGCGGAGCGACGGTTCATCGTGACGCTCGCGCGGGGGGACGGAGCGTGAGGCGCTGGCTCTGGATCGTGGCGCTCGTGGGCTGCGGCGGCGCGCCGACCGCGCCTCGCGAGTAACCGCGCCTGCCGGCGGAGGAGCCCACGGCGACGGCGCCGACCGAGACGCGCGAGGCGCTGCGTGACGCGCCGCTCGTGGTGGCCCAGCGGAGCGACGACCCGGTCGTCACCTTCCGGGTCGCTTTCGAGGCGGGCTCGGCGGCGGACCCCGAGGGCTACGAAGGCCTCACGCGGCTCGCCGCCCAGCTGATGGCGAGCGGCGGCGCCGGAGACCTGAGCTACGCGGAGCTGACGCGCGCGCTCTACCCGATGGCCGCCTCGATCCACGCGCACGTGGGCCGGGACATGACCGTCTTCGTGGGGCAGGCGCATCGCGATCACGCCGAGCGCTTCTACGGGATCTTCCGCGACGTGCTGCTCTCGCCCGCGATGAGCGAGGCCGACTTCGAGCGCGTGCGGGACCAGCAGCGGGAGGCCCTGCGTGTCGATCTGCGGAGCTCGGACGACGAGGCGCTCGGCGAGGCGGCGCTGCACGCGCTGATGTACGGCGGTCACCCTTACGCGCACCCGCCGCTGGGCACCGAGCGCGGGCTCTCGCGGGTGCGCCTGGACGACGTGCGCGCTCACCGGCGCCGGGTCTTCTGCGCCGGCCGCGCGATCGTGGGCATCGCGGGGGACTACCCGGAGGCGCTCGAGGCGAGCCTGGTGCGCGACGTCTCGGGGCTGGACGGAGAGTCGTGTCTCGGTCGCCGTCCGCTGCCCGCGGTCGAGCCGCTCGAGGCGCCGCGCGTGCTCATCGTGCGCAAGCCGGACGCGCCCGCGGTGGCCGTGTCGATGGGCTTCCCCATCGAGGTGCGCCGCGAGCACCCCGACTACCCCGCCCTCGTGCTCGTCGCGAGCTGGCTCGGTCAGCACCGTCAATTCATCGGTCGCCTCATGCAGGCCATCCGCGGCCAGCGCGGCCTGAACTACGGCGACTACGCCTACGCCGAGAGCTTCACGCAGGACGGCTGGTCGACCTTCCCGCTCCCGAACGTGGCGCGTCGTCAGCAGCACTTCTCCATCTGGCTGCGCCCCTTGCGCCCGGAGACCGCGCACTTCGCGATCCGGCTCGCCATCCGGGAGCTGCGCGGGCTGGTGGAGCGCGGCCTGAGCGCCGAAGAGCTCGACCGCGTCCGCACCTTCGCCGACCGCTACTACGCGCTCTACTTGCAGACCTCGAGCCGCGCCCTCGGCTTCGCGATGGACGACGCCTCCTACGGCGTCGACGCGCCCTACCTCGAGCGCCTCCGCGCCGCCTGGGCCGAGCTCACCCCGGAGGCCGTGCACGCCGCCATCCGCCGTCACCTCCGCCCCGACCAGCTGCGCATCGCCCTCGTCGCCAGCGACGCCGAGGCCCTCGCCGAAGCCCTCGCCACCGACGCCGAGAGCCCGATCACCTACACCACCGAGGTCCCCGAGGCCGTCCGCGCCGAAGACGCCGAGATCATCGCCTACCCCCTCGGCCTCGCGAGAGACGCGATCCAGATCCGCCCCGTCGACTCCATGTTCTGAGACACGGGGACGGAGTTTCCTTGTTGCCCACCCCGCCGGCGCTGCCCCCGATTAGGGACATTGGGACGGAGTTTCCTTGTTGCCTTGTCAGGAGGCGAGGGACCGCTCGTCGGTCTCCGGCTCCAGAAGCAGAGCGTCGATCACGCGAGCCACGGACTGAGCCAGCTCCGCGTCGTCTGCGAAGCCCGAGACGATCTTCGAGGCGTTTCCCCGGCTCATCGACAGCGCGGCGGCCATCTCGCTCATGGGCCGTCCCAATCGATGCCAGGTGAGCACGGCGATTCGGCGGGCGCGTGTGCGACCGGAGGCGCGGAGTCGCTCTCGCATCGCCTCGACCGACACACGTTCGAGGCGGGCGACCGCGACGAGGACGTCGAGTGCCGAGCCCGGGTATCCCGCGCGAACGTGCAGCCCTGGAGTACGCGAAGGAAGGACGGCGACGGTCCCGTCCGAGCGCATGGCACCAGCGCGGACCTCCGCACCGCTTCCCGAGCGTCGCCGCTCTTCCGCCCGGTCCGCCGCCACGGTGCGACCGGAGATAGCGTCGTCGCGTGGGTCGTCGGCGTGGCCTGTGACGTGCTCCTGCAAGACACGGCGGCCGTCGGAGTCGTCGGAGAGGTCACACAGCGACAGGGCCAGCCGCGCATCGAGCACACTCGGACGGTGCTCCAGACCGATGAGCGCGCGATGGCTCGTCCAGTCGCTCAGCTCCGCTGACTGGACAACGTTCGCCCTGACCGGGTTGTTGTGGATGTATGCGATCAAGTAGGCCGTGCGCTCGAGCGGCAAGAAGATGGTCGTCGGGCGCTCGGCGATGAGCGGGCCGCGGGACTTGCAGCCGTCTCGCGACAGGAACGAGTGCATCCAGCGCGTCCATCCGGTGTGCACCGAGCGACCCCATTCAGCGAGGCTGTGCCTGCCCGTGAGGAACGCCAGGTGGATGTGGTTGGACATCACTGCCCAGGCGAGGAGCCGCCAGTCGGTCCGCCGAACCGCTTTGAACAGGCGCCTCAGGTACGCGGCGCGCGCTTCGCGGGTCGTGATGAGGAACCGCTCGTTGACGAATCGAACGATGACGTGAACGAGCTGGTGGGGAAGGTGCAGTCTGTGAGTGCGAGGCATGCCGCGGTCATCGCGGCGTGTCCGACAACGTTGCGTCCGGGCATTGGGAAACTGAGAAACTCCGTCCCAGAGTCCCAGGGCTAGGGGGGGTCGACGCCGTTGGGCAACAAGGAAACTCCGTCCCCGGGTCCTAATTCTCGGAGGACGTCCTCGATCATGGCCTCGATCAGGCGCGCGCCTTTCGCGGCGGTGGCGGTGGTGGGGTCTCCGAAGACGCCTTGCGGGCTGTAGCTCGGGCTGTCGGGGTCCTTCGAGGTCCAGCGGCCGGGCTTCACGTCTCGGGTCCACGCTCGGGCGCGGGCCAGGTTCACGCGCTCGGGGTGGAGGTGGAGCATGACGCTGGTCTCGGCTTCGTCGGCGTGCTCGCCGCGCTCCTGTTTGCAGATCGCGCGCTTGGTCGCGACGAAGCGCTCGCCTCGGTAGAGGTGGACGACGCGGGCGTCGAGGGCGACGAGCTCCATCGCTTGCTCGATCGGGCGGATGGTGCTGATGCCGGTGTTCAGGATCACGACGCACGCCGCTCCCGCCCGGGCGAGGTCCCGGAGCAACGCCTCGATCACCCCCGCGAAGACGTCGGCGGGGAGGCTCGTCGAGCCCGCGTAGTCGAGGAAGGCGGGGTAGTGGCCGTAGCCCACGGTCGGCCAGGCGAGGCCGTCGATCCGCTCGGCCACCCGCGCCGCGACCGCCTCCGCGGTGAGCCAGTCGGTCGACATCGGCAGATGCGGCCCGTGCTGCTTGGACGCCGCGCCCACCGGGAGCAGCGCCACCGCGCCGCGCGCGAGGGCGGCCTCGACGTCGGGCCAGCTCAGATCAGCGACGCGTGACATGCGACGCATTCTGCATCGCGGTCGCCGGTCGAAGCGAGCGCGCCATCGCCTCGAAGCGCGGCGCCCAGCGCTCGGCGTCTCCCTCGCGCACGCTCGCGCGGAGCAGGAACGCGCCGCCCTCCGTCTCCAGGTACGCGCCGTAGAGGAGGAGCGAGGCGCCCTCGACCGTCGCGGTCATCGCGATCTGGTAGCCGGGCAGCGCGCCGCCGCTCAAGGGCGTCGCCCGCGGCTCCCCTTCGATCGGCACCCCCGCGAAGCGCGCGCCCAGCATGCGCCCTCGCGCCTCGGTGCTCTCGGGACGCGCGCCGACGAAGGGCGCGTACACGATGTCGATCGACGCGTCGGCCGAGGGGAAGGGCACGGCGCGCGGGGCGGTGCGCAGGACGAGCTCCTCGTTCGAGACGAGCAGGGTCGACAGCTCCGCCGGCACCTGCATCCGGATCCCGAGCACCGCGATCGGGTCGAGCTCCGCCGACGGATCGAGCCGCACGGAGTCGAGGATCGCCGCCACGCGCCGCCGCTCCGACACCGGGTGACGGATGAGGATGCGTCCCAGCGCGCCGTCGCTCCAGAGGGTCAGGATCCGCAGCTCGGCCTCGCCGACGCGGCCGGTGACCTCGACACCTTCGACGCCTTCACCCCAGGTGATCGAGCGCGCGCGCACGTCGGGGTCGCGGAGCCGGATGCGCGCGAGATCGGCCTCCACGATCTCCGCCTCGGTGCCGGGCGGGACGGTGGCGTCCGAGAGCTGCAGCGCGACGCCCAGGTCGGCGTCCTCGTAGCGCAGCGTGTGGCGCACCCGCCGCATGGACGGAGGGAGCGAGAGGGTCAGCCGGGATCCCGGCGGGCGGACCGCGCGGAGGGGCTCCGCCGCCGGAGGCGCCTCGGGCGCCGGCTGGCTGCCGCCGCAAGCGGGGAGCGCGAGCGCCGTGAGCAGCGCGACGAGGAGGGGAGCGCGCGTCACGGCCGCCAGTCGGGGTTGAGGCGCGCGGTGAGCACGTGGTCGTGCCACTCCCCGTCGATCAGCAGGTAGTCGCGCGCGTAGCCTTGCGGCACGAAGCCGAGCCGCGCGAGCAGCCCCCCGCTCCGCAGGTTGTCGGGGCGGTGGTTCGCCTCGATCCGATGCAGCCCGAGTGGCCCGAAGGCCCACGCGATGGCGCCCTCGAGCGCCTCCTTCATCAGCCCCCGACCCTCGCGCTCGCCGTCGATGCCGAAGCCGAGGTGACAGCAGTGGAAGGCGCCGCGCACGACGTTGGCGAAGTGCACGTGCCCGACGACCGGGCCGTCTCCCTCCGCGAAGACGAAGAGACGGTAGGCGCGGTCCTGCTCGCTCAGCTCCGCGTCGGCGGCGATGCGGCGGTGCCAGAAGGAGTCGGTGAAGAAGCCCTCCGGCCGCCGCGGATCCCAGCGCGCGAAGTGCGCCCGGTTGCGCCGCTGATAGTCGGCCACCCGCGGCGCGTCGCGGTCCTCCGCCAGGCGGAGCGCGGCGCGCGCGGTGACGATCGGCAGCGCGTCCAGCGCGGCCTCGCTCACTGCAGCTCGGGCGGAAGGTCCTCTTCCGGCTCCGGCTCCGGCTCGGGCTGCGCCGCGGCCGGCTGCGCGGCCGGCGCCGACTCGCTGGCCGCCTCGACCAGGGTCAGGCTGTCCTCCGGCACGAGCCCCCGGAGCGCCACGTCCTCGTCGACCGCCACGAAGACGTCGACCATGCCGCCGTCCTGCCGGCCGAGCTCCCGAGCCCAGCCCTGCGAGCGGAGCCGCGCGATCGTCCGGCCGTGGAAGCGGATGCGGGTGCCCTCCGCGACGCGATGCAGGTTGCCGCTCTCCTGGCTCATCCAGTAGGGGCGGTCCCCCTCGCCGCTCGGCACCATCGGCTCGGGCGCCGGCGCCGCGCCCTGACAGGCGGTGAGGCTGCCCTGCACGTAGCCGGTGAGGTAGGGACCGAAGCCGGCCCGCACCCCGTACCAGTCGTTGCGCGCGCGGAGCACGGTCACGGTCATGCCGGGGTCGGCCGCGGGGAGGTTGGCGACCGGCTCGCCGCCCGGGCGCTCGTAGATCGGCACGGTCTGGCCCGCCGGGAGGCGGTAACAGTCACCCGGTGTCACACCTTCGGCGTCGCCCTCGGGCGGGCGGTCGGCCAGGTGCTCGGCCGGGAAGGTGCCCACGAACGGGCCGACGAAGTTGGCGCCGCCCATCCACGGGCGGACCTCGACGCGCATCTGCCCCTCGTCCTCGGCCGGGCCGAGGATGCCGACCAGGTCGCCGGGCGCGAGGTACGCGCGGGTGCCCTCGACGCGGCCACGGTGCTGCGCGTAGGCGGCCACCCGGCTCAGCGGCACCCAGCCCTTGGTGGCCAGCGCGCCGGCGACCAGGACCTCGATCCGGCCGTTGACGGGCGCGGACTCGAGCCGCACCCGCACGCCGGGGTTCAGGTAGCCGACCGCGGGCGCGTTCTCCGCGTTGCCGAGGTAGAGCGCCGGACCGACGCCCGGCCCGATCACGAGCACGCGCGGCCAGTCCTCCGGCGGCGGCCCGGCCTCGATCTCCGTGGGCTGCGTCGTCGCGCCACCGGTGCTCGACGTGTCCTGCGCCTCCTGGGCGGCGCGCGGACGACAGCCCGCGATCGCCAGGCACGAGATCAAGCCGACGATCGAGACGCTGAACGGACGGACCGCCACACCCCAACGAATTCCGCTACGCATGAACGCCCTGTTAGCAGAAGGCGCGCCAGGACCCAAGTAAGCGGTCAGCGATAGCGGAGGCGGAGCTTGATCCCGAGGAAGTCGGCGATCTTCTGGGCGTGAGCGCGCGGGATCCGATCGAGTCGGCCCTCCACCGTCGCCCGGGCGCGCGCGTGAGGCTCGCCCTTGAGCGCGGGGAGCACGACCTCGGTCCACGCGATCAGCGTCTTGGCGTCCGCCTCGCGGAGCGCCTTGTTGAGCACGTCCTCGAGCCGCTTCTGGTACGCGACCGACGCGGTGCAGAGCCCGGCGAAGGTGCGCACGAGGCCGTCCTTGCCGGCGTCGGTCGCCTCGTCGAAGCACTCCTTGAGCTTCGGGAGGTGACGGGCCACGCGCGCCGGGGCGACGCGGGCCATCACCGGGAGGGCGTGCGCCGCCGACTGGGCCGGGCGCCGCGCCTTCTTGCCGATCACGACCGCGTACCGATCGATGATCGGCACGACCGCCTCCGGCTTCTGGTTGACGATCTCGTCGAGGACCCGCCCCGCCTGCGCGGCGACGGACTTCTTGCCGCTGACCAGGTCGTCGCCGAGGTCGCCGACCGACTTGTCACCGTCGCCCGCGAGGACCCGCGAGGCCACGTCCTTGGCCGCCTGCGACTTGGTCGACGTGGGGCTCGTCTTCGACGCCTCTTCGGTCACCGACGGCTTCTTGGCCGGCGCCTTCTTGGCGGCAGCCTTCTTGGCCGTCTTCTTGGCGGACGCCTTCGCCGACGGCCGCTTCGCGGGCGCCTTGGTGGCCGTCTTCTTCGTCGTCTTCTTGGATGCCATCAGCGCTCCGGGCCGCGGTGTCGGCGCAGGATACGAGAGCCGTCCTCAAAACCCAAGCACGTCACGACCGCTCGACCTCCGCCAGCATTGCCGGCAGAGACACGTCGTATCGGTACGCGGTGCCGCGGTGTCCGCCCGGGAACTCCTCGTGGGAGACCCGGACGCCGCGCGCCACGAGCCGATCTCGCACCAGCCGCGCGCCGATCTGGAGGCCGTGCTCGTCGCGGTCGCCGGCGTCGAGGAAGACGTAGGCCGCCTCCTTCATCGCGTCGGGGCGCGCGTCGAGGCGGACGATCGGATCGTGCGCGAGCCAGCGCTGCCAGATCGCGTCGACGGGGAGCGCGGTCTCGATGTCGAAGGGGAGGGCGGCGTGGGGAAAGGGCGCGCCCGGCTCCGGCGCGTAGCAGGCCGCGGTGGCGATCGTCATGATCGCCTCGAAGTCACCGCCGCTCCGCGGGCCGCGCTCGGCGAAGCGCTCGAGGAACGGGGCCACGCCTCCGGCGAGCTGGAGGGTGATGGCGGCCGAGGTGAAGCTCGGGCGAATGCTCGCCTCGAAGGCCGCGTCCCCGGCGTGACTCCCGTAGACCGCGAACGCCTCCGGGCGATCGATCCCGAGGCGCAGCGCGCCGAAGCCGCCCGACGAGCGCCCGACCACGGCCCGGGCCTCGCGCGCGGGGATGGTGCGGTAGCGTTCGTCCACGAAGGGTACGACCTCGTCGACGAGGTAGGACTGGTAGGGGCCGGTGGCCTCGGAGTCGAGGAACTGGCTGCCTCCCCAGCGGGTCATGCAGTCGGGGGAGACGAGGATCGCCTCGGGCACCTCGCCCCGCGCGAGCAGGGCCTCGTAGCGCTCGAAGAGGTCCGGCTCCCAGCACTTGTAGTTGAGGAGCGAGCGGTGCCCGGCGGCGTAGGGCGGCAGCACCCACATCGTCGGGAAGCGCCGCTGCCCGTCGTAGCTCGGGGGGAGGTAGACCAGCACCTCGCGGTCCGCCGGGTCGCCGAGCACGTTGCCGGCGAGCAGGCGGCTCTCGAGGAGGGGCAGCTCGACGCGTCCGCGCAGCATGGGCCCGTCGATAGCACATGCGTGCGCCCCTCATGGCTCTTATATTCCGCCACCCGTTCATGACCGAACGCATCCATCGCCTGACCGTCGCGATCTGCGGCGCGGGCCACTCCGGCTCCACCTTGCTGGGTCTGGTCCTCGGCAGTCACCCCCAGTGCTTCTACGCCGGCGAGGCGAAGAAGACGCTGTTCATCGGCGATCCGAAGAAGCCGCTCCGGAAGCGCGTCTGCAAGATCTGCGGGGAGGGCTGCGTGGTCTGGAGCCGGTTCGAGCAGCCGCCGACCCCGGACGTCTACGCCCAGGTGGCGCGGCTGACCGGCAAGCCGGTGGTCGTCGACTCCACCAAGAAGGTCGACTGGCTGCGGGCGCGGCAGGCGGAGCTCGACGCGGCGGGCGTGCCGCACAGGCGGATCTTCCTCGCCCGCGACGGACGCGCGGTGGTGAACAGCCGGGTGCGCAAGTACCCGGACGAGGATCCGATCGCGGTGGTGGACGGATGGGCGACGCAGATCCGCGAGACGCGGGCCTTCCTGGAGGAGCGCCCCGACGACTGGATGCTGCTCCGCTACGAGCGGCTGGCGACCGAGCCCGAGGCTTCCGTCCGTGAGGTCTGCGCTTTCCTCGGGCTCCCGTTCGAGCCCGACATGCTCCGCTACCACGAGCGCGAGCATCACCCCCTCGGCGGAAACACCGGCACGCAGTCGGTGGTCGCGCGGGCGACCGAGGTGGAGGATCCCGCGTTCGCCTCCGTCCCGGAGCGCAGCCGTGGGTACTACGAGTCTCTGAAGGGCGGGTTCCGGCTCGACACGCGATGGAAGACGGAGCTGCCCCAGGCGGTGCGCGACGTGTTCGACGCGCGAGCCGGAGACCTCAACGCGCCTTTTCGTTGGGAGAGCTGATCGATGAAGAAAGTGGCCCTTGTCTTCCGCACCATCGGGGAGCGGACGAGCGAGCTCGCCCTCGAGCTGGCCAAGGAGAACCTGCAGCCGGATGAGGTGCACGTCCTCGAGAACTGCCGGCCCTTCACCGAGACGGTGAAGCGCATGATCGCGATCGACTACGACGCCGACTTCGTCGTCGCGGTGGACGCCGACAGCCTGATCTTCGAAGACATGCGCCCCTGGCTCGAGAAGAACGACCAGGCTTACGTCGACTGCTACGTGCACGACCGCTTCCGCGGGCGCATCCACTGCGGCGTGCACATCACGCGCATCGACGTCATCCGGGAGATGGCGAAGATCGAGCCGCCGGTGCACGACGAGGCCTACGTGCTGCGGCCGGAGTCGCGTCTCCGCAAGCTCGCGCTGAACCGGCTCGGCTACACCAAGTCGTTCAAGAGCTTCCGCATCTTCCACGACCACTTCCAGTGGCTCCATGACGTCTGGTCCAAGTACGCGCTGCGCGAGCTGCGCAGCCGGACGCTCGAGCAGCGTCGCAAGCTCGACGCCGCGCTCGACGCGTGGGGAGACAGCCCCGTCGTGGAGCTGCGGGTCGCGCGCGCCGCGGTGGAGTGGGCGCAGAACGAGCTCCCCGAGGGCACCACGCCGGAGGCGCTGTCCGCCGCGATCGCGAAGCTGCCCGAGCTCGGCGAGGCGCAGATCGCCAAGCTGGGTCTGACCGAGCGCGCGCCCCTCGTTCGCGAGGAGGTCATCCGCTACGCGGAGGAGCACGAGCGTGACTGGCCGCGCTGGAACCGCCGGCACCCGGTCTTCGGCCTCGGCCTCAGCCGCACCGGCACCCGCAGCCTCACCGCCGCGCTGCACGTGCTCGGCATCGACACCGTCCACTACCCGATCGACGACGACACCTTCCGCGCGCTCGCGAGCGGTGACCTCGACTTCGGCCTGCTCGAGGCGTTCGACGGCATCACCGACATCACGGTCTCGCCCTACTACGCGCAGCTCGATCGCATGCACCCCGACGCGAAGTTCGTCCTGACGGTCCGCGACGAGGAGAGCTGGCTCAAGAGCTGTCAAAATCACTGGACGGGCCGCGACCCCTTCGCGCCGACGGAGACCCAGGCGGCCGAGACGCACATGCGCATCCGCCGCTTCCTCCGCGCGGCGACCTACGGCACCTACGAGTTCCGCCCCGATCGCTTCCGCTACGTCTACCGCAAGCACGTCGAGGACGTGCGCCGCTACTTCGCCGACAAGCCGGGCAAGCTGCTCGAGCTGAAGATCACGGAGGGCGAAGGCTTCGAGCAGCTCTGCCCCTTCCTCGGCCGCCCCATCCCCGAGCAGCCCTTCCCCCACAAGGGTGGCGCCCTCAGCGCCCGCCTCGCTGCCGAGGTGGGCGACCCGGATGACTGAGACTTGTCGGGAGGGGCTTTCAGCCCCTCCCCCCCACTGCGCCGTCAGACCTGTCTCCGCTCCGGGTGCTCCGCACCCTCCGCAGAGACAGGTCAGTCGGCTCCGTGGGGCCCCCCCACCCAATTGCCGGCGACGTCGCTGCGCTCGTCGCCGGTGTCCCGCGCTCCGCGCGTGAGCCACGCGGCTCGCGCTCGCGCTTCGCGCTCGCTGGCCGCCCGCTGCCGCGGGATCGAACGGGGCGGAGTGGTTCGTGCGGCGACCTCGCTTC
>JAYZQJ010000062.1:0-13434 GCA_036149055.1 Myxococcota bacterium | reverse complement strand
AGCGCGAGCGCGAGCCGCGTGGCTCACGCGCGGAGCGCGGGACCCGCGGATTCGAGCGAAGCGAGAATCCGCGCAATTGGGTGGGGGGGCCCCACGGAGCCGGCTGACCCGTCACTGCGGAGGGTGCGGAGCACCCGGAGCGGGGACGGGTCTGACGGCGCAGTGGGGGGGAGGGGCTGAAAGCCCCAGCAAGCTTCAGTACGCGAAGGCGTCCCCCGTGCCGTCGAGGTCGACACAGAAGGCGTTGTCGCCGTTGAACTCGGCGCAGGTGCCGCCCATGCAGAGCAGGCTCTCGCACTCGAAGCTGCTCGTGCAGCTCTCGCCGTCGGCGAGGCGCTCGGCGCAGCGGCCGTCGATGCCGCAGCGGAGGTCGCGGGTGGCGCAGTCGCGGTGCGAGGCGCAGGTGCTGCCGGGGTTGGGCGCGAGGCTGCAGATCGCGTCGGGGTCGCCGAACGGGATGCAGAACGAGCGGTCCTGACACTCCGGCCACGCGGCGCAGCTCTCGCCGGACGCGTTCTCACCGGAGTAGGCGGTCTTCAGCTCCTCGCCGAAGCGGACCGGCTCGCAGGCGTCGGCCATCGGGCCGAGGCGCGCGAGCGTGTCGCCGGCGGCGCCGCCGCTGTAGGAGGTCTCGCGCGCGGCCACGCTCGCCGGGACCTCGTAGGGGAACTCGCCGAACTCGCAGCGGCTCTCCTGATCGACCACGCAGGCGCTGTAGGACGAGTACTGGTCCTCGACCCGGGTGCAGCAGTTCTGGTTGGCGCGGCAGAAGACGTCGGCGAACACCTGGCAGATGTCGCGCAGGTTGATCGGCACGTTGGGGTACTCGCGCGGGCAGAGATCGGGGTCGAACTCGGTGCAGATGCCGCCGTCGACCTCCGCGTCGGCGGAGCCGTCCGCGAGGCCGCTGTCGGGCGGGGGGCCGCTGTCGACGCCGGAGTCCGCGGGGCCGCCACCGTCACAGCCGACGAGACCGAGGAGCAAGACGAACGGGAGCGCGCGAGTCCAAGCCATGAAACCTCCGAGGCTCTTCATAGCGCGATTCGGCGCGGCTTCCCGTGAGGAGACGCGCCGGCCGTGCTAGCCCGTCCGGGTGGAGCCGCTGCGCCGACGGGTCACGCTGCCCGGGCCGATCGACCTCGTCCGCACCGTGCGCCGGCTCTCGCTCTGGAAGCACGACCCCTCGCTCAGGCGCCACGAGGGGCGCATGTGGTGCGCGTTCCGCACCGACGCGGGCCCGGCCACCATCGCCTACCAGCCCGCGGGGGCCGACGCGGTGGACTGCGAGGCGTGGGGCCCCGGGGCCGAGCGCGCGCTCGACCTCGCCTTCGAGCACCTCGGCGGCCGGGACGCGCCGGAGGCCTTCGAGACCGACGATCCGGTGGTCGCGCCGCTGATCCGCCGCTTCGAGGGCCTCCGGTTCGGGCGCACCGGGCGCATGCTGGAGCGCCTGCTGCCGACGATCGTGTCGCAAAAGGTCACGGGCGCCGGGGCCGCGCGGAGCTGGAAGCAGATCCTCCGCCGCCACGGGGAGCTCGCGCCGGGGCCGTCGCCCGAGCTCTGGATCGATCCGACGCCGGACAGCCTGCGGGAGCTCGCCTACTACGACCTCCACACCTACGGGATCGAGCGGAAGCGGGCCCAGGTCATCCTGGACGTCGTCCGCCGGGCTCGCCGCGTCGAGGCGCTGACCCGAGAGGTGCCGAGCGAGGCCGAGACCCGCCTGCTCGCCTTCAAGGGGATCGGCCCCTGGACCACGGGCACCGTGCTCAGCGGGGTGTTCGGCGATCCCGACGCGGTCCCGGTCGGCGACTACCACATCCCCAACACGGTGACGTACGCCTTCACCGGCGAGCCCCGGGGCGACGACGCCCGCATGCTCGAGCTGCTCGAGCCCTTCCGACCCCACCGCGGGCGCGTGATCACGCTCCTCATGTTCGGAGGGCATTCCGCGCCTAGGTACGGGCCCCGGATGCCGGTTCGAAACATCCGCCGGCATTGAACGCTCGGGGTCGTTGCGTACATCTGCACCGCCCCCCATGCTCCGGTCCCGCGCGCGAGGCCGCGGGGCGCGACCGGAAAAGGAAACATGTCGGACGAGTACGAGGTCTTCGAATCGGACATCGCCATCGTGGGCATGGCGGCCCGCGTGCCCGGGTCCCACTCCCTCGACGCGCTGTGGCGCAACCTCGAAGGCGGGGTCGAGTCGATCCGCACCTTCAGCGACGAGGAGCTACTCGCGGCCGGCGAGAGCCCCGAGAACCTTCGCCACAAGAACTACGTGAAGGCGGGGGCGCCGCTCGATCGGTTCGAGATGTTCGACGGCGAGTTCTTCGGCTTCTCGCCGAAGGAGTCGCTCATCATGGACCCGCAGCACCGGCAGTTCCTCGAGTGCGCCTGGGAGGCGCTCGAGCACGCCGGTCACCCGCCGGAGCGGTTCGAGGGGCCCATCGGCGTCTTCGCCGGCTGCGGCATGGGCAGCTACTTCTACTTCAACCTGTGCACGCACCCCGAGCTGGTGCGCGACGTGGGCATGTTCCTGCTCCGGCACACGGGCAACGACAAGGACTTCCTCTCCACCCGCGTCAGCTACCTGCTCGACCTGCGCGGCCCCGCGCTCGGCGTGCAGACCGCGTGCTCGACCTCGCTCGTCGCCACCCACCTCGCCATCCAGTCGCTGCTCAGCCGGGAGTGCGACCTCGCGCTCGCCGGCGGCGTGACGATCGAGCTGCCCCAGCGCCGCGGCTACATCTTCCAGGAGGGCGAGATCCTCTCGCCCGACGGCCACTGCCACGCCTTCGACCATCGCGCGCAGGGCACGGTCTTCGGCTCGGGCGCCGGCGTGGTCGCGCTCCGGCGGCTCGAGGACGCGCTCGACGACGGCGACGTCATTCACGCCGTCATCCGCGGCAGCGCCATCAACAACGACGGCTCGACCAAGGTCAACTACCTCGCGCCGAGCGTCGACGGTCAGGCGACTTGCATGGTGGAGGCCTACGGCCTCGCCAACGTCGACCCGCGCACGATCGAGTACATCGAGTGCCACGGCACCGGCACCTACCTCGGCGACCCCATCGAGGTGGAGGCGCTCACCCAGGCGTTCCGGGCGCACACCGAAGACAAGGGCTTCTGCCGGATCGGCTCGATCAAGTCGAACATCGGTCACCTGGACACGGCGGCCGGCGCGGCGAGCCTCATCAAGGCGGTGCTCGCGCTGAAGAACGCGAAGTTCCCGCCCACCCTCAACTTCGAGAAGCCGAACCCGACCATCGACTTCGCGGGCTCGCCCTTCAAGGTGGCCGATCGGCTCGAGGACTGGCCGGCGCCCGCGAGCCACCCGCGACGGGCCGCGGTGAACTCCCTCGGGGTCGGCGGCACCAACGCGCACGTCGTCTTGCAGGAGCCACCCGGCATGCCGGAGCCGGCGCCGAGCCAGCGCGCGGTGCAGCTGCTCACGATGAGCGCGAAGAGCCAGCACAGCCTCGACGAGGGCAGCGCGCGGCTCGCCGCGCACCTCCGCGCGCGCGGCGACCAGAGCCTCGCCGACGTCGCCTGGACCCTGCACCACGGGCGCCGCGCGTTCGATCGCCGCCGCGTGGTGGCGGCCGCGAGCCACGAGGAGGCGGCCCGGCTCCTCGACGAGGCCGACCCGCGCCGCGTGTTCACCCACGTCGCCCCGGAGAAGACCTCGGTGGTCTTCCTCCTCCCGGGCGGCGGGGCGCAGTCCCCGCGCATGGCCGCCGACCTCCACGAGCGGGAGCCGGTCTTCCGCGAGCACCTCGACCGCGGCCTCGATCTGCTGAAGTCGAAGCACGACATCGATCTGCGCCCCCTGATCTTCTGCCCGAAGGGCGAGGAAGATCGCGTCGCGGAGGAGCTCGACCGGATGGTCAACCAGCTCCCGGCCATCTTCATCACCAGCGTCGCGATGGCGCGCCTGCTCGAGAGCTGGGGCGTGAAGCCCGAGGCCCTGCTCGGCCACAGCCTCGGCGAGAACACCGCCGCCCACCTGGCCGGCGTCATGCGCTACGAGGACTGCCTCGGCCTGGTCGTGCTCCGCGGGCAGCTCTTCGAGCAGACCGAAGAGGGCGCGATGCTCTCGGTCAGCCTGCCGCCCGACGAGCTGAAGCCGCTGATGACCGACGACCTCGACCTCGCGGTGCTCAACGCGCCCGACATGACGGTCGTGAGCGGCCCGCCCGCGTCGATCGACAAGCTCGCCCAGAACCTCGAGGCGCTCGAGGACGTGGAGGCGCGACGGCTCGCGATCCCGACCGCGGCCCACTCGCGTCAGCTCGAGCCGATCCTCGGCGCGTTCGGCGACTACCTCCGCTCCATCCCGCTGAGCGCGCCGAAGGTGCCCTTCCTCAGCAACACCACCGGCACCTGGATCACCGACCAGCAGGCGACCGATCCCGAGTACTGGGTGAAGCACCTCCGCAGCACGGTGCGCTTCGCCGACGACGTCGCCACCCTGCTCGAGGCGCCGAGCCGCTGCCTCGTCGAGTGCGGGCCCGGCCGCGCGCTCAGCTCGCTCGCCAAGCAGCACCCGGCGTTCCGCAAGGGCGCGCACAACGCGTTCCCGACCGTGCGGCACCGCGACCAGGAGGTCGACGACGACGCCTACTTCCTCTCGGCCCTCGGCCGCGCCTGGGCCTCGGGCGCCGACTTCGACTGGGACCGGCTCTGGGAGGGCGAGGAGCGCGTGCGGGTCGAGCTGCCGACCTACGCGTGGAACCACAAGCCCTACTTCCTCGAGCCCGGCAAGGTCCGGGTCGAGGAGGACGCGCTCGACCTGCCGAAGATCGAGGCGCTCGAGGACTGGGGCTGGCGCCCGTTCTGGAAGCCGTCGCTCGCCGATCCCCGCGATCTCGGGGAGCGTCACACCTGGCTGATCTTCATGGACTCGGCCGGCGTCGGCCGACGTCTCCGGCAGCGCCTCGAGGCCCAGCGCCAGCGGGTGATCAGCGTCTACCCGGGCGACGCCTACCACGAGAAGAGCGAGACCGAGTACGCCCTCAGCCCCGAGCGCGGCAAGGAGGGCTACGCGGCCCTCGTCGAGTCGCTGGTCGCCGGCGGCAAGACGCCCGACCGCGTCGTGCATCTCTGGCTGCTCGAGGCAGAGACCAGCGTGCGCCCGGGCTCGAGCCTCTACCACCACCACCAGGAGCGCGGCTTCTTCAGCCTCTTCTTCCTGGCCCAGGCCCTGGCCGACGAGAGCGTGCCGCCGCTGCACGTGACGGTGGTGACCGAGGGCACGCAGCGGGTGGCCGACGAGCCGGTGCGCTTCCCCGATCGCGCCACCGTGCTCGGCCCGGCGCGGGTCATGCCGCGCGAGCTCGAGGACGTCACCGCCGCCGCGATCGACGTCCAGCTCCCGGAGAAGAGCGACAAGCTCTTCGGGGGCACCCTGCGCATGGCCCTGGTCGATCCCTTCGGCGGCAAGAAGCGCGTCGAGCAGGAGCTGGATCGGCTCGCGGCGCACCTCGAGGACGAGCTCCGGAGCCCGCCCAAGAACGAGGTGGTCGCGCTCCGCGGCGAGCGGCGCTTCACCCAGATCGTGGAGCGGATCCCGCTCAGCCCGTTCGAGGGCACGCCGAGCGCGCTCCGCGAGGGCGGCGTCTACCTGCTGACCGGCGGCCTCGGTGGGCTGGGCCTGACGATGGCCGAGCACCTCGCGCGGACCTGCCGGGCGAAGCTCGTCCTGCTCGGGCGCACCCCGCTGCCGCCCCGGGACCAGTGGGCCACCTGGATGCGCCAGCACGGCGCCGAGGACCGAATCAGCCGGCGGCTGCGCCGCATCCTCGACGTGGAGGACGCGGGCGGCGAGGTCCTGGTGCTCAGCGCCGACGTGACCAACCTCGAGGAGATGCAGGGCGCGGCCCGCGCGGCCCGGGAGCGCTTCGGCGCGGTGCACGGCGTGCTGCACACCGCGGGCGTGGTCGACGACGACCTCATCGCGCTCAAGACCCAGGCGAGCGTCGACGAGGTCTTCACCCCGAAGATCCAGGGCACGATGGTGCTCGACCAGGTGTTCGCGGACGCCGAGCTGGACTTCATGGTGCTCTTCAGCTCGACCTCGACCGCCACCGCGCCGGCCGGCCAGGTGGACTACGTGGCCGCCAACGCGTTCCTCGACGCCTACGCCGAGAGCAAGGCCGGCGGCCCGACCCGGGTGACCTCGCTGCACTGGGGCATCTGGAACCAGGTCGGCATGGCCGCCGAGCAGCTCCACTCCGACGCCGGGGCCCACGCCGGCGAGCCGGTGGGCGAGCAGCCCGATCACCCGCTCCTGTCGCAGCGCGTGCGCGACGCCCGGGGCGAGGCGGTGCTGCAGGCGACGATCTCGCCGCGCGAGGACTGGATCCTCGACGGCCACCGCACCAAGGCGGGCCACGCGCTCATCCCCGGCACCGGCTACCTCGAGCTCGCGCGCGCCGCGCTCCGGGCGTCGGGCGAGCCGGGCCCGTTCGAGGTCGAGGACCTCTTCTTCATCCGCCCCCTCGCGGTCGACGACGACGCCGAGCGCGACGTGCGGGTCAAGCTCCGCCCGACCCGCCGCGGCTACGCCTTCGAGGTGCGCGGCCAGCTGGAGCTCGACGGCCGCCCGGGCTGGGAGCTGCACGCGCAGGCCCACCTCGCGATCCGTCCCCTCGAGGTCCCGGGCGAGGTCCCGATCGCGGAGATCGAGGCGCGCTGCACCCGGAAGATCCTCCCCGAGGATCCGAAGGGCATCCGCACGCCGCAGGAGACGCACCTCCGGTTCGGAGACCGCTGGCGCGTCCTTCGACGCGGCGCGTACGGCGACGGCGAGGCGATCGGCCGGCTCGCGCTGCGGGACGAGTTCGCCGCCGAGACCGAGGAGATGGGCCTCCACCCCGCGCTCCTCGACATCGCGACCGGCTGGGCGATGGAGCTCATCGACGGCTACGCGGCCGACGCGCTCTGGGTCCCGGTCAGCTACGAGCGGCTGCGCGTGCACGACGACCTGCCGCCGCGGCTGGTGAGCTGGGTGCGCAACCACGGCGACAACCGCGACGACTCCGAGTTCGTCTACTTCGACGTCACCCTCTGCGACGAGGGCGGCCGCGTGGTCGTCGAGGTGGATCGGCTCGCGCTCCGCAAGATGGCCGGCAGCGCGGACTTCACCGTGAAGAGCCGCCCGAGCGCCCGCGACGTGGAGCTCGAGGAGACCGAGCGGGAGCCGTCGCCGGCCGAGCAGCAGCTCGCGCGCAACCTCGAGCGCGGCATCCTCCCGCGCGAAGGCCAGGAGGCGCTCGGCCGGGTGCTCGCGGGCCCGCGCCGCTCGCAGGTCTTCGTGAGCTCCCTCGATCTCGAGGGGCTGATCGCGCAGGCCGACCGCGGGCTGACCCGCGAGTCGAGCGAGGGCGGCATCGAGCTCGCGCGGCCGGATCTCGACAGCGAGTTCGTCGCGCCGCGCGACGAGGTCGAGCGCACCCTGGTCGGCTTCTGGCAGGACCTGCTCGGCGTCGAGACCGTCGGCGTGCAGGACTCCTTCTTCGACCTCGGCGGGCACTCGCTCATCGCGGTGCGGCTCTTCGCGAAGGTCAAGAAGGCGTACCACGTCGACTTCCCGATCAGCGTGCTCTTCGAGGCGCCGACCATCGAGCGCTGCGCCGAGCTGATCAAGGACCGCATCGGCGGCGCGCCGACCGAGGGCGAGGACGCCCCCAAGAAGGTCGAGGCGCCGCGGACCCGCTACACGCACCTCGTGCCGATGCACCCGGGCGACGGCGGGCCGAAGACGCCCTTCTTCATCGTCGCCGGCATGTTCGGCAACGTGCTGAACCTCCGGCACCTCGCCCACCTGGTCGGCACCGACCGCCGCATCTACGGGCTCCAGGCGCGGGGGCTCTTCGGCGATCAGCAGCCGCACGAGACCTTCGACGAGATGGCCGAGGCCTACCTCGCCGAGATGCGCACCGTGCAGCCCCACGGGCCGTGGCTGCTCGGCGGCTTCTCCGGCGGCGGCATCACCGCCTACGAGATGGCGCAGCGCCTGCGCGCCCAGGGCGAGGACGTGCCGCTCCTGGTCATGCTCGACACCCCCCTGCCCTTCCCCCCGCCGAGCCTGAGCGCCAAGGACCGCGCGCTCATCCAGGTGCAGCAGCTCCAGCAGAAGGGCGCGTCCTACGTCGGCGAGTGGGCGGTGAACCGCTGGCGCTGGGAGGTCGGCAAGCTGCGCAAGCGCTTCGAGGAGGCCGAGCCGGAGCAGGCGCCGGCGGAGTTCCAGGACGAGGCGATCGAGCAGGCCTTCCGGCGCGCGCTCGGCCGCTACGAGCTGAAGGCCTACGACGGGCACCTCACGCTCTTCCGCCCGCCCCTCGAGGTGGCCTACGACCTCGGGAACGGACGGCTGCTCGATCACGATCGCGACTACGTCTACGAGGACAACGGGTGGACGCCCTACGTCCGGGGGCTAGACGTCTTCGAGGTCCCTGGAGACCACGACTCGATGGTGCTCGAACCGAACGTGCGGGTGCTCGCGCGCAAGATGCGCGAGGTCATCGAGCGGGCCGAAGCCGAGCTGAGGCAGCGACCCGCCGAGCTCCGCGCGCCGGAACGAAACGCCGCGGAATAGCGACGGAGCTGACGAACGATGCGCGTTCAGTGCGTGATCCTGAACTACAAGACCGCCGACATGACCCTGAAGGCGGTGGAGGCGGCGCGGCGCGCCTGCGCTCCCCTCGAGAGCTACCGCATCGACGTGGTGGACAACGACTCGCAGGACGGCTCCTTCGAGACGCTCTCGGAGGGCTGCGCCGACATGCCCGACGTGGCCGTGATGCAGAGCGGCCACAACGGCGGGTTCGGCGCGGGCAACAACTTCGCGATGCGGCGCGCGCTCGAGTCGGACGATCCGCCGGACTACGTCTTCCTCCTCAACTCGGACGCCTTCCCCCACGAGGACGCGATCGAGAAGCTGGTCGCGTTCATGGACGACCACCCGGAGGCGGGCATCGCCGGCAGCGCGCTCCACGGCTCGGACGGCGTGCCCCACATCTCGAGCTTCCGCTTCCCTACGCTCGCCTCGGAGGTGCTCGGCAGCTTCCGCCTGGGGGCGCTGACCAAGGTCCTCCCCGAGAAGGAGGTCCCGATCCGGCCGCGCCCCGAGACCTCGCGGCCGGTCGACTGGCTCGCCGGCGCGGCGATGATGATCCGGCGGGAGGTGCTCGACGCCATCGGGCTCTTCGACGAGACCTTCTTCCTCTACTTCGAGGAGACCGATCTCTGCCGCCGCGCCCGCCTCGCCGGATGGCAGACCTGGTACGTGGTCGAGTCGAAGGTCGAGCACGTCGGCCACGCGTCGACCGGGCTCAAGGACCTGAAGCGGCCGATGCCGCGCTACTGGTTCGACAGCCGCCGCTACTACTTCCTGAAGAACCACGGCAAGGCCTACACCTGGGCCGTGAACACCGCGCAGGCGGTCGGCCTCGCGACGTTCAAGGTGCGCGCGCGCATCCAGCGCAAGGACGACCCGGACCCGGCGCGCTTCCTCCGCGACTTCGTGCGCTACAACTTCGTCGAAGAGCGCCCGTGAGCCGCCTGGAGGACGTCGGCGCGGTCGCCATCGGCCGCAACGAGGGCGAGCGTCTGCGCGCCTGCCTGCGCTCGCTCGTCGACCGGGTCGCGCGCGTGGTCTACGTCGACAGCGGCTCGACCGACGGCTCGGTGGCGCTCGCCGAGGAGCTCGGCTGCGAGGTCGTCGCGCTCGACATGTCGATCCCGTTCACCGCCGCGCGGGCGCGCAACGCGGGCTTCGAGCGGGTGAAGGACCTCCGCTACGTGCAGCTCGTCGACGGCGACTGCGAGGTGGTCGAGGGTTGGCTCGAGACGGCGCGCGCCCGGCTGGAGGAGCGCTCGGCGCTCGCCGCCGTCTGCGGCCGCCGCCGGGAGCGCCACCCGGACGCGACGCTCTACAACCGCCTCTGCGACATCGAGTGGGACACCCCCATCGGCGACGCGAAGGCGTGCGGCGGCGACGCGATGATGCGCGTCGAGGCCTTCCTCGAGGTGGGCGGCTTCGACGAGACGCTGATCGCCGGCGAGGAGCCGGAGCTCTGCGTCCGCCTCCGGCAGGCCGGCTACAAGATCGAGCGCCTCGACGCCGAGATGACCCTGCACGACGCGGCGATGACGAAGTTCTCGCAGTGGTGGAAGCGGGCCAAGCGGAGCGGCCACGCCTACGCGGAGGGCGCGGCGATGCACGGCGCGCCGCCCGAGCGTCACTGGGTGACCGAGACCCGCCGCATCCTGGTTTGGGGCGCGGCGCTCCCGGCCGCTGCGACCCTCGGCGCGATCCCGACCCTGGGCCTGAGCCTCGGCCTCCTGGCCGGCTACCCGGTGAGCGCGGCCCGGGTGCTCAAGCACACCCTGGACCGCGGCCGCCCCCTCGAGGACGCCCTCCCCTACGCCGTCTTCACGACGCTGGGCAAGCTCCCCGAGGCGGCCGGCGCCCTCGAGTACCACGTCAACCGCCTGCGCGGCCGTCGACGTGGCTTGATCGAGTACAAGTAGCCTCTCGGCCCGAAGCAGCGCTCGGCGTCAGAGGATCGAGCTGCCGTCGAAGCCGAGCGTGAGGGTGGCCAGGTAGCGGCGCGCCTTGTCGACGGCGGGCCGCCACTCGGCCTCTCGCTCCGGCGCCTCCCGCTCGAGCAGCGCGATCACCACCGCGGTGATCACCCCCTCGCCGTGCGCCGCGACGGCCGCGTCGAGCTCGCTCGCGCGGTCGCCGAGCTGCGCGTCGAGCGCGCCCGAGCGCTCGAAGCGGCCGTCGGCCCGCTGGGTCATCAGCACGTCGAAGACCCAGTCCGCCTCCGCGCCCCCGCTCACCCCGCCGCTCGCCCCCAGGGAGCCCTCGAGGTCGAAGCTCATCGTGTCCATGGCGGCGGCCTCGAACGGAGCCGGCGCGGGCGCCTGGGGGCGCGGCGGCTCAGCGGCGGGGGGGACCGAGGCTGCGGGCGGGGGCGAGGCGGCGAACGACCGTCGACGACGCGGGCCGCCGGGCGCGGCGCTGCGCATGAGGGGAGGCGGCGCGCCCCCGAAGCTCGAGGGCAGCGACATGCTGCCGGCCTGGCTCATCCCGCGCCTCGCGCCGCCCCAGCCGGTCGTCAGGGCGATCGGGATCTTGCGGAGCTGCGCCGGCGCGTCGGTGCGCTCGTCTTCGGAGCGCTCCTCGATGGCCACGTAGCTCGTCGCGCTGCTCGTCAGCCCGTAGCGCTTGCCGAGCGCCACCAGCGCCTCGCGCTTCCGATCGCGACCGCCCGCGCGCGCCTGGGCCGAGCCCCGCCGGGTCTCCCCCTCCTCGAGGTCGCGGATCCGCTCCTTCGCCCACAGCGCCGGGATCGGGCCGCCGGCCTCGGCGCGCTCGAGATCCAGCGGCACCGCCCAGCGGCGCTCGCCCGTCTGCAGCGCGACCTCGCTCGCGTCGCCCGCGGTGATGCGCGCGAAGATCGTGAGCGCGTCGCCCGCGAAGATCGGCGGCGTGCGCCCGGGCGCGGTCTCCACCGACAGCCCTCCCCAGTCGACCCGCACGTCGTCGAGCGCCGGCGTCCGGACCCGCGCGAACATGCGGAGCACCTTCGGCTCGATGCGCTCGCCGGGGTAGATCATCTCGGTCGCCGCGCGCGACGCCCGGGCGACCCCGCGGACGAGGTGCGCGGAGGCGCCGGCGCCGATGCCGAAGGTGAAGACGCGCGCGGTGCCTGCGTGCGCCTTGGCGTGCGCGATGACGTGGTCCTCGTTCGACACCTGCCCGTCGGTGAGCAGGAGCACGCGCCGCGGCCGCTCCGGGTCGGGCGCCCGCTCCAGGATCGCGCGGAGCGGGGTGAGGATCTCGGTGCCGCCCAGATCCGCGTCGATGCGCTCGACGTAGGCGGAGGCGCGGGCGAGCGAGTCGTCGTCGTAGCGGCGGGGCGCGTCGAAGAGCTGCTCGCTGCGCGAGCCGAAGCGGACGATCTGGAACGTGTCCTCCGGCGACAGCGCCCGGACGCAGAGGGCCAGCGCGCGGCGCGCCTGCGCGATCGACTCGCCGCCCATCGAGCCGGAGCAGTCGAGCAGGAAGACGACCTCGTGACCGCGGCGCTCGGCCTCGTCGAGCTCCGGCAGGAAGGTGACCACGGCGACGCGCTGGCCGTCCTCCTCCCGCGCCACCCGGGCGATCGGCCGGTGGGGCTCACGCGCCTCGACGAGCAGCACGAAGTCGCGGTCGAGGGCGGCGCCGTCCTGGGCGAGCTCCACCCGCGCGCCGTCGTCCTCCAGCGTCGTGCGCACCGGGTGACTCGGCGACTCCACGCGCCGCAGCGCGCCCGACACCGTCACGCCGAGCGACAGCCCGTAGGGCACCGCCGGCCAGCGCTCCGGGTTGACGACCTCCCCGTCCGGCTCGCCCACCTCGGGCGGCCCCGCCGGCACGTAGCGCGGCGAGACGGTCGTCGGGATCTGCAGCCGGAGCGCCTCGCCTTCGCGCCGCGCGAGGGCGACGTAGCGGATCTGGAGCTCGACCGCCTGGCCGGGGCTCAGGTTGCCGACCGACGCGCGGAACACGTCGGGGCGCTCCTGGTCGAGCAGGTAGGCGCCGTGCCCCTCCATCATCGCGTCGTCGTAGAGGGCGAACGCCTCCTCGCGCTCCTCGACCCGCCCGCGGATCACGCGCTCGCCGATGCGCGCCGCGAACCCGCAGACCGCGGCCCCCTCCTCGAGCGGGAAGACGTAGACCGCCTCCACCGGGCTCGCCTCGGTGTTGCGGTAGCGCTGGGTCACGGTGACCTCCACGCACGCGCCGCTCATCACCGCGTCGATCTTCACGCCCTCGAGCGGGATGGGCCGCCCTCCCCCCATCAGACCTGCTTCGTGCTTCGCGTTCATCGCTCCTCCTCCCCGAGCACGCCGTGAACGGCGGCCTCCAGCGCGCGGACCTGCGTCTCGCTCAGCCGCCGCCCGCGCACGTGCAGCTCGAGCCCCTCGCCCAGGACGACGCGCGTCCAGGTCGACTGTTCCTTCGGCGCCGCCGGCGGCGAGTCGCCCACTCCTCCCCCGTCCTCGCCGTGGGCGGGGATCTCCGCCAGCGCGACGCCCGACTCCTGCAGTTCCCGCACCCGCACCAGCGCCTCGAGATGCGCCTCCGTGTAGTGCTTGCCGCGCCCCACCCCGGTCGGAGGCGGCAGGAGCCCGCGCTGCACGTAGTACCGCACGGTCCTCCGGGAGACCCCGCCCCGTTCGGCGAGCTCCGCGATCCCATATCGCCCCTCGTCGCTCACCCACCCAACGTGACACCAAAAGCGACAGTGTCAACTGTCACATTCAAGAGGACCGCGCGACGACCGTCACTTCCACGACGACTGACCCGAAACGACGCCAGGCGACGAGCGAAGCGAGGTCGCCGCACGCCTCACCCTGCTCCGCTCCACCCGG
>JAYZQJ010000061.1:0-33498 GCA_036149055.1 Myxococcota bacterium | reverse complement strand
CCCGCTGCGCCGGCACAACGATGTTCGCTCCGGGCTGCGCCCTCCGCAAACATCGCTGCACCTGCTCCGCGGGGCCCCCCCACCCACTCCGGGACCTCGCTCCGCTCGGCCCCGACCCCAGCGCGGGGCGCTGGGTCCCCTGCGGCTCGCGCTCGCGCTGCGCGCGAGCTGGCCGCCCGCTGCCGCAGGATCGAAGACGGCAGGTGGTGCGTGCGGCGACCTCGCTTTCTCCTCGCCTGCCGTCGTCTCGAGGCAGTTCGGCACGGTCACCTCGGACAGTCGCCTCGGTAGGTGCAGCTACGACCGCCGCACCTACTCCCCCGACATCGTGAGGCGTAGGGTCGATCCGGGCCGGAGGTCGGCGTGGGGGATGCGGCCGCCCTCGAGGGGCGCGTCGTCGAGCGTGACCTCGGTGGGGATGGGGGCGCGCTCGCTGCTCTCCGGCGCCTCGATGACGAAGGTGCCGCCGTCGAGGGTCAGCTCGGCGCGGGTGACCCGCGGGGAGCCGAGGAGGTAGTCGTCGCCGCCGGCGAAGGGGAAGAAGCCGAGGCCGGTGAAGACGTACCAGGCGCTCATCGTGCCCCCGTCGTCGTTGCCCGGCAGGCCGGTCGGGCCGTCGCCGTAGAACGCGTCGGCGACCCAGCGGCTCCAGCGCGCGCTCTCCGCCGGCTCGCCCACCGCGGTGAAGAGGTAGGCGGCGTGCATGTCGGGCTCGTTGCCGTGCCAGTACCAGGTGGGCGGGACGGCGGTGCGCCGCTCGCGCGCCGACTGCTCGAAGAAGAGCCGCAGCCGCTCGAGGAAGGTGTCCCGTCCGCCGAGCTGCGCGACGAGGCCGTCCACGTCGTGCGGGGCGAGCCAGAGGTACTGCCAGGCGTTGCCCTCGCTGTAGAAGTCCTGCCAGCGATCCTCGCGGAACGACGCGGTGAACGAGCCGTCCTCGTGCCGTCCGAGGAAGAAGCCGCGCTCGGCGTCCCAGATGTTGCGATAGCTCCCGGCGCGCTCGCGGAAGCGCGCCGCGTCGTCGGTCTCGCCCAGCGCGTCGGCGAGGTGCGCGAGCGCGCCGTCGGCGTAGGCGAACTCCATCGTCTTGCTCGCGCTCCAGCCGCCCGTCTCGACCGGCACGTACCCGAGGCGATCGTAGAGCTCGGCGTTGCCGCGCCCCCCGAAGGCCGGCGACGCCTCCCCGAACGCGCCGCGCCGCATCGCGTCGTACGCGGCCCGCAGATCGAAGTCGGTCAGCCCCTTGCGCCACGAGTCGGCCATCACGATCGCGGCCGGCTCGCCCAGCATGCCGCCGGTGTACCCGTGCCCGAGCGGCCAGCGCGGCATCGCGCCGCCGTCGACCGCCATCGCGGTGAGGCTGCGCAGGAAGTCGAGCTGGATCTCGGGGTAGAGCAGTGTCAGCAAGGGATGCAGCGTGCGGTAGGTGTCCCAGAGCGAGAAGTCGGTGTAGTAGGTGAAGCCGTCGGCGGTGTGGATCTCGTCGTCGACCCCGCGGTACCGCCCGTCCACGTCGGTCGCGAGCGTGGGCATGAGCAGCGAGTGGTAGAGCGCGGTGTAGAAGCGCCGGAAGAACCCCTCGTCGCGGCCCTCGATCCGGACCCGCGAGAGCAGCGTCTCCCAGGCGGCCTCCGTGTCCGCGCGCACGTCGTCGAACGCGCCCAGCTCGGCCTCGAGGTTGGCGCGCGCGCCCTCGACGTCGACGAAGGACATCGCCACCGCGACCTCGACCGCCTCGCCCTCGCCGCCGAAGGAGACCCACGCGCCGCTCTGGCCGCCGCTCGCCGTCGCGACGCCCTCGCTCCGGGTCTCGCCCTCCCAGGTGCCGAAGCCCTCGAACGCCCGGTCGAAGCGGGCGACGAAGAACATGCGCACGCCGCCGAAGCGCCCGGAGTAGCCGCCGTCGATGCGGGCCATCCCGTGCACCTCGCGCGCCTCGGGGTCGACGGTGACGGAGCCGTCGACCACCTCGATGTCGTTCGCGAGGCGGTGGCCGATGTCGACGAGCACCGCCTGGGGCCCGGCGCCGAAGGTGTAGCGGTGGAGGGCGACCCGCTCGGTCGCGGTGAGCTCGGCCCGGATCGCGCCCCGCTCGAGGGTGACCGCGTAGTAGCCCGGCGACGCCTCCTCGTCCGACTTGCGGGTCATGGCGCCCTCCTGGGTGACGAAGGCGTCCTCCATCTCCGGGACCGGCAGGAGCGCGACGTGGCCGTAGTCGGCGATGCCGGTGCCGTGCATGCGGGTCTGGCTGAAGCCGGTGATGAAGTCGTCCTCGAAGGCGTAGCCCGCGCAGTGGGTGAAGACGGGCGCGCCGCCCGGCTCGGCGGTGTCCGGGCTCGGGCGCACCATGCCGAACGGGCGCTGCGGGCCGGGGAACGCGCTGCCGAGGTCGTTGAAGCCGGACCCGCCCGTGCCGAGGAACGGGTCGACCCACTGCACCAGGGGCGCCTCGGCCCGCACGCTCGGGGGCAACGGTCCGGCGTCGACCGGCCCGGCGTCGGTCCCCGCGTCGGTGGGCCCGGCGTCGGCCGCGGGGGTGGCGCCATCACAGGCGAGCAGGAGCGGGACGAGCAGGAGCCAGCGCATCTCCATGAGGTATCACCCGGGTCCGGGCACGTGAAGGGCGTGAACGCGGGTTGGCGATCGGAGGAAGATCGGCTCCGCTGGCGCCGTAGGCGCGGGTGGCACCAAACCTGCTGTGGGCTGTCAGCCGTCGCCCGGAGGTTTGCGCCCCGGGTCGCGACGAGAGAACAATGAGCCGGGGGCCGAGCGGCCGCGGCTCCGGGAGGACCAGATGAAGATGCTTCGATTCACCGCGCCCCTCGCGGCGGCGCTCGCCCTGCTCGGCTTCGGCGCCCAGGCCAGCGCCCAGAGCGTCACGGTGCAGGGCCAGGTGCAGTACCAGCCCTACGGTCAGCAGCAGGGCTACGGGCAGCCGCCCCCCGGCTACGGCCAGCAGCCGCAGCAGCCCTACGCGCAGCCCTACCAGCAGCCGCAGTACCAGCAGCAGCCCGTCTACCAGCAGCCGCAGGTGCGCTACGTCGAGCGTACGAGCAGCATCAAGGGCCTCTGGATCCCGGGCATGATCATCTTCGGCGTCAGCTGGGGCCTCTCCGCCTCCTTCGGCCAGCTCGGCTGGGACTCCGACTACCGCACCTGGATGTGGATCCCGGTGATCGGCCCGTGGGCGGCCCTCAGCTACTCCGGCAACGAAGACGAGACCGTCGGCGCGATCGTCGGCGGCCTCCTCCAGACGGCCGGCCTGACGATGTTCATCCTCGGCCTCGCCCTCCAGCGCACCGTCCGCGTCGCCGTCTACGCCCTCGACGACCACGACGAGCGCTCCCCGACCCTCGCCTTCGAAGCGCTCCCCGCCCCCGGCGGCGCCCAGCTCGGCCTCACCCTCTCTCACTTCTGAGCGCGCGGCGCTTCGTACGGGGCAATGGGCTCTCGCAAAGCCGCCAAGCCGCAAAGGGACGGGTCGTGGCGGTGGGGTGGTGACTCGCCGCCGGCTCCTCGAACGCCGCCGGCTCGTCGGCCCGCGAATTTGTCTCTCGCAGAGTCGCAGAGACGCAGAGATGGCGGCGGGGTGGTGACTCGCCGCCGGCTCCTCGAACGCCGGCGGCTCGTCGCCCGAGCCCCCGGCTGTCGGGACACCGCCGGCCAGGCCGCCACCCCGTCGCCCCTCATGGGGACTTTGCGTCTTTGCGTCTTTGCGTGAAAATGAGTTGTCGCCGGAGCCCCCCAGACGAACGGAGGCGGTCGCGGCCCCGGCAGCCTCGGCCACCGCCGGCCAGCCGCCACCCCGCTGCCCTCTGCGGCTCTGCGTCTCTGCGAGAGATAATAGTCGTCCCCGAAGCTCGCAGACGAACTGAGGCAGCCGGCGGCCAGCCGCCATCCCGTCGCCCCTCCCTGGACTTTGCGGCTTCGCGCCTTTGCGAGAGCATCGAACGTCGCCGAAGGTCACCGGGGAGAGAGGGCGGCGGAGGGGACCCAGCCGCGTACGGTCGCGGTGTCGTCGACCGCGCCGAGGATCTCCACCCGGTCGCCGTCGCGGTCGAGCTCGACTCCATGGCCCGGGGCGGTGAAGACCGCGACGGTCGCGCCCTCGACCACCACGCGGGTCCCGGGGGCGACCTGCCAGACCGGGCGCACCACCGCGTCGCGCAGGCGCGGCGGGAGATCCGAGTCGGCCGCCTCGGGCTCCGCCTCCTCGCGGGGGGCCCATGGGTCCTGGACCGCGGGCTGCACGTGCCCTTGGCGATCCCGGTCCCACGGGTCGAGCACCTCGGGATCGGTCCCCGCGTCCTTCTTGCGCGCGGACCCGGGCGCGCGGATCCAGCCGACCAGGTGCGGGCCCATGCCGAGCCGGACGCCGAGCCAGCCGTCGGTCTCCCGGAGCACGGTCGCGGTGAGCGGCGGATCGAGGGCCGGGATCTCCCACACCGCGGCGCCGCCCGGACGATCGAGGAGAGGAGTCCGGGCGTGGATGAGGATCGGTCGCCCCGGGGTGCCGGCGGGCCCGCCGCCCGAGGTCGCGGCGCCGAGGTGGGCGAGGGGGATCTGGCCCTCGAGCTCGTCCGAGCGAGGGTGCGCCGGGTGGGCGAAGCGCGCCGCGCCGCGCACCACCGCGAGCTCGCCCCGGGCGGTGACCAGGCGGACGACGTCGCCGGGGACCACGAACAGCGGCGTCGGCGCCACCCGACCGCGCCGGATCACCACGCCCTCGAGGCCCGCGACCGGGGTCCAGCCGCGCAGCCGGAGGGGGCCGTCGACCACCGCGCGCACCCGGCCTCGGCGCACCGCGCCGCGCGGGGAGAGGGCCTCGCCCGGGGCGATCCACGCGTAGCCCGTCGCGCCCGCGCGGCTGCCGCGGTAGAGGGTCGGCGCGTCGCGCTCGCCGACCCGCAGCGAGGCCGGCCAGGCGGGGGCGGGCTCGCCGCGCGCGGGCGCCGCAGGCGCGGAGGCGGCCGGCGCCTCGGTCGGGGCGCGAGGCGGGGCCTCCCGCGCGCAGGCGGTCAGCAGGAACGCGAGGAGGCACGCGGCGCGCACCCGCGCACGTTACCGCAAGTCACACCACGCGAAGAGAGAGGACGAGCGTCCAGTCGTTCCGCTCGTCGGCGCTCACGAAGCGCAGCCGGCGCTCGAAGGTCGGCTGCTTCTCGCCCGTGAGGTGGAACAGCGCGCAGCCGACGTAGTCGTCGCCCAGCTTCGCGTCGCGCAGGTCGGCGTCGCCGTCGAGCGCGTGCACGGTCTCGGTGGCCGGCGGCGGGAGCGGAGGCCGCGCGCACCACTCGGCGAGCGTGGCCGGATCCGGGTCGCGCTCGGAGGCCCGCCAGAAGGAGAGCCGCTCGGGCGTCGAGAGCGCCTGGTACAGGTGGGCGAGCGCGTCGCCTCCGTCGTCCTCCACCGCGAACGCGAGCACGACGATCGACAGATCCTCGCGCCGCGGAATGCGCGCCTCGAGGCGCAGCTCGTGCTCGATCACCTCGGGGTGGGGCGCGACGCTCTGCAGCCGCAGGACGGACCGCTCGGACAGCGACGCGCCGCGCTCGGTCACGCCGAACACGCCGAGCACGAGGCAGGGCTCGGGCAGCCCGCGGAGCGGGCCGTCGTGACCCCGCGCGAGCTCGAGCCGATGCGTCGTCAGCGTCACCACCCGGGTGCCGACGCGACGTCCCTCGCGCTTGCGTTTGCGCTTGCGTCCCAAGGCGGTTCAGGGGCTCGGGGCGGCCCAGCGCATGGGGAGGGCCGCCTCGAAGGTCCGCGGCGCGAGGACCGGCGCGTGGCTCACGTTGCGGAGCTCGCCGACCACGCAGCGCGCGATCGCGTCGAACGGCGCGCCCTCCGGGACCCCGAGGCCGACGAGCACGAAGCTCCCGTCGCCCTGGAGGGTCGCCCGCACGATCAGCTCGGCCCGCTCCCCGCGCCCCTGCCCGGGCACGCACTGCAGCAGCCGGGCGCGCTCGTTCACGAGGTGGCGGGCCAGCTCGGCCTCGCTCGGCGGCGGCCCGGGCATGCGCACCACGTAGGCGTGCTCGATCTTGAGCCGGGTGCGGCGGGCGAAGGGCCGCATCAGCGGCTGGATGCGCCCGCGCAGCGAGGTCTCGATGCAGGTCGACAGCCCGCGCCGGGGCATCGCGGCCGCTCCCCTCGCGCCTCGCCGCGCCTGCGCCTCGGGGACCTCCATCGTCCAGCGGCCGTTCGGATAGAGCCAGACGCGCACCCGGATGCGCCGGCGGCGGGGGCCCTCTCGAGGCGCGAAGCGCACCGCGCAGGTCTGCACCTCGCCTTGCATGTCGCGCAGCGCCTGACGCACCTCCCGGACCGGCGGCCGCCCGGCGCGCTGTCCGGGCGCCTGCGTTCCAGGTGGCTGCGTTCCAGGTGGCGTCGGCCGCGGCGGCACGCGCCTGGCCCGCTCGATCGGCACGACCAGGCCGCGCGCGGGGCTCTCCGCCGCGAGCACCGCCGCGATCAGCGAGAGCCAGACCACGTACCTGCGCACCACCCGACGAACCTACCCGGTCGCGCCCGCGTTGACGACCTCGAGGAAGCGCGCGCCGTAGGACTCGACGCGAGCCGGCCCCATGCCCGGCACCGCGAGGAGCGCCGCGGTGTCGGTCGGCTGCGCGGCGGCGATCTCCATCAGGGTCCGGTCGTGGCAGACCACGTAGGCGGGCACGCCCTGCTCCTTCGCGAGCTCCAGCCGCGCCTCGCGCAGCCGCTCGAAGAGCGCGCCGTCCATGCCGGGCGGCGGCTCCCGCTTGGCCCGGCTCGAGGCGCTCCGCGCCTTCTTCTTCTTGCCGCTCCCCGCCTCCTCGGGCGGCGGCAGGACCCGCGCGGGCGCCTCGCCCTTCATCACGTCCACGCCGGCCTTCGTCAGCACCAGCATCGGGTACTGCGTGGGCGTGATGTCGAGCAGCCCCGCGGTGATCAGCCGCCGCAGCAGCGCCTGGATCCAGGCCACCGGGTGATCCGAGAGCAGCCCGTGGGTGCTGAGCCGGTCGAGGCCCCAGCGGGTGAGCTGCTTGTCGGCGGCGCCGTGCAGCATCTTGGCGACGCCCGTCATGCCCACCCGCTGCTTCACCCGCGCCACCCCGCTGAGCGCCTTGCGCACGACGATCGTGTCGGCCTCGCTGATCGTGCGCTCCTCGCCGCCCTCTCGCTCGAGCCGCTCGCAGACGTCGCAGTGACCGCAGCCGCCGAGCACCTCCTGCTCGTCACCGAAGTAGCGGAGGATGAAGTCGTGCCGGCAGCTCCCCGCCTCGACGTAGCGGAGGAGATCGCGGAAGAGCCCCCACTGCTGATCGATCCGCTCCTGGGGGAGGCGATGGCCGTCGCGACCGCCGAGCTCGATCAGGCGGCGGCGCAGCCCGATGTCCGCCGCGCCGGTGATCAGCAGCCCGTGCGCCGGCTGCCCGTCGCGGCCCGCGCGGCCGACCTCCTGGTAGTAGGCCTCGATCGAGCCGGGCGCCTGGAAGTGCACGACGGTGCGGATGTCGGGGCGGTCGATGCCCATGCCGAAGGCGTTCGTGGCCACGACCACGTCGAGCTCCTTCGCCGCGAAGGCGTGGCTCACCCGGGCGCGCTCGTCGGCGTCGAGCCCCGCATGGTAGGCGCCGGTGCGGTAGCCCTCGCCCTCCACCTGGAGCGCGAGGTCGTCGGTCTTCTTGCGGGTCCCGGCGTAGACGATCGCGGCGCCCGCGGGCTGGCTCGGCGCGCCGAGCGCCTCCTTCAGGGTCGACAGCACGATGCGCCGCCGGACCGCCGCGCCGTCGGCCTCCTCGACCGCGAGGTGGAGGTTGGGGCGGGCGAAGCCGCGCAGCACCTGCCGCGTGTCCGGCCCGAGCCCGAGGCGCTCGACGATCTCTTCGCGCACCACCGGCGTCGCGGTGGCGGTGCAGGCGAGCACCCGCCGCGGGTTCAGCGCGCGCAGCACCTCGCCGAGGCGCAGGTAGTCGGGGCGGAAGTCGTGGCCCCACTGCGAGATGCAGTGCGCCTCGTCGATCGCCAGCAGCGGCGGGGCCAGGGCCCGGAGCCCCTCGATGACGCCTGGGTGCGCGAGCCGCTCGGGCGCGAAGTAGACCAGCTCGTAGTCCCCGGCGCGCAGCCGCGCGAGGCGCTCGCGCTTCTCGGAGGCGGGGAGGTTCGAGGCCACGTAGGTGGCCGACACCCCGCGCTCGTTGAGCGCCCGGACCTGGTCCTCCATGAGCGCGATGAGCGGCGAGACCACGATGGTCGTGCCCGTGAGCACGGTCGCGGGGAACTGGTAGCAGAGCGACTTTCCGCCGCCGGTCGGCGCGATGGCGAGGACCCGACCGCTGCCCTCGAGCAGCTCGTCGATGGCCTCGCGCTGCCACGGGCGGAAGCTCGGGAGGCCGAACCGCTCCTGCAACGTCTCTTCGAGTGACTGGCTCCTCATCGTTCTCCGCTCGAACCGGGCGCACTGTACATCGGACCAGTCTCGCCCTCACGCGAAAGAGCCCATCGGCCGCCTCGCGGACCGGTTTCTCGCGTGGGGGTTGTCCCTCACACCGGCTCTTTGCACATCGCGTATGATGCGGCCCCCAACGGAGGTGCAATGTCGAGAGGCTCCAGGCTCGCGTTCGCGTCGCTGCTCGCGCTGATTCTCTGGTCCGCCGCGCCCGAGGAGGCGGAGGCGCAAGGGTACTTCGGGGTCGGCGTCGGCCCGGCGCTCCGGATCGACGACTGGCCGAACCAGGTCCACATCGAGGCCGAGCTCGGCTACTACTTCAGCGGCCGCGCCGACGGCTTCTTCATCGCGTTCGCGCCCACCCAGTCCTGGGGCGCGGACTTCTGGGTGCTGCGCTTCCCGTTCCGGCTCGGCGGCATGATCAACATCGTGCGCAACCGGGACTTCACCTTTCAGCTCGGCCCCACCGGGACCATCGGCTTCGCGGCCAGCGACGGCTTCGACACGCCGCGCGACCCCGATCCCTGGTTCCACTTCAGCGTGGCCTTCATGATGCGCTTCCTCGTCGCGCGGGAGCGCATCGCCTTCTACATCAAGCCGGCGGAGCTCGAGTTCGCCTTCGGCGACACGGGCCGGGCGTACTTCGGCAACGAGGCCGTGCGTTACATCCTGACCGGCGGCGCGCAGTTCTACTTCTGATGCGCGGGCGGTTCGCGTTCGCGCCGATCTCCCTGGCGCTCATCTCGCTGGCGGCCGCGCCGGGCCGGGCCCAGTGCGTCTGCCCGGCCGAAGGCGCGGTGATCGTCGGTCACCGCGGCGACGGCTCGGGCGCGGGCGAGAACACCGTGCCGGCGGTGGAGGCGGCCTTCGCGGCCGGCGCCGACATGGTCGAGGTCGACGTCCAGCTCAGCGCAGACGGCGAGGTCGTGCTCATGCACGACGCCACGGTGAGCCGCACCACCGACGGCGCCGGCTGCGTCGCCGAGCTCACCCGGGCGGAGCTCGCCGCGCTCGACGCGGGCGGGGCGCCCGTCCCGACCCTGGCCGAGCTGCTCGCGGCGACGTCCGGCGGGGTCAACGTCGAGCTCAAGGTCGACGAGGGCGGCGACTGTCCGCCCACCGACGGCGCCGCGCTGGTGGACGCGACGCTGGCCGTGGTCCGCGCCGACGCTGCCGATCGCGACGTCGTCATCAGCAGCTTCGATCTCGCGGCCCTCCAGCGGGTGCGAGACGAGGCGCCCGAGGTGCGGGTCGCGCTCCTCGCCACCGCGGCGGCCGACGTCGACGTCGCGGCGAGCGAGGGCTTCGCCCAGATCAACCTGCTCGCGGTCAGCGCCAACGCCCGCACGATGGCGCGGATCCGGGAGGCCGGGCTGGACGTCCACGTCTGGACCCTCGACGGGGAGGACGCGGCGCGGCGCTACCTCGAGCTGGGGGTCGACGGGGTCATCACCGACACGGTCGCCGACGCGCTGCGGGCCCGGGTGGCGGTCTGCGAGGATCACGTCTGCCCGGCTCCGGACGCGGGCGCGCCCGACGGCGGAGCCGACCCGGTGGAGGGCGGAGGCTGCGCGATCACGGGCGGCCGCCGGGCTCCCTGGCTGGCGCTCTGGCTGTTGGTCGCCGGGCTGGTCGCGCGACTCGGCTATGCTTGGAGACGATGCGGATCCTGATCACCGGAGTCACCGGCTTCGTCGGAGCGCCGCTCGCCGCGCGCCTGACCGCGGCCGGCCACACCCTCGTCGGCCTCTCGCGCAACGCGATGAGCGCGCGCCAGAAGGTGCCCGCGCTCGACCACGCCCACGACTGGGACGGCGCGCGCGGTGAGGTCCCCGACGAGGCGCTCGAGGGCGTCGACGCGGTGGTGCACCTCGCGGGCGAGCCGGTCGCGGGTCGCTGGACGAACGAGAAGAAGCGCAAGATCGAGTCGAGCCGCGTGGAGGGGACGCGCCGGGTCGTCGACGCGATCGAGCGCGCCGAGCGGCGCCCGCGCGTCCTCGTGTGCGCGAGCGCGATCGGCTACTACGGCGACCGCGGCGAGGACGTGCTCCCCGAGTCCACCGAGCCGGCCGACGACTTCCTCGCCGAGGTCTGCAAGGGCTGGGAGGCGGAGGCCCAGCGCGCCGAAGGCCTCGGCCTGCGCGTGGTGCGGCTCCGGATCGGGCTGGTGATGGGCGACGGCGGCGGCGCGCTGCACGCGATGCTGCCGCTCTTCAAGGCGGGCCTCGGCGGCCGGCTCGGGGACGGGCAGCAGTGGTGGCCCTGGATCCACGTCGACGACGTCGTCGGGCTGATCCGGCACGCGCTCGACACCGAGGCGATGGAGGGCGCCTACAACGCGGTCTCTCCCGAGCCGGTGCGGCAGGAGGAGTTCGCCAAGACCCTGGCGAAGGTGCTGCATCGACCGGCGGTTCTGCCCGCGCCCGCGTTCGCCATCAAGACGGTGCTCGGCTCGTTCGCGGCGGAGCTGCTCGCCTCGCGCCGCGTGGTCCCCGAGCGGACCCTCGAGACCGGCTACGCCTACCGCTACACCTCGCTCGAGCGGGCGCTGACCGACGCCACCTCGACGTGATCACTCGCCGAAGAGCGAGCCGATGCCGAGGAGCGCGCCGAGGCCGAGGCCGTAGATGATGAAGATCGGGATGACGATCGACAGCACGGCCAGGCCGAGGCCGACCACGACCACCAGGTAGTCGACCCAGGTCGCCTTCGCCTTGGGGTCGTCCTTGTACCTCTCGATGAGGTCGAGGTTCCGGCGGTTGCTGCGCCAGACGAGGTCGAAGGCGTCGCCGAGGAACGGGAGCAGCCCGCCGACCGTGTCGACGAGGATGTTCACGACCATGCGCAGCAGCACCACCGTCGGCACCCGCTCGCGCAGCGCGAGGAAGAGCAGGCCGATCGAGCCGGTGCCGGTGATCGCGTCGCCCGCGCCCGGGAGCACGAAGCCGAGGATGGGGTCGAGGCCGATGCCGAGCTTGGTGCCCGGGATGCGGACGAAGTCGTCGAGGGCCCGCACGAACCGCTCGGCCCACGGTGAGACCGCCTCCGACGCCGCCTTGCGCATGGCCGGAGAGACCTTCTCGCCCATCACGCGATCGACGGCCGCGTCGGCGGCCTTCTTGCTTCGGGTCTTCAGGGCGTCGTCGGTCATCAGGGCGCTCGTCGTCATTCTATCGCCTCGCCAGCCAATTCCGGATCAGCGGCCAGACCGTGCGCGTGGCTTCCTTGCCGACCACCAGATCGATGTGGCCGAACGGGAAGGTGCGGTAGGTCTTGTCGCGGCTCCGGCTCCTCTCGTAGGCGGGACGCACCGACGCCGGCGGCGCCAGCTTGTCCTCGCTACCGGCCACTACGAGCAGGGGGCGGTCGAGTATTTCGAACGCGGTCGAGTAATCGATCATGCCGTCGGCGCTCTTGAAGGCCTGATCGCGCCCGGCGCGGAAGATGTCGAGGGCCACCGCGATGGTGGAGCGGTCGAACGTCCGGTGGAGGTACTCCTCGAGCACGTCCGGCTCGACCGTGTCCGGCGCCCACGCCCGGATGGGCAGCGGCAGCAGCCGCGCGTTCCAGAGGCTCTTCCGACGGTTGAGGTGGCGACCGACGATGCGGGAGGGCACGTGCGGGTTGCTGTCGAAGAGCCCCGTCCAGCGCACGGCCGCGGCGAGCTCGCGCAGCCCGAACAGCAGCGCCGAGCCCTGCCCGAAGACGTACGGGGAGCCGAGGCTCGCGATGCCCCGGACCCGCTCGCGCAGCCGGGTGCCGCCGGCGAAGTAGCTGATGAGGCCGCCCATCGAGTGGCCGACGAGGAAGAGGCGATCCTCGCCGCTGAGCGCGAGCGCCTCCTCGACGAAGTGGGGCAGGTCCTCGCGGATGTAGTCGTCCATCGCGCGCGGGGCCGGCGCCCCGAAGCGGCGCGAACGCCCGTGCCCGCGGAGGTCCACGTTGAACACGTCCCAGCCGTCTTCGGCGAGGTAGTTCACGAAGGAGCGCCGGCTCGAGTGCCACGTGTAGCGGTTCTGCGCGTAGCCGTGCACCAGGATGACGGCGCCGCGCGACTTCGCGGGGGGCGGGAGGCGCTTGCGAACCATGCCCAGCGGGTGCTGGCCCGGCGTCATCACCACCTCCTTCACGAAGGTGCGGCGCTCGGTGCCGTCGATCGCTTGCTCGACGATCTCGGTCCGAAGGATCATCGTGGGCGCCCGCCCACGTGCCCCCCCCGAGGCGTCGATGACTGTGACATCCGCGCGGAGGATAGCACCCCCGGACGCATCGCCGTATCATGCGCGCGTGCGCGCCACGATCACCGCCCTCGCCGTCCTCCTCGTCGCCGCCAGCGCCTCCGCGCAGACCGGGCCGTCCCGGCAGCGGGTGCGCGAGCTGCTCTCGGGGATCGAGGACGTCCCGACCGACGCGGACTGGCAGCGGATCGGAGACGGCGCGCTGCCGGTGCTCATCGATCTCTACGTCGACGCGGACGAGGCGCCCTACGTCCGGCTCCGCGCGGTGAACGCCACCGCCGCCTTCCCGCGCGAGGCCACCCGCACCTTCCTGCTCGCGGTCGCGCGCGCCGAGGGGCAGGGCGACCTCTTCGTCCGGCAGGCGGTGATCGCGCTCGCCCGCGGGTTCGGCGAGCACGCGGTCCAGGATCTGCGCCCGTTCCTCGCCCACGACGAGGTGGTGGTGCGCGAGGCGACGGCGCGCGCGCTCGGCGAGATCGGCGGGCCCCAGGCCACCGCGGCGCTCCGGGCGCGGCTCTCGGTCGAGCGCGATCGGGCGGTGCGCGAGGCGATCCAGGGCGGGTTGCGCTGACCCGCGAAGCATGGTTGAGAGGGCCAGGATGGACTTCAAGAAGCTACTCACGCAGCAGGGCATGAAGCTCATGCAGGACCCCCGGGTCACGAAGCTCATGCAGGACGAGCGCGTCATGAAGATGATGATGCAGGCCTTCCAGGCCCGCTCGAAGGCGCAGGAGGGCTTCGACGAGAGCGTCGAGAAGATGGCCAAGAAGCTCGGGCTCGTGACCAAGAAGGAGGTCCGCGAGCTCAAGCGCTCGATGCGCAAGCTCGAGACCCAGCTGAAGAAGGCCAAGAAGGAGGCGGCCGAGGCCAAGGCCGCCGCCACCGGCGACGGAGATTGAGCCGCTCGGACCCGGGTGGCACTCTGTGCTCATGAGCCCCGTCCTCGTGAGCCCGACGATCGTGGGGGCCAGGCGTGAATCCGGGCCGCCCCGCCGCGTCGGAGCGACCATGCGCTCGCTGCTCGTCGTCGTCGCCTCGCTTCTCGGCGCCGCGCTCCTGTTCGCCGCTCTGCTGTTCCCCGCTCTGCTGTTCCCCGCGCAGGCCGACGCCCAGCGCCGGGGCCGCCGCGCGCCGACGCCCGCCCAGGTGGAGCGCGCCCGCACGCTCTTCGTGCAGGGCTCGGAGCACTACCAGGCCGGGCGCCTCGACCAGGCGCTCGAGGCGTTCCTCGAGGCGTGGCGCGCCGTCCCGAGCCCCGAGCTCGCCTACAACGTCGCCCGCACCTACGAGCGCATGGGCGAGGCCCAGCGCGGCATCGAGTTCTACCGGCACTACCTCCGCCGCGCCGCGCCCGACGCGACCGAGCGCGAGGAGGTCGAGGGCCGGATCCGGGAGCTCGAGGCGATCGCCCGCCGGCAGCGCGAGCAGATCATGACGGCGCCGCCGTCGGACGACGCGCTGACCCGCGAGGCCCGGACCTTCTTCGAGCGCGGCGTGGCGATGTTCCGGCGCCGCCAGTACGAGGCGGCCATGCAGGCCTTCACCGCGGCCTACAACTTCGCCCGGCTCCCCGAGGTCGTCTACAACCTCGCGGTCACCGCCGAGCGGCTCGACCGGACCCAGGACGCGATCGACTTCTTCCGGGAGTACGCCCGCAGCCTGCCGCGCGACTCCGCCGAGCGCGCCATCGTGGACCGCCGCGTGCGCGAGCTCCGCGGGCGCTGACCTCCGGGCGGGGCGGTCCGCGGCTTGACAGGCGACCGCCGCGGGCGCTAGAAGCCGAGCGGCTGAATCGTCATTCAGCAACCTCGGACGCGCTGTCCGCACCCTTTCAGGAGGTCCATCGACATGCCCGACCCCAAGACCGATTTCGAGAAGAACCTGCCCGAGAAGATCTCCTCGGACCCCGAGTCCGCGAAGAACATCGACGCGGTGTTCCTCTTCAAGATCTCCGGCGACGACGGCGGCACCTGGACGGTCAACTGCAAGGACGACCCGGGCGTGAAGGAGGGCGAGGCGGGCGAGGCCGACTGCACCCTCGAGCTGACCAGCGAGGACTGGCAGACGATCAGCGACAACCCCTCGTCGGCGATGCAGCTCTACTTCCAGGGCAAGCTCAAGGTCTCGGGCGACGCCATGAAGGCCACGAAGCTCCAGCAGCTGCTGGGGTGAGCTCCGGGCGACGCTCGACTGGAGGCCTCGCTCCCTCGGAGCGGGGCCTCTCGCGTTCCGTCAGCCCTCGTCGTCGACGTCTTCGGCGAGGTAGCTGAGGATCACCTCGTCGAGGCTCTTCTCGCTGAGGAGATCGCTGCCGAAGATCGACTCGGAGGCGGGATCCGGGGGGCGCGCGGCGGGGCGGTGGCTGCCGCCGCTGGCGACCGCGGGGCGCGTCGGGGCGTAGCGGCCGGAGTCGGTCTGAGGACGCGTCGACTGGCGCGCCGCCGGGGCCTGGCTCGGCGTCTGCTTCTCCGCGGCCTCGGCGAGCTTGGCCTCGGCCGCCCGCTCGAGGGCGTCGACGTCGATCTCGGCGCTCGGGGTGGGCGTCGCCGGCTTCTTGGGCGGAGTCGCGCCGTCGAGCGTGATCTCCATCTCCATCATCGCCCGCGCGCCCGCCGCCTCGTCCTCGTCGAACAGGCCGTCGCGCAGGGCGATGAACATCGCCTTGTGCGACTCGCGCATCAGCTGCTTCACGACGCCCGGGTACTCGGCGGTGCCGATGTACTGGCTGTAGGTCGTCTTCTTGGACGCGATGATGCGCCCGCCATCTGCGAACAGATGGGTGAAGATGTGACCGTGGGAGGCTCCAGAGTCTTCCGTCTGGATGTGGTAGAGCTTCCCCAGATGCCGGACGTTCGTGTTGTATCCGAGGAGGGGGGACCCGGCCATCGTACGTTCTTCCGGCGCTCGAGCCGAGGGGAGACCCTACCACCTCTCGCGCGCACCGTCACTGATTTCCGAGGGTGACGAGGACGGAAGAAGCGGCTGTGGCGAGAGCGGTGGCCACTGGCTCGCCCGGACCCCGGAAAACGGCAGGTCGAGTCGCCACCTGAAGGGCCGGGGTCGACGGAAAACCCCCGGATCCGGCGCGATACGGGGAGCGATGGCCGCTGGCACGGTGCCTGCTCTACTCGCGGCCATGATGACCCGTACCGCTCGCATCCTCTCGGGCCTCGCGGCCCTGCTGTTCTGGATCGCGCCCTCCGTCTCGGAGGCGCAGCGCTGCGACGCACCGCAGATCCTGCTCACCGTCGACAAGTCCTCCAGCATGCTGGGCTCGCTGCCCGGCGGCGGGACCAAGTGGGACGCCGCGCGCATGGCGCTGGGCGAGCTCGCGAGCGGCTACTCCGGGAGCATCGACTTCGGGCTCCAGGTCTTCCCCTACCCGAACCAGTGCTCGCCCGGCGCGGTGACCATGGACTTCGGCACCCACACCCACGCCGACCTGATGGCGGCCCTCGGCGACCCGCCCCCCAGCGGCGGCAACTACACGCCGATGGCCCAGACCCTCGACGCGGCGCGCGAGTACTACGGCCCCCGCATGGTGGGCGCCCGCGACAACCACCTCATCCTCATCACCGACGGCTGGCAGTGGTGTGACCCCTACGAGGCGTCGACCCGCTTCACCCCGGTCGAGGCCGTCACGCGCCTCCGCGACCTCGGCGTGACCGTGCACGTGGTCGGCTTCGGCGCCTCGGTGGACTCGCTGACCCTGAACCGCGCGGCCGTCGCCGCCGGCACCGACCTCCCGGGCTGCGACCCGACGCTCTCCGAGCCCTCGGCGATGAACCACTGCTACCTGCAGGCGAACGACCTCACCGAGCTCCGCATGGCGCTCGACGGCATCGCCCGCGAGCTCACCGACGAGATGTGCGACGGCCTCGACAACGACTGCGATGGCACCGTCGACGAGGGCTTCGACGTCGACGAGGACGGCCACAACCTCTGCGGCAGCGACCCCTCGATGCCCGGCACCGAGCCCGACCCCGAGCGCCGCGACTGCGACGACATGGAGCCCACCGTCTACCCGGGCGCGCCGGAGCTCTGCGACGGCCTCGACAACGACTGCGACGGCGTGGTCGACCCCGGCTGCGAGTGCTTCAGCGGCGACACCCGCGCCTGCGGCAGCGACATGGGCGCCTGCGTGCCCGGCGTGCAGCTCTGTGAGATGGGCGCCTGGGGCGCCTGCGCCGACGCGGTCGAGCCGGTCGCCGAGACCTGCAACGCGGTCGACGACGACTGCGACGGCGAGGTCGACGAGGACGCGGACGCCTCCTGCGGCGAGGGCATGGTCTGCTCGGCCGAGGGCTGCATCCCGCTGATGCCCCCGATGGAGCCGGCCGAGCCCTCGACCGACCGCCCGTCCGACCGCGAGACCATCGAGGACGGCGGCTGCGCCTGCACCGCCGCGGGCCAGGGCAGCCCGGCCTCCCCGGCCGCGCTCCTCCTCTCGCTCGGCCTGCTCGGCGCCTTCGTCTACCGCCGCCGCCGCTGAGCCCCGACGGTCCCCGCAGCGAGCCCGCCTTCGTCAGGAGGCGGGCTCGTCTCGTTTGGCGCGCGGGTCACCGATGGAGGCCGCGGTGGAGGGCGTCGGCGATGTCCTCGATCGCCCAGCGGGCGGCGTCGATCAGGCCTCCCATCTGGACGAAGCCGTGGATGAGGCTGCCCTGGTCGACCAGCGTGGTGGGGACCCCCGCGCCCATCAGGGCCTCCGCGTAGGCCTCGCCCTCGTCGCGGAGCGGATCGAAGCCGGCGACGACCACGTGCGCGGGCGGCAGCCCGGCGAGCTCCGGGGTCACCAGCGGGGACGCCTTCGGATCGGTCTCGTCCTCGGGGCTCGTGAGGTAGGTCGCGAGGAAGAAGTCGATCAAAGGCTCGGTGAGGTAGAAGCCGTCGGCGAACGTGCGGTGGGACGCGTGCGAGCGGGTCATCTCGGTGGCCGGGTAGATCAGGCACTGGAAGGCCGGGGTCGGGCCGCCACGGGTCTGCTGGCAGACCACCGCCGAGAGGTTGCCGCCCGCCGAGTCCCCCGCGACCGCGATCCGATCGGGGTCGACGTCGAAGGCGTCGGCGTGCGCGTGCACGTATCGGAACGCGGCGACCGCGTCCTCGACCGCGGCCGGGAAGGCGTTCTCCGGCGCCAGGCGGTAGTGCACCGCGATCACGTGCGCGTCGGCGCGCTCGGCGAGGAACCGGCAGAGGCCGTCGTGGGTGTCGAGGTCGCCCAGCACGAAGCCGCCGCCGTGGAAGTAGAGGATGCCGGGCCGGCGACCCGGACCGGCCGCGTAGACCCGGACCGGGATCTCGCCGGCGGGGCCGGCGATCCAGCGATCCTCCACCCGATGCAGCGGGCGCGTCGGCATGTCCGCGAGGCGGGTCAGCTGTCGCATCTCCGCGCGCCCGGCCTCCACGCCCAGCTCCTCGAGGGTGGGCCGATCGGCCCGCTCGAGGATCGAGAGCATGAGGTGCAGCTGCGGATCGAGGCTCACGCCGCGATCGTTGATCGGCGCCGGGCCGGCGAGCCCGCGGCGGAGCGGGGAGGGGGCCTGGAGGGCGCCGCGGGCGAGGCGGCGGAGGAGGCTCGAGGCGGGCATCGTCAGGAGGGGTAGCACATCGGGGCGTGCGCTTGACGGAGGCCCGGGCGTGCGTTTCAGTTCTGGCGATGGACGAGACCTCCACGGTGGCCGAGAGCGCCGCGCTCCCCCCGCGCACCGGCGCGCCGTCCCGCGGGACGATCTTCGGCGCCGACCTGGTCGGCGAGGGCAGCTGGGTGTCGCTGGCGGTGTGGGCGGTGCTCTTCCTCGGGCCGCTCGCGGTGCTGATCACCGCCGCGACCCTGACGCCGTCGACGGCCGGGCACGGCACGCACACCCAGCTCGGCCTGCCGCCCTGCGGGTTCCTCGTCTACACCGGCTACCCGTGCCCGGGCTGCGGGCTGACGACCTCGTTCTCCCACATGATCCGGCTCGAGGTCTTCGGCGCCTTCCACGCCAACCCCTTCGGCATCCTCCTCTTCCTCTGCACGGCGGCGATGGTCCCGGTCGCGCTCCTCGGCATCGTGCGGAAGATGCCCGTCGTCGACACGCTCGACCGGCTCCACGCGGAGAAGATCGCGATCGCCCTGTCGATCGTGTCCATCGTGGTCTGGTGCGTGAAGGTCGGCATCCAGTACGCTGGGGCCTGATCGCGCGAGCCCGCGAGAGGGCGCGCCGACACCGAGAGGAAGACGCGTGCGGGAGGCGGGAGAGTGACACGGGCGGCGCGGAGACGCGCAGCGCGGGCCCTCGCGCCGGGCACGCTCGTGGCAGGGCGCTACCGGCTCGAGGAGAAGCTCGGCGAGGGCGGCATGGCCGAGGTCTTCGCGGCCGAGGACACCGAGAGCGGCCGTCGCGTCGCGGTGAAGGTCCTGCACGCCGACGTGGCCGCCAAGCCGGAGGCGGTGGAGCGCACCAAGCGCGAGGGCCAGGTCCTCAGCGAGCTCGACAACCCGGCCATCGTCTCGGTCGAGTCCTGGGGCGAGCTCGACGACGGCGCGGTCTTCGTGATCATGGAGCTGCTCGAGGGGGAGACGCTCGGATCGCGCATGCGGCGGGGCCCGCTCGACCCCACCGAGCTCGCGCCGATCGTCGCCGGCACCTGCGCCGGGCTCCACGCGGCGCACGCGCGGGGCATCGTCCACCGCGATCTCAAGCCCGACAACATCTTCCTCTGTCCCACCGCGCACGGGGTGCAGGTCAAGCTGCTCGACTTCGGGATCTCCAAGGTCTACGGGAGCGAGAAGCTCACCCAGACGGGCGAGATCCTGGGCACGCCGCGGTACATGAGCCCCGAGCAGCTCGGCGCCGAGCCCGACGTCGACGGGCGGGTCGACGTCTACGCGCTGGGGGTGATCCTCTACGAGGCGCTCGCCGGCCGGCCGCCGTTCCTGACCTCGACGCCGACCGATCTCATCATCGCGATCCTCAACGCCCAGGTGGTGCCGCTGCGCTCGGCGCGCCCGGACGTGCCCGAGGCGGTCGAGGCGGTGGTGATGCGCGCGATGTCCCGCACCCGCACCGCGCGTCACGACACCGCGATGCAGCTCGCCGAGGCCTACATCGACGCGGTCGGGGGCGTGTCCGCGGTCCGCTCGGAGCAGCGCCGAGGGCTCGCGACCCAGGCGTTCGGCGGCATGAAGGTGGCCAGCGTGCCGCCGCCCGACGCCGGCGTGCCGGCGACGAACCCTCCGCCCGCGCCCGACGAGGGCGGCAAGCTGCCGATCGGGACGTTCAGCGGCCTGACGCCGGCGCCCGATCGCAGCGAGCTGGCCTACGGGGCCACCGCGGCGATGGGCGCGGTCGCCGGGGCTCCCGTGCCGCCGGCGCCGGGCCCCGCGCTGCCCGCCAAGCCGAAGATCCCCGACACGCGCTCCCCGGAAGAGGGCCGCGCGATGCCGGCCACCCGCGAGACCCCGTTCGAGGTCGAGTCCTTCCCCGAGCCGCCCGCGCCCAAGCGACGGGTCGCGCAGACGGAGATGATGGACGCCTCGCAGCGCGCGTCGATCCCGTCGGCGCCGGCCGTCTCGAGCTCCGGCTGGGACGGCACGCCGATCCCCGCGAGCGCGATCCCCAAGAAGGGCGGGCGCTGGCTGCTCGTGCTCGGCGCGCTGCTCGCGGGCGCGGCGAGCGCCGGCCTCGTGATCGCCGGGCTCTACTTCTACGAGCGCTCCCAGGAGGAGCCGCCGCCGGCCGAGACGGCGGTGGAGGAGACGCCGGAGGAAGAGGCGCCGGTCGAGGTCGTCCCGGAGGAGGCGCCGGTCGAGGGCGCCGAGCTCCCCGAGCCGACCACGGAGGAGCCTGCGCCGGAGGCGGAGGAGGAGCCCGAGCCCACGCCGCGTCGCGCCCGTCGGGCTCGCGCCGAGCCGCGCGAGGAGCGCCGCGCCGCGCCGACGACCGAGGCCGACGCGCCGGAGGAGCGCGCGCCCGCCGAGACGTCGGATCCCGGTGACTTCCTCCCCGGCTTCGGCGAGCGCCGCGCCCCGAGCCCGCCGCGCGAGGAGGCGGCGCCCGGCCCGCTCACCCCGACGGAGGCGCTGCGACAGGCTCGAAGCGCGATGCGCGGCGGCGACGCCCAGCGCTGCGTGCGGATCCTCGACGAGGCCATCCGCGGCGGCGCCCCGGCCATCGCGCTCCGTCGCCGGGGCGACTGCTACGACGCGGCGGGTGAGCGTCAACAAGCCATCCGGGACTACCAGCGCTTCTGCCGCCTCGTCCCCGATCACCCCGCCATCGGCGAGGTCCGCGCGCGCCTCGAGTCCTGGGGCCGCTCCTGCCCCTGAGCCGCGGTCACTCCCCGAAGAGGAAGATGACCTTCCCCCGGAAGCGGGGGCCGACCCGGACGCGATCCCAGCCGATCTCGCGAGGGCCGCCCTCGCGCGCGAGGCGTCGCACCAGCCGGGCGCGGGCGAAGGCCCGGGTGTCGCTCGGGGCCTCGGTGACCGCGCGCTCGATCTCGGCGTCGTCGAGCACGCGATCGGTGAGCCCGTCTCGCTCGAGCGCGCGAAAGTAGCCGCCCTCGAGCTCGGCGTACCGGAGGGCCACCTTGGTGGCCGAGGCGTCGTCGTCCGCGCACCGCGCGATCAGCTCGCGCTTGGTCACCCAGTCGATGCGCCCGAACAGGCTGCGCGGGTCCCGCTCGAGGGCGTCGAGGGACTCGCGCCACAGCCGGAGGATCTCGAGGCGCTCGGGATCGACCGCGCCCCCGGCGGCCTCGGCGCGCTCGAGGTAGAGCCGCTGGATCTCGAGCGCGGTGCGCGGCGCGCCGTCGCTCATCGGCACGCGCGCGGTGAGGCTCGGGTCGGCGCTGAACGCGCGGAGCGCGGCGACCGGATCGCGCGGGCGGGGGAGATCGGCGAGCGCGCCGTCGTCCGAGAGCGCGAGGGCCTCGAGGAGGGTGCCGATCTTCAGCAGGCCGCCGACCTCGGCGAGGCTCGCGTCCGAGCACCCGAGCTGCAGCCGCTGCCGCCGCGCGAAGAGCCGCCCCACCTGCCGCACCCGGAGCGCGACGAGGCCCTGGGTCGCGCGGTAGCTCTCGACGGGATCGAGGATCGCGCGCGCCGTCCCGAGGTGCCAGCGCTGCAGCGCCCCGATCGCGTCGGCCTTCTCCGACAGACCGAAGCCGCCGTCGTCCCGCCGCACGCCCGCGCCCGAGAGCACCACCCGCGAGGCGAGCAGGCCGCCGAGGTCGCGCCGCACCCGGCCGAAGAGGAAGAGCCGCGCGAGCACGAGGTGCGGCGTCGCGAAGGCGTAGGACATCGCGTGGTCGAAGCGGTGGAGCAGGACCGCGCCGCGATGATCGCGCCCGCGCAGCGTCACGCCGAGGTGCCGGTCGGGCCAGGCCAGCGCGCGATCCAGGAGGCTCCAGGCGCGCCGGGCGCGGACGCCGGCGAGCCCCAGCGCCCCGAGCCCCAGCGCGATCGTCACGTAGACGAGGCCGAGCGCGAGGAGCAGCCCGCAGACGACCAGCGCGACCGAGATCAGGATCGCCCAGAGCGCGAGGGTGAGCGCGATCGGCCAGGGGAGCAGCAGCGCGGCGAGCGCGCGGTAGGCGAGCAGCGCCGGCCCCCGGGCCACCTCCACCTCGACGTTCTCCTGGGTGCCGTACACGTGCCCGGCCGCGTCGCGACAGTTCTTCAGGAGATCCAGCTCGCCCGGATAGCCGGCCCGCGCGAGCCGGCGGCGCATCCCGGGCAGCGCCCGGCGCAGCAGCGCGTCTTGCGCGCGCTCGTAGACCAGCAGCTGGTTGGCGCCCCGGCACTCGGGCGTCGCGAGCTCGATGAGCCCGCCGTCGGGCGCCTTCGACAGGGCCTCGTAGTAGACGCGCCCGCCGTTCAGGACGAAGGCGCCCATGCCCGGCGTCGGGGCCGCCTCCAGCTCGTCGAGGCGCTCCTCGGCGACGATCCCCGGCTGCAGCTCCTCCGACAGCGTGCGGAGGAAGGCCAGGAACACGCGCCGATGGCTCGGCCGTCCCTCCCCGCCGACCGGGGAGTAGCGGATCGCGTACTCTTGCTCGATCCCGGCGACGCGACGCATCGCCCGCGCGGCGTTACTCGCCGCCCTCGGGGACCTCGGTGTCGCGCGCGTAGCGCTCGGCGGCGTCGCGGGCGTCTTCGGCGATGCGGCCGAGCGCCTCCCCGAGTCGGGTCTCGAGCGGACGCTCCGGGCTCTCGCTCGGATCGGCGGGGGTCGGAGAGAGGGTGTCGACGAGCGCGTTCGAGGTGGTCACGAGGGTTTCCTCCTGAAGCTCAGGGTAGGCCTCCGCCGCGGCCTTGTCGATCGCGACGTCAGGCCAGCGGGAGGATCCCCTCGCGCGCCGCCTGCCAGAGCCGCTCCCCGTCGGTGATCGGTCCCTCCGGCACGATCGACGCCTGCCCCAGGCCGAGCTCCGGCGACGGCTCGATCGCGGGGCCGACGAGGCTCCCGTCGGCCACCTGACCGCGGAGGCGATCGATCACCACCCGAGCCTCGCTCGCGTCCGTCTCCGGCAGCAGCAGCGTGAACTCGTCGGTGTCGCTCCGGAAGAGGTGGTCGATGGCGCGGATCGCGATGCGGAGGCCGTTGGCCAGCTGGACGAGCAGGCCGTGGCCCGTGCCCTCGCCGCTCGCCGCCACGATCGCGTCGAAGTTGTGCACGCGGAGCACGAGGCAGGTCAGCGAGTGGCGGTACCGGACCGCGCGGGTGGCCTCGTACTCCAGGCTGATCCGGAGCTGACCGGGCCCGCCCGCGTGCGTGATCGGGTCCTTGTCGAGCGCGGGATCGCTCGTCAGCGAGCTGCGCGCGCGCTCGGCGGCCCGCTCGGCCTCGGCGAGCCGCAGCAGGTTCTTGATGCGCTGCTCGACCTCGTACACCCGGTACGGCCGCGCGACGAAGTCGGACGCGCCGAGCTCGAGGCCGCGCTTGCGGCTCTCCTCGTCGTCGGCGCCGGTGGTCAGCAGCACGGGGATCGAGGCGAGCGTCGCGTCGGACTGCAGGACCTCGAGCACCTCCGCGCCGTCGTCGCTCCGCAGGCCCGCGTCGAGCACGATCAGGCCGGGGCGCTGTCGCGCCACCACGTTGAGCGCGGTCTCGCCGCTGTCGGCGGTGACCACGTCGAAGCCCGCCTCCTCGCAGAGCTCCTCGAGCAGGCGGAGATTGAAAGGATCGCCCTCGGCGATCAGCACCACGCCGGACATGTCAGGTCCCCCCGCGCGAGCGACCGCTCTTGCCCGCGTCCTCCAATCCGTACCCCTGAACCTTGCGGATGAGGTTGCGTCGGCTGATGCCGAGCGCCTCCGCCGTCCGCGTCTTGTTGCCCTTGTTCCGGTGGAGCTCGTCGGCGATCATCCGGCGCTCGAGCGCCTCGACCGCCTCCGGCAGCGTCTTGCCGAGCGCCTCGGGCTCGGACGACGCGGCGGGCGTCGCCTCCGCCGTCTTCGGCGCCGACTCCGGGCTGAAGCGCCGCTTCTGCTTGATGCTCGGGCTCAGCAGATCGTCGTCGATCACCTTGTCCTCGCCCGAGAGCACCCAGAGCCGCTCCATCTCGTTCTCGAGCTCGCGCACGTTCCCGGGCCAGTCGTGCGCCATCAGCTGCTCGAGCGCGCGCTGGGTGAGCACCTTGGAGAGCCCGTCGCGCTCGCCCAGCTCCCCGAGGAAGTGCTCGATCAGGAGCGGGATGTCGCCGCGGCGCTCGCGGAGCGGGGGCACCTTCAGGCTGACGACGTGCAGCCGGTAGTAGAGGTCCTCGCGGAAGCTGCCCTCCTTCACCATCGAGGACAGATCGCGGTTGGTGGCCGCGATGATGCGGACGTCGACCTTCTTCGTCTCGGTGCCGCCGACCGGCATGAAGACGCCCTCCTGCAGCACGCGCAGGAGCTTGACCTGGAGCGCCGGCGACATGTCGCCGACCTCGTCCATGAAGAAGGTGCCGCCGTCGGCGACGGTGAAGAGCCCGGGCTTGTCGGCGACCGCGCCGGTGAAGCTGCCGCGGCGGTGGCCGAAGAGCTCGCTCTCGAGGAGGTTGTCGTTGAACGCGCTGCAGTTGGTGGCCACGAAGGCCTTGTTCGTGCGGCGGGACTGCGCGTGGATGGCGCGCGCGACCAGCTCCTTGCCGGTGCCGTTCTCCCCCAGGACGAGCACCGTCGCGTCGCTGTTCTTGATCCGCTCCAGCATGCGGAAGAGCGTCGCCATCGGGGCGCTGCCTCCGACGATGCCGGCGTAGGCCCGCTGGGCCTCGTCGTCGTCGGGCTCGGGCGCCGGCGCCGCCTGCTCGGCGAGGGCCGCCGCCCGCTCCGCGAGCCGCTGCGCGTCCTGCCCCTCGACCTCTACCGCGAGCCGCGCGCCGTTGTGGAGCTCTCGCTCGACGCGCGCGCGCTGCGCGCTCTCGGATTTGCTTTCGTGGGTCTCCATGAGCCTCTGGGGAGTCGGGATTGAAGCACGGTCCGCGCGAAGGCTTCAATCGCGATGTTCGCCCGCGAGCGCTCGACGCACGATCGTCGCGATCGACGTCCGCCGGGTCGGTGTGGCGGAATGGTCGCGGTTGATCAGCGCGAGCATCAGATCGACCCGCTCGGCGTCGAGCACGTCGTGCGCCTCCGGTGGCGTGTCCTCGAAGTTGAGGGGGCACCAGGTGACGTCCCCGCCCGCCGAGGCCCGCACCGCGTCGACCGGCACGGTCCCCGCGGGATAACGGAGCGGGAGCCCCTGGGTGCGGCACACGAGCGGGCGACCTGCGTAGGCGGCGCAGCGCCCGTCGTCGTCGAGCAGGGCGCAGCGATCGTCGTCGGGCCGCTCGAGCTGCGCGGTCAGCGCCTGGCGCGCCTCCGCCGGGAGCGCGCGCACCGCGTCGGCGAGCGCGTCGGCCTCGACGTCGCAGAGCGAGAGCTTGGCGTGACAGCACCCGCTGCACCCGGCCCGGCAGACCACGTCCTCGCGGCGCGCGCTCACCGCGTGGGCGAAGGCGTCGACTTTCTCGCGGAGGGCGTCGTACGAGCTCACGCCCTCGTGTAGCACGGAGAGATCAGAACGGCGTGCGGCGCACCGACCGGCGCACCTCGCGCGGCAAATCGCGGCGCACCAGCGGCGGCGCCTCGTAGCGCTCGCGGGCGCGCGGGATCAGCAGCGCCCCCTGCGGGCCGTGCCGCCGCCCGTAGATCGTCTGGGTGCCGCACTGGATCTGCCCCGGGCGGACCTCGTGGCACTCGACGTCGTCCTGCGCCGCCGCCGGCGAGGCCAGCCCGCCGAGGGCGAGGAGGCCGATGAACAGAGAGAGAACCCGCATGTCGCTCCTTCCGCCGACCCGACGGCCGACCGCCGTCGGACAGCGCCGCTCCGCGAAGGTTCCCGGACTACTCGTCTTCGGTGAGCATCCCGGGAGGGGGCACCGAGCGGTGGTCTCGCTCGATCAGGCCGGCGGTGAGGGCGGCCACGAACTCGGTCGTGGGGCGGAAGGCGATGGCGTCGGGGGTGCCTCGCTGGACGACTTGGCCACCCTCGAGCACGACCAGCTCGTCGGCGAGCTCCCGGGCGTCGCTCGCGTCGTGCGTCACCAGCACCGTGCGAAGGCGGGTGCCGCGGAGCCAGTCGGCGAGGAAGCGGCGGACGCGGGGGCGGGCCGCCTGGTCGAGCGCGCTGAGCGGCTCGTCGAGGAGGAGCACGCGGGGCGACGAGGCGACCGCGCGGGCGAGGGCGACGCGCTGCTGCTCGCCGCCGCTCAGCTCCGAGGGGCGGCGGCGGGCGAGCTCTCGGACCTCCAGGTCCTCGAGGATCGACAGCGCGTGCACGATGCGCTCCTGGCGGCGGCCGCGCCGGATGCCGAACATGACGTTGTCGAGCACGTCGAGGTGGGGGAAGAGGCCGTAGCCCTGGGGCACGTAGGCGATGCCGCGCTCCTCGGGGGGCTTGTCGATGGCGCGCGCGTCGTCGAAGAGGATCTCGCGGCCGTAGACGATCCGGCCGGCCTCGGGGCGCACCGCGCCGAGCAGGGCGCGCAGCAGGGTGGACTTGCCGGCGCCGTTCGGGCCCATCACCACCGTCGTGCCGCGGCAGGTGAGCTCAGCCTCCAGCAGGAACTCGCCCTGGCGGACCGTCACGCGCGCCTCGAGCATCAGGTCCTCTTCCCCAGGACGCGCTCCACGCGCGCGGTGCGCAGGGCGGCGAAGAGCAGGAGCGCGAAGCCGAGCAGGACGAGTGCCATCACCCGCGCCGGGCCGAGGTCGCCCTCCATCTCGGTGTAGATCGCGATCGGCAGGGTCTGGGTGACGCCGGGGAGGTTGCCGGCGAACACCAGCGTCGCCCCGAACTCGCCCAGGGCTCGCGCCCAGGCCATCGCGAGGCCGCCGACGAAGGTCGGCGCGCTCATCGGGAGCACCACCCGGAAGAACACGGCCGCCGGCCCGGTGCCGAGGCTCCGGGCCGTCCAGAGGAGCTCGTCGTCGACCTCGCGGAAGGCGTCGGCGACCGGGAGCACGAAGAACGGCGCGGCCACGAACAGCTGGGCGAGCACCACGGCGGCCAGGGTGAAGGGGATGCCGATCCCCGCCTCGCTCAGCGCCTCGCCGAAGAGCCCGGCGCGCCCGAACGCGGCGAGGAGCGCGACGCCCGCCACCGCCGGCGGCGTCACCGCGGGGAGGCGGACGAGGCCCTCGATCCGGCGCGCGAGCCAGCCGCTCCGCCGCGCGAGCCACCAGGCGAGCGGCGTCCCGCTCAGCACCAGCACCGCGGCCGCGATCGTCGTGCTCCCGAGGCTCAGCAAGAGCGCCTCCCAGAGCCCGCGGTCCACCGCCGCCGTGTAGTCCCCCGCCGACAGCGTGAGCGCGAGCGCCACGAAGGGCAGCAGCAGGAAGAGGACGAGGGCGAAGCCGAGCGCCTTCGCGGCGATGCGCAGCGCGTCGGTCACGGGGCGGCCTCGCAGCGGGTCCAGCCGTGGCGCTCGAGGTGCGCGAAGCCGTCCTCTCGGAGCCAGCGCGCGAAGTCTCGCGCCTCGGCCGGCGCGTCGGCGACCACCGCGACCGGGTAGCGGGCCTCCACCTCGAGCCCGTCGGGGATGCGCGCCACCCGCAGGGGGGATCCGGCCGCGTCGCTCGCGTAGACGATGGCCGCGTCGGCCTCGCCGAGCTGGACCTTCGTCAGCACCTGCCGCACGTCGATCTCGCGGGAGACCACGCGCCGGTCCACGCGCCGGCGCCAGGCCTCGCCGTAGCGCTCGGTGGCCCGCGCGAGGATCGCGTCGGCGTAGGCGCCGATCGGGGCCTCGGGCGCGCCGAGCACGATGCGCTCGGCCCGGTCGAGGCTGGAGAGCGCGCGCACCGACGAGCCCGGTCGGGCCACCACCACCGGGTGGTTGCAGCCGAGCAGCGCCGGCGCCTCGAGCCGCTCGGAGACCGCGCCCTCGAGGTGCGCGAAGCTCGCCGGGGCGTAGACGTCGGCGGGGGCGCCGGCCTCGATCTGCCGCCTCAGCACCTGGCTGCCGGCCGCGGTCACCCGGACCTCCACGCCGCTCCGCGCGGTCCAGGCCTCGCCCGCCTCCTCCATCGCCTGGCCGACCGACGCGGCGGCGAACACGCGCAGGGCGTCGCCGTCCGTGCACGCCGAGAGCAAGGACGCGCACGCGATCAGGGCGACAGGGCGCTGTCCGCCGGAGACCCGCAAGAGGCCGCGAGCATACACGCCCGACCGCCCGGACGCCGCTGACGGGGCTTTCCCTGTCCCCATCCTCGATACCGCGTCGGCTTCCGTGTAGAGTCCACGCGTGACCGACCCGGGCGATCGCGGGGGGCGTCCCACCATCCCCGAGGCGGTGGACGCGTCGTCGCTCTTCGCGAAGGGCGGAGGGCCCAAACCCGTGCTCGTCGTCTTGACGGGGCCGCAGGTCGGCCAGCGCATCCTCCTGGAGGCGCCCGCGATCGTCGGCCGGGACCCCGAGGCGGACCTGATGCTCTTCGATCCCGAGGTCGACTGGCATCACGCCCGGGTGGAGCCGAAGGACGGGGGCTGGGTGGTCGTCGACCTGACCGGTGAGCGGCGCACCGAGGTCAACGGCATGCGGGTGAAGGAGCTGATGCTCACCCCCGACGACCAGATCATCCTCGGCGGCACCGTGGTGCGCTTCGAGGTGCACGACCCGGTCGAGCAGGCCTACGACGAGGCCGTGCTCGAGCGGCTCTACATGGACGACCTGACCGGCCTGCTCGCCCGGCGGAAGTTCGACATCGAGCTCAGCGGCGCCCTCGACGCGGCGGCGCGCAACGACGAGACGCTCTCGATGCTCGTCCTGGACGTCGATCGCCTCAAGCCGATCAACGACATGCACGGGCACCTGGTCGGCTCGCGGGTCATCAGCGAGGTCGGCGGGCTGGTCCGGGCGGTGCTGCAGACCCGCCGGCTCGACCGGGCGCTGGCCTGCCGGCTGGGCGGCGACGAGTTCGGGATCGCGGTGCCCGGGCTGGCCGCGGAGGCGGCGCACGAGCTGGCCGAGGCCATCCGCCGCGCGGTGGCCGAGACGCCCTTCATGCACGACGCGGAGCCGCTGAAGGTGCGGGTCTCGGGCGGCCTGGCCTTCTATCCCGCGGACGGCGGGACCGCGCTCGAGCTGCTCCGCCGGGCCGACGAGGCGCTCTACCGGGCCAAGGGCGCGGGGGGCGATCGCGTGGCGGTGCATGCGCCGGAGCCCGATCAGAGGTAGGACCTCCTCCCCGTGGAGGTCGTCTACTTCATCGTCCTGGTCGGCGTGCTCGTGTTCGTGCACGAGCTCGGTCACTTCGCGTGGGCGAAGTTCTTCGGCGTCCGGGTCCTGAAGTTCTCGCTCGGCTTCGGCCCGCGCATCGCCGGGTTCACCCGCGGCGGGACCGAGTACGTGATCGCCGCCTTCCCGCTCGGCGGCTACGTCCGGATGCTCGGCGAGAGCCCCTACGACGAGGTCCGCCCCGAAGACGAGGGCCGGGCGTTCTCCCAGCAGTCGCTCTGGAAGCGCACGATCATCGTGGTCGCCGGGCCGGCGATGAACCTGCTGCTGCCCATCGGGCTGTTCTTCGTCGTCTACCTCGGCGACGCGCAGTCGGTCCCCGCGGTCATCGGCACCGTCTTCCCCGACCGGCCGGCCGACGGAGTGCTCGAGCCGGGCGACCGGGTGGTCCGGGCGGACGGCGAGGACGTCACCACCTTCTACGAGCTCGCCCGCATCATCGAGGCGCACCCGGAGGAGCCGGTGGAGCTGGTGGTCGAGCGCGGCGAGGAGCGGCGCACGGTGACCGTCACCCCGTTCCTGGCCCGGTCGCGGCGGCCTCTCGACCTCGTCGACGAGGTCGGCCGCGTCGGCATCAAGCCCCATCACCCGCTCGCGGTCATCGGCGTCACCTCGCCGTCGAGCCCGGCCGCGGCCGCCCGGCTGCGGAGCTTCGATCGGATCATCAGCGCGGCCGGCGAGCCGGTGGATCGCTGGATCGATCTCGAGCGGCTCCTCGGGCCGAACCGCGGCGCGATGGTGCCGGTGACCTACATGCGGCCGACCCGGGTCGAGGGCGCCCTGGGCGGGCTGGTGGAGATGGAGGTCTACGAGCCTCACGTCGCCACGCTGACCCCCGAGCCGGGCCCGGGGTCCGGGCTCGCGCGCGCCGGGATCGAGGAGTCCGATCTCTACGTCGCCCACGTCACCGCGCGGGCCAACGACTATGAAGGCGGGGTGCGCCCGGGTGACCGGCTGGTCTCGGTCGACGGCGTCCCGATCCGGCTCTGGGCGACGTTCGTCGAGGACGTCGAGGTGACCGGCAACACGCCCCAGGAGCTCGGCTGGCGGCGCGGCGATCAGCTCGTGACCCGCCGCTACCGCCTCCGCGCGGCCCGCTCGGTGACCAACCAGGACAGCGATCAGCGGGTGCTGGTGCTCGACGCCGAGACCGGCCGTCACCTCGCGACCCTGGGCCACTGGCGGCCGACGACCCTCGACGCCCCGGTCCCGAACCCCAGCCCGATCGGCTACGCGCTCGACCAGTCCTTCCGGGTCACCGCCGACCTGGTGGAGATGACCGTCTACTCGGTGGTGCGGCTCTTCCAGGGGCGGCTGCCGCTGAACGAGCTGACCGGCGTGCTCGGCATCTTCGAGGCGACGGAGGCGGCGGCGCGCGAGGGGGCGACCAACTACCTCAGCCTCATGGCCCTGATCAGCATCAACCTCGGGCTGATCAACCTCCTGCCCATCCCGATGCTCGACGGAGGCCACCTCCTCTTCTTCTTCATCGAGGCGGCGGCGCGCCGGCCGGTGTCGACGCGGGTCCGCGAGTACGCCTCGATGGTGGGCCTCGCGCTGCTCGTGATCCTCATGGTGCTCGCCTTCAAGAACGATCTCGAGCGCCAGTGGCCGTACATCGTCGAGGCCTTCGAGGACTCATGAGCAAAGCCTCCCCCTCCCGCTGGGTCGCGACCCGCGTGATCTTCCGCGTGCTGACCGAGGGCGCGTACGCGACGCCGGCGCTCGACGCCGAGATCGATCGGGCCCACCTCGACCGCCGCGACGCCGGCCTCGCCACCGAGATCGTCTACGGCACGCTGCGCGCGCTGCCGTCGATCGACCGGGCGCTGGCGGCGCGGCTCAAGCGGCCGAACAAGACCGACCCGTGGCTGCACGCGGCGCTCCGCTGCGGGGCCTATCAGCTGCTGCATCTCTCCCGGGTGCCGCCGCACGCGGTGGTGAACGACACCGTCAGCGTGGTCCGCGGGGAGCGCGGCCCGAGGCTCGCCGGGGTGGCCAACGCGGTGCTGCGCAAGATCGCGGCCGAGCGCCCGGACGATCCGTCGCCGCCCGATCGCACCGAGGTCCCCCGCTGGATCGAGGAGCGGTTCCGGGCGTCGCTCGGCGAGGAGCGCGCGGCTCAGGTGCTCGGCGCCCGCCGGCTGCCTCCGCCGCTCGGCGTGCGCGCGGTCGGCGTCGATCCCGAGGCGCTGCGCGAGGCGCTGCGCGAGGCGGCGCCCGAGGCCGAGATCGAGCGGGCGTCGTTCACCTCGCGGGGCCTGCTCGTCCGCGGCGCCGGCGACGCGCGCGCGCTGCCGGGCTACGCCGAGGGGCGCTTCGCGGTCCAGGAGGTCGGCTCGCAGCACATCGTCGAGCTGGTCGGCGCGCAGCCGGGCGAGCGGGTCGCCGATCTCTGCTGCGGCCACGGGACGAAGACCCTGGCGCTGGCCGAGCGGGTCGGCGCGGAGGGGCGGGTCGAGGCCGCCGATCTCTACGAGGAGAAGCTCGATCGCCTCGACGCCGAGCGGCGGCGGCTCGGGCTGCCCGACGTGGGCGCGCGCGCGGTCGATCTGGCGGTGGGCGCCGGCGGGCTGGAGCCGGAGAGCTTCGACCGCGTGCTGCTCGACGCGCCCTGCAGCGGGCTCGGCACCGTGCACCGCCGGCCGGAGCTGGCGCATCGCCTCACCCCCGCGGATCCCGCCCGACTCGCCGCGCTGCAAGCCAAGCTGCTCGCCACCGCGGCCACCTTGACCCGCCCCGGCGGATTGCTCGTCTACGCGGTGTGCTCGCTCACCCGCGAGGAGGGCCCCTCGGTGGCCGACGCGTTCGAGTCCGAACACCCCGACTTCGTTCGCGTTTCGGACGAGCACACCGACGCCGACGGGGTGTGCCGCACCGGCCCTTGGCTCGGCGACGTCGACGGCTATCAGATCGTGCGCTGGCGCCGTCCGCGGACAGAGACGTGAAATCCACCCAGAACGGACGGGACAGCGCTTGACAGGGGGGGACCCGATGCTATCGTCCCGCTCCTTTCCGGGGCGTAGCGCAGTCTGGTAGCGCGCATGGTTCGGGACCATGAGGTCGGAGGTTCGAATCCTCTCGCCCCGAGTTGCTTCCCTTGGCCGGTTCGACGAGAGCCGGCAGCTGACAACAGCGTGTGCGGATCCGTCCGGGGAGGGACGTTCGAGCATGGCCAAGGCGATTCCTGCCGTACGAGTGCTGGTCGTCGACGACGACCCGGCGATCTGTGACTACATGGAGACCTTCCTCGCGAAGGATGGTTTCGAAGTCACCACCGAGACCGACCCCGAGCGGGTCGAGGAAGAGGTCAAGAAGGGTGGCTATCACCTCGTCGTCCTCGACCTCATGATGCCGAAGATGGATGGCATCGAGCTCCTCCAGCGCATCCGGAAGATCGACAGCGACATCGCGGTCGTGATCTTCACGGGCTTCCCCTCGCTGGAGACGGCCGTGCAGTCCATCAAGCTCGACGCGGTCGACTACCTCAAGAAGCCCTTCAACCCCGACGAGTTCCGCGAGGTCCTCGATCGCGTGATGAAGAAGAAGGGCCTCGTGCGGACGCCGGAGGAGAACCTCCACCGCTTCATCGGCGAGACCATTCGCGGCCTGCGCAAGGGCCGCAGCCTCACCCTGAAGCAGATGAGCCGCCGCACCGGCCTCAGCGTCTCGCTCCTCAGCCAGATCGAGCGCGCCGAGTCGAGCGCCTCCATCAGCTCGCTCTACAAGATCGCGTCCGCGCTCGACGTGCACATCGCCGACCTGTTCGGCGACTTCTGAGTTTTTTCGGCAGGGGCGGGTCCGCCCCCGCCCCCCCGCTGCGGCGGCACAACGATGTTCGCTCCGGGCTTCGCCCTCCGCAAACATCGCTGCGCCTCCTCCGCGGGGCCCCCCCACCCACTCCGGGCCCTCGCTCCGCTCGGCCCCGACCCCAGCGCGGGGCGCTGGGTCCCCTGCGGCTCGCGCTCGCGCTACCGCGCGAGCTGGCCGCCCGCTGCCGCGGGATCGAACCTCGCCCGGTGCCGCGGATTCGAACGTCGTCGGGTGCCGCGGGGATCGAACCGGCGGGTTGGC